>NZ_CAWQKG010000010.1:0-1292 GCF_963895295.1 Aeromonas sp. sia0103 | reverse complement strand
GCAGCCTGGCGCTGCAGTATGAGGTGATCCGTACCGACGCCGATGGCGATCCGGTGAGGGTCTCGGACAGCATCGTGCTGGCCGATGGCGAGCGCTCGGTGTTCAGCTTCGACGACGATGGCCCGACAGTGGGGCTAGCTGTTGAGGCGCCGGGTCTGGGGACCGTGATGGTGGATGAGAGCCTGCCCGCACTGGGCGGTGTGGGTGGCGATGGTATTGCGAGTGCCACTCTGGCGGCCGCTACGGTGCAAGCCCAGTTCAGTCATTCCTTCGGGTCGGATGGGGCAGGTAGTATCAGTTACAGCCTGGCACTGAGCGGTAGCAACGTGGCGAGCGGCCTCTACGCGGTCGATCCGCAGGCGACCAATGGTCAGGGCGCTCAAATTCTGCTCAATCAAGCGTTCAACATTATCACCGGCAGTGCCAACGGAGTGGATTACTTCACTTTTACCATCGATCCGATCAGTGGTGCCGTGACTCTGAACCTGCTGGACAATGTCTGGCACGGCAATACCAGCAGCGCGGATGACAGTGTCAGCCTGACGCTGAGCAATGGTGTGCTGACCCTGGTGCAGACCGTGACCGATGCCGATGGTGACAGTGCCGAGGCCAGCCTCGATCTAGGGGCCAACGGAACGTTCCGCTTCGAAGACGATGGTCCGATCGCTACCGATGAGGCAGCGCAAAGCGTGGCGGAAGGTACCACCAAACTGGGGGCCTTCGACTTTGTGCCTGGTGCCGATGGTGCCGGAGTCAGTCATATCAATGGCATTGCACTGACCTTTGGCGGTGATGGTTACTCTCAGGTTGTGGATGTTGGCAATGGTGTGCTCAAGGTGAAAGCGGACGGCAGTTACAGCTACACGGCCGATGCGTCGGTGGATACCACCAACCCAGTGACCGACAACCTGACCTTTACCGTGACCGATAGTGATGGTGATGCTGTTACCAAGGCTGCCAGCTTCAACATCACCGATGCCAATGTGCCAACCGGTGGTTCAACCACTGCCGCGGTGGATGACGACGGTCTGACTGGTGGCAATCCGGCGAGTACCACGGGCGATTTGGTGGTGGCACCGGATCCAGACACTAACGAAGCCACGTTCAGTGGCACCCTGACCTTCGGATTTGGACCTGACGGCGCGGGTAGCGTCAACTTCGCTATGATGCACGGCACCAGTGGAACGGTTGGCCAGGAAACGGTGAACTACAGCTGGAATGGCGCCAACAATACGCTGACGGCCACGGGTCCACGGGGGCCGCTGTTCAGCGTGGTAGTGAACCCGAGCACG
>NZ_CAWQKG010000009.1:0-1962 GCF_963895295.1 Aeromonas sp. sia0103 | reverse complement strand
GCCTGGCAGTGTCCTACTCTCGCATGGCGAATGCCACACTACCATCGGCGCTACCGCGTTTCACTTCTGAGTTCGGCATGGGATCAGGTGGTTCCACGGCGCTATGGCCGCCAGGCAAAAACTTCAATCTCGGAAAGCTGACGTGAATAACGACTAAGCGCTTAGCTTGGTCACTATCACTGAATTAAGTAAGTAGTTCTTCATCTGCTACAAGGCCCAGAACACTTCTTGGGTGTTGTATGGTTAAGCCTCACGGGTAATTAGTATGGGTTAGCTCAACACGTCGCCGCGCTTACACACCCCACCTATCAACGTTGTGGTCTCCAACGGCCCTTTAGGACCCTCAAGGGGTCAGGGATGACTCATCTCAGGGCTCGCTTCCCGCTTAGATGCTTTCAGCGGTTATCGATTCCGAACTTAGCTACCGGGCAGTGCCACTGGCGTGACAACCCGAACACCAGAGGTTCGTTCACTCCGGTCCTCTCGTACTAGGAGCAACTCCCTTCAATCATCCAACGCCCACGGCAGATAGGGACCGAACTGTCTCACGACGTTCTGAACCCAGCTCGCGTACCACTTTAAATGGCGAACAGCCATACCCTTGGGACCGACTTCAGCCCCAGGATGTGATGAGCCGACATCGAGGTGCCAAACACCGCCGTCGATATGAACTCTTGGGCGGTATCAGCCTGTTATCCCCGGAGTACCTTTTATCCGTTGAGCGATGGCCCTTCCATTCAGAACCACCGGATCACTATGACCTACTTTCGTACCTGCTCGACCTGTCCGTCTCGCAGTTAAGCTGGCTTATGCCATTGCACTAACCTCCTGATGTCCGACCAGGATTAGCCAACCTTCGTGCTCCTCCGTTACTCTTTGGGAGGAGACCGCCCCAGTCAAACTACCCACCAGGCACTGTCCGCGAGCCCGATTCAGGGCCCTGCGTTAGAACATCAAACATACAAGGGTGGTATTTCAAGGACGGCTCCAGCGCAACTGGCGTCACGCCTTCAAAGCCTCCCACCTATCCTACACATGTAGGTTCAATGTTCAGTGCCAAGCTGTAGTAAAGGTTCACGGGGTCTTTCCGTCTAGCCGCGGGTACACCGCATCTTCACGGCGAATTCGATTTCACTGAGTCTCGGGTGGAGACAGCATGGCCATGGTTACACCATTCGTGCAGGTCGGAACTTACCCGACAAGGAATTTCGCTACCTTAGGACCGTTATAGTTACGGCCGCCGTTTACCGGGGCTTCGATCAAGAGCTTCGCTTGCGCTAACCCCATCAATTAACCTTCCGGCACCGGGCAGGTGTCACACCCTATACGTCCACTTTCGTGTTTGCAGAGTGCTGTGTTTTTGATAAACAGTCCCAGCCATCTGGTCACTGCGACTCCCAACTGCTCCATCCGCAAGGGACTTCACTGTCAAGAGCGAACCTTCTCCCGAAGTTACGGTTCTATTTTGCCTAGTTCCTTCACCCGAGTTCTCTCAAGCGCCTTGGTATTCTCTACCCGACCACCTGTGTCGGTTTGGGGTACGATGACTTGTAATCTGAAGCTTAGAGGCTTTTCCTGGAAGCATGGCATCAATGGCTTCACCACCGTAGTGGCTTCGTCTCGTGTCTCAGCGTTGCATCTCCGGATTTGCCTAGAGATACCGCCTACGCACTTTCACCAGGACAACCGTCGCCTGGCCCACCTAGCCTTCTCCGTCCCCCCATCGCAATTACAAGTCGTGCAGGAATATTAACCTGCTTCCCATCGATTACGCCTTTCGGCCTCACCTTAGGGGTCGACTCACCCTGCCCCGATTAACGTTGGACAGGAACCCTTGGTCTTCCGGCGAGGAGGCTTTTCACCCCCTTTATCGTTACTTACGTCAGCATTCGCACTTCTGATATCTCCAGCATACCTCTCGATACACCTTCGCAGACTTACAGAACGCTCCCCTACCACTCA
>NZ_CAWQKG010000008.1:0-23270 GCF_963895295.1 Aeromonas sp. sia0103 | reverse complement strand
TTTGCCTGGCGGCCATAGCGCCGTGGAACCACCTGATCCCATGCCGAACTCAGAAGTGAAACGCGGTAGCGCCGATGGTAGTGTGGCATTCGCCATGCGAGAGTAGGACACTGCCAGGCACCCAATTGAAGAAGCCCGCTCTCACGAGCGGGCTTTTTTATTGTCTGAAATTCAGGATTTCAGCGCTGATTTGTTTCTGAACCAGCCAATGCCCAAGTCATCTATTCCGCACAATGGCCCATTGTTTACCCACTTGTTCACCTTCTGACCCCTTTCCGATATCTGCTGCCACCGAGCTGCCGACCCTCATAGCGCCTGGCTATGCCTTCCATTTATGCTCACTATTGCCGTTATGGGGGAGTGACAAGGCGGGCTGGATCCATAGACTGTGAGTTTCATCGGCAAGGGAGCTGTGTATGTTGGGGATCCACGACCTAGCGTTGTTTATCGTATCTGGCTTGCTGTTGAACATGATGCCAGGGCCGGATTCCCTGCTCATCATGTTGCGCAGTGGCTCGCAGGGTTGGCGAGCGGGCTCGGTGGCGGCGCTGGGGATAGGGACGGGCACCATGGTGCACGTGCTGGCAGCGGCCCTGGGGCTGTCGGCTCTGCTGAGTACCTCGGCCGAACTGTTCGTGGTCATCAAGTTGATGGGGGCGCTCTATCTGGTCTATCTGGGGATTTCCCTGCTCAGGCAAGGCGCAACGCCCCCTGCGACGACCGAGCCCGCGGTGACGCTGCCAGCGCTCTCCTATGGGCGGATCTTCCGGCAAGGCCTGCTGACCAATGTGCTCAATCCCAAGGTGGCGCTCTTCTTCCTCGCCTTTGTCCCGCAGTTTATTGCCCCCAATGCGCCACAGAAGGCGCTGGCCTTTATCCTGCTGGGCTGCATCTTCAACCTCAACGGCATGATCTGGTGCCACCTGCTGGCCTTCTCGACCGCCTATGCGAGCCGCAGGGTGCGCCTGCCTGCCCGGTTGGGACGTTGGCTCAACCGCTTGATGGGGGGCTTGTTTGTCGGGCTCGGCATCAAGCTGGCGACGGAGTAAATTACGGCCATAGAAAAAGGCGTATCCCATCGCTGGAATACGCCTTCGTCTGCACTGCAGCAGGGCTGATCGGGAGATCAGTTCATGCCGTAACGCTTGAGTTTCTTGCGCAGGGTACCACGGTTGATGCCCATCATCACGGCGGCGCGAGTCTGGTTACCACGGGTGTACTGCATGATCACGTCCAGCATGGGCGCTTCGACTTCGGAGAGAACCATATCGTACAGATCAATCACTTCCTGACCGTTCAACTGGGCCAGGTAGTTACGCAGGGCCTGTTGCACAGAGTCACGCAGGGGGCGCTGGGTCGGCTCGGCAGCGTGATTGTGAGTAGTTGTTACCAATGCATCAGAAGTCAGGGTTTGTTCGAACATATTCGGTCGGCTCTTTAGTTATGCGAGTTATGCGTTAACCTAATCCATCGAAATACACTTCAAGTGCCGTCAGCTGTGCATCTGCACAATCCAGGGCATTGAAATGTTTACGGAATTCTCGGCCCGTCTCTTCTTCATCCAGATACCAGCCCACGTGTTTACGGGCAATGCGCGCTCCCAGATATGCACCGTAAAACTGGTGCAGGTTGGTAACATGCTCGTTCATCAGGGTGCGAACCTCTTCCCTGTCGGGAGGTGGCAGCTTGGTGCCCGTCTCAAGAAAATGACGGATTTCCCGGAAAATCCAGGGTCGTCCTTGCGCAGCACGGCCGATCATCACGGCGTCGACGCCGGTATAGTCGAGGACATACCGGGCCTTCTCCGGGCTGTCTATGTCGCCATTGGCGACAACAGGAATCGATACGGCCTGCTTAATCGCCCTGATAGTGTCGTACTCCGCTTCCCCCCGGTAGAGGCAGGAACGGGTACGACCATGCACGGCAAGGGCCGCGATACCGCAATCTTCGGCGATTCGGGCGATCTCCTCGCCATTGCGGTTATCCGGATCCCATCCTGTGCGGATCTTCAAGGTGACAGGCACCTCCACTGCATCCACCACGGCCCGGCAGATGGTTCTGACGAGATCGGGTTGGCGCAGCAGGGCGGAGCCTGCCAACTTCTTATTCACTTTTTTTGCAGGACAACCCATGTTGATGTCGACGATCTGAGCGCCCTGCTCCACGTTGTAGCGGGCGGCAAACGCCATCATCTCGGGGTCGGCTCCGGCAATCTGGACCGATCGCAGTCCGCTTTCGGCAGAGTGATCCATTCTCATCCTGGTTTTCTGGGTATCCCAGACATCCGGGTTGGCCAGCAGCATCTCGGAAACGGCCATGCCAGCGCCCAATCGTAAACAAAGTTCACGAAATGGTCGGTCTGTTACACCGGCCATGGGAGCCACAATCAAGGGAGTTTCAAGCGTGTGGGGACCTATCTGCATTCCACGGTTACCATCGGCTTAGGGCGGCGTATATTACGCATTTTTTAGTCAGGAGAAAAGGTTAGTATTTGAGCGTCAGCCACTTTTTTCTGAAAAAAACGTCGCGCCAAGGCTTGCAAATTCAGGAGTGCTTGAAAATCAGGCAGATTGTCCGGGAGCATACTCGGGGTCAAATGAGTGAGGGACTCATTCATTTGTCTGTCTCCCTCCGCTGCGGGTTTGCGTTATGATAGCGAGCCTGAATCGAGCAAAGGCTCCACACAATTTTATTACAAACAGAGATTGGGGATGTATGACGTCAAGGTTCATCAAATCGCTCTGTCCGTGCCTGCTGGGAGCCATGCTGGGCTCGGCCCAGGCGCAGACCGTCAGCTTCACCGAGGCCTGGAGCCGGGTCATCCAGCAGGATGACGGACTGGCGGCAGAGCAGGCCGGGGTGGAGCGGGCAGAGCAGTTGCGCGAGGCGGCCAAGGCCATGTACCTGCCCAAGGTAGACGTGGGGGCCAGCTACACCCACCTCGATCAGCCGATGGAACTCGATATGCTGGATCTGAACCCCATCGCCAATCACCCCGAATTTGGCAAGGTGCTGGGCCCCGTCATGCAGGCGCTCAACCTCAGCCCCAGCGACTTCGTCACCCCCCTGACCAAACAGAACGTGGTCACCAGCTCGGTCAAGATGCTGTGGCCGCTGTTCGTCGGCGGGCGTATCGATGCGGCCCAGGACATTCGCCAGGCCCAGGTGAGCGAGGCGCAACAGCTACTGGTGCTCAAGCAGCAGGCCAGCTTCGAGAGCCTCTCCCAGACCTACTTCGGGGTGGTGCTGGCGGCGCAGGTGGTGCAGACCAAGCAGGAAATCGAGCAGGGGCTGGCCCATCACCTGGATCATGCCCAAAAATTGGAGGCACAGGGCCAGATCGCCAGGGTCGAGCGGCTCTCCGCCCAGTCGGCCTATGACAGGGCCCGCATCGATACCCAGAAGGCGCGGCGCAGCCTGGAGATCGCCCAGCTGGCGCTCGGCCACATGCTCAAGATCAAGCAGGCGGAGCCCAACAGCCGGCTCTTCATCAACGAGAACATGCCGCAACTCGCTCCCTTCGTGCAGGAGACCCTGACGGTGCACCCCGGCCTCAAGCTGCTGGCGGCCAAGAAGGAGCAGGCGCAGGGGATGATCAAGCTGGAGAAGGGGAAGTACGCCCCCGAGCTGTTCCTGTTCGGCAACTACAACCTCTATGAAGATGACTCCATCGTCTCCAAGACCACGCCGGACTGGCTGGTCGGGGTCGGGGTCAGCATGCCGCTGGTGAGCCGTGATGGCCGCTCCGAGACGGTGCAGGCGGCCAAGAGTGCAGAGCTGCAGGTCAACCTGTTGCAGGCCAAGACCCGCCAGGATCTGGAGCTGCTGGTCGAGAAGACCTGGCGCGAGGCGGCGCAGGGGCTGGAGGAGTATCACTCCCTCTCCTCGACCCAGGCATTGGCCGAGGAGAACGTGCTGCTGCGGGACAAGGCGTTCGGCCAGGGGCTCTCCACCTCGCTGGATGTGGTGGATGCGCGCAACCAGCTGGCCGGGGTCAAGACCCAGCGCGCCGCCGCCGCCTATCAATACGTGATCTCCCTGGCCCGCCTGTTGGCGCTCTCCGGTCAGATGAACAGTTTCAATCAATATCAGCATGCTCAGGCGACAGAGGTGAATTCATGAGTCATCCCCCCATCAAGAAGAAGATGAGCCAGGGCAAGCCGCTGTTGTTGCCGCTGGCCCTGGTGCTGCTGGTCATCTGGCTGGGCTGGCGTTTCTGGCTGGCCTATCAGCCGGAGCCGGTGCGCCTGCAAGGCCAGATCGAGGCGCAGCAGTATTCGGTCTCCTCCAAGGTGGCGGGGCGCATCGACGAGGTGCTGGTGAAGAAGGGGGATCAACTGGCCAAGGGTCAGCTGGCATTCACCCTGGCCAGCCCCGAGATCGAGGCCAAGCTGAGCCAGGCCAAGGCCGGGCAGGCGGCGGCCGGTGCCATGGCGCAGGAGGCGGAGAAGGGGGCACGGGCCCAGCAGATCGCGGCGGCCAAGGATCAGTGGCAGCAGGCCAGGACGGCGGCCCAGCTTCATGGCAAGACCTATGAGCGGATCGCCAACCTGCACCGGGAAGGGGTGATGCCGCTGCAGAAGCGGGACGAGGCCTGGACCGCCTGGCAGGCGGCCAAATACAGCGAAGGCATGGCCTGGCAGCAGTATCAGATGACCCTGGAAGGGGCACGGGAGGAGACCAAGGTCGCGGCCCGCGAGCAGGCCAAGATGGCGGCAGGCGGGGTGGCCGAGGTGGAGGCCTATCTGGCCGACACCCGCATCGCCACCCCCCATGCCGGCGAGGTCGCGCAGGTGCTGCTGCGCAGCGGCGAGCTGGCACCGCAGGGCTTCCCCGTGGTGACCCTGCTCGACATGGAGGATGCCTGGGCCCAGTTCCATGTGCGCGAGGATCTGCTGCCCCGCTTCCAGGTCGGCACCGAGTTCGATGCCAGCCTACCCGGGTTGGGGGATCAAACGGTGCGCTTCAAGGTCACTCACGTGGCGATGATGGGGGACTTCGCCACCTGGCGTGCCACCGACACCCGCCAGGGCTTCGACATGAAGAGCTTCCAGGTGGAGGCGCGCCCCTTGCAACCGGTTGAAGGGTTGCGGGTCGGCATGAGCGTGCTGGTCGAACTCTGATGCGGCGCGAATGGCGGCTGCTGTGGCAGGATCCCTTCAGCCGGGCCCTGATAAGCTGGATCCCGTTGCTGCTGATCGGGCTGCTGTGCTGGATTTTCTCGGCCGGGCTGGCGCGGGATCTCAAGGTAGGTCTGGTGGATCTGGATCGCAGCGCGCTCTCCCGTCAGCTGGCGTTCTCGCTGGATGGCTCCGCCGGTCTGCGCCTGAGCGATCAGTTTAACTCCATCGACGAGGGGGCCAGGGCGCTGCGCGGCGGCGACGTCTATGCCCTGGTGGTGATCCCCGCCCATCTGGAGCGGGATGCGCGGCAGGGCACCCAGCCCAAGGTGACTGTGTTCAACAACGGCCAGTTCATCCTGATCGCCAAGCTGGTCAACGCGGCGCTGGCCCAGGTGGTCGGCACCCTCAACGGCCAGGTCGGCGTGCTGGCGGCCATAGCCGATGGCAAGGCGCTGCCCGGCGCCCTGGGGCAGTCCGTCCCCATCGCCAGCCAGGTCACGGCGCTCTACAACATCAACTCCAGCTACGCCCAGTTTCTGTTGAGTGCCCTGCTGCCGGCGGTGTGGCAGATCCTGGTGGTGCTCTATGGCATCAACGCCCTGGCCCGGGCCGATCGACTCGGTCTGGACTGGACCACGCAAGGGGTCTGGTTCGGCCTCTGGCGCACCCTGTTGCCTCATGTGCTCATCGGGTGGGTCTGGGGGCTGGCGTGGAGCCTGCTGCTGTTCAGGGCGCTTGGCTATCCCATGCAGGGGAGCTGGCTGGTGTTGACGCTGGGCCTGGGGCTGGCCTCGGCCGCCTGCGTCAGCATGGGCGCCTTCTTCTACGGCGTCATCCGGGATCCGGCCCGCGCCCTGTCGCTGGCGGGCGCCTACACGGCACCCGGCTTCGCCTTCATGGGGGTGACCTTCCCGGTCAGCGCCATGGGGGACTTCGCCCAGTTCTGGCGCAGCCTGCTGCCCATCTCCCATTATGTGGAGTTGCAGGTCGGGCAGGCGAACTACGGCCTGCCGCTCGATGCGGCCCTGCCCCAGTTCGGGGCCCTGCTGCTGTTCCTGCTGCCGCTGTTACTGGTGGTGCGGCGCTATCAACCGCAGGCCCAGGCCGCCCGCCAGCTGGCCGCTAAGGAGCCGGAACTATGATGGGTTTCTGGGATCTGGTGCGCCTCGAGCTGCGTACCCTGCTGGCGGACCGCGCCATCATGCTGACCCTGTTTGGCGGCGTGTTCTTCTACTCCTTCCTCTATCCGCAGCCCTATCTGCACCAGTTGCCCCGGGAAGAGGCGGTGGTGGTGGTCAACGATGATGGCAGTCAGCTTTCCCGTCAGCTGGAGTTCATGGCCGATGCGACGCCCCAGGTGAAACTGGTGGCGCGGGTCGGCAGCCTGGAGGAGGCCCGTCAGTGGCTGCTGACCGGCAAGGCGAGCGGGATCCTGCACATTCCTCGTCATTTCTACCGGGATCTGATGCTGGGCAAGAGTGTGACCCTGAGTTATGCCGGTGATGCCTCCTATTTCCTGGTCTATGGCACCATCGCCGAAGGGCTGGCCCAGGCGGGGGGCACCTTGGCGGCTGGGATCAAGGTGGCGCGTCTGCTCAGCCAGGGCGAGGCGCTGCCACAGGCGGCCATGGGCTGGAACGCGGTGGGGCTCAACGTGCTGCCGGTCTTCAACCCCAGCATGGGTTATGTGAACTACGTGGTGCCGGCGGTGTTTGTGCTGATCCTGCACCAGGTGCTGCTGATGGGAGCCAGCATCCTGGGGGCGACCCAGAACCAGCGCAGCGCGCGCGGGGAATCCGGCTACTGGCAGAAGGTGCCGGTGCTGCCCCTGCTGCTGGCCCGCACCCTGGTGCTGGGAGGGCTGTTCGTGCTGCCCGTGACCTATTTCTTCGGCTTTTGTTTCGACTACTACGGCATCGCCCGCACCGCCGCGCCGGCCGAGCTGTGGCTGTTCATCCTGCCCTTCCTGCTGGCGACCACCTTGCTGGGCATCGTGCTGGGGGCGCTGTTTACCCGTCGCGACCTGCCGACCCAGGTGGTGCTCGTCTCATCACTGCCGCTGGTCTTCCTCGCCGGTTTCATCTGGCCGCTGGAGCTGATCCCGACGCCGCTCAACTGGCTGGCCCAGTGGGCGCCGAGCACGCCGGCCATCGAGGGATTGCTGCGCCTGAACCAGATGGGGGCCGATTTTACTCAAGTGGCCCCTTACTGGTGGCAGCTGTGGGGCTTGACGCTGCTCAACGCTCTGCTCGCCTGCTGGTTGCTGGCGTGGCGCCAGCGGCAGGCCGCCGAGACCAAGATGGAAACGGTCAGCTGAGGCTGACCGTTTTTTTGGGCGGACGGGCTCAGCTGCGCTGCAGGTCGGGGTCGCCGATGGCGTAGATCTGGCCGAGATTCTGCTCGTCAGTGAGCAGTCGCAAACCCTGAATGGCCACATCCTGGCGTCTGACCAGACCGTGTACCTCTTTCCCCTGACTCAGCACGGCCTGGCCGGTGGCCTCGCCATCCTGCAGTCCCGCCGGCCGCAAGATGGTCCAGGCCAGCGTGCTGCTCTGCAGCCAGCTCTCGGCCAGGCTCTTCAAGCGTACCTCGTGACCGAAGGCCGTTCTGGCCCGCTCTGGCAGATATTGCCAGCTGTCGCCGCAGCCGAGCGAGGTCACCAGCAGCAGGCGCTCGAGCCCGGCCTGCTCCATTCCGTCTATCACATGGCGGTTGCCCTGATAGTCCACCGGCTGCGGCTGGCGAAAGCTGCCGAGGGTGGAGACCACTTGCGCCTCGTTGCCTGCCAGGATGCAGGCGCGAGTGACGGCAGCCGGATCCAGGGCATCCCCCTCGACGACCTCGACTCCCAGCGTGCGCAGCTCGGCCGCCGCCTCCGGGTTGCGAACCAGGGCCAGGACCCTGTGCCCCTGGCGCAGGGCCTGATCGGTGAAGGCGCGGCCCAGCCCGCGGCTGGCTCCGAAGATGAGTGTGGTTGGCATGAGAGATCTCCCTTGGACAAAAGGGCTAGCCTAGGGGCTCGACGGCGCTATGTAAATGAGAGTTGTTTCTATCTGTGAGGGGGCGGGGGGAAACGACGGGCCGGGCGTCGCTGACGCCGGCCCTTGGGGATCAGCCGTTGTAGTGACCTATGCTGGGGCGGCGGCTGGGGCCACTCAGGTGGATATCCACCGGATTGAACGCCTTGATCGCCTCGAAGCTGAAGTCGCCGATGGCCTGGTGCAGGCTCTGGGGGCTGTGGTTGGTGATGATGATGACGCTCTTGGAGAGGTTGCGACGACGGCGCAGCAGGTGGCCGAGGAAGCTGGACTGGCTCTCCGCCATCTTGGTGCGGTTGGCGGCCACCTCGTCGATGATCAGCAGATCCACCTCTTCCAGCGCGCGGCGGTACTGATTGCGTTCCTCCTGATCCTGGATCACGTTGAAGAACAGCCGGTCCACCACTGAGGCCCACTGCTGGAAGATCACCGATTTCTGGTGCAGGGCGATCAGCTCATGGGCCACGGCGCCCGCCAGGGTGGACTTGCCGGTGCCATAGTCACCGTAGATGAGCATGCAGCCGCCGCCGCTCTTCTCCCAGTGCTCGAAGCCGCTGATGAAGTAGCGGGCCGTCTCCATGGGGTATTGCAGCGCCGGATCGGTGGCGTCCATCTTGTCGAATATCCAGTCCGGGTTGAGGTCGGCCTGGGCGATCAGCTTCTGGATCCGCTCCTGGCGGGCCGTCTTCTGCAGCTCGCGCACCTCGGCGTTGGCCTTGGCGTCATACTCCTTGCGCAGGGTCTCGTAGTCGTACTGGCTGCCGCCGGTCTGGGCCTGCAGGCGGCGAATGCGCTCGAGCAGGCCGCCCACGTGCTGGCTCAGCTCGGGATCGTGGATACGGAGGTCCTGTTTGGCTTTCGCTTTGGCGATCCTCTGGCGCTTGGCCTCGATCTCCTCCAGCTCCTGGCGCAGGGGATCGTGCGGGTCAGTCATGGAAGGCTCCTTCTGCTGGGGCTGGGTTGGCAAGGGGCTAATAGTGCCTGTTGCGGGCGTCCGGGATCAATCATTATCCGGCTCCTGGGTCTGGGCCAGGCGCTTGGCCTCTTCGATCATCTCCTGTGCCCGCTTGCTCGGGCCAGACTCGGCGGGGGCAGGCGTGACCTGTTGATAGCCCGCCACCACCATCGGTTGACGGCGGGCGTAGCGGCGGCTCTTGAGGGCCCGGATAAACCTGAGCATCCACTGATGCTGGGAGTCGAACACCTCGGGGCGCCCCAGCCAGTAGGCGATGAATTCCCCCAGATCCTCTTCGTTGTAGCTGGCGTCGATCACCCCGCACAGGCGGGCGAGGGCGGGCAGCTCCTCATCCGGTCGCCACTGCAGGTGCATCTGGAACGGGCGCTCCGGTAGCGGGCTGCGTACCCGCTGGCTCAGCAACGGCAGCTGGAACGGGCTCTGATGGTAGTGCTCACTGTCGGGCTGGGCCTCGACCTGCAACAGCCCGGCCTCCATCAACTCGTCGAGCAGCTCGGTCAGCTGGCGGGCATTGACCTGGAAACAGAAGCCGCTGGGGTCGGTAGGATCCACCACCGCCAGCGCCCGACCCAGCTCGGGGTAGTTGAGCCTGGCCAGCTGATTTTCCAGCACCAATCTGCGCAGCTGCAGGGTGTAGAGGCTGCGGGCCGGGTGGGACAATCTGGGGTGGGCGAGGGCGCTGTATTCGGCTGGAGTCATGGTGTTCTTCACGGGCTGGAGTGGGGGCATTATCCCTCATGGCGGAGTCGCATACAATTCATGGCTGGCCGGCATGATGAGGCGGTGAGGCAATGGGGGCGCCCCCACCGGCTTGCGCTTGCCTGCGAGGGCCGCCGCTGATTGAGCCAGAAAATATTGGCGAAATAATTCGATAATTTCAAATGCTTGGAAAGCATCACCCCGGTTTCAGGTGACTGGCGGCGAGATCGGGCTGGCTAAATTGACCGCGCTTGGACTAGGCTTAATACTCAAATAACCGTTTGACTAATAAGAGCTTTGTCAAGATGTCAGAAGCCGGACTACGGATCTTGGTGGTGGAGGATGAGGCGGTTTTTCGCCATTCGCTGGTCACTTATCTCGAGCATGATGGGGCCTGTGTCTTTCAGGCCGAAGACGGGATCGAAGGCCTCTCCGCCGCCGCGTTATATCACCCCGATATCGTATTATGTGACCTGAACATGCCCAACATGGACGGACATGAGGTGATCGCCTGCCTGACCGCCCGCTATCCGGACGTGCCCGTCATCGTCATCTCTGGCCAGGACAAGATGGAATCGGTCGAGCGTGCGCTGCGGGCGGGCGCCAGGGATTTCTTCATCAAGCCGGTGTCCGACTACAGCCAGATCCGGCGCAGCATCGATCAGTGCCTGACGGGGAGCTTGCACCAGAGCCAGCAGCTGGAGCTGATGGATCACATCGATTTTTTCCGGGCTCACGACAGGGCCTCCAGCCGGTTGCTGGCCTGGCTGACACCACCGGGTCTGCAGGAGTGGGGCCCCTGGCAGGTGACCTTCGCCGGCATGGGTAACCTCTTCATTCCCGACACCTTCAAGCTGGATGACAAGCTGCTGGTGCTGGTGATGGAGCTGCCGCTGCTCGGGATGGACGCCGCCTTCTGCGGCGCCCTGGTGCGCTCCTTGATGAATGGGCCCTATCGCCAGTTCCAGCAGCAGGAGAGCCTGCTGCTGACCCAGCCGCACCGTCTGCTCGACTACCTGAATCTGCAATTGCTCGAATCGGGCCTGCGTCACTCCTTCGCCATGGCGGCGCTGCTGTTCGATCAGGAAGATGGGCTGGTATTTGCCAATGCGGGCCTCACCTCACCCCACTGGCTGATGCGCTCAGGAGGATTGCCGCTCGGACTGATGCGCAGCAGCCGCTACGCGCTGCACAGACGCAGCTGGCACGAGCCGTTCGAGCTGCAGTTTCGCAGCGATAGTGGCAGCGCCTTGAAGATGCAGGTTCGTCATCACTGACCCAGGAAGACGAAAACAAGGAGGGCGCCCACTGGGCGCCCTCCTTGTTTTATTCAGTCTTAACCGGTTAGGCGGTGGCAGACTGCAGTTTTTTGTCTTGCTCGTCGGACTCTTTGGCCGGACCCTCGGCACCGTGCATCCAGTAGACCAGGCGATTGGCCATGGTCAGCAGGATCAGCGCGCTGATCACGGCGGCGATGGCGATGCCGCCGAAGATGGCGATGGCACCGGACTCACCGACGAAGGAGCCGACGAAGCCGGCGATGTAGTTGGCCAGGGCGACGAAGCCGAACCAGGCACCCATCATCAGGGAGGCCAGACGCAGCGGTGCCAGCTTGGTCACCATGGAGAGGCCGATCGGAGAGAGGCAGAGCTCACCCAGGGTGTGGAACAGATAGGCACCGACCAGCCAGAACATGGAGGTCTTGACGGCCTGATCACCACCTTGCTCCAGCACGGCACCGATCATGAACAGGAAGCCCACGGCCAGGAACAGCAGACCCATGGCGAACTTCACCGGGGAGTTTGGCTCCTTGCTGCCGAGCTTGATCCAGATGGCCGCGACGATCGGGGCGAGCGTGATGATGAAGAAGGGGTTCAGGGATTGGAACCAGGCGGTCGGCACTTCGAAGCTGCCGATCATGCGGTCGGTATATTCCTGTGCGTACAGGTTCATCAGGCCACCGGCCTGCTCGAAGCCAGCCCAGAAGATGATGGTGAACAGACCCAGCACCAGGATGACCTTGATGCGATCCACTTCCTGCTTGGTCAGCGGCGCCTTCTGCTCCTTGGAGCGCTGCTCGGCGGCGCGTTGGGCGGCCGGCACACGGCCGATGTCACCCAGGAAACGCTGGGCCATGGTGGCCTGGACTACCAGGGAGAGCAGCATGCCGATACCGGCGCTGACGAAGGCAGCCTGCCAGCCATAGGCAGTGGCGGCGGCGCCGCAGATCACACCGGCCAGCAGGGAACCCAGGTTGATGCCCATGTAGAAGATGGTGAAGGCACCGTCACGGCGGTGGTCACCTACCTGATAGAGGTCACCCACCATGGTGGAGATGTTCGGCTTGAACAGGCCGTTACCCAGGATCAGCAAGCCAAGGCCCGCATAGAAGACGGTGTTGACCATGTCGGGGAACATGGCGTGCGGCAGGGCCAGGGTGAACTGACCGGCGGCCATCAGCACGGCACCAAACAGGATAGCGCGACGCTGACCCAGGAAGGTATCTGCCAACCAGCCACCGATGATCGGGGTGATGTAAACCAGACCGGTATAGATGCCATAAAGCTTGAGGGCGTCGGCTTGGGTCCAGCCCATGCCGCCATTGGCCGTCATGTCAGTCAGATAGAGGACGAGCACGGCACGCATGCCGTAATAGGAGAATCTCTCCCACAGTTCGGTACTAAAGAGCAAAAAAAGCCCTTTAGGGTGACCTAAAAAGGTCCCTTTGGACGGATTATTCATTGGAACTTCCACCTGTGTCTTATATTTTTTTAGGAATTTTATGCAAGGGCTAGGAACAAGCCTTATTCCTTATAAAACAAGCGTGATTGAATTACAATGAGAGGTTTTAGGGATAATTTATCTATCAATGGTTGAATATTTGTTTTTAAAATGAAAAATGGGCATCAAATGATGCCCAGTTCTTTATTCTATCAATGTCGTAAATATTCAGGTATTACAACTGTTTGACGAACTGCTTCAGCCAGGCAGTAAATTCACCATTCAGTTCCGAGTGACGCACTGCATATTCCACGTTGGCTTTCATATAACCCATCTTGCTGCCGCAGTCGTGGCTGCGACCCTTCATGAAGTAGGCGTTGACCTGTTCGTGTTCCATCAGCATGGCGATGGCGTCGGTCAGCTGGATCTCGTCACCGGCACCGGCGGGGGTCTTCTCCAGCAAGGGCCAGATGTTGGCGGAGAGCACATAGCGGCCGACCACGGCGAGGTTGGAGGGCGCCTCATCACGCGGCGGCTTCTCGACGATGGCCTGCATCGGCAGTGACATGCCGGCACTCAACGCCTCGCCCTTGATGTCGGCGATGCCATACTTGTCCACTTCGCTCTCGGGCACGGCCTCCACCATGATCTGGCTGATGTGCTCCTCCTCGAACAGGTGCACCATCTCCGCCAGGTTGTCCAGCTTGAGATTGCTGGCGACCTCGTCGATCAACACATCCGGCAGCAGCACGGCGAACGGCTGATCGCCGATCAGCGGGCGGGCGCAGAGCACGGCATGGCCCAGCCCTTTGGCCTCACCCTGGCGCACGTGCATGATGGTGACGTCCTTGGGACAGATGTGCTGTACCTCTTCCAGCAGTTGCCGCTTGACCCGCTTCTCCAGGGTTGCTTCCAGCTCGAAGCTCTTGTCGAAATGGTTCTCGATGGAGTTCTTGCTGGAGTGAGTCACCAGGATGATCTCCTTGATGCCGGCGGCGATGGCCTCGCGCACCACATACTGGATCAGCGGCTTGTCGACCACCGGCAGCATCTCTTTCGGGATGGCCTTGGTGGCGGGCAGCATGCGGGTACCCAGACCGGCGACGGGGAGAACGGCCTTGCGTACAACGAGCGGTGTCTTTTTCATGGAATGAGTCCAAAGGTACAAAGTGAGCTCATGATACCCGAAGAAAAATAGGGCAGCCACCGGCTGCCCTCATAACGAAACGGCTCTTGATCGGTTACTTGACGATAATCATGTCCCGATTCGCATCCAGGGTGGCTGGTCCTATGCCGCTTACCTCCGCCAGCTGATCCACTGAGGTGAACTTGCCCTGCTTCTCGCGATAGTCGACGATGGCCTGGGCCTTCTTCTCGCCGATCCCCTTCAGCTCCGCGAGTTCAGCGGCGCTGGCGGTGTTGAGGTTGATCTTGCCAACCTCCTTGGTGCTGGTGACGGTCGTGGCGGGCTTGGCCGCCGGCTTGTCGGCGGCGAGCACAGGCTGGCTCAGCAGGGGGAGTCCGCTCAGCAACAGGGCGGCGATCAGGGTCTTTAGGTTCATGGTTTCACGTCCTTGTCTGGTGCCGTATGGCTATAGAAAACTAGTCGAGCTGCGCCATTTTTTGTCTGTCATTTTTTACACTTTATAAGTCAGTGCAAACGGCTATAAGCCAGATAGAGCCGAAATAGGTACACTGGCTAACCATTTGAGTGAGATATCTTTTCTATGTTCTTACCCGCCATTTCCGATCTGGAGCCCATCGCCCGCGCCGCCGGTGAGGCCATCATGGCCATCTACCATCAGCCCTTCGCGGTGGAGTACAAGGCCGACGAGAGCCCGCTCACCGCCGCCGACAAGGGGGCC
Source organism: Aeromonas sp. sia0103 (assembly GCF_963895295.1). Classification (NCBI taxonomy): domain Bacteria; kingdom Pseudomonadati; phylum Pseudomonadota; class Gammaproteobacteria; order Aeromonadales; family Aeromonadaceae; genus Aeromonas; species Aeromonas sp. sia0103. The sequence continues at coordinate 8,848 of NZ_CAWQKG010000008.1, read as the reverse complement.
CATGAGGTGATAGTGCAGGCGCTGGCCAGATTGACGCCGACTATCCCGGTGTTGTCCGAGGAGTCAGATGCCGAGACGATGCAGGCCCGGCTCGGCTGGTCCCGCTACTGGCTGGTGGATCCGCTGGATGGCACCAAGGAGTTCGTCTCCCGCAACGGTGAGTTTACGGTGAACATCGCGCTGATCGACGATGGCAGGCCGGTCTGGGGCCTGGTCTATGCCCCCGTGCCCGACCGGCTCTGGTACGGCGGAAGGGGCCTGGGCGCCTGGCGCATCGACGGGGGGAGGACGGTGGCGATCAAGACTCGCCCCCATGCGGATGGACAAGCCTGGCGGGTGGTGGGCAGCCGCAATCACCTGTCCCAGGCCACCCTGGATTACCTGGCCCGCTTTGGTGACATAGCGCGGGGCGAGATAGAGCTGGTCTCCATGGGCAGTTCGCTCAAGTTCTGCATCATCGCCGAGGGGGACGCCGAGCTCTATCCGCGCCTCGCCCCCACCTGTGAATGGGATACCGGGGCGGCGCAGGCGGTGCTGGAGGGAGCGGGGGGCTCGGTGACCCGCCTCGATGGCTCAGCGCTCGAGTACAACAAGCCGGATATCCTCAATCCCTGGTTTGTGGCGCGGGCCTGATTGTCGCCGCCAGGGCGTGCAGAGGTAAAAGGCCGGACATTGTCCGGCCTTTTGCATTTTCTACCGCGGGTGCGAGTGGGTCTGAACTCAGAACACCTTCTTGTAGGGCTTGATGGTGACCCTGGCGCAGACGCCTGCCGCCACATAGGGATCGGCATCGGCCCAGGCCTTGGCCTCGGTCAGGCTGGTGAATTCGGCGATCACAGTGCTGCCGGTGAAGCCCGCATCGGCCGGATCCTCGGCGTCGATGGCCGGGTTGGGGCCGGCGGTCAGCAGGCGCCCCTCATCCTGCAGCGCCTGCAGACGGGCCAGGTGGGCGGGACGGGCCAATTTACGCTGGGGCAGGCTGCCCGCGGCGTCTTCGGAATAGATCAGATACCACATGAGAGAATCCTTTTCTGGTTGCGGTTATTTTTTCTGTTCTGCTTTCTGCTCGGCCGGCATGTGGCGATAGAGATAGACGCCGCTCAGCAGGGTGAACACCAGCGTCATGCCCAGCAGGCCAAACACCTTGAAGTTGACCCACATCTCTTGCGACAGGTTGAAGGCCACATAGAGGTTGAGCAGGCCGCAGGCGGCGAAGAAGCCGACCCAGCCGAGATTGACGTTGTCCCAGACGCGGTCGGGGGCCTGCAGCTCCTTGGCCAGCATCTGCTTGATGAGGTTCTTGCCAAAGCCGTAGCGGCTGATGAGTAGTGCGAGGGCAAACAGCACGTTGATGACGGTCACCTTCCACTTGATGAAGGTATCGTCATGGAAGAAGACGGTGAGGCCGCCGAAGAAGCCGACCAGCAGGAAGGTAAACAGCTGCATCTTCTCGACCTTGCGATAGCGCACCCAGCTGTAGAGCAGCTGCAGGCCGGTGACAGCGACCAGGGCGCCGGTGGCGGTATAGATGTCGTAGAACTTGTAGACGGCAAAGAACACGATCAGGGGAATAAATTCAATAAACTGCTTCATGCTGGGCTCATTAACCTCAAAATTTCACTCAGTGTACCTGCCCGTTAGGCAACGGCAAATGAATAAGACCATCCGGATTGCCGTCGGTTCCACTCTATTTTTACGCCAGATCCAGACCCGCCACCGGCGGTTGTCAGGGTCGCGCCTGGGGTCGGCGATTTAGTCAGGCGGTCGCGTCAAACAGCTGGCTGGCGACGGCCTGGCCCAGCCGCCGCTGATCCGCCAGCAGCTCGCGAATGTGCCGCGCCTCGATCAAGGGGTTGAGCAGCACGGCGCGCAGCAGGGTGAGCGGCTGGCTGCCATAGCGCCCCACCGCCCGCTGGGTGCGGGAGACGAAGCTGTGGCCCTCGGCCCGCTGCGCCTTCTGCAGCGCCACGTTGAAGGCGTTGATCTGCTCGTTGGCCGCCTCATCCAGCACTTGGCCTTGCAGGTGCGGTGGAATGCAGCGGTAAGAGAGCAGGTTCATCACCGGCGCCGACATCAGCTCGAAGGCCGGATCGGCCTCGATCAGCTCGGCCATCAGCCGTGCCCTGTCGTAGTTGGCCTCGATGAGCGCGGCATAACCCTGTTGGCCCAGCAGCTGGAAGGCGGCATCCAGATAGAGCGCATTGGCGGGGCGGGTGCCCTCCAGGGTGAAGCGGCCCTGATCGAAGGAGCTGGCGCGGATGGCGTAGGGGGCCTCCCGCTTGACCGTCATCATCAGATCCGGCTGGCGGCAGAGCAGCATGCCGGTACCGAGCGGTACCAGCAGCTGCTTGTGGCCGTCCAGGGTCACGGTGTCGGCCTGCTCTATCCCCGCCAGCAATTCCTGATAGCGGGGGGAGTAGAGGGTCGGGCCGCCCCAGGCGGCATCCACATGCAGGTGGACTCGCTCGCGGGTCGCGATGGCCGCGAGCTCGGGCAGGGGATCGATGGAGCCAAAATCCGTGCTGCCGGCGACGCCGACCAGGGCCAGCACCTTGAGCTTCTGTGCCTTGCACTGGGCCAGCGCGGTCTCGAGGGCCGCGATGCTGAGCCTGTTGTCGGCATCGGTATCGAGCCGCCAGACGTTGCCGGCGCCCAGCCCCAGCAGATCCATGCCCTTGTCGAAGGAGTAGTGCATCAGCCGCGAGCCCAGGATCACGGCGCCGCGGTAGCCCTGCTCGTAGAGGGCGAACAGGTTGTCGCCGCAGGCCCGGTTGCGGGCCAGCCAGAGGGCGGTGACGTTGGCGATGGTGCCGCCGCTGGTCATGACGCCGAGGGCCGCATCCTTGGCATGCATCTGCGCCTCGTAGAAGTCATCCTCCTCGCGATAGATGAGGCGGTGCAACTTGGCCAGCACCTCCCGCTCCAGGAAGCTGAGCAGGCGGGAGGACTCCATCTTCATCGGATTCTGGTTGAGCATCACCAGCAGGCGGGAGAGCTCGGCGGTGAAGGCCGGTAACGGCGCCGTCATGTGTCCCATGTAGCGTGGGGAGGTGAGGTGGGAGGCGCCGGGCACCAGGGTGGCCAGCCGCGCCAGATAGGCTTGGGTGCTCATGCCCGCGGCGGGCATGCGGGACTGATCGAGCTGATGGACGAAGTGATCGCGCTGGTAGGGAGCCTGACTGTCATCCGAGTGATGGAAGGTCTCCAGCAGGGCCGTCATGGCCTGGCCGAAGGCAGGATCCGGTTGTGTAAAGAGTTCAGTCAGCTTCATCAGGTTCTCCAGACCAGGGTGCCGGGCAGACGCGGCCAGGCTTGTGCGTCGGCCGCAGAGCATACACCAAAGGGGCAGGGGGGGCAGCCCTCTCCTGGCGACGGCGAGTCCCTGGCAGGCAGCGCCTTTATTTTTGAGCTAACACTTGTAGCCTGAAATCAGGGCCGCTAGAGTGAGCCGAATCTGAACAGGAGTTTCTGATGAGTGATGTGACGGGTTATTCCCCACGGGAGGAGTGGGCCAACCGCCTCAGCCACGGGCTGGGGCTGCTGCTGGGGATCCTCGGTCTGATCCTGCTGCTGCACAAGGGCTGGGATCAGGGCCCCCAGGCGCTGCTGAGCTACGGCCTCTATGGCGCCAGCCTGGTCCTGCTCTACCTCGCCTCGACGCTATACCACAGCATGGGTTCGGGGGCAGCGAGGCGCTGGTGCAAGGTGTTCGATCACTGCGCCATCTACCTGCTGATCGCCGGCACCTATACCCCCTTCCTGCTGGTGGCGCTCGATACCCCGCTGGCCCAGGGGCTGATGGTGGTGATCTGGGCACTGGCCCTGGCCGGGGTGGTGTTCAAGCTGCTCTTCATCAACCGTTTCAAGCGCCTGTCCCTGTTCACCTACCTGATGCTGGGCTGGCTGTCGCTGGTGGTCATCTATCAGCTCTACCTCCACCTGGCGGGAGAGGGGCTGCTGCTGCTGGGGATAGGCGGGCTCATCTACAGCCTGGGTGTCATCTTCTACGTGGCGAAGCGGATCCCCTATAACCATGCCATCTGGCACCTGTTCGTGCTGGGGGGCAGCCTCTGTCACTTCGCGGCCATCTATGGCTACGTCTAACCCTTAGTTGGTATTCCTTGGCGTACGAAAGCCTCAATTCGTGCGGCATCACACAGTTGGCCCCCGCATTTGCTGACAAGCTAGGGACAGTTCGGCTTGCAAAGGATGCACACAATGAGTGAGATCGCGCTTTCCATCAGCATGTTGTCGCTGGTGGCGGTGCTGGGACTCTGGCTGGGGAACTGGCGGGTCTATGGCGTGGGGTTGGGGATCGGCGGGGTGCTGTTTGGCGGCATCATAGTGGGTCACTTCGCAGGCCTGTCCGGCTTGCAGTTAAATGAGCAAACACTTCATTTTATTCAAGAATTTGGCCTGATCCTGTTCGTTTACACGATCGGTATCCAGGTCGGTCCGGGTTTCTTCTCCTCCCTGCGCAGCTCGGGGCTCAAGCTCAATGGCTTCGCCGCCCTGCTGGTGCTGCTCGGCTGCGTGGTGGCGGCGGCCCTGCATCAGCTGTTCGATGTGCCGCTGCCGGTGATCCTCGGGGTCTTCTCCGGCGCCGTGACCAATACCCCTTCGCTGGGGGCCGGCCAACAGATCCTGGCCGAGCTCGGGGCCGATCCGGATATGACCGGGCTGATGGGCATGGGTTATGCGGTGGCCTACCCGTTCGGGATCTGCGGCATCCTGCTCACCATGTGGCTCATTCGCATGTTCTTTCACATCAAGATCGACGAAGAAGCGGCCGCGTTCGAGCAACAGGCGGGCAAGACCAAGGAGAGCCTGCAGACCATCAACATCGCGGTGCGCAACCCCAATATGCATGGCCTGATGTTGCGCGAGATCCCGAGCCTGGACGAGGCCGACGTGATCTGCTCCCGCCTCAAGCGCGACGATGAGCTGATGGTGCCTAATCCGGACTCACGCATCCAGCTCGGCGATCTGCTGCACCTGGTCGGCGAGCGCCATGCCCTGCACAAGGTGCTGCTGGTACTGGGGGAGGAGGTGGAGACCTCGCTCTCCACCCGGGGCACCGAGCTGCGGGTCGAGCGGGTGGTGGTCACCAACGAGCAGGTGCTCGGCAAGCGGATCCGGGATCTCGACATCAAGCAGAAATACGATGTGGTCATCTCTCGGCTCAATCGGGCCGGCATCGAGCTGGTGCCGACCAGTCAGACCAGCCTGCAGTTTGGCGACATCCTCAATCTGGTGGGCCGGCTCGAGGCCATCGAGGCCGTGACCAGCGTGGTCGGCAACGTGCAGCAGAAGCTGCAGCAGGTGCAGATGCTGCCGGTGTTCATCGGTATCGGCCTTGGGGTGCTGCTCGGTTCCATTCCCTTCTACCTGCCGGGCTTCCCGGCGGCGTTGAAACTGGGGCTGGCGGGGGGGCCGCTGGTGGTGGCGCTGATCCTGTCGCGCATCGGCAGCATCGGCAAGCTCTACTGGTTCATGCCGCCGAGCGCCAACCTGGCGCTGCGCGAGATCGGCATAGTGCTGTTCCTGGCGGTGGTGGGATTCAAGTCCGGGGCCGGCTTCATCGACACCCTGATCAACGGCGATGGTCCGGCCTGGATGATGTACGGCATGGCGATCACCCTGATCCCGCTGCTGGTGGTCGGGGTGCTGGCGCGCCACTATGGCAAGCTCAACTACCTCACCCTGTGCGGTCTGCTGGCGGGCTCCATGACGGATCCTCCCGCCCTGGCCTTCGCTAACGGCATGCACCCCACCAGCGGGGCCAGTGCCCTGTCCTATGCCACCGTCTATCCGCTGGTGATGTTCCTGCGGATCATCTCGCCCCAGCTGCTGGCCATCCTGCTCTGGGCCGGGGTCTGAGCACCCATCTGACGGGAACCCTCATTGGGGTTCCCGTCTCCATTGGCCCCAGTCAATATTATTGATTTAATTAATTTTATTCCTCGCAGTTCACCCTTCGGTTTCTAAGCCTAATTCAGTCTCAAAGTGGTCTATCCGTTCGAATTTTCTCACTGGTTTATGGTCGGGTTCGCGGGCACATTAGACGCTGGAAATTTTTGCCCATTGGTATTCAGGAGAAAGCATGAGCAGCCACAACATCGTATTGGATCAGGACGTCGTCGTTACCCAGCTGAAAGGCAAAGTCTATCTGGTTGCAGCGGATGGGAGCCAAACACTGCTGACCGAAGGCGATGTGCTTCCCAAGGATGCGGTGGTGCTCAGCCCGGATGGGGCCAGCTTCCAGGGGGGCAGCGAGACCTTCACCCTGAGCCCGACCAAGGAGCTCGAGCCGGCCGCGGATGATGCCTCCTTGCTGACGCAGAACGGGCCGGCGGGGACTCCTGATGATGTGGCTGCCTTGCAGCAGGCCATACTGGCAGGCACAGATCCGACCCTGGCCTTTGAGGCTTCAGCCGCCGGCGGGGCACCGGCTGCGGGCAACATCGGTGGTGTCGAGGGTTCCAGTGGCAATGGCGGCTTCGTCAGCATCGACCGGACCGGGGATGTGACCATCGCCGCCGCTGGCTTCGATACCGCCAACCCGGACGAGGTCGGTGTCATTGCCGAGGCGCGGGGTGGAGAGGACGAGAACGCCGACCTCACGGCGCCCGTCATCACGGTGTCGGCACCGGACAACACCAACGACAACACCCCGACGCTGACGGGGACCACGGATGCCGATCCCGGCAGCACAGTGACCCTGCTGGTCACCGATGCCGGTGGCAAGCAGCAGACCCTGATCACCACGGTCAAGCCGGATGGCACCTTCAGCGTGGATGTCGTCACCCCGCTGACCGACGGTGGCTACACGGTGACGGCCTCAGTGACCGATCCCTACGGCAATACCGGCACCGCCACCGATGATGGCAGCGTGGACGGCACGGCGCCTTCTGCACCGCTGGTGGACATTCAGGATGGCGCGGACAACGTCATCTCCGCCAATGAGCGGGAGCATGGGGTGGATGTCATCATCCACCTGCCTGCCGACGCCAAGGCGGGCGATCGCCTCGATGTGGACTGGAATGGTGATGGCGTGCCTGACAGCAGCTCCATCCTGACCACAGATGACATCAACAAGGCTCAGGTCAATCTGACCATCCCCACGACCGATCTGCCGATCAACGGCCCTATCTCGGTTGATGCCACCCTGACCGATCCGGTGGGCAATACCTCGCCCAAAGGCACCGACAACAGCATAGTGAACGCCCCACCCTCGCCCGTGAATGATCAGTTCAGCGTGGCGGAGGATGGCACAGTCACCATCAATGTGACCGGCAACGATACCGATGTCGACGGCGATCGCCTGACCATCAACGCCATCAACGGCCAGACCATCGCCGAAGGCGGCTCCGTGGCCATCGACAATGGCACCGTGACCCTCAGCAATGGCCAGCTGGTCTTTACGCCTGCACCAGATTTCAATGGCAGCATCTCCTTCGAATACACCATTACCGACGGCTTGCACAACGCTACCGCAGGGGTGACAGGTACGGTCACCGGCGTGAACGATGCGGCCGTGATCAGCGGTGCCGACCACGGCGCGGTGCTGGAAGACGAGAGCAAACCGACCCTGACCGAAACTGGCAGCCTGACCCTGACCGACGTGGACGGGGCGGACGAGGCCGAGTTCAAGCCGGGTGTGGGCACCCCGAGTGCCGGCGCCCTGGGTCAGCTGGAGATCGATGCGGCTGGCAAGTGGAGCTATGAAGTCGCCAACAGCAAGGTGCAGTACCTGGGCCAGGGCGAGACCAAGGTCGAGACCTTCGTGGTTGAGAGCCTGGATGGCACCAGCTACGAGGTGGTCATCACAATCACCGGCACCAACGATCTGCCGGTGATTGCCGGCGACGACCACGGCGCGGTGCTGGAAGATGAGAGCAAGCCGACCCTGACCGAAACTGGCAGCCTGACCCTGACCGACGTGGACGGGGTGGACGAGGCCGAGTTCAAACCGGGCCTGGGCGCGCCGAGTGCCGGCGCCCTGGGTCAGCTGGAGATCGATGCGGCTGGCAAGTGGAGCTATGAGGTCGCCAACAGCAAGGTGCAGTACCTGGGCGCGGGCGAGACCAAGGTCGAGACCTTCACCGTACAGAGCCTGGATGGCACCAGCCACACCGTGACCATCACCATCACCGGCGTCAATGACGGTGCCGAGATCAAGGGTGATGACAGCGGTGCGGTGACCGAAGACCTGAACGTGGTCAGCGGTAACCTGACCGAGACCGGCAGCCTGACCCTGACCGACGTGGACGGGGCCGACGAGGCTGAGTTCAAACCGGGTGTGGGTACCCCGAGTGCCGGCGCCCTGGGTCAGCTGGAGATCGATGCGGCTGGCAAGTGGAGCTATGAAGTCGCCAACGACAAGGTGCAGTACCTGGGCGAAGGCGAGACCAAGGTCGAGACCTTCACCGTACAGAGCCTGGACGGCACCAGCCACACCGTGACCATCACCATCACCGGCGTCAATGACGGTGCGGTGATTGTGGGTGATGACAGCGGTGCGGTGCTGGAAGACGAGAGCAAACCGACCCTGACCGAGAGCGGCAGCCTGACCCTGACCGACGTGGACGGGGCCGACGAGGCCGTGTTCAAACCGGGTGTGGGCGCGCCGAGTGCCAATGCCCTGGGCAGCCTGACCATCGATGCGGCTGGCAAGTGGAGCTATGAGGTTGCCAACGACAAGGTGCAGTACCTGGGCCAGGGCGAGACCAAGGTCGAGACCTTCACCGTACAGAGCCTGGATGGCACCAGCCACACCGTGACCATCACCATCACCGGCGTCAACGACGGTGCGGTGATTGTGGGTGATGGCAGCGGTGCGGTGACC
>NZ_CAWQKG010000007.1:0-39730 GCF_963895295.1 Aeromonas sp. sia0103 | reverse complement strand
TATTGCTAACAAGTCGTTTTGGTCACTTCACCAGACATTGAAAATCAAAAATTGTTTTTGATGCTCGATGCTGTGAGTGCCCACACAGATTGCTTGATTCAAATTGTTAAAGAGCGTTGCAACGTTTCGTCGCTGCGGGAGTGGCATTCTACTCAACCGCCTTCTCGAGTCAAGCCTTATTTTCAGAGGCTTTATCGAGGTACCGACCGGCTTGTTTGCGTTGCCGCTTGCCCTGTCGATGGAGGCGCATTATAGGGAGTTGAAACTTTCTGGCAAGCCCTCAACGGCAATAAAATTGCAAAAAACGGCACTTATTTAGTTATTCATATCCAACCACAGCTTTTGTACAAACTTATCCACAGAAAGGGCCTTCGATTGCTAGAATGGCCGAAAACAAGGAGGCCAAGATGGACCTGCGACTGAGACCTTACAAAGGAAAACACCCGCAACTGGGCAAACGAGTGTATGTGGATCCCTGTGCCACCCTGGTGGGGGATATCGAGCTCGGCGACGATGCCAGCATCTGGCCCCTGGTGGCGGCGCGCGGGGATGTGAACCACATCCGCATCGGCGCCCGCAGCAACATGCAGGATGGGACAGTGCTGCACCTGAGCCGCAGGAGTGCCAGCAATCCCGATGGCCATCCGCTGCTGATCGGTGATGATGTGACCGTGGGCCACAAGGCCATGCTGCACGGCTGCACCATAGGCAACCGGGTGCTGGTCGGCATGGGGGCCATCCTGCTGGATGGGGTGGTCGTGGAAGACGAGGTGATGATAGGTGCCGGCAGCCTGGTGCCGCCGGGCAAGCGACTCGAGTCCGGCTTCCTCTATATGGGCAATCCCGTCAAGCAGGCGCGGCCGCTCAAACCGGCAGAGCTCGCCTTTCTGAAGATCTCCGCCGATAACTACGTGCTGCTCAAGGACGAGTATCTGCAAGAGGCCTGAGGCAGACAGAGAACAGAAACAAGAAGCCCGGCATGATGCCGGGCTTCTCTGCTTATATAGCTAGCCAATCACTATGGTCAGGATCAGTGGGCCTGATCCCAGTTGTCACCGGTCCCGGCTTCCACTACCAGCGGCACATGCAGCTCGGCGGCGGCCGACATCTTCGCCTTGATGATGGCGACATACTCTGCCAGCTTCTCCTCGCGGATCTCGAACACCAGTTCATCGTGCACCTGCATCAGCATGTGGATGGAGTCATCGGTGATGCCACGGAGCCAGCCATCGACGCCGATCATGGCGCGCTTGATGATGTCGGCGGCCGTGCCCTGCATGGGGGCGTTGATCGCCGCCCGCTCGGCACCCTTGCGCAGACCGGCATTGCGGGACTTGATGTCCGGCAGGTAGAGGCGACGACCGAACAGGGTCTCGACATAGCCCTGCGCCTCCGCCTGCTGGCGGGTGCGCTCCATGTAGTCGAGCACGCCGGGATAGCGCTCGAAGTAGAGATCCATGTACTTCTGCGCCTCGGCGCGACCTATCCCCAGCTGCTTGGCGAGGCCGAAGGCGCTCATGCCATAGATCAGGCCGAAGTTGATCGCCTTGGCGCTGCGTCGCATGTCGGTGGTGACCGCATCCAGCGCCACCCCAAACACCTCGGCCGCGGTCGCCTTGTGGATGTCCTTGCCTTCGGCAAAGGCGGTCAGCAGCCCCTGGTCACCGGAGAGGTGCGCCATGATCCGCAGCTCGATCTGGGAATAGTCCGCCGCCACCAGCTTGTAGCCGGCGCTCGGGATGAAGGCCTGCCGGATGCGGCGCCCCTGCTCATTGCGCACCGGGATGTTCTGCAGGTTCGGATCGGTTGAGGAGAGCCGACCGGTCGCCGCCACCGCCTGATGATAGGAGGTGTGCACCCGCCCGGTCTGGGGCTTGATCATCAGTGGCAGCTTGTCGGTATAGGTGGACTTGAGCTTGGCCAGGCCGCGGTGCTCCATCAGCAGGCGCGGCAGATCGTAGTTCTCCGCCAGCTCGGCCAACACCTCTTCGGCGGTGGAGGGGGCGCCCTTGGGGGTCTTCTTGAGGATCGGCAACCCCAGCTTGACGAACAGGATCTCGCCGAGCTGCTTGGGTGAGGAGAGGTTGAACTCCTGCCCGGCCAGTTCGTGTGCCTGCCGTTCCAGCTCCGCCAGACGCACCTCTATTTCCTGGCTCTGCTGGTGCAGCAGCTTGGGATCTATGGTGGTACCCAGCAGCTCCATCCGTGCCAGCACGGGCAGCAGGGGCAGTTCGATCTCGGTGAATACCTTGGCCAATTCAGGCAGCTTGCTCAGCTCGCCCCAGAGGGTCTGATGCAGGCGCAGGGTGATGTCGGCATCTTCGGCCGCATAGGGCGCGGCCTGCTCCAGCTCGATCTGATTGAAGGTGAGCTGCTTGGCCCCCTTGCCGGCGATCTCCTCGAACGAGATGGTCTCGACGCCCAGATACTTCTTGGCCAGGGAGTCCATGTCGTGACGGCTGGCGGTGGAGTTGAGCACATAGGATTCGAGCATGGTGTCGAAGGCGATGCCCTGCAGGTCTATGCCGTGGTTGAGCAGCACGTTGCGATCATACTTGAGGTTCTGACCGACCTTGAGGCGGGCCGGATCTTCCAGCAGCGGCTTGAGCTTGCCCAGCACCAGGGCTTCGGTCAGCTGCACCGGCGCCCCCAGGTAGTCGTGGCCGAAGGGGACATAGGCCGCCTTGCCCGGCTCGATGGCAAAGGAGACGCCGACGACCCGCGCCTCCATATAGTCGAGACTGGTGGTCTCGGTGTCGAAAGCAAACAGCGGGGCGGCGTTCAGCCGAGCCAGCCAGTCGTCAAATTCGCCCTCGTCCAGGATGCAGCAATAATCGGTCTCGATGACGGCGGCGGCAGCCTGCTCCTCATCCGCAGCATCCTGACTCACACTGCCTGTACTGCCAGCACCTTCGTTATCGGACTCCAGCTCCTTGATCAGGTTGCGCAGTTCGTACTCGCGATAGACTTCCAGCAAGGACTCCTTGTCGATCGGGCCCAGTTGCAACTGCTCCAGCTCCTGCTCCAGCTCGACGTCGGTCTTGATGGTCGCCAGTTGGTAGGAGAGACGAACCTGCTCTTCCTGCTCGCGGAACTTGTCGGCAAACGCCTTGGAGCCACGGAAACCGAGGGCGGCCACCTTGTCCAGGTTGGCGGCGATCTGGTCTATGCTACCGATCCCCTGCAACAGCGCCTGCGCCGTCTTCTCGCCCACCCCGGTCATGCCGGGAATGTTGTCCACCTTGTCCCCCATCAGGGCCAGGTAGTCGATGATGAGCTCCGGCGGCACGCCAAACTTCTCGATCACCCCCTCCCGGTCTGTGGTCACGTCCTTCATGGTGTCGATCAGGGTGACGTGATCGGAGACCAACTGCGCCATGTCCTTGTCACCGGTGCTGATGAGCACCGGCAGCTGTTTCTCGGTCGCCTGGCGAGCCAGGGTGCCGATCACATCGTCGGCCTCGACCCCTTCGACCATCAAGAACGGGAAGCCCATCGCCTTGATCATCTGGTGGATGGGGGCGACCTGGCTGCGCAGATCGTCCGGCATGCTGGCACGGGTCGCCTTGTACTCCGGGTAGATGTCGTCGCGGAAGGTCTTGCCCTTGGCGTCGAATACCACGGCCACGTGGCAGTCGGGGTATTGTTTGCGCAGGCTGCGCATCATGTTGGCCATCACCCGGACGGCGCCGCTCGGCAAACCGGTCGATGTGCGCAGATCGGCCTGCTGGGAGGCGAAGAAAGCGCGGTAAAGATATGAAGAGCCGTCGACCAAGATAAGGGGATTGCTAGGGGCCATGAAATCGTCCTGCCAGGAATAAACAGCCGTTAGGATGCCACAGGGCCCGCATCACACCAAGGGGCGGGGATCCAGCCTCAGGCGGCCAGATGGAGGGTCGGCGCTGTGGATAACTCTGTGCTCAAAAATGGGACCTCGTTAGGCCCATTGTGATAAAGCTGTGCGTAAATTATAAAAACAACATATAAAACATAATGTTGAGATCACCAAAACCGATCATCTCAAAATTGAAATGATCTCGATCAATGTGGAAAAAGATTTAAGGGAGTCAATACGGCAGGATCCGAAACGAAACAATCCTAGCACAGCGAGATGACTTGACCAGCGGAGGGCCAGCGATAACCATACAAAAATACAACAATCTACCCTGGCTCACATTTTCAACAACGAGGAGTCTGCCATGAAAAAAGTGGCCGTGATTTTGAGTGGCTGCGGCGTCTTTGACGGCACCGAGATCCATGAGGCCGTCATCAGCCTGCTGGCGCTGGCCCGCCAAGGTGCCGTGACCCAGTGTTTCGCGCCCAACGTGCCGCAGTTGCATGTCATCAACCATCTGACCGGCGAGGTCAGCACCCAGGAGAGCCGCAACGTGCTGGTCGAGGCGGCCCGGATCGTGCGTGGCCAGATCCGGGACGTGGCCGAGCTGGATGCGGCCGACTATGACGCCCTGCTGCTGCCCGGTGGCTTCGGCGCCGCCAAGAACCTGTGCGACTTCGCAGTGCAAGGCGCCCACTGCCAGATCCAGCCGGATGTGCTCAGAGCGTGCCAGAGCTTTGCCGCCGCCCGCAAACCGGCGGCCTATATCTGCATCGCGCCGGCCATGATCCCGCTTATCTACGGGGCCGGCACCCTGGCCACCATAGGCACCGACGAGGCAACCGCCAATGCCATCGAGGCCATGGGTGGCAGCCACCTCAACTGCCCGGTCAACGAGTTCGTGGTGGATCAGGAGCGCAAGGTCATCTCGACCCCGGCCTATATGCTGGCAAACAACATAGTGGAAGCGGCCGATGGCATCGAGAAGACGGTCAAACAGTTGCTCGCGCTCTGATTTCCCCGGTTGCCATAAACAAACGGGCCGCTCATGGAGCGGCCCGTTTTCAATCTTGTCTGTCAGCGCAGGGATTAGATGGCTTCGCCCATCTGCTCCATCTTGCCAAGCAGGGCGCGCAGACGCTCTTGCCAGGCAACGTGCTCGTTGCGCAGCTGATGGTTCTCGTCTTGCAGCTTGCTGTTTTGCTCTTTCAGCTCGTCCAGCTCCATCTTCAGCAGGGAGATGTTGTCGACGGCGGATTGGACTTTGGATTCGAGTTGCTCAAGGACTTCTAGTGACATAGTTGCATACCTGTTTGTTCAATTGCGATGCCCTACAGCGGGCGATCAAGCGCGTGGAGCCAGCATACCCTGAGGGCATTGGCACAAACAAGCCGGTGCGTTGCAAAATGCGCCTTCCCTGCCGGTATTGTCTAAATATGCGTCGGTTTTTCTCGCAGGCCGCGGCGCCGCAGACGCAAGGCCGGCTCCAGGGCACGGCGGCGATACTCATGGCGCCGCCGGCCAGGGGGGTCGCTTGCTGCCGGCGTCATCCGTGCAGGGCGATAAATGCCCCCAGCAACAGGCAGGCGACTCCGTACATCAGCAAGCCGTAGAGCAGGTTCCAGCGCAACAGCAGCCCGGCGCTCAGGTTATAGCGCGACGCCAGCGCCAGATTGGAGCCGGACAGCGGACTGGTGCCGGTGGCCAGCCCCCACCCCAGCAGGAAACACATGCCGAGCAGGCTGGGATCCGGGGCCAGTGGCCACAGCAGGGGGGCCAATCCTGAGATGCTGATGAGCGGGTGCACACCTATGATGGCCACCAGGAAGATCAGCAGCAGGGTCAGGCAGGCCTCCAGCCAGCCGAAGTGATTGAACAGCGGCAGGCCGTGGCCACCGCCGACATCGATCACCGACAGCGCGCTGTTGATGCCCGCCGCCAGCAAGCCGGCCCCCAGGAACAACACCAGTTGGCCGCCGATGGCGGGGAAGCGTTCCACCACCTGCCGCTTGAGGGCCGCCCCCCGCCCGGCATGGGGCATGAACAGCAGCGCCAGCAGCGGCGCCACCAGCGCGATCACCGCCAGGATGCTGAGCTGGGGCCAGAGCCGGTTGATCAGCAAGACCAGCAGCGCCAGCGTCACCGGCAGCCCCAGGGTCTGCAGCCGCAGCGGGTAGCCCGCGAAATCCGCCACGCCGAGCCGCTCCACCTGCCAGGCCGTCAACCCCATCGCCAGCAAGGCGGCGACGATGCCAAACGGCAGTATGCTGGCGAGTTGCAGGCCGGGGGCATAAGTGAGCGCCACCGCCATGGCGACGAAGAAGGGGGACCAGAAGGCGGCCGCGCAGAAGATCCGGCTCAGCACCATCACCTGGCGCCGCTCCAGGGTGCCATTACGCTCCAGCCGGTCGCCGATGATGAACAGCACCGAGAGGTTGATGACGGCGCCGAGCAGATTGAGGCTGGCCATGGTGCTCCACAGCCCCTTGCGACCCGACCAGGAGCTGGTGCCAGTCAGCAGGCCGGAGGTAGCGAGGTTGAGGGTGCTGACGGCGGCAAACATGGTGAGCATGTTGATGTTGGGCAACAGCCAGTCGCCGGCGCTGAGACTGGCTCCGCGCCACCAGGAGAAGATCAGCAGCAAGAGCGCGGCACCATAGAGGGCCAGGGCCTGACGCCGTGCGGCGCCCACCAGCCAGGGCCAGGTGAGCAGGGAGGCGGCCCAGGCGGCGATGGCCGCCGGCCAGGGAGAGAAGCCCAGATAGAGATGCAGCAGGTTGAGCAGCCACATCCCCAGGATCAGATAGCCTGACCAGCGCTTGACCATGGTACCGCCTCGGTCAGGGGATCAGAGACACTGATCCATATCCAGCGAGGGCTTGTCGCACTCGGGGCGACCCACGATCTTGGCGGGCACGCCGGCGACTGTGGTGTGGGGTGGGACCGGGTTGATCACCACGCTGCCGGCACCTATCTTGGCGCCGACCCCCACCTCTATGTTGCCAAGCACCTTGGCACCCGCCCCTATCATCACTCCTTCCCGGATCTTGGGGTGGCGATCGCCACTCTCCTTGCCGGTCCCGCCCAGGGTCACGCTCTGCAGGATGGAGACATCGTCCTCGATCACCGCCGTCTCCCCGACCACTATGCCGGTGGCATGGTCGAACATGATGCCCTTGCCGATCCGCGCCGCCGGGTGCACGTCGACCCCGAACACCACGGAGATCTGGTTTTGCAGATAGAGCGCCAGCGAACGACGACCCTGGCGCCACAGCCAGTTGGCCACCCGGTAGCCCTGCAGGGCATGAAAGCCCTTGAGGTAGAGCAGCGGCGTCGAGAAGAGATCGACCGCGGGATCCCTGTCCTGCACGGCGCAGATGTCGGCGGCCACCATGGTCAGCAACTCGGGCTCGCTGCGCAGGGCCAGCTCGATCACCTCACGCAGGGCGATGGCCGGCATGGTGGTGCTGTCGAGCTTGTTGGCCAGCTGAAAGCTGAGCGCAGAGCGCAGATCCTGATGATTGAGAATGGTGGAGTGAAAGAAGCTGGCCAGCATGGGCTCCTGGGCCGCCATGCTCTGTGCTTCCAGCTGAATTTTTTGCCACGTTTGGGCAACCAGATCATCCATGTTGCAGCCTACTGTTGTTCAGGGTGAGGGCCTTGTTGTTCTTTTGTCAGCACCGAGATGGGGTCCATGTGGATAATCACATCCATCCGCTCAAATGACTGGCGCACGGCCAGCTCAGCCTCGTCGGCTATCTGATGGGCCTTGACCAGGGGCAGCTGATCATCCAGTTCCAGATGCAGCTGCACGAATCGGGTCGGCCCGGATTGGCGGGTACGCAGATCATGGACACCGTGTACCCCTTCCACGGCACAGCAGAGCGCCATTATTCTCGCTTGTTCTTCCTCTGGCAACTGACGATCGAGCAGCGCCTGTACCGATTCGTAGCCGATCTGGACGGCCCCCCACACCAGGAACAGGCCGATCAGGATGGCAAACAGACCGTCGGCCCAGAACCACCCCTGCCCCGCCAGCACCAGCGCCAGCAGCACGCCGGCGTTGAGCAGCAGATCGGAACGGTAGTGCAGCATGTCGGCCTTGATGGCCACGCTGTTGGTGTGTTGCACCACCCAGCGCTGGAAGCCGACCAGCAGCAGGGTCAGCAGGATGGAGCCAGCGCTGACCCAGAGCCCGGCCTCCAGCCGCTGCACCGGCACCTGATTGAGCAGGGAGGAGATGCCGTGCATCACCAGCAGCAGGGCCGAGCCCGAGATGAAGGCCGACTGGATGAGGCCCGCCAGCGACTCCGCCTTGCCGTGGCCGAAGCGGTGCTCGTTATCCGCCGGGGCCAGGGCGTAGCGGATGGCGAACAGGTTGATGAGGGAGGCGCTGACGTCCATCAGGGAGTCGGTCAGGGAGGCGAGCAGACTGGACGAGTCCGTCATCAGCCAGGCGATCAGTTTGCCGGTGATCAGCAGGCTGGCGACGGCGACCGCCGCCATGCTGGCCAGGGTGACCCAGCGAGAATATTGTTGTTGGCTCAAAACCGGCTTTCCTCTGGCGCGTAAAAATTTATTATACCCTGACCCGGGCGTCAGTCTGACGCGCAAAATCAGCGGAATGATTCCAGATGAATAAAATACTCCTGGTCGACGACGATCTCGAGCTGACCCAGCTGCTCACCGAAATCCTGACTCTGGAAGGCTTTCAGGTCACGGTCGCCGAAGATGGCGAGGAGGGCCTGCTGCGGCTGGCCGAGCAGGAGTTCGATCTGGTGCTGCTGGATGTGATGATGCCAAGGCTCAACGGCTTCGCCATGCTGACCCGGCTGCGCAAGCGCCATGACACCCCGGTGCTGATGCTGACCGCCCGCGGCGACAGCCAGGACAGGGTCAACGGGCTGGAGGCCGGCGCCGATGACTACCTGGCCAAGCCGTTCGACGATCGCGAGCTGCTGGCCCGGGTGCGCGCCATCCTGCGCCGCACCCAGACCCTCTCCCCCCAGCGCGGCGCATCGGACGAGCTGCGCTTCATGGATCTGGTGCTGCAGCCCGGCCTGCAACAGGCCCGCTGCGACGATCAGTTGCTGGAGCTCACCGCCACCGAGTTCGGCCTGCTGGAGTGCCTGCTGCGCAGCCCAGGTCAGATCGTCAGCAAGAATCTGCTGTCTGAACAGGTGCTTGGCAAGAAGCTTGAGCCCTTCGATCGCGCCATCGACATGCACCTGAGCAATCTGCGCAAGAAGCTGCCGGAGCGCAGCGATGGCCAGCCCCGCTTCAAGACGGTGCGCGGCCGCGGCTACCTCTGGCTGGAACAGGCCTGAGCCGATGAACAGCAACCGCTCCTTCGGCGGCCTCTCCACCCAGATCTTCCTCTGGTTCTGGTTCATGCTGCTGGTCGTGCTGGCGGCCGTGGTCATACTGCCGACCCTGGATCCGCGCAACATCATCCCCCTGCCAGAGCATGAAGTGTCCAGGATGAACAACAATCTCAGGGCGTTGCAGGCGGGCATGGAGCCGGACCAGGAGTTCGATCTGTCCAAGGCCATCGAGTCCGCCGGGCTGCTGCCGGTGGACAACGTCTACCTGCGCGATGCCAAGGGGCAGATGCAGTCCACCGCCCACCTCAGCAAGTTCGTCATCCGCTTCATGCTCGATGCCGACAACCCGGCCAAGCCCATGCTGGGGAGCGAGCACAAGCGGGCCATCGCCGGCCCCTTCCAGATGGTGCATCACGGCCAGACCTATCATGTCTACTTCGGGCTCAACGTCGAGAACTCCTACCTGTTCCTGTTCATCCAGATCCTGGATCATCCGATCCAGATCCTGGGCATCGCCATGCTGGTCAGCACCCCGCTCTGCCTGTTGCTGGCCTGGCGGCTGACCCGCCCCATACTGCAGTTGCAGCAGTCGGTCTCCCGGCTGGCGGAGGGCAACCTGGAGGCGCAGATCCCCAACCTGGGGCGGCGGGACGAGATAGGCCAGTTGGCGGATCACGTCAGCCACATGGTGGATACTCTCAAGAGCATGATCCAGAAGCAGAAACAGCTGCTCTCCGACATCTCCCACGAGCTGCGCAGCCCGCTCACCCGCATCCAGCTGGCGCAGGCGCTGATCCGTCGCAAGCAGGGGGACAGCAATGAGCTGGCACGGATCGAGACCGAGATCGCCCGGCTCGACAAGCTGATCGGGGATCTGCTGGATCTGTCGCGAGTACAACAGCATGTGGAGGCCCCGGTGCTGCTGCCCCTTGCCGATCTGCTGGAGCCCATCCTGGACGATGCCATGTTCGAGGCCAACCAGAACGGCAAGCAACTCAGGCTGCCGCCACTGCCGGCCGAATCCCTCAAGATGTGGCCGGATCTGCTGGCTCGCGCCCTGGAAAACCCGCTGCGCAACGCGCTCAAATATGCCCGCGAGTTCATCAAGGTGGACTGGTATCCGGAGGGGCGGGAGTGGGTGATGACCATCAGGGATGACGGCCCAGGCGTGCCGGTAGCACAGCAGGCGCAGCTGTTCCTGCCCTTCTTCCGGGTCGACGATGCGCGCAACGCCAAGACCGGCGGCACCGGCCTCGGGCTGGCCATCGCCGCCGAGGCGATCCAGCGCCATGGCGGCACCATCCGGGCCAGCAGCAATCAGCCGAATGGGCTCGTCATCACCATCCGCCTGCCCATGGCATGAGACAGCCCTTTTCATCCCGACGGGCGCTGGTTATGCTGGCGCCCTTTTCGCCCCAATCTCGGCCCCCATCAGGATCCCGTCATGCTCGACATCGTGCTCTATCAACCGGAAATCCCGCCCAACACCGGCAACATCATCCGTCTCTGTGCCAACACCGGCTACCGGTTGCACCTGATCGAGCCGCTGGGATTTGAATGGGATGACAAGAGGGTCAAGCGGGCCGGCCTCGACTACCACGAGTTTGCCGAGGTGAAGCGCTGGCCGGACTATGAGAGCTTCCTGGCGGCCGTGGCGCCGACCCGGGTGTTTGCCTGTACCACCAAGGGGTGCACCGCGCACTCGGCGGCGCAGTTTGCGCTGGGGGATGCCTTGCTGTTCGGGCCTGAGAGCCGGGGTCTGCCTGCGGATCTCATCGAGAGCCTGCCGTTCGATCAGCGCCTGCGCATCCCCATGCTGCCGCAAAGCCGCAGCATGAACCTGGCCAATGCGGTCTCCGTCTTCGTCTATGAGAGCTGGCGCCAGTTCGGCTACGAGGGCTCGCTCTGAGTCGATGCCTGCACCGGGCCGCAGCTGGCCAGACGCCGCGTTACCACCACCCGATAAAGCATCACTGTGCGTCGCGGCTCATGGGCTCGGCGGCATGCCCCTGACCCAGCAGGCGCCCATCGGACTCCATCCGCCAGCATAACCAGCCAAGGGTCAACCCCCTCCCCGCCATCAAGGCCGCCATGGCGGCCCACAAGGCCGCCACACCCCAGGCCTGGCACAGCCACCAGACCGGAAAGAAGCCGCAAAACGCCGCTATCAGCATGCTGTTGCGCATCTCGCGGGCGCGGGTCGCGCCGATGAAGACCCCGTCCAGCAGGAAACACCAGACTGCCAGCATCGGCATGACGATCAGCCAGGGCAACTGGCGGTTCGCCTCGGCGACCACCGCCGGGATGTCGGTGATCTGGGCGATGAGCCGCTCTCCCCCCAAGGCGAATGACAGGCTAAAGCCGAGGGCGATCAGCAGGGCCCAGCCCAGGTTGAGGACTATGGCCTCCCGCAGCCCCTGCCGATCCCGCCGCCCTATGGCCCGGCCCACCATGGCCTCCACCGCGTAGGCAAAGCCATCCAGCCCGTAGGAGATGAGCATCAGGAAGTTGAGCAGCACCGCGTTGGCGGCCACCGCCACATCCCCCAGCCGCGCCCCCTGCAGGGTCATGAAGGCAAAACAGAGCTGCAGGCAGAGGGAGCGGATGAAGATATCCCGATTCAGGCCGAGCAGGCGCCGCAGCGCCGGCCACTGTCGCCAGCGCTGCCAGGCCCCCTGCCACACGTCGGCGGACAGATGGCGCAGTTGGCGGCTCACCAGCCAGAGTCCCACCCCCAGCGCACCGTAGTCGGCCAGCAACGAGGCGGCGGCGACCCCCTTGACCTGCCAGCCCAGCCCCAGCACGAACCAGGCGTCCAGCACCATGTTGATGAGGTTGCTCAGGATCAGCAACAGCATGGGGCTGCGGGCATCCTGCATCCCCAGCAGCCAGCCCATGATGACCAGGTTGCACAGCGCGGCCGGGGCACTCCAGATCCGCACCGACACGTATTCCCCGGCATAACCCTGCACCTCGGGCGAGCCGCCACTGAGCGCGATGAGCGCCGGCAGGAAGGGCAGCAACAGGAGCAGCAGTGCGGTGCCCAGACCAATGGCCAGACCCAGCGCCCGCGCCAGGGTGTCCAGCTGCCCCTCGGCGCTGGCGGCGCCATGGGCCTGGGCGGTCAGCCCGGTGGTGGACATGCGCAGGAAACCGAGCAGCCAGAAGAGGAGGTTGATGAGGGTGGCGCCGACCGAGACGCCGCCGAGGAACCAGGCCTGGCCGAGATGACCGATCACCCAGGTGTCCACCAGCCCGAGCAGCGGGGTGGTGATATTGGAAAACACCATGGGCAGGGCCAGGGCAAACACGGCCCTGTGACGCCTGGGATCCCGCAGCCAGGGCCGGATCAGCATGAGCAGGGCCACTGTTGGAGCATCATTCGTCGGCCAACCGCACTATCCTGCCAAAATCGGTGACCAGGGTCGTCATCGCCACATGGGGCACCTGCCCATCCACCATCTGGGGACGGAACACCGCCACCAGCTTGCCCTGCGGGTCGATCAACACGATGGAAGCCGAGTGGTCGATCAGGTAGTCCTTGTCCCCGCTCTCCGCCATGGAGTAGACGAGGCCGAGGTTGCGCACGAAGGGAAACAGATGGTTGTGGGGACCGGTGGCGGCCTTGAACTCCGGCTGGAAGAAGGCGGTATAACGCTTGAGGCGGGCGCTGTCATCCCGCTGCGGATCCGCCGAGACGAAGACCACCTGGCTGCTGGGGGCGATTTTTTTCAGCTCAGGATAGACGGAGCGCAGATCCGCCAGCGTGGTCGGACAGATGTCCGGGCAATAGGTATAACCGATGAACAAGAAGGTCCAGTGGCCACTCAGGCTGTCCGGGGTGAAGGCCTGCCCCTCGGCGTCGGTGAGCGTGAAAGGATTGATGTCCCGGCCCTGTGCGTAGTAGTCCGCCTGCTCGGGCAGGGCGGGCTGGCTCCAATGGTAGGCAGCCATCATGCCGCCGACCAGCAGCAGAAACAGCAGGGGGTAACGAGGTTTAACCATATAAAACAAAGCCTTGCTAGTCTAGTCAGCCGAAGAGAGGGCTAAACGAAGGGCTATTGTAACCCGCACAGCACCCTTTTTGGCTACCCAAGGTCCGGATGGTGGTCTGGCGGAGGCTCGACAAGAGGGGGAAACAGGCTGGGCCGACAAGCAAACAGAAGCCCCATATTGGATGGGGCTCGCAATAGACCCGGGCAATTCAGGGGCGCCGTCTGTGCTGTGCCTGCGCACGCTTGGCAACGGCGTGCAGCGGCACGACCGGGGCCGTCCAGGGGGCATCCGGCAGCCCCATGTCATGGTGGCGGCGAAACAGCCGCACCAGACGGACTATCTTGTCCTTGGGGCAGCCCAGCCAGATGGTCCAGCCATCGCCCTTGTGATAGACCCAGAGCGCATAAAACCACGTCATCCGGCTGCCCTTGATGAAGCGGGTAATGGAAGATGCGGGCGCTGCGGCCAGACCCGGATCCCATGGCGAGCTTGAAGCCATACCTGTCCTCCTTGCTCAACAGGTCACGCCGACCAGCCCCCTGGACACCCCAAGACACTGTCGCGTGCTGACTGTACGAGTCGCTTCGGGCCTTTGGCTCGCTCGATGTGCGAGCGCCCGAAGACTCTCCCTTCTATCCCGCGCCGCCTCGGCGCAGCGCCAGTGATGCATGCTCGCGGCCTTATGCTGGCCACTCAGGCAACCATCCGGGCCATCGCTGGTACCCGGCGCTGGCGCACCGGGCCTTATCAAAGGATATATCCGAAATGCCCGCAGTGCGGCGGTGAGATGGAGACAAAAATGGCGGTCATCAGGGAGGACGCGAGCTAGCGGGGAAAAACAGGCAAAACGAGACGGCCTCCCGCAGGAGGCCGTGCCGTTACATCCAGTCGGCGTTGCGGATCACGCCGACGGCCAGACCTTCGATGGTGAGGTGCTGGCTGGAGAGATCCACCTCGATGGGGGAGAGCTCTTCGTTCTCCGGCAGCAGCCACACCTGGCTGCCCTTGCGCTGGAAGCGCTTGACGGTGACATCCTCATCGAGGCGAGCCACCACCACCTGGCCATTGCGCACTTCCTGGGTCTTGTGCACCGCCAGCAGGTCGCCATCCATGATGCCGATGTTCTTCATGCTCATCCCCTGCACCCGCAGCAGGAAGTCTGCCCGCGGATGGAACAGGGCGGGATCCACCTGATAGTGGCTCTCTATGTGCTCCTGGGCCAGGATCGGCTCACCGGCCGCGACCTTGCCGATCAGCGGCAAGCCGCTCTCTTCCGGCGCGACTTCCTCTTCTTCGAGCAGCAGCCTGATACCGCGGGAGGTACCGGGCATGATCTCGATGACCCCTTTCTTGGCCAGGGCCTTCAGATGTTCCTCGGCCGCATTGGCCGACTTGAAACCAAGCTTCTGGGCGATCTCGGCACGAGTCGGCGGCATGCCGGTCTCGCTCATGTTTACCTTGATCAGCGCCAGCACTTCGGCCTGGCGGGGGGTAAGAGGTTTCATAGGATTGGCACCTGTTTTTTTATACAGCACACTGGCAGTATATACAGTGCTGGGGCCAAGGCAAGGCGTTGCTGACATTTGTCGCATCCTTGTCGCACTTCTTGCCAGGAAATAGACCATTCTTGATCCTGCACAGCCACTCATCGTACCTCTCGGCGACAAGCCAACGGTGATTTGTTATGCTCACGCCGCATTTTTTGGAGAGCAGACACCCATGTCCATAGGACAGAACATTTCCAGAGCCATACTGCAATGGCCTATCAGCGGCTTGGTCAATCACAAGAGCCTGCCGGAAAACCCCATTACAGAACTGAACCTGGACCCGGCCAGACCCATTGTCTATGCCCTGAAAACCAGCTCGATCACCGATCTGATGACGCTGCAGCAATGCTGCGAGGATCTCGGTCTGCCCGGTCCCTTCACCCCGCTGGAGCTCGGTGACCAGCTGCTGCCGCGCTACGTCTGCCTGGATCGTCCGCCTCCCCTGTTCGGCAAACGCAACAAGCCACTCCCCTTCTTGCAAGAGTTTCACCAGCTGCTGGATCTGCACAAGCAGGATCCGGCGCTGGATATCCAGGTCGTGCCCGTCACCCTGTTCTGGGGCCGCGCCCCGGGCCGCGAGGGTGAAGAGGCCTCCGGCTGGAACATCATCAGCAGCCTGGCCCCGAACAGGCTCAAGAAGGCGATGATCGTGATCCTCAAGGGTCGCGAAAACCTGGTACGCTTCTCGCCGCCACTCTCCCTGCGCCATATGGCGGACAAGCACGGCACCGACGAGGCCATAGCCCACAAGCTGGCGCGGGTGGCCCGCACCCACTTCAGCCGCCAGCAGCTGGCGGCGACCGGCCCCAAGCTGCCGAACCGCAACCTGCTGTTCAAGCAGTTGCTGGATTCCAGCGTGATCCAGCAGGCGATCGAGGAAGAGGCCCAGCGCGAGGGCATCAGCCTGGAGAAAGCCCAGAAGCGCGCCCACGGCTACATGGACGAGATCGCCGCCAACTTCTCCTTCCGGCTGATCCGGCTCGGCGAGACTTTCCTCGGCTGGCTGTGGAACAAGCTCTACCGCGGCCTGTCGGTCAACGGCGCCGAGCGGGTGCGCCAGCTGGCGCAGGAAGGCCACGAGATCGTCTACGTGCCCTGCCATCGCAGCCACATGGATTACCTGCTGCTCTCCTACGTCATCTATCACCAGGGCATGGTGCCGCCCCACATCGCAGCCGGCATCAATCTCAACTTCTGGCCGGCGGGCCCCATCTTCCGCCACGGCGGCGCCTTCTTCATCCGCCGTACCTTCAAGGGCAACCCGCTCTACAGCACCGTATTCCGCGAATATCTGAACCTGCTGTTCGCCAAGGGCTACTCGGTGGAGTTCTTCACCGAGGGCGGGCGTTCGCGCACCGGGCGCCTGCTGCCGCCCAAGACCGGGATGCTGGCCATGACGCTGCAGGCCATGATGCGCGGGCTGGACAGACCGGTGACCCTGGTCCCCGTCTATCTCGGCTATGAGCACGTGATGGAGGTGAACACCTACCACAACGAGCTCAAGGGCAGCCGCAAGGAGAAGGAGAGCTTCCTGCAGGTGCTCGGCATACTGCGCAAGCTGCGCAACTACGGCCGGGGCTTCGTCAACTTCGGTGAACCGCTGACCCTCAACAACTACCTCGGCGAGCACGTGCCGCACTGGAAGGAGAGCATCGGCAAGGAAGAGCGCCCCGAGTGGATGGCGCCCACCGTCAACCGGCTGGCCGAGCTGCTGATGACCCGCATCAACGATGCCGCCGCCGTCAACGGCCTGACCCTGAGCGCCCTGGCGCTGCTGGCCGCCGAGCGCCACGCCCTGACCCGCGACGAGCTGCAGGCGCAGCTCAACACCTATCTGGACCTGCTCAAACAGGTGCCCTACAGCCCCCAGAGCACTCTGCCGGATGAGGATGCCAGGACCCTGCTGGAGCAGGCGATGGAGCTCAACAAGTTCGAGGTGAGCGAGGACAAGCTGGGCCAGATCATCAGCCTGGACCGCTATCAGGCGATCCTGCTGACCTACTATCGCAACAACATACTGCACCTGTTCGCCATGCCGTCCCTGGTGGCCACCCTGATCGAGCGCTGCGAGGGGATCTCCCGCAGCGAGATCGTCGCCCGCTGCGTCGACATCTACCCGTTGCTCAAGACCGAGCTGTTCCTGCGCTATGAAGAGGAAGAGCTGCCGGAGCTGATCGATGCCCTGCTGGGCGAGCTGCAACGCCAGCAGCTGATCGAGGCGCGCGACGGCGGCTACTGGGTCAACCCGGGCAACCAGATGCGCCTGCTGCTGCTGGCCGAGAGCATCCAGGAGACGCTGCAACGCTACGCCATAGTGCTGACCCGGGTGCTGGCCCAACCCTATATCGAGGCAGAGCAGCTGGAAGCGGACGGCCTGATGATGGCGGAACGCCTCGGCACCCTGCACGGCATCAACGCCCCCGAGTTCTTCGACCAGAAGCTGTTCAGCACCCTGATCCACAGCCTGCGCAGCGAAGGCTATCTGGACACGGGCTGCAAACCGGATCTGGGCCGCTTCCAGGCGCTGGCCGACAACATAGTGCCGCTGCTCAGCACCAGGATCCGGCGGACGATAGAGGCCGGCAACCGGCCCTGAGGCCGCCGCCCGGCATCAAACAAAAAGGCCGCATCATGCGGCCTTTTTCATGGGAGCCAGCGGCTCAGAGGTAGTGGATCACCAGCCCGATCAGCACCAGAGCCCCCACGTAGTTGTTGTTGAGAAACGCCTGGAAGCAGGACTCCCGCTGCCGCTCCCGGATGAGCCGCTGCTGATAGACGAACAGCACCGCCGCCCCCAGCAGCCCCCAGTAGTAGCTGGCCCCCAGTGCCATCAGCTCTCCCACCAGCAGCAGGATCAGCAGGGTCGCCAGCTGCAGCATGCCGATGATCCGCTTGTCGTGGCGGCCGAACAGGATGGCGCTCGACTTCAGGCCCAGCTTGAGGTCGTCATCCCGGTCCACCATGGCGTACTGGGTGTCATAGGCGATGGTCCACAGCAGGTTGGCAAGAAACAGCAGCCAGGCCACGGCAGGAAGGGCGTTGGCCTGCGCCGCATAGGCCATGGGAATGGACCAGGAGAAGGCCATCCCCAGCACCAGCTGCGGTATCGGGATGAAGCGCTTCATGAAGGGGTAGCAGACCGCCAGCAGCAGGCCGGCGAACGACAGCCCTATGGTGAGCGGGTTCAGGGTCAGCACCAGGCCGAACGAGATGAGGGCCAGCACGGCGAACAGTGCCAGCACCTCCCGCGGCCCGACCCTGCCCATGGGCAGCGGCCGGCCGGCGGTGCGCTTCACATGGCCGTCGAAGTTGCGATCCGCATAGTCATTGATGACGCAGCCGGCCGAGCGCATCAGGAAGACCCCCACCACAAACACCACCAGGATCCAGGGGTCCGGCGGGCCACCGGCCGCCAGCCAGAGTGCCCACAGGGTCGGCCACAGCAGCAGCAGGGTGCCGATGGGCTTGTCGATGCGGGCCAACTGCACATAGGCCAGTCCCCGCTCCTTGGTTAACAGCTTCACTCCAGCTCCTTATTCGATGGCAGCGCATCAGACGATAGCGAGGGCAAGAAGAGTTCGTGGACCAGCAAGGGCCACTGCCCCAGATAGAGACGGGAACGGCGTCCCCAGACGGTGGCGGCCTGGCACCAGGGGTTGGCCGCTATTTCGAAACAGGCCAGCTGCAGGTGATCGCGCCGCGCCGGCGCATGGCCGAAGATGCGCTCCCCCAGCGGTTGCTCGCCCAGATCATGCAAACCGCTCCCTTGCAGCGCCGCCTCGGCAAACAGGGTCCAGCCCAGGATCGCCGGCCCGCCATCCCCATGCAGGATCACCTCGCGGCACAGCCCCATGGGATGCGGGGCGGCCACCAGATCCTGCTCATCGGCGCCGAGCGACACGCTGCGATTGCCCAGCAGTTGCACCGAGAGATGGCGATTGTAACGACGCAGCCGCCGGGTCATGGAATCGGCTTCCAGCAACCAGGGGCGCAGCGCCTCGGGGAGATCGCACTGCTCGGGCGTCCGCCACGGGGCAAGCTGGATCAGGGGAACAGTCAACTCGGACTTCACAACTTCACCATCCGGAGATTTCCGTTGTCAGGTTAAAATCCGGTTTATTATCCGTAAATCAATCGAGAATTGTAAGAACATCCGTGCTTGACGGCCCCGATGGCAGCATCAAAAATGGGGCATCTGTCGCTGCTGAGCCATCTTGATGAAGATCTCCAGAATTCTGCTGGTGTTATTGCTGGGCTGTACCGCATTGAATGCACAAGCCTCCTCCGAGGAGAGCGCCGCCGATCCGGCCTCCTCCGCCGTCAAGCCGGGCTTTGCCTACCATGCGCTGGATCCTGACATCATCACCAACTACCTGGGGGAAGGCAAAACCCTGGGCTACGTGCGGGTGACGGTGGAGCTGATGGCCGAGAACGGGGCAGACCTCAAGCTGCTGGAGCAGCACGATCCCCTGATCCGCGACGCCATCATCCGGCTGATTGGCAGCAAGACCGGCGATCAGATCAAGTCGCTGGTAAGCCGGGAAGAGCTGCGCAAGGAGTGTGAAAACCGGGTCAATGAGCTGCTGGTGAAAGAGACCGGCAAGAAGGCGGTACGCGAGCTCATCTTCACCAAGTATCTGTACCAATGAGGCCGTGACCGGGGTGCCGGCCATGAGTCCTGCTCACCCCCATTCGTTGTCGAGGATATGACTCTCCATGGGCCACAAGACGCTGTGTGAATGGCGCCGTCACGAGATCCCCTTTGACCTCAAGGCGCTGCGCAAGATAGTACGCAAACCCAAGTTCGTGTGCGGCAAGTGCGCCCGCAGCGCCAACGACAAACAATATCTGTGCCAGCCGCTACGTCTGAAGGAGAAGTAAGCCCCCCCATAGCTCCCCGGGCACTATCACAGTGCCAGTCTCTGCGGCGTCTGGAGGAGAAGACGGACCAGGTCAGCCCTATTGATCGGTCCAGCCCTGGCGGCCCTGCTCGAACAGGCGACGGGCCTGTTCATCGTTGGGGCAAACGCCACGATATTCCTCCCCGGCTCGGCCGGCCAGATAGAGGTGCTCGGGGCGGCAATACCAGGCCAGTCCCTTCTGCCGGCCCTGCTGCCACACGGCAACATCCACCTTGGTCCCGCATTGGGCCTGATGGAACTCAACCCTGTCGGCGGCAAAGCCCAGCTTGCCATCGGCCTCCCCCACGTCGCTCCACACCTTCTCGCAGGGATCATCCGAATTGGAGACGCAGCCCCCGAGCAGGCCGGCGCACATCATGATGACGAGTAATCGCATATTCATCCTTGAGCATCGATTGAACAGTTCACGAGCGGCCAGAACCGGCCACCACCATGACGCAGGACCACCTTAGCATTCCTGAGCGCCATTTGAGCAGTTCATTCTATCCAGCCCGCCCATCCCGGCCAAGTCCTAGCCCACGCCCCCGCTTTCTCAACGGGCGCACAAAAAAATAGGGCGGGCCCCTGGGCCCGCCCCTACTCTGCACCGCGATTTACTGGTCGTCGAGAGGCTCATAATCCTGCCAGCTCTCGTCATCCAGTTCCTCCAGCTCATCCTCCCAGGATTCCGGCTCCCAATCATCCTCGAGCTCGTAATCCGGCTTCTGTTCACCCATGCTCATTCTCCTTGGATAGTGCACCGGCCTTCAAAGTCTATCCAGAAAAATGGTGCTCGCCAGTCAGCTCGCGGTCAAAGTTTGACCAGGGTGCGGCCCGCGATCTGGCCAAGGGTGATGGCCTCGGCGGCGGCAGCGACCTGCTCCAGTCCTATCTCGGTCACCGCCTGGGCGAAGAAGCTGGCGGGCAGATCTCGAGCCAGTCGTGCCCAGGCCTGCTGGCGGCGGGCCAGCGGGCACAGCACCGAATCCACTCCCTGCAGGCGCACGTTGCGCAGGATGAAGGGCATCACGCTGGTCGGCAGATCGAAGCCCCCCGCCAGCCCGCAGGCCACCACGGCGCCACCATAGTTCATCTGGGCCAGCAACTTGGCCAGCACCTGGCTGCCGACGGTGTCGATGGCACCGGCCCACAGCTGCTTCTCCAGCGGCTTGGCGGGCACCAGCAGCTCGCTGCGCGGCACTATGCGGCTGGCACCGAGCGCGCTCAGCATCTCGCCCTGCTCCTGCACCCGGCCGGTCAGGGCCGCGACGCTATAACCCAGGGCTGCCAGCAAGGCGACGGCGGTGGAGCCCACCCCACCGGCGGCCCCGGTCACCAGGATCTCGCCGCTCTCAGGGGTGATGCCCGCCTCTTCCAGCGCCAGCACGCAGAGCATGGCGGTGAGACCGGCGGTGCCGATGCACATGGCCTGGCGCTCATCCAGTCCGGCCGGCAGCGGTACCAGCCAGTCGGCCTTGACCCGCGCCTGTTCGGCCATGCCGCCCCAGTGGCCCTCACCCACGCCCCAACCGGTCAGCACCACCTTGTCACCGGGCCGATAGCGGCCATCCGCCGACTCGAGCACAGTGCCGGCGAAGTCGATGCCGGGCACCAGCGGCCACTGGCGCACTATCTTGCCCTTGCCGGTGATGGCCAGCCCATCCTTGTAGTTGATGGAGCTGTAACTCACCGCCACCCGCACCTCGCCTTCCGGCAGCTGGCTCTCGGTCAGCTGGGTGAGGGTCGGGACCGTCTTGCCATCTTGGTTTTCCAGTAACAGAGCCTTGAACATGCTTTCCTCTCGGGGTTGTGGCGCCGGCATCAGGTGCTCTGGCGCTTGTGCAATTCAAACTCGATGGTCTGGGTACCGTCTTGCAGTACCTCGCCAGCCAGTTTACGCAGGATCATCTCCGCGGCCATGCCGCCCATCTTGCAATAGGGGATCTGTACCGACGTCAGGGCAGGATAACAGGCCTTCGCCACATCCGAATCATCGAAACCGGCGATGGCCAGCTGATCGCCTTCCTGCCGGTGCTGGGGGAACTCGGCTTTGCCAATACCACCTTCAGCGATGCCGACTTCGGCGTGGTAGGCATACTACTGGGCCTTATCGTGCGTTGATGCCATTCACACTCCTCTCTGTTTGCCTCATCTGGACGCGACTCACGCTGAATGGGAACCTAACGTGTCGGAAATATGCGCAATCAGGTTGCGCCAGATCGGATTTTCACCCAGCAGCGGCAGCATCTGACCGCCTAGTAAGATATGCTGTTGCGCTGACGTTCAACCCCGACCTCGCCTGAGGCCTTGCATGAAATACCTCGTAGTCCAAACCAAACAGATAGGAGACGTGCTGATCTCCACGGCGCTGTGCAACAACCTCAAGCAGAACGATCCCAATGGGGAGGTTCACTATCTGGTCATGGACTATTGTGCGGGCATGGCAGAGGGCAACCCCAACATAGACAGGCTGATCGTCATCGAGAAGGCCAGGCGCAACGAGTGGCGCTACATGAAGGCGCTGCTGCTGGGGATCCGGCGCGAACGCTACGACGTGGTGATCAACAGCCAGGGCCAGATGATAGGCCTGCTGACCTGCCTGATATCGGGCGCCAGGCTGCGGATCGGATTCGACTCCTTCCCCTGGCGGCTCGGCCACAACCGCATAGTGCGCTTTCGGCATGACACCGAACATCGGGGTAACAGCACTCTGGTGGACGACAGATTTTCCCTGCTCAAGCCCCTCGGCCTCGCACGGGAGGATCGCAACTACTATCTCTGGTTGAGCGAAGAGGAGAAACGGCAGGGGCGCGAGAGCCTGCTGGCGGCCGGGGTCGATCTATCGCGGCCGCTGATCGCCATGGGGGTCAACTCGCTGGGGCATTACAAACGCTGGCCCATCGACTGCTTCGCCGAAGTGGCGCGCTGGCTGATCGAGGAGCATGACGCCCAGATCCTGGTCTATTGCGGACCAGGAGAAGAAGAGTACAACCGAGGCCTCAAGCCGCTGTTGCCCCCTGAGGTGCAGGCTAGTGTGTTTGACCAGATCAAGACCCGCTCGGTACGGGAGCTGGTGGGGCTGTTCGCCCACTGCCAGCTGTTTGTCGGTAACGATACGGGGCCCCGTCACATTGCGCAGGCGCTGGACATGCCGCTGCTCACCATAGTGGCGCCTCAGGGCCACTCCGCCATCGCCAATCCCGTCGCTCACCCTCGCTATCAATTCATCGATACCAGTCACACCAACCCTGAGCACGAGATCCTCAGCGTACAAGACAGATTGCGCAAACTCTGGGGTGAAATTGAGATGTCACAGGCCAAAATATAAATACCCAACCACCGCAACCGACCTCATCGAGTCGAGCAAGAGAGAGGGGACAGTCCCCCCACTCCATTATTTTCTCAGACGGAAGAACTCTTTCTGCCACTCATAGAGATAACCTGATAACCCCTTCGATTTTGCTCTCAGAAAAATCAAGCCGCTCGAGCGCTTCCAACTATGTTGGAACCAGTGGGTCATATAACGATCGCCGGAGGCCTCGAAGTGGATCGCCTCTCCCTGGTAATTATAAAAATAATGCACCGGGGCAACGAGGGTGGCCTCATCCGTGCTATTCAGCTTCCGCGAAAGGAATTCGGTCATGATATCCGGCCCCATATACAACGGGGAAGACATGATCTCTTCTTCGTAAAACCTAACCAGCTCGGATAATAGAACCGAGTCCTTTCTGGCATAGATAACCGCGGTACCAAGCAGTTTTTCAGATTCATAACCGACCCCGAATGATACTGATTCGAAGAGCGGGAAAGGATCTCGATTGATGGTCACATCGGTATCGAGATAAAGACCACCTTCCTGCGCCAGGATCTTGAGCCGTAAGTAATCCGTCACGAAGGCCAACAACCCCCGCTGGTAACACTCTCTGGCGAAGGTACATTCCCGTATCCAGCGTTTTATCTGGGGATCCGTATCCAGCCACAGCTTGTAGCTGTAGCCCTGTTTTTTCCAGTCATCGATGCACACATGTGCCAGAGGGGGTAATCTGTCACCCAGCCATATGGCATGAATGACCTTATTGCACTCGTCAGTGTTCATGACTTGATCCCGGCATGATTCATGTTCCACAACGTCATTCTGATAAATCGATAGAAGCGGTACAGCTCTCGAGTCAGCTTGAATCCCAATGGGACCTTCTTCAGTACCACCTGATTCTGGATATCGCTACCCATGTCTCGTGGGCTATAGATGGCATAGGGGATAAGTCCCGTACAGACGAGCCCGGTCCGATAAGACTCACCAATATAATTATCAACCGAGCACAACCATTTTTTACTGTGCTCCAGCAGGCGGCGAGCCCCCTGCGGCGAAATACTATAACCCGTCGTCCAGCACATATTATTGTGCCAGAACATCAGCTGCATATTGTCTATGGTTGCCAAGGCAGTCGCCGATCCAACCTGTGGCTCTACCTTCACATATTCATATTGCTCATGCACCTTGGGGAGCGTCTCCAGCACCTCTTCAAAATACTGGGTAGGCAAGAAATCATCTTCCAGGATCAAGATGGGCTCATTGAGCTCGACGCACTTTTCCCACAACAGGAAGTGGCTGGCGTAACAGCCCTTCTCCCCCGGGGTCAACGGCCGGCTCCTGAAACGGACCCTGTGCTGGTCATCCGGCAAGGCCTGCAACCGCTCGGGGAGACCTTCAAAGCCATTCACCGCATTGAAAAACTCGAAATCGATGCCTCTGGCCGCCAAGACGGACTCCACGCGCCTGCGCCGCTCGACGGCCCGCTCCAAACTAATGACGTAAATTTTCATGACCTTCCTTTGCAAACTGCTTCAGTTCTCCATGCAGTGCAACCGAGTAGATGGCGCCCATGAAGACGCTGAATACCCACTGCCCGGATCGCATGTAGAAAAAGGATTCGAAGTTGTTGATGATGAGCCAATAGATGATGAAAGAGATGGTCAGCATCTTGATGAAACGTGAAGAGTACGAACAGGACAACACCTGGCGGGCCACGGTGAAGAGTGTGCCATAGAGCACCAGGAATCCGGCGATGCCCCAGCACACCAGGGTCTCCATGTTGGAGTTGTGCAGATGACGGAACTCCTGGGTGATGTAATCCGGCAGAGTCTTGGACAGGGTAATAACCAGTGATTGGCTGCCATAGCCGGTGCCGAAGAGCGGGTGTGCCAGGAACCACTGGATGGCCTCCAGCCAGGTTTTCAACCTCACCCCTATACTGACGTCCTGCACCTCGCTCCAGTTGCCCGTCAATATGGCATGCACATCCCCTTGATGCACAAAGCCCGACAGCAGCCTCTCCCTGACGAATGGGACCTGATAGAGGGCCAGCATGGTCACCAGTAATATGGCGTAGGTCATGACCACCTTGCGTGTTGGCCAATGGCCCCCCCCCCCCAACAAGGGAAGAATAGCAAGGGAGACCGAGATGGCCAGCCAGGACTGGCGGGATTGCAGAATGATGGAGAAAACGCCGAACAGCACTATGCCGAGCAGTATGCCCCCATTGGCCAGCGACAGTTTCCTGAATTTTGAGGTGAGCAACAACAGGACGAAAAACAGGAAACAGGCGCCCGCGATCAGGGAGCCGTGCTGGGCATTGCGGTAATTGAAATCTACCCTAGCACCGTCGAGCCCCGTTTCGAAGATGGAGAAAAAGGCCGAGTGGTAAGCAAAGGTGAAGACAACCCCGATGCAGAAGGTCAGTAAGGTGATGACGATGCGACGCGGATCCCCTTTCAGCCAGTAGGCGAGGCCGATGAAGAAGAACAGGTAGGCCATCGACTTCACCGAAGGGTACTTGAGGGCATAGTCATGGATATAATATCGCGATGACACCCAACTCAGGCACTGCACCACCACGGCCAGACAGAGCAGTTGCAAGACTCTGTTTTTTATGAAGAAAGCCCTGTCAACATAGAATGCCAGCAGGGTCGCGAAGACGATGATGGTCTGGCAGACATCGGCGATCAGCTGTATCGAATCCTTGAACAGGGTGTAACCCAGAATATTCAGGAAGATGAAGTTGCCGAACGCCTTGCCGTGAAAAAAGCCGAAAACATCGTGATTCGTCGACCAAGACTGATCTTTCATCCAGAACAATGTGTATTTTCCCATCAAGATTTTCTGAAGACATAGTTGCCACGGATCTTGCGCCAGAGCCCGAACATATCGGTACGGGGGAAGATGGCGATCCGGCGGATCTGCAGCGGGTTTCGATGCATGGCTCTGGGACCGCTGTTGGTGGCCACAGCATAACGGTAACCGGCCGCACTGGCTTGGATCTTGGCACTGTCATTCAGATCCCCGTAAGGGTAGGCAAACGACAAGAGCGGATGACCGAGCAACTGTTCCAGCCGATCCTTGTTGGCCTGGATCTCGTGAGCCTGCAGTGTTGGTGTGAGCGTGCTGAGGCGCGGGTGGGTCAGGGTATGACCCCCGATCTCCACATGGCCCGACGCGGCGAGCGCACGGATCTCATCGCCGTTCATCAATGCCACCGGCGTATCGGGGTGGGTCGGGTGCTCCACATCCCAGCGATTGTGATCCTCACCGGTCACTATGTACACCACGGCTTTGTAACCATATTTTTCAAGCAGCGGCAACATGCGGGTGAGGTTGTCCCGATAACCGTCGTCGACGGTGATCATCAGGTACTTCTTGCCGTACTGCAGCCGATGGATGAAACCCTTCTCCTCCAGATCGGCGAAGGTCAGCGTCTCGTAACCGAGCCACTTCATCAGCTTGAGGTGTTTCTCGAACATGGCGATGGGCAACCAGGTGCCGTGCACCCCCTTCTCGCTCTCCTGCTCGATGAAGCGGTGATACATGATGACCGGCATCTCACGGCGCAGGGTCTCCACCACGGCGTCCTGATAGACGGACTCGAGCCCGCTCACCACGCCCTGCAAGCCATATTCATGCTGAATACGCAGGCGCAGGGGGGCGGACACCGTCTTGCTGGCCAATGCAGTGACTATCTGTGCCTTCAATGCGGCAAAGTCGATCGCCAGATCCTGCGGCCCTATATCGCCAAAGTTGCTGGCCAGGGCTTCATCCAGATTCTGTTCGGTCACCAGCCCTATGGCCCTGGCTTCACCGATGGCGAAGGCGGGGCGGCCACACAGCAGGGCCTCCATCGCCACCCGACCGGCCCCGATCACCAGATCGCAGCCCGCCATCAGAGCGGGGACATCGTCCACATAGCCGACAAATTCGACCCTGTCCTCGAAACGGGCGAAGCGCTCCGGCAACCGAGTACCGCTGACGACTCGTACCCGGCAGGCGGCCAGATCCAGCACCTCGTCCAGCAGGCGATAGCAGAGCTCGCCCTTGGGACCGCTCAGCCGCCCTATGATGGCGATCACCGGCTTGGCATTGTCCAGGGCCGGCATCGGCTGGAACTTGTCGGTCTCGATGCCGTTGCGCAGCACCTGCACCTTGGCCGGATCGACCCCCAGGTTGTCGATGATCTGGTGGGCAATGTCTTCACACACCGCCACCGCCCGGTAGCCGAGTGCATGGAAGGCCTTGCGGGAGGCGTGCACCGGCTGACGGCCATGCACCGTGGTGATCATGGGGGTGCCGGTCAGCTTGCAGGCCACATAGCTGCTCCAGCCGGAGGCTCGGGAGTGAGCATGAACCAGCTGGATGTGGTGCTTCCTGATGAGATAGATGAGGTAAAACACATGCCAGAACCGGCGCAATATGCTGCGCTTGTTGAACCTCAGCTTGAACACCGGACCCAGGGTGGGTTTGGTCAGGGTATCTGACACATAAAAGACGTTGTGGCCACGCCGGGTAAGCTCGTTACCGACCGTGGTGGCATAGACCTCAGCTCCCGTCACCTCGAGCTGGGAGAGTGCCATCAATATATTCATGCAAGCGTATCCGATCGACGGGTGGCCAGAGCCACCCGTCAGAGAGGGATCAAACCCGGTTCAGCCAGGCCATATAATCGGCCACGCCTTCGGCCACCGTCTTGAACTCGCCGTCATAGCCGACCGCGCGCAAGCGGGTCAGATCTGCCTGAGTGAAGCTCTGATAGCGACCCTTGAGGTGATCCGGGAAGGGGATGTACTCGATGGCACCCTGCTGATGATGCTTGATCACCGCCTCGGCCACGTTCTGGAACGGCTCGGCACGGCCGGTGCCGCAGTTGAAGATGCCGGAGTGCTGCGGATGCTGCCAGAACCAGAGGTTCACCTTGCAGACGTCATCCACATAGATGAAGTCACGCATCTGGCCGCCGTCCGGGAAGCCGTCGCAGCCTTCGAACAACTTGGGATTGCCGCCCTGCTTCACCTGGGTATTGAGGTGGAAGGCGACGGAGGCCATGGAGCCCTTGTGCTGCTCGCGCGGACCGTAGACGTTGAAGTACTTCAGACCCACGACCTGGGAGTTGATCTCCGGCAGCCAGCGGCGCACGTACTGGTCGAACAGCTGCTTGGAATAGCCGTAGACGTTGAGCGGCTGTTCGAACTTGGGATCTTCGATGAAGTTGTCGTTGCGACCACCGTAGGTGGCGGCGGAGGAAGCGTAGATGAACGGGATTTCCCGCTCGATGCAGTAGTGGAACAGATCCTTGGAGTACTCGTAGTTGACCTCCATGATGAACTTGCCGTTCCACTCTGTGGTCGCGGAGCAGGCGCCTTCGTGGAAGATCACCTCGATGCCGCCATCCCACTCCTCAAACTCGTCACCGGAGACGATACGCGCCTGGAACTCGTCCTTATCCATGTAATCGGCAATGGTCAGGTCGACCAGGTTGACGAACTTGGTGCCATCGGTCAGGTCATCGATGACCACCACATCGGTCCGTCCTTGAGCGTTCAGCTGCTTGACCAGATTGCTGCCGATAAAGCCAGCACCGCCAGTTACTACGATCATGGAGTTTGCCTCGCGTACGTTGATGGCCACGTGTGACTGCTTGTTAAAGCTGTGTATAGTGGGCCAATTTGAAATTGCCGAAAAGTTTATCACGGGCCGCAAGGGGATTCGACCTTGATGCACAGGGCCCGGCAGAGGGATCAGTGATGAAAACCAGAGACAGGATCATTCACAGCGCCACCGAGCTGTTCAACGATCAGGGTGAACGCAACATCACCACCAACCACATTGCCGCCCATCTCGGCATCAGCCCAGGCAATCTTTATTACCACTTCCGCAATAAAGAAGACATCATCCACTCCATCTTCGATCAATACGCCCGTCACCTGAGCGAGAGTTTTACTCCCGCCCGCAGCAACGAGATCAAGCTGGCAGACCTGATGGGCTATCTGGATGCCATCTTCTATCTGATGTGGCAGTTCCGTTTCTTCTACGCGAACCTACCGGACATCCTCAGTCGCGACGAGCCGCTGCAGCAGAAGTACCTCAAGGCCCAGGAGCAACTGAGAGCCGCCGTGGTCGCCCTGCTCAGGAGCCTGCGCGAGGGGGGCATCATAGACGTCAGCGATGAGGACCTGCCGGATCTGGGCCAGACCATCAAGATGGTGGTGACCTGCTGGATCCCGTTCCAGATTGCCCAAGCCCCCAGCGCCCGCATCACCAAGCCCTTGCTTTATCAGGGCGTGTTGCGGGTGCTGTTCCTGCTGCGCCCCTATGTGCAGCCTCAGGTGGCCGCGCAGATCCGGCAACTGGAGCAACACTACCATCAACTGGCCCAACCAGCCGGGTGAGATCTGTTTCACAATTGTTGAATATCAGCACAATAATTTGAATTCATGCGCGGCGATTACAGTAAAATGTTGCCCACTGTAGTTACACCGCCGAAATAGCCAATGAGGACCGAGGATGTCTAACGGATTCTATCGTCACCTGACCGAGCAGTTGGAACAGGTCAAAGCGGAAGGCTTGTACAAGCAGGAACGCATCATCACCTCGGCCCAGCAGGCCCAGATCGCGGTAGGTGGCGAGCAGGTACTGAACTTCTGCGCCAACAACTATCTGGGGCTGGCCAACCATCCCGACCTCGTCGCCGCGGCCCATCAGGGGCTGGACAGCCACGGCTTCGGCATGGCCTCGGTGCGCTTCATCTGCGGCACTCAGGATCAACACAAGGTGCTGGAGCAGAAGCTGTCGACCTTCCTCGGCACCGAGGACAGCATCCTCTATTCCTCCTGCTTCGATGCCAACGGCGGTCTGTTCGAGACCCTGTTCGGCGCCGAAGATGCCATCATCTCCGATGCCCTCAACCACGCCTCCATCATCGACGGGGTGCGGTTGTGCAAGGCCAAGCGCTATCGCTACGCCAACAACGACATGGCCGAGCTGGAAGCCCAGCTCAAGCAAGCTGATGCCGACGGCGCCCGCTTCAAGCTGATCGCCACCGACGGGGTCTTCTCCATGGATGGGGTCATCGCCGACCTGAAATCCATCTGCGATCTGGCGGACAAGTACGATGCGCTGGTGATGGTGGATGACTCCCATGCGGTCGGTTTCATCGGCGATAACGGCCGTGGCACCCACGAATACTGCGACGTGCTGGATAGGGTCGACATCATCACCGGCACCCTGGGCAAGGCCCTCGGCGGCGCCTCCGGCGGTTACACCTCCGGCAAGAAAGAGGTGATCGACTGGCTGCGTCAGCGTTCACGCCCTTATCTGTTCTCCAACTCCCTGGCCCCCTCCATCGTCTCGGCCACCATCAAGGTGATCGACATGCTGGCGGAAGGCCACGAGCTGCGCGCCCGTCTGAAGGAGAACAGCCAGTATTTCCGCACCCGGATGAGCGCCGCCGGCTTCACCCTGGCCGGCGCCGATCACGCCATCATCCCGGTCATGCTGGGGGATGCCAAGCTGGCCTCCGAGATGGCGAGCCGCATGCTGGCGGCCGGCATCTACGTGGTGGGCTTCTCCTTCCCTGTGGTGCCCAAGGGCCAGGCCCGCATTCGCACCCAGATGTCTGCCGCCCATACCCGCGAGCAACTGGACAAGGCGATCGACGCCTTCATCCGCATCGGCCGCGAACTCGGCGTGATCTGATCACATGGCTATTTGATTAAAACGGGGGCCAAGGTTGGGCCCCATTTTATTACCCTCTGTACCCGGCGCAGCGCCGTGAGGAATCTGTCATGAAAGCACTCTCCAAACTCAAATCCGAAGTCGGCATCTGGATGACGGACGTCCCGGCTCCCGAGCTCGGCCACAACGATCTGCTGATCAAGATCCGCAAGACCGCCATCTGCGGCACCGACATGCACATCTACAACTGGGACGAGTGGGCCCAGAAGACCATCCCCGTGCCCATGGTGGTGGGTCATGAATACGTCGGTGAGGTGGTCGCCGTCGGCCAGGAAGTGCGCGGCTTCGCCGTGGGCGATCGGGTCTCCGGCGAGGGCCACATCACCTGTGGCCACTGCCGCAACTGCCGGGCCGGCCGCACCCACCTGTGCCGCAATACCATAGGGGTCGGCGTCAACCGCCCTGGCAGCTTCGCCGAATACCTGGTGATCCCGGCCTTCAACGCCTTCAAGCTGCCGGACAACATCCCCGATGAGCTGGCCGCCATCTTCGATCCCTTCGGCAACGCCGTGCACACCGCCCTCTCCTTCGATCTGGTCGGCGAGGACGTGCTCATCACAGGTGCCGGCCCCATCGGCATCATGGCCGCAGCCGTCTGCCGCCACGTCGGCGCGCGTCATGTGGTGATCACCGACGTCAATGAATACCGGCTCGAGCTGGCCCGCAAGATGGGCGCCACCCGCGCCGTCAATGTGAGCAAGGAGAAACTCGCCGACGTGATGAGCGAACTCGGCATGACCGAGGGCTTCGATGTGGGGCTGGAGATGTCCGGTGTGCCCTCCGCCTTCCAGGACATGATCGACAAGATGAACCACGGCGGCAAGATCGCCATGCTCGGCATCCCGCCCTCCACCATGGCCATCGACTGGAACAAGGTGATCTTCAAGGGGCTGTTTATCAAAGGGATCTACGGCCGCGAGATGTTCGAGACCTGGTACAAGATGGCCAGCCTCATCCAGTCAGGGCTGGATCTCAGCCCCATCATCACCCACCACTTCCATATCGATGACTTCCAGCAGGGCTTCGACGCCATGGGATCAGGCAAGTCCGGCAAGGTGATCCTCAACTGGGATAAGTGAGTCTTTTTCACTGCTGACTGAAGAAACCCGGCGAAAGCCGGGTTTCTTTTTGCGGTTGTCTGGCCTGCTACGCCTTCCGGCGCAGAAACTTTGTTCGCAGATTGCTTAACACTTCACACACAAGCGTTTAAATGCCTGTAACTATTCGGTTATAATCCCGTCGTTTTCTAGGGATAATAAGAGCCTGCTGGGAGTACATGAGCGTGTTGAAAAAACTGAGCTATTTGCTGGCTGCCGGGATCGCGGCTGCCAGTCTGTCCGGCGCCGCCCTTGCGGCAGAGAGTGCCGCCGATGAGATGTCACCGGAGGCCATCGCAGAGCGGATTGCCCCGGTCGGCCAAGTCTACACCGCCAAGGATCTGGAAGGGATTGCGACCGCGGCCGCCGCCCCTGCCGCCGCATCCTCCGGCCCCCGTGACGGCGAGACAGTGTTCAAGGGTGCCTGTTTTGCCTGTCATGACACAGGCGCGGCCGGGGCTCCGAAACGCGGGGACAAGGCGGCATGGGAACCCCGTATCGCCCAGGGCTTCGATACGCTGAAGAAACATGCCATCGAGGGCTTCACCGGCAAGGCTGGCATGATGCCCCCCAGAGGCACCTGCGCCGCCTGTAGTGATGAAGAGATCGAAAACGCCATTCACTACATGATCGACAAGCTCTAAGTACTTGAAAGGGCTTCTATTGCGGCCCTTTCAATCTGTTTACTTCCGGCTACCCTTGAAGGTAAGCATTTTCGGGAGTTTTGCATGTCTGTCCAGCCCACCACACCGCACGACTCCATGCCGCTGCTGGCGATCGTCTCCTCCATCATGGACTTCCCTGCGCCAGGCATAGCCACCCCTGCGGACTACACCAGACTGGTGCAGCAGCTGGACAGGCTCTGCCCCTTGCAGCACTTTGCCATGCTGGGGCTGGCCGATGGGGGCCTGCACTGGGTGTACGAGCACCAGCTGGCGGAGGATTTCAAGCAGCAGCTGGGGCTGGAGGAGCCCCGCCTCACCGAGCAGCTCACCCAGCTCGATGAACGCCTGGGCTGGTGCGTCCAGCCGGTCGAACACACCGAAGTCCAGTGGTTGCTGGCCCGCAGCGCCCCCGAGCATCTGTCCACCCTGCGGCTGCTGCTGGAGTGCCTGGCCAAGCGGCTGCATGAGACCCAGACCGGCGCCCAGCTGTCTGAGCTGACCTCCCCCCTGATGCGGCGCGATCCGCACTGGCAGCAGAAGATAGAAAATATCAGCCGCATCATGCGGTTGGCTCACAGCCTCCCCCCTCACGCCCTGTTCTCCCAGCTGGAGGCCGTGCTGCGCCCCATGCTGGCCATCCGCGACATGCTGCTGGTCCGCCTCGACAACCTGCGGATGGAGAAGCTCTACCCGACGCAGCTCCCCTATGATGACGAGGTCATCAGGGCGCTGTGTCACAGCACCAACAACGTCGAGCGGCACGAGGGCGAGCTGTACTGGTACAGCCTGCCGCTGCGCCAGCAGCAGCAATATTTTGCCCACCTCCTCATCAGCACCCCCCAGGCGCTGGAAACCGACGATCGGCTGTTCCTCGACTTCCTGCGCAACCAGCTGACCCTGTTGCTGGAGCTGAAGCGGGTCAGGCAACAGCTGGATGAGCTCAACTCGGAGGAGTCCATCAATCTGCGGCTGCAGCAGCTGCGCCAGACCAACCTGCGGTTGCAGAAGCAGCTCAAGCAACATCAGGAGCTGGAGCGGCGGCTGCAGTTCAACGCGCTGCACGATCCGCTGACCCAGCTGCCGAACCGGGCCCTGCTGATGAACCACCTCCATCACGCCATCACCCGCTATCGCCGCTATCTGACCCCCGCCTTCACCCTGATCTTCATCGATGTGGATCACTTCAAGCAGGTCAACGACGCCCTGGGCCACAGCGCGGGGGATCAGCTGCTGCAGGAGCTGAGCAAGCGGCTGCAGAGCTGCATCCGGCAGAACGACATGGTGGCCAGGCTGGGGGGAGACGAGTTCGTCATCTATCTGGATAACAGCCAGCAGGAGGAGGACATCAGCCCGGTGCTCAACCGCCTCCTCGGCCGCATCGCCCACCCGTTCCGGTTGCAGGGCAATGAGCTGACCATCACCGTCAGCCTGGGGGTGGCCAGCGTGACGGAGCAGACCACGGACATCAGCGAGCTGCTGCACCAGGCCGATCTCGCCATGTATCAGGCCAAGCGCAACGGCCGCAGCCGCATCGTCAGTTATTCCGAGGCCTGTGCAGAGCACGCCGGCTCGCCGGAGGAGATGCTGACCCGGGCCTTGCGGGAGGGGCGGATAGTGCCCTACTTCCAGCCGGTGATCCGGCTCGAGGACAGTCGCCTGACCGGGCTGGAGGTGATGGCGCGCTGGATAACGGAGGAGGGGGAACTCAAGGATGCCTTCGATTTCATCCCGCTGGCCGAGCAGTGCGGCCTCATCCAGGAGCTGGATCAGCAGATCCTCAGGCGGACCTGCCAGCAACTGAAGGACTGGTTGCCGGTCTCGGGCCAGAGCCGCTTCAAAATCGCCCTCAACCTCTCCGGCAAGCACCTGGCCAGCCGCGAGCAGCTCATGCGACTGGTCAACATCATGGAGGAGGAGGGGGTATTGCCGAGTTACTTCATCTTCGAATTCAACGAGCGGGAGCTGTCCAGGCAGAACTCCGACTCCCTTACCTCATTGCACGAGCTGAGGGCCAAGGGGATCCAGATCAGCCTGGATGACTTCGGCACCGGCTTCTCCTCCCTCAACGCCCTGTTCCATTTCCCGGTGGACTACATCAAGGTGGATGACAGCTTCACCCACCGCATGCTGAACTCCCCCAAGGATCTGGCGCTGATCCGCGCCATGCGGGACATCTGCCAGGATCTGGACTTCACCCTGGTGGTCGAGGGCATCGAAAACCAGCAACAGCTGCAGAAGCTGATCGATCTCGGCTGCACCATGGGACAGGGACGCTACATCTCCCCACCCCTGCCAGGAGCCGACATCACCCCGCTGCTGAGCCAAGCCAGCGCGGGTTAACGCCGGCTCAATCCTTCTTGAATAGGGCCCGCAGGTTAGCTACCCCGACCTGCCCCTTCTGCTGACGCTCCTCGGCGGTCACCTTCTTCTGATTCTCCCACTCCAGATCGTCCTGAGGCAGCTCCAGCAGGAAGCGGCTCGGCTCGGGCCGCACCGACTCGCCGTATTGGCGTCGCTCCTTGCAGAGGGTGAAGGTGAGCTCGGTCTGGGCCCGGGTGATGCCCACATAAGCGAGGCGCCGCTCCTCCTCCACGTTGTCTTCATCGATGCTGGTCTGGTGTGGCAACAAGCCCTCCTCCATGCCTACCATGTAGACATAGGGGAACTCCAGCCCCTTGGAGGCGTGCAGCGTCATCAGCTGCACCTGATCCGCATCATCCTCCCCCTCGTTGCGCTCCATCATGTCACGCAGGGTGAGGCGAGTGACCACCTGGTTGAGCGTCATGGCCTCCTCCAGTTCGTCCCCCTCCAGCATCTCGGTGATCCAGCGATAGAGGGTGGAGACGTTCTGCATCCGCATCTCGGCCGCCTTGGGGCTCGGCGAGGTCTCGTAGAGCCACTCCTCGTAGTGGATCTCCTTGATCATGTCCCGCACCGCCTCCACCGGATTGCCGCGCTGCGCCTGATCGCCGAGCCGCACCAGCCAGTTGCTGAAGGCCTGCAGGGCCACCAGACCACGGCCTGAGAGGGATTGCTCCAGCCCCAGCTCGAAGCTGGCGGCAAACAGGCTCTTGCCGCGCTGGTTCGCGTACTGGCCCAGTTTTTCGAGGGTGGTGGGACCAATCTCCCGGCGCGGCAGGTTGACCACCCGCAGGAAGGCGGTGTCCTCGTCCGGATTCACCAGTAGCTTGAGGTAGGCCATGATGTCCTTGATCTCGGTGCGGGAGAAGAAGGAGGTGCCGCCCGAGATGCGATAGGGGATGCGGTTGGTCATCAGCGCCTTCTCGAAGATGCGCGACTGATGGTTGCCCCGGTAGAGGATGGCGTAATCCTTGAACCGGGTGCGATTCATGAACTTGTGACCCATCAACTCGGCGGCGATGCGCTCCGCCTCGTGCTCCTCGTTCTTGGCAAACAGCACCTTGACCGGTACCCCGTAGTCGAGCTCGGAGAACAGCGCCTTGTCGAACACATGGGGGTTGTTGGCGATCAGGATGTTGGCGCATTTCAGGATGCGCCCCTTGGAGCGATAGTT
Organism: Aeromonas sp. sia0103; assembly: GCF_963895295.1. Taxonomy (NCBI): domain Bacteria; kingdom Pseudomonadati; phylum Pseudomonadota; class Gammaproteobacteria; order Aeromonadales; family Aeromonadaceae; genus Aeromonas; species Aeromonas sp. sia0103. The sequence continues at coordinate 3,771 of NZ_CAWQKG010000007.1, read as the reverse complement.
CTGCTCCAGCTTGATGAGCTTGAGGCTGGGGAAGTCCTCGTTCAGCAGCACCAGGTTCTGGGGCCTGGCACCGCGCCAGGAGTAGATGGACTGGTCATCGTCCCCCACCACGGTGAAGCGGGCCCGCTCGCCGACGATCTGCTTCACCAGCTCGTACTGGCTGGTGTTGGTGTCCTGATACTCGTCGACCAGCAGGTAGCGGATCTTGTTCTGCCAGCGGGTGCGCACCTCCTCGTTGCTTTTCAGCAGCAGGGTCGGCATTACGATGAGATCGTCGAAATCCAGCGCGTTGTAGGCCACCATCTGGCGATGATAACGCTCGTAGAGCTGGGCCATCAGCACCTCTTCCGGCCCCTTGGCGATGCGCATGGCACGCGCCGGCAGGATGAGATCGTTCTTCCAGTTGGAGATCTGGCTGATCAGGGCCGACAGCTTGTCCTTGTCGTTGTCGAGCTCGGCCTCGGTCAGCTCTTTGAGCAGCGCCAGCTGGTCGGTGTCGTCGAACAGGGAGAAGTTCGCCTTGAGATTCAGGCTCTTGTGCTCGCGACGAATGATGTCGAGCCCCAGGGTGTGGAAGGTGGAGACCATCAGCCCCCGCGCCTCCTTGCGGCCCAGGGTCTGGCCGACCCGCTCCTTCATCTCCCGCGCCGCCTTGTTGGTGAAGGTGACCGCCGCTATGTTGCGCGCGTTATAGCCGCACTGCTGCACCAGGTAGGCGATCTTGTTGGTGATGACGCGGGTCTTGCCCGATCCGGCACCCGCCAGCACCAGGCAAGGGCCGGAGACAAACTTGACCGCTTCATTCTGATTGGGGTTGAGCTTCATGGGCCGGATCTCTTGGCTTATGATGAGGGGCGGCATTGTAACAGAGATCGCCGGGACAGCCGAAGCCGGACACAGGGCCCGCCACTTCGCCTTGTGTTTGGGCGCCATTTTCAGGATCATGGCCGACTTTTCCAGATGATGATGAGGGGAGCATGAACCAGCAACAGCACGCCCGATTGCGCAGCCAGTTTCCGGCCTTGGCGCAGGAGGTCAATGGCCATCCCCTGGTCTATCTGGATAACGCCGCCACCACCCAGAAGCCCCTGGCGGTGCTGGACGTCATCGCCCATTACTACCGGGCCGATAATGCCAACGTACACCGCGCCGCCCATGCCCTGAGCGGCCGTGCCACCCGCGCCTTCGAGGCCGCCCGCGAGACCACGGCCCGCTTCATCAATGCGCCTAATGGCTGCGAGATCATCTGGACCCGCGGCACCACGGAGGCGATCAACCTGGTGGCCCAGAGCTGGGGCTCAAGCGAGCTGAAGGCCGGGGATGAGATAGTCCTCAGCACCCTGGAGCATCACGCCAACATAGTGCCCTGGCAGCTGATCGCCCAGCGCACCGGCGCCATCATTCGCGTCATTCCGCTGGATGAGCGCGGGGACCTCGATCTCGACGCTTACCATAAACTGCTGGGGCCGCGTACCCGGCTGGTCAGCGTCGCCCATGTCTCCAATGCCCTCGGCACCGTCAATCCGGTGGGCCAGATAGTGGCGGCCGCCAAGGCGGTCGGCGCCCTGACCCTGATCGATGGCGCCCAGGCAGTGGCCCACCTCGAGGTGGATGTGCAGGCCATCGGCTGCGACTTCTATGCCTTCTCCGGTCATAAACTCTATGGCCCGACCGGGATCGGCGTGCTCTGGGGCAGGACCGAGTTGCTGGCGCGGATGCCCCCCTGGCAGGCGGGCGGCGAGATGATCGATAAGGTCAGCTTCGCGGGCACCAGCTTCAATGCCCTGCCGTTCAAGTTTGAGGCGGGCACCCCCCATATCGTCGGGGCCATCGGTCTGGCCGCCGCCATCGACTTCATCACACAACAAGACAGAGCCGCCCTGGTGCGCCACGAGCAGGCACTCACCGACTATCTGGTGGCCGGCTTGCGCCAGGTGCCGGGCCTGCGCCTGGTCGGCGAACCCAGGCAGCGCGCCGGTGCCGTCTCCTTCCTGCTGGACGACATCCACCCGCAAGATGCCGCTACCCTGCTCGACATGCAGGGCATAGCGCTGCGGGTCGGCCATCACTGCGCCATGCCTCTTATGGAGAGCCTTGGTATCAGCGGCACGATGCGGGCCTCATTGGCCTGCTACAACAATCGAGACGACGTGGATGCCCTTCTGGCGGCCCTGCACAGACTGGAAGATTTCTTTTAAGGCATGACGGACATGAATACTCTCAAAAGCTATACCCCCATCGGCCGGGAGCCGAACGCCGATAACCTACGCCAGCAGTTTGCCGCCGCCAACGGCTGGGAGAACCAGTACCGGCTCATCATCCAGCTCGGCAAGTTGCTGCCCGCGCTGCCGGCCGAGTGGCAGCAGGAGGAGTTTCGCCTCAAGGGATGCGAGAGCCAGGCCTGGCTGAAGGCGGAGCAAAGTGAGGACGGTTGCTGGCACTTTGCCTGTGACTCCGACGCCCGCATCGTGCGTGGCCTCATCGTCATCGTGCTGGCTGCACTCAATCACCAGCCCGCCAAAACCATTCAGACCTTTGATATGGAAGCCTATTTCACCGAGCTGGGGCTGGAGAAACACCTGAGCCCGTCACGGGGTAACGGGCTCAGGGCGATCGTGCTGGCAATTCGGGCTCAGGCCTCCGCCTGATCCCCGGCCACCGGCGGCTGCGACCTATCCTCGCTACTGTCCATGAGGGCGGCACGCTCAGCCCTCGCACCCCGCTCGGCAATCTTCTTCAATACCCGGGAAGCGGCGACCAGACCAAAGGTCGCCGTCACCGGTGTCACGGCCCCGAAACCGGAGGCACAATCCATCTTCATATTGCCATCGCTGGCCGCCTTGGCCTGGCAGGTGCCGCCCTGGCCATCGGGGTAACTCAGCTGCTCGGTTGAGAACACACACTCCACCCCGAATTTGCGGGCCGGATTCTTGCTGAAGTTGTGCAGCCGGCGCAGATCCGAGCGCACCTTGGCCGCCAGCGGATCCTGAATGGTCTTGGCCAGATCGGCCACGGTGATCTGGGTAGGGTCCATCTGACCGCCGGCACCGCCGGCCACGATCACCGGGATCTTGTTGCGCTTGCAGAAGGCTATCAGCGCCACCTTGGCCTTGACCGAATCGATGGCATCCACCACATAGTCAAACTCCCGCTTGATATGCTCGGCCAAGTTGTCGGCCGTAACGAAGTCATCCACCTCGATCACGGTGCAATCCGGGTTGATGGCACGGATGCGCTCGGCCATGACTTCGGTTTTGAGGCGGCCGACCGTGCCCTGCATGGCGTGGATCTGGCGATTGGTGTTGGTGATGCAGATGTCGTCCATGTCGATCAGGGTGATCTCGTTGATACCGGCCCGGGCCAGCGCCTCCGCCGCCCATGAGCCAACCCCGCCGATCCCCACCACACAGACCCTGGCCTGGCTGAAGGAGCCGAGTGCGCGCTGACCATAAAGACGGGCAATGCCCCCGAATCGCTGTAGATATTCTGCTTTCATACCACCACCTTGCTTGAGGGCGGCCATTATAGCGGCAACGATGGTCAACGGCGATCATCAGATGAGAGAGTGTTGATACAGAAGATGGAATGAGAAGGGGTAACAGTAGGGTTTGGCGGATGTCTGACATGAAAAAAAGCCCAGTCTGTCGACTGGGCTTCTTAATCATTGGCGGAGCGGACGGGACTCGAACCCGCGACCCCCGGCGTGACAGGCCGGTATTCTAACCAACTGAACTACCGCTCCGCAATTTGGCTAGCTTCTGCTAAATCGTC
>NZ_CAWQKG010000006.1:0-63232 GCF_963895295.1 Aeromonas sp. sia0103 | reverse complement strand
TGCTCTACCAACTGAGCTATTCCCGCAACAGGATGTCATCTGCACATGATTGGAGCGGGAAACGAGACTCGAACTCGCGACCCCGACCTTGGCAAGGTCGTGCTCTACCAACTGAGCTATTCCCGCATCGGAATATCATCTGCAGCACTTCATAAAATAAGCTTGGAGCGGGAAACGAGACTCGAACTCGCGACCCCGACCTTGGCAAGGTCGTGCTCTACCAACTGAGCTATTCCCGCAACATTGGTTGTCTTTCAGGCTGTGCTGATGATTGGAGCGGGAAACGAGACTCGAACTCGCGACCCCGACCTTGGCAAGGTCGTGCTCTACCAACTGAGCTATTCCCGCATCGGAATATCATCTGCAAACTTTTGGAGCGGGAAACGAGACTCGAACTCGCGACCCCGACCTTGGCAAGGTCGTGCTCTACCAACTGAGCTATTCCCGCAACTGCCTTAAAACGGCCGTACAGCATTTGGTTGCTTGCGCTACTGTACGGGAGCCGAATTATAAGAGCAGTCATTCCAATTGCAAGGGCTTTTTTGTCACTGTGCAGTCGTTCGCTCAAAAGCTGGTCGAACTGTCGATTTTAACGACCGGACGGCGCCAACCCCTTGCCGGCAACTCAGATTTTGAAGACGTGACCACGGTAGAACTGCAGCTCGGCGATGGACTCACGGATGTCATCCAGCGCCATGTGGGTGCCGCGCTTGGTGAACTGATCCAGCAGCTCCGGCTGCCAGCGGCGCACCAGCTCCTTGATGGTGCTGACGTCGACGTTGCGGTAATGGAAGAAGGCTTCCAGCTCGCCCATGTGCTTGACCATGAAGCGGCGATCCTGACCTATGCTGTTGCCGCACAGCGGGCTGGTGCGCTCCGGCACCCACTGACGGATAAACGCGAGCGTCTCGGCCACGGCGCGCGCCTCGTCATGCTCACTCGCCTTGACCCTGGCCACCAGGCCGCTCTTGGTGTGGGTGTTGACGTTCCACTCGTCCATCTTGGCGAGCTCTGCCTCGCTCTGGTGAATGGCGATGACAGGCCCTTCCGCCAGCACGTTCAGATCCTTGTCGGTGACTATGGTGGCGATCTCCAGTACCACGTTCTGCTCGGGGTCCAGACCCGTCATCTCCATGTCGATCCATACCAGGTTCTGCGCGCTGACTGTCATGATTACTCTCTCAGTTAGGAGGAATGGCGGAATTTTGCCGATTTGCATGTATCATACTGGCTTTGGATCTGTTCATAAACTGGCGAATCGAGTGGCAAAGAAAGCAAAACTCAATCTGGGTCAACAAAGACGCGTCCAGGCCAACCGCGAGCGGCGGCTGCAAAAAGATCACAGCACAGTCGTGGATGACACCCTGTTTGGCCCGGCCATCGAGGGCATGGTGATCAGCCGTTTCGGTCAGCATGCGGACGTGGAAGCGAATGACGGCACCATCCACCGCAGCAACCTGCGTCGCAGCAGCATCAGCAGCCTGGTGTGCGGTGACAAGGTGGTCTGGCGTCCCGGCCTCAATGCCGCGACCGCGGGCGTCATCGAGGCGGTACATCCGCGTCACTCGGTGCTGACCCGGCCGGACTTCTATGACGGGGTCAAACCCATCGCCGCCAACATCGACCAGATCATCATCGTCTCGGCGGTGGTACCCGAGTTCTCCACCAACATCGTCGATCGCTATCTGGTGGCCGCCGAAGACGTGGAGATCCAGCCGCTCATCGTGCTGAACAAGGTCGACATGCTCGACGCCGCCGCCCGCGCGCGCATCGAGCTGCAGCTCGCTCCCTATCGCAAGCTCGGCTACCAGGTGATCCTGGTGAGTTGCGAGAGCGGCGAAGGGCTGGACGAACTCAAGGCCCAGTTCGAAGGCAAGATCAGCATCTTCGTCGGCCAGTCCGGGGTGGGCAAGTCCTCCCTGACCAACGCCCTGATGCCCGGGCTGGGTGTGCTCACCGGCGAGATCTCCGAGAACTCGGGGCTAGGTACCCACACCACCACCACGGCGCGGCTCTACCACTTCCCGAGCGGTGGCGATCTGATCGACTCCCCCGGGATCCGCGAGTTCGCACTCTGGCACCTGGAAGCCGATCGCATCACCTGGTGTTTCGTCGAGTTTCGTGACTACCTGGGTGGTTGCCGATTCCGCGACTGCACCCACAAGGACGATCCCGGCTGCGCCCTGCGCGCGGCGGTCGACAGTGGCGCCATCAGCGCCGATCGCTTCCACAACTATCACCGCATCCTGGAAACCATGCAGGAAGCCCGCCACGGTCGGCAGCAAGCCCGACTGTGACCCATTCAACTTATTTCGATGAAGATCATGAGCATCACTGACAACCTGAAAATTGCCGGTCAATATTGCCTGCCCAAACATGCCGTCTCCCGCCTGATAGGCAAGCTGGCGGCCGCCGAGGCCGGAAAGCTCACCACCAGGGTGATAGAGGCGTTCATCAAGCAGTACCAGGTCGACATGAGCGAGGCGTTGCACGAGAGTCCCGCCCACTACCCGAGCTTCAACGCCTTCTTCACCCGTGAGCTCAAGCCGGGGATCCGCCCGCTGGTGGAAGATGCCATGACCCTGGCCCTGCCGGTGGATGGCACCGTCAGCCAGCTCGGCCCCATCCAGCAAGGCCGCATCATCCAGGCCAAGGGCCACGACTACAGCGCCCGCGAGCTGCTGGGCGGCTTTGAGGATCTGGTGGCGCCGTTCAAGGATGGGGATTTTGCCACCATCTATCTGGCGCCCAAGGATTACCACCGCATCCACATGCCGCTGGACGGTGTGCTGGAGAGCATGGTGTTCGTGCCGGGGGATCTCTTCTCCGTCAACCCGCTCACCGCCGAGAACGTACCTAACCTGTTCGCCCGCAACGAACGGGTGGTCGCCACCTTCCGCACCCCCCATGGTCCCATGGCGCTGGTGCTGGTTGGCGCCACCATAGTCGCCAGCATCGAGACCATCTGGGCCGGCAACATAGCACCGACCAAACAGAAGGAAGTGGTGCGCTGGGACTACAGCGGTGACGAGGCCATCACCCTGCAGAAAGGGGCCGAGATGGGCCTGTTCAAGCTCGGCAGCACAGTGGTCTGCCTGTTTGGCCCTGGCATGCTGGCCGGTTTCGACCCGCAACTGGCCAACGGCGTGACCACCCGCATGGGGCAACCCTTTGCCAAGCTGGCGGCCAAGCCATGAGCGACCAACCCACTCCGCCAGCACAGCGAAAGAACCCGCTGCACGGGCTGACCCTGGAGGCGATCGTCACCGCCCTGGTCGAGCATTATGGCTGGGAGCAGCTGGGGAAGGAGATCGACATCCGTTGCTTCACCCAGGATCCCAGCATCAAATCCAGCCTGAAATTCCTGCGCAAGACCCCCTGGGCCCGGGAGAAGGTCGAGAGCCTCTACCTGTACGTCCAGCGCAAGCAGGCCAAACAGGCGGGATCCCACAGTGTTTAAATCCAGCCTGAAATTCTTGCGCAAGACCCCCTGGGCCAGGGAGAAGGTCGAGAGCCTCTACCTGTACGTCCAGCGCAAGCAGGCGAAAAAGAAGGAAGACCCCGATGGCGTTTAAAATTACCTACACCTACGGCAAAAAAACCAAAGAGATCGGCTACGCCAACGACAAGTTCAACAGCATCTACGATGCCATCGCCGCGGCCGAGGGGATCAACCTGGCCAGCTTCCACGCCATGGAGGCCCAGCTGGCCCAGGTCTGCCGCCGCGACAAGAAGAGCGTGAAGGATTACCAGGAGAACTACTTCAAGGAACTGGGCTTCTCCAGCATCGTCATCGAGCGGGATCTGCAGGAGTAATATGCGCACCCTGACCCTGATGGCCGCCTCCCTGCTGCTGGCGGCCTGCAGCACCCCGGAACAGCACCTGGTCGGCAACGATCAGGATGTCCACGGCTGCCGTGCCAGCGCCGGCTACCAGTGGTCCAGCCTGACCAGCCAGTGCGTGCGGCTGTTCGAGCAGGCGGTGCGGCTGCAATCCCTCAAGGCCGATGAAACCGGCAGCGCCTTCGTGCTGTTCGGCCCCGATCAGCGCGAGGCCGAGCTGACTCTGCCAAGCGGCGAGCAGATCCGGCTGGTCCGCCAGGGGGACGAGGGCAACTGGTCCTGGCAGGGTGGCGCCTATCAGCTCTTCCCCTGGAAGGGCTATCTGCTCAAGTCCGGCGAGCAGGTCCTGTTCCACGGTGACAGCGCGCTCTGATGGCAAGCCTCCTCACAAAGCCCCCGGCCCCTGCCGGGGGCTTTTGTTTATAGGCCCTCCGCATACCGGCTTAAGTGGCGTGGATGAGTGGACGGCAACCTCTTCCCGCCGGAGAGTCCAAAAACAAAAACCCCGTTGCAGGCAACGGGGTGTTTGGTGCGGACCGTCGCCATGACGGGCGGCGGGCAGGGCCGGATCAGTTGCCCAGGGTGGCGAACAGGCTCTGCTCCAGGCTGCCGCGGGAGACGCAGACCGGGCTGATGGACGGCGCCAGCACGCGCTCGCCGGAGGACTCGACGAAGTAGAGCTGGGTGTTGCCCTTGACGTTGACGGTCGCCACGCTGTTGTTGCCGCTCTGGGTGATGATCAGGTTGATCTGCAGATTGGGGTTGCCCAGCGCCACTTTGGCGCCCATGGTGCCGCAATCCAGCCACTCGAGACCCTCGGCCGAATTCTCGACGTTGGCGGTCATCAGGCCGGAGCCACGCTGGCTGTTCTCGATGTTCAGGCCGTGATCGCCAAACCACTTCTCGGCGCGGGCCCACACCAGATCCACCGGGATCGCCAGCTCCTGGGTGTTGTTGGTCGCCTTGGCAACCGGCGGGGTATAGCGATACTGCTCGCCGCCATTGTTGTCACTGGCACAACCGACCATCAACAGGGCCAGGGCGCCCCCCATTATCTTCTTCATGTCGCTTCTCTCATCCATACGGCCACAGGCCAACCGGCGGCTATTATGGCGCCCGCGACACAGACTGTCAGCAGGGATCAACAGAAATGGTCAAGCCTTCGGCCACGCTTTACAAAAGTGGCCTGTTATCATAGATTTGCTCGAAGTCTCCCCCGTGAGTATCCCCGTGAATTCCTTGCTCACCCTGGCTCTGCTGCAGCAGATCATCGACCAGTTACCCATGAATATCTTTTGCCGAGATACGGACGGACGCTACCTGTTCGCCAACAAGGTCTTCGCGCGAGAGGCTGGCCTGCAGCACCCCCATGAACTCGTCGGCAAGACGGATGCCGAGATGCCCTGGGGCGATGTGTTCCGGGAGGAGGATCAGCGTCTGCTGGCCGAGCGGCGTCCCCTGCTTCATCAGCAGCTGCACTGCCACAGCGGCGGCACCACCAGCTGGATGGAGATCCACAAGATCCCGCTCTATGACGAGCAGGGCCACCCGCTTGCCCTGTTCGCCATGATCAGCGAGATAGATCAGCGCAAGGAGCTGGAGCAGACCTTCCGCCAGCAGCAGCTGCTGCAGCGTCGCCTGCTGGACGCCATCCCGGACCCTATCCGACTGGAAGACCACCAGGGCCTGCTCATCGACTGCAACCAGGCCTTTCTCGACTTCATGGGGCTGGCGGCGAGCGAGGCGCTGGGCCAGCGGATCGCCCCTCGCCTGCCCGCCGTACAGCCGCTGGGACGGGGGGAGTATTGCCTGATGGATGCCAATGGCCAGGGCCGCCATCTGGAGGTGACCCGGGTCGACGTGCCGGATGACGAGGGCAACTCCCTCGGCATCCTGACCCTGAGCCGTGACATCACCGGGCTGCGCACCACCCAGGCCCAGCTCCAGCAGGAGCAGCATTACGACAGCCTGACCGGCCTGCTCAAACTCTCCCACTTCCTGCAGACCAGCCGCCACCTCGGCGCCCGCCCGGCCAGCCTGCTGCTGGTCGATCTGCAACATTTTCGCGAGATCAACGATCGCTTCGGCATCCGCATCGCCGATCGCCTGCTCAGCCAGGTGGCCCGTCGCCTGCAACGGCTGGCGCCGCCCCAGTCACTGCTGTGCCGGGTGGCAGCCGATGACTTCGCCCTGCTGCTGCCGGACTTGCCCCTTCCCCTGACCGAGTGGAGCCGCAACCTGCAGTACGAGTTGATGGTGCCCTATCAGGTCGAGGAGCACAGGATCCAGATCCCGGTCTTCCTCGGCATCGCCCAGGGCAAGGCCAACGATGCCGAGCGCCTGCTGAGCCATGCCGAGGCCGCCCTGGCCCAGGGCAAGCGCCAGCAGCAACACTGCACCCTGTTCGACCCCGAACTCGATGCCAAGCTCAAACGCCGTCAGCTCATCGCCGCCCAGCTGCCGCTGGCCATCAAGTCGGCCCAGCTGGTCGCCGTCTATCAGCCGATCATCTGCACCCACAGCAACCAGTTGCACGGCGCCGAACTGCTCTGCCGCTGGCCTCATGCGGAATTCGGCATGATCTCCCCCGACGAGTTCATTCCCCTGGCGGAAGAGCTGGGGCTCATCGGCCAGCTCGGCCAGCTGATGCTGGAGCTGGGCTGTGCCCAGCTGGCGCGCTGGCAAGTGGCGGCGCCGGATCTGGTGCTCTCAGTCAACCTGTCGCCGCTGCAGTTCCGTGACCCCGAGCTCTGCCCGCAGATCTTCGCCTGCATCGAACGCCACGGGATAGCCCCCTGGCAGCTGGAGCTGGAGATCACCGAAGGGGTGCTGATGGAAAACGCCGACGAGATAGAGAGCAACCTCGCGAACCTGATCGAAGCCGGCTTTCAGCTCGCCATCGACGACTTCGGCACCGGCTACTGCTCCCTGGCCTACCTGCCGAGGTTGCAGGTGGCGACCCTCAAGCTGGACAGAAGCTTCACCCAGGGGCTGGCCACCAACCAGGCCACCACCGCCATAGTGCGCTCCGTCATCGGCCTCGGCCATGAGCTCGGGATCAAGATCACCGCCGAAGGGGTGGAGACCCAGGAGCAGCAAGCCTGGCTGGCCCAGGCGGGCTGCGATCGCCTGCAGGGCTACCTGTTCAGCCGCCCCCTCCCCCCGGCGGAATTTGCCCGCAACTACCAGTTGCCCGCGGACTGATGGACAGACAATAAAAAAGGCCACTTGAAGTGGCCTTTTTTATTGTCTGTCATTGTCTGTCGAGGGGATTACTCCTGAAAGTAGGTGTCCCAGCCGTCGTAATCCACGCCGTATTGCTCGAGGGGCATGGCCAGCATCTTCTCGACGGTCTGACTAGCGCGCCTTACTCCTGGAAGTAGGTGCCCCAGCCGTCGTAATCCACGCCGTATTTCTCGAGGACCGGCAGCATCTTCTCGATGTCGGCGACGATGGCTTCGATCTCCAGCTTGCGCACTACGGTGGCGTCGAAGCAGAAGATGGGGGCGCCGTCGTCCAGCTCCATCTCTTCGGCATCGGTCACCTCGAACCCGGCCTTGAACAGATCGACCGCCGCCTTCTCCAGCAGATCGAAGTCCTGGCAGGCAAAGTGGTGCTCAATCTCGTAGTCCACATCCGGATTGCTGCCGTCGGCCAGCAGCTCGTTGACGATGGCGGTGGTCTCTTCGCGCCACTCTTGCATATTGATACTCATATAAACCCCAGACGGTATTTGATGGATGTCTACACCCGGCTGGCCGGCAATAGGCACTCTTGCCGCCAGGGGTATGGTTGCGGCAAAGCATACCCGCAGAGTGCATCCGGCTCAATGCGAGGGACCAAGATAACTGCCTCGCCCGCCCCCTCCCAAATGGTGGTGTCCGCAAAAAGGTTAAAAAAGGGTAATCAGCTGCCCAAGAATTAGATGCACATACATAACTTCACATACTCTCAGCCACACCTTGCGTTCAGCGTCATTAGGCCACTCAAAACCAGTACATTTCACCTTGCAGCCCTTGATGACAAATGCCCTGCCTGAGGGTATCAAGGGACGCGGGTGAATCACTACCCGCCAGGAAAGCGGAGTCCGACGGGCTCCCTTTTTGATCATGTGAAGGAGCACATAGTAATGCCTAAAAAAACAATAATGAGCCTGCTTGTCGGCTCGACCCTTATGATTGGAAACCACGCCATGGCCGCCCCGGTCCATGGTCCCTTCGATGCCCCCCTCGCCGACGAGGTGAAGGTGCTGGAGATGCTTAAAAAGAGCGGCCACATCCCGACCCTGGCCTCTCCCGAGCAGGAGCAGGCCGCGCTGGCCCGCTATTACCGCGACAAGGCGCGGGCCTATCCGGGCGGCAGTGGCAGCCTGGCGCAGAAAGAGGGCAAGGTGCGGGAGCGCATCCTCAAGAAGATCCGCCTGAACGGCACAGCACGGCCGGGTGACAGGGTGCCGACCCTGCGGCTCAAGGCGATCGAGCAGGAGCACTACAGCGGCAAGATGCGCAAGGACAAGATCCTCGCCATCCTGGTGGACTTCCCGGACTACCCGAAGAACAGCCTCAGCCCCGAGCTCACCAAGATGTACTACCCGGACTACACCCCGGCGCACTACAACGACCTGCTGTTCTCGGCCAAGGGCTATGCGGGACCGGGCGGCGAGCGCTTCATCTCCATGCGCCAGTTCTACGAGCAGCAATCCGGCCAGAGCTACAGCGTGGGTGGCCAGGTGGCCGGCTGGTATACCGCCGCCAAGAGTGCCGCCTACTACGGCAGCAACCTCAACGAGACGGCGGTGCGGGAGCTGGTGAAGGAGGCGCTGCTCCAGGTGGCGGGGGATCCGGCCATCGATCTCGCCCAGTTTGACCAGGAGGATCGCTACGATCTGAACGGCAACGGCAACAGAGACGAGCCGGACGGCCTCATCGACCACCTGATGATCTTCCACTCCAGCGTGGGGGAGGAGGCGGGCGGCGGCGATCTCGGCGAAGATGCCATCTGGGCCCATCGCTGGAACCTCGGCACCCCCTATCCCATCCCGGGCACCGACAGCCCGAGCGGGAACTTCGGCGGCCAGTTCGCCGCCTACGACTACACCATCCAGCCCATCGACGCCGCCGCCGGGGTCTGTGCCCACGAATATGGCCACGATCTCGGGCTGCCGGACGAGTACGACACCAAGTACAGCGGCAAGGGGGAACCGGTGGCGACCTGGTCCATCATGTCGTCCGGCTCCTGGGCCGGGGTGATCGGCGGCACCGAGCCGACCGGCTTCTCCGCCTGGGCCAAGGAGTTCCTGCAGGCCTCCCTCGGCGGTAACTGGCTGCACGGCAGCAACCTGCGGCTCGACGAGCTCAGCCCCCGCGGCAACGTCTACATGCTGGATCAGGCCAACGACAAGGGCCGCAACGACGACGTGGTGCGCATCAACCTGCCCGCCAAGCAGATCCCGCTCAACCCGCCCTACGCCGGCCAGTACCAGTACCACGGCGGCAAGGGCAACGGCCTCGACAACCGCATGAGCCTGGCGCTGGATCTGACCGGCAGGCAGAGCGCCAGCCTGGCGTTCAAGGCCTGGTATCAGATCGAGGAGGGCTTTGACTATGCGCGGGTGCTGGTCAACGGCGAGCCCATCCCGGGCAACCTGACCACCGCCGACGATCCGAACGGGGTCGGCTTCGGCGTCGGCCTCACCGGCAACTCCAACGGCTGGGTCGATGCCGAGTTTGACCTGAGCCCCTGGGCCGGTCAGCGCATCGAGCTCAGCCTGCAATACCAGAGCGACGCCGGCGTGGCCGAAAACGGCCTGTTCGTGGACGAGATCCAGCTGGTCGCCGACGGAGAAGTCGTGCTGAGCGACGGGGCAGAGGGCAGCGCCGCCTTCACCCTGGCCGGCTTCGTGCAGAGCAACGGCAGCGAGGCCAAGGATCACTACTACCTGGCCGAGTGGCGCAACCATGCGGGGGTCGACAAGGGGCTGGCCCACATCAACGTGGCGGATCAGCTGATGCGCTACGAGCCGGGCATGCTGCTCTGGTACGTGGACAACAGCCAGGCCAACAACTGGGTGGGAGTCCATCCGGGTGAAGGCTTCCTCGGCGTGGTGGATGGGGATCAGCGCACCCTGAGCTGGAGCGATGGCGCCGTGGCCGGCACCCGCTACCAGATCCACGACGCCACCTTCAGCCTGGGCTTCCAGCGTCCGCTCGACCTCAAGCATCCGAGCGGCGCCCTGCTGCGCGACTTCTGGATAGCCCCGAACCGGGTGTTCAAGGATTCCCGCAGCTACCAGAGCGACGCCATCCCGGATGCGGGTCGCCTGCTGCCCGAGTATGGCCTCAAGATCAGCGTCACCGGCCAGGCCCGTGACATGAGCACGGGCCGCATCATCATCAGCCGTCATTGAGTCATGACGGAGTGCAACCGGGGGCCGCTGGCCCCCTTTTTGTGGCCGCCAGGCGGGAAGCCGGCGCCTGCTGTCCCTCGTGCCCCCCGGCAAGCGCCCCGGTGGCGGGGCGGCGAGCGGATTGCTCGGTTATCGAGCGAACGGCACCGCAATCTGCACCCCATGGTTGACACCCCAGTCCAGAAAGGGTTTAATGCGCGCCGTTGCCCAGATAGCTCAGTCGGTAGAGCAGGGGATTGAAAATCCCCGTGTCGGCGGTTCGATTCCGTCTCTGGGCACCAACAATTCCTCCTTAGTTCAGTCGGTAGAACGGCGGACTGTTAATCCGTATGTCACTGGTTCAAGTCCAGTAGGAGGAGCCAAATTTGAAAGGCCCGCTCACTCGAGCGGGCCTTTTTGCATCTGGCGTTCGCGCGCGGCGGCGCAGCCCTCCCCACAGAGCTATGACAGGTTCTCGTCACCGTGCCAGACGTGGCCGGCATAGCAGGCCCGCGCGACCTCGTGGCAAGGGTCATCGGCGTGGCGGCGGAAGAAATGCTGATCCCGTTGCAGCAGCAGCGAGCTCATCGAATGGTTGATGCTGGCCAGCGCCTCACCGGCGGTCAGGCCGGCGACCCGTTGATCGGTGGCCAGATGGGCCAGAACTCTCTCACGACTATTCATGATCGTCTCCCTCGGTGGATCGAGTCGTAATCTGACCATAGCAGCAGCTCTCCGGCTACCGCAAACTCGGTGCCATGGGTGGCCCCGGGCCGGTCCCGATCCCCGTCATATCGGTACTGGTTGGAGTCTCATCACCCGGCAGGCGGCGCCCAATGACAAGGCCCGCTCGAGAGAGCGGGCCTTGTCAGTCTGGTCATCTGCTAGCCGCCATTACAGGCCGCCAGCAGCAGAGTGGCCCCGCAGGTGGCGCTGAACATCAGCAACCCAGCCTGCAACACCCCTTCCGGATCCGTCTGTTTTCTTCTCTTCCTGAACCTTATCCATTTAGGCTTCATCGAGCCCACCTCATCCTTTCTTGTGCGCGACTCCTGCGCCGGCTCTCCTGCCTTGCTCGGCAGGCGGCTCATCTTTGGACAAGCGCCACTCGCCGTCAATCACCCGCCAATAATAATTCCGGCCAGGCCCTCGCCTGGCTGGCGAGGTGGCTCGGCGGCCGCTCAACAATAGCGAAAAGCGGCGTGACCCATCCCCCATGCCAGGGCTATGATGAGCCGACGATTTCCTACCCTCAGGGAGACCCAAGATGAGCAGCCCCTTGCGTTATGTGCTGGACGGCATCCATTGCGAGCCACACTTCTTCACCGTGCCCCTCGACCACCAGCAGCCTGACGATGAGGAGACCATCACCCTGTTTGGCCGCACCCTCTGTCGCCAGGATCGGCTGGACGATGACCTGCCCTGGCTGCTCTTCCTGCAGGGAGGCCCGGGCTTCGGAGCCCCGCGCCCGACCGCCGCCAGCGGCTGGCTCAAGCGGGCGCTGCAGGAGTTTAGGGTGCTGCTGCTCGATCAGCGCGGCACCGGCCACTCCACCCCCATCCATGCCGAGGCGCTGGCCCAGTTCACGCCCCGCCAGCAGGCGGACTATCTCAGCCATTTTCGCGCCGACAGCATAGTGCGGGACGCCGAATACCTGCGCGAGATCCTGAGTCCGGGCCGGCCATGGAGCCTGCTCGGCCAGAGCTTCGGCGGCTTCTGCAGCCTCACCTATCTCTCCCTGTTCCCGGACAGCCTGCACGAGGTCTACCTCACCGGCGGTGTGGCCCCCATAGGCCGCAGCGCGGACGAGGTCTACCGCGCCACCTACCAGCGGGTCGCCGACAAGAATCGCGCCTTCTTCGCCCGCTTCCCCCACGCCCAGGCCATCGCCAACCGGCTGGCGAACCACCTGCATCACCACGAGGTGCGCCTGCCCAACGGCCAGCGCCTGACGGTGGAGCAGCTGCAGCAGCAGGGGCTGGATCTCGGCGCCAGCGGCGCCTTCGAGGAGCTCTACTACCTGCTGGAGAACGCCTTCATCGGCGAGCGGCTCAACCCCGCCTTCCTCTATCAGGTGCAGGCCATGCAGCCGTTCAACACCAACCCGGTGTTCGCCATCCTGCATGAGGCCATCTACTGCGAGGGGGAAGCCAGCAACTGGGCGGCCGAGCGGGTCAGGGGCGAGTACCCGGCCCTGGCCTGGGCGCCGGGCAAGGACTTCGCCTTCACCGGCGAGATGATCTACCCCTGGATGTTCGAGCAGTTCCGCGAGCTGATGCCGCTCAAGGAGGCCGCCCACCTGCTGGCCCACAAGGCGGACTGGGGCCCGCTCTACGATCCGGCCCGGCTGGCCCAGAACCGGGTGCCGGTGGCCTGCGCCGTCTACGCCGAGGACATGTACGTCGAGTTCGACTACAGCCGCGAGACGCTCAAGGGCCTCGGCAACAGCCGCGCCTGGATCACCAACGAATACGAACACAACGGCCTGCGGGCCGACGGCGAGCAGATCCTGGACCGGCTCATCCGCCTGAATCGGGATCGCTGATCCCGGCCCGGGCAGCAGGCCCGGGGCAATGACATCCTAAAATTGAGGGCGGCCCATGAGCCGCCCCACCCTGTCGGAAGCAACACACAATAATAAGGATCACCATTGGAACACCCGGAAACCTCGGCCGGCTGGCTGAGCCGTCTCTTCTATCACTGGACGGGGCCCTTGCTGCGCAAGGGTCTGAGCGAACCCCAGGTCAGCCTCGACGATCTCTATCCTCTGCTGCCGGAAGACAGGCGTGACGAGCGCGCCGACGCCTTCCTCGCGCTGACCGCCACCCGACCGGTGCGGCCCTGGCCCATCATGGCCTTCATCTGGCATCACTACCGCGGGCGCATCGGCCTGCTCACCCTGCTACAGCTGCTCGGCATGCTGGCGACCCTGGCCAGCCCCTGGCTGCTGAACCACAGCATGACCCAGCTCGGCGCCGGTGCCAGCACAGGCCACAAGCTGCTGCTGGCCTTCGCCCTGTTCGCCTCAGTGCTGGCCGCCGGCATGCTGGCGGAGCACTCCCTGCAGCTGGCGCTCAAGATGCACGTCCCCATTCGCCGCCTGCTGGCCGAGTCCCTGCTCGCCAAGGTGATGAAGCTGGGGGGCAAGAGCTTCGACGACCGCGCCGGTGGCCGAGTACAGAACCTCATCAACCGGGACGTGTGGGACATCACCTGGATCCTGGCCGATCCCGCCATGCCGCTCACCATGGCGCTGCAACTGGCCGGCACCATAGCCCTGCTGGTGTGGCAGGTGGGCAGCGCCGGTCTGGTCGGCTTCGCCGTGCTCACCCTGCTGCTGCTGGTCTCCACCCGGGTGGTGCGCCGCATGAACCAGCAGGAGCAGCAGCTCAAGCGCCAGCAGGACGAGCGCAACGGCATACTGGCGGAATACATCAAGAAGCTGCGGCTGGTGCGCCAGAACGGGCTCGGCGCCTTCTTCACCCAGGCGGCGAACGCCAAGCGCCAGCAGGAGCTCGGCGTGCTCGGCCGGGTGCTCAAGCTCGATGCCGTCAACAGCTTCCTGATGCTGAGCACCCCGCTGCTGGTCACCCTCGCCACCTTCACCACCTATCTCGCATCGGGCCAGAGCCTGACCCTGCCCCAGGTGTTCACCACCATCGCCCTGTTCGCGGTGCTGCGCATCCCCATGATGCGGCTGCCCTACCTCATCCGCACCCTGATCAACTTCAACACCGGCTTCAACCGGCTGTGCGACTTCCTCAACAGCGCGGAACAGCACCGGGATCTCAATGATCCCAGCCTGCCCGTCGGCAGCCTGCGGCTCGAGGCCGTCACCGCCCTGCACCAGCACAAGGCAGTGCTGCAAGGGGCCAGCCTCGCTATCCAGCCGGGGGAGCTGGTGGGGATCACGGGGGCGACCGGGGCAGGCAAGAGCTGCCTGCTGCACCTGATCGCCGGCTTCGACAACGAGTTCGAGGGGGAGATCCGCCGCCACGGCCGGGTGGCCCACCTCGGCCACAAGCCCTGGCTGATGAACGACACCATCCGCAACAACATACTGTTCGGCCAGCCCTGGCACGGCGAACGCTATCGCTGGGTGCTCGGCGCCTGCGCCCTCAGTGCCGACCTCAGCCTGCTCAGCCACGGCGATCAGACGCTGGTGGGTGAACTCGGCACCCGCCTCTCCGGCGGCCAGCAGCAGCGGGTTGCCCTGGCGCGCGCGCTCTATGCGAAGGCCGACATCCTGCTGCTGGACAACCCCCTCTCGGCGCTGGATCCCATCGTCTCTGCCCAGGTGCTGGAGCAGGGGCTCGCCTTCAAGCCGGGCCCCACCCGGCTGCTGGTGAGCCACGATCCGGACGTGCTGGCCCACTGCGATCGGGTTATCCGGGTCGAGCAGGGCCAACTGGTGGAGCTCGACGCCCACCAGCTGGCGGATCTCATCCAGCACCCGCAACCGGCCCCCATGGTGGCGCCGCAGGAGGCGGAACAATTCAGCGAGGAGAAGGTGGTCGAGGGCAAGGTCGACTGGGGCCTGTTCGGCTTCATGTGGCAGCGCCTGGCCGCCCCCGGCGCCATCCTGATCGCGCTGCTGCTCACCCTGGGCCAGGAGGGGCTGCGCATCGCCTCGGATCTCTGGCTCGGCGGCAAGGCCGAGGTGGCGGACGTCCGCACCCTGCTCGGCATCTATGTGCTGCTGGGGGCGGGCTCCCTCGTCTGCATCATGGTGGTGCGGATCATCAACTACAAGCTCGGCCTCAAGCTGGCCTGGACCCTGTTCGACGGCATGCTGGGCCGCATCAGCCGCGCCCCCATGGCGTTCTTCGACAAGGTGCCCCAGGGGCGCATCCTCAACCGCTTCGATCGGGATCTCGGGGAGGCGCAGGAGATACTACTGTCCATGCTGATGGGGCTGTTCGCCATGCTGATCTCGGTGCTGCTGCAGGTGGCGGTGATCGGCGTCAACATGCCGCTGCTGCTGCTCATCGCCCCCCTGGTGGGCTGGGCGCTCTATGTGCTGCAGCGCCGCTACCGGGCGGTGCAACTCAAGCTGCGGCGCCAGTCCTCGGTGCTGCGCTCCCCGCTCTACATCAGCATCAGCGAGACCATCCGCGGCGCCCCCGCCCTGCGCCTGGCCGGCGCCGAGCGCTACGCCCTGGATCAGGTGCTGCTGCACTATGACAACAACCTGCGCAGCTGGTACACCACCACCTCCATCAACCGCTGGCTCGGCATGCACCAGACCCTGCTCTCCGCCGCCCTGGTCGGGGCCGTGGCGCTGATGGTGGCCTTCAGCAACAGCTCGCTGCTGGGGGCCGTGGCCATCACCTACGCCTTCACCGCCTCGGCCATGCTCAACTCCCTGATCCGCACCTTCGCCGAGGTGGAGCAGGTGATGAACGCGGTGGAGCGGGTGCGCGAGTACAGCGAGATCGAAAGCGAACGCCAGGAGGGTGAGCCGCTCGCCACCCCTCATCCCAGGGTGCGCTTCGACAACCTGGGGCTGCGCTACCCCGAGGCTAGCCAGTGGGCGCTGCACAAGGTGAACTTCGAGCTGGCCCCCGGCGAGAAGGTCGGCGTCTGCGGTCGCACCGGCGCGGGCAAAAGCTCCCTGCTCGGGGTGCTGCAGGCCATGTATCCGGTCTCCCAGGGCGAGATCTACTACGGCGAGCAGCCGCTGTCGGCGCTGGCACCTGAGGCGGTGCGCGATCTGTACGACACCGTCTCCCAGACGCCGCTCACCTTCTTCGGTACCCTGCGCGCCAACCTGGCCCCCCTGACCCGCCACGACGACGAGGCGCTGGAGCTGGCGCTGGCCCGGGTGGGTCTGGCCGAGCGCTGCGCCGGTCGGCTGGACGAGGATCTCGACAAACTGCAGCTGTCGGCCGGCGAGACCCAGCTGCTGGTGATCGCCCGCATCCTGCTGTCGCGCCGCCCGCTGATCGTGCTGGACGAGGCCACCTCGGATCTCGATCACGGCGGCATGCGCAAGATGGCGGAGCTGCTCTATCGCTACCGGCCCGAGGCCAGCTATCTGGTGATAGCCCACCATCTGGAGCCGCTCTTGTCGGTGGACAAGGTGGTGGTGATGGAGGCGGGTACCGTGGTGGAGCAGGGCTCGCCGGTCAGCCTGCTGGCCAACCCGGACTCCCGCTTCCACCGGCTGTTCGTCGGTCAGGTCAACCGCCAGGTGGCCGAGATCACCGGCTGAAATAAAAGGGCTGCCCGCGGGCAGCCCTTCTCGTCCTGCGCCCCTCAGCGCTCCATGATCTGGGTGATGTCATCCTTGTTGATCAACATCTCCCGCCCCTCTTCGTCGTAGTAGCGGTACATGCCCGTGTCCTCATCCAGCTTGGGCTTGCTGTCGGTGGTAATCATCTTCCCGTCCCGGGTGCTCATGATGTATTGAGAGCTGCACGCCACCAGTCCCAGCACGCACACCAGAATCATCATCAGTCGTTTCATCGCCCGCCTCTTCTCCCTCCGGCATCCTCAGGACGAGGATGTTTCTTGAAGCCTAGCTCAAGCGCCTCCCCCCGAATGAGTGCCGCCAGAATATGAGAACGACGAGGTTAATCAGCGAGTTAACAAAGGGATGCGGCAGGAGATCCAGATGAAAAAGGCCGGACATGGGTCCGGCCTTTGACAGGGTAACGCAGGAGCGCCATCAGCCCTTGGGCTGACGCTCACCGGTGACGGTGGGGTTCTTGGGATCTGAGCTCCACTCGTACCAGCCGCCGTCGTAGACGCTGATCCGCTTCCAGTCCATCAACCAGGCGTAGAAGAAGGCCTCGGAGGCGCGCCAGCCGGTACCGCAGTAGAAGGCGGCCTGCTGGGTCGGCTCTATGTTCCACTCATCCCACATGGCGAGGATCTCGCGCGCCGGCTTCATGGTGCCATCCGGATTGTGGAAGTCGCTCATGCTGTTGGCATCCACCCCACCACGACCCCACTTGGCGCCGGGGATGTCACCCTTCGGCTTGATGTAGCTGTAGCCTGAGGTCTTGCCGACGAACTCGTCCCAGGTACGCACGCTGACCAGGGCGCCATCGGGCTGCTTGAGCAGCTCCTTGGCCTGGGTCAGGGAGGTGAGGTACTCGGGGTGCGCCGGAATGGCCACACCGAACTCCTTCACCGGCTCGTACTTGTTGGCCAGACCGGTCTCGGTGCGCAGGTGCTGCACGAACCAGGCATCCAGGCCGCCATCCAGCAGTCGCACGTCTTCCACCCCGGCGTACATCATCAGGTGAGCGGCACGGGCCGCCGCCATGGTGTTGCGGCCATAGAGAATGACGGTGGTGTCGTGACGGATGCCGTTCTCCAGCAGCAGCTGCTTGAGCGCCTCATCGGACACCTTGTTCCACAGCGGCTCCTCTTCCAGGCGGTTGGTGTCGATGTAACCGGCCCCCGGGATGTGGCTCAGCAGGTAGGCCTTGGGTGAACCCCAATCCACCTCGAACAGCTTCCAGTCACCCTTGGGCTTGGCCACCACCGGCTTGCCTTCCTGCAGATCCGCCAGCCAGCGCGGGTAGACCAGCTGCTGCCAGCGGGTCAGGGCCTCGCGCGGCGCGGCCTTCCAGTCCTGCAGCTCGAACAGCTGCTTGATGCCCTGCTGGCGCAGCAGGCGGGCCACCTCGGCCACCCCGCGCGGCTCGCCATAGAGTGCCACCGGACGGTCCGCACTCAGTCCCTTCTCCTTGAGCGCCTTGGCCCACTCCTCGTCACCGTATTTCCACTCGGCGGAGAGGCTCTCGGCGCCGGCCACATGGCCGCCCTGCTGCTCATCTGCCATGGGCCAGCCCTGGTAGAAGTAGCTGGGGCGGGTATCCAGGATGACGGCCTCCTTGGCCTTGGCATCCGCCAGGGAGAGGGGGGGCAATTCCGCCGCCAGGGCGGGCAAGGCGCACCAGAGCAGCAAGGCGGCCAGACCGGCCCGCAACAGGGCTGTGATTCGTTTCATGATGTTGTCTCGATCCATAGTGAACAAAATTAGAAAATAGAGCGGCCAAGGCGCTCCGCCAGCAGCTCCAGCGCGGCCGTGCCGGCCAGCGAGTTGCCGGCCTTGTTGAGCTCCGGTGACCAGACGCAGACACAGAGTTCGCCCGGGATCAGCGCCATGATGCCGCCGCCGACTCCGGACTTGCCCGGCATGCCGACCCGGTAGGCGAAGTCACCCGCCTCGTCGTAGAGGCCGCAGGTCGCGAGCAGGGCATTGACCTGCTTGGTGGTGCGCGCCGGCAGCAGCGGCGTGCTCTCGCCGAGGGGCACGCCGCGATTGGCCAGGTAGATGAAGGTGCGCGCCAGATCGGCACAGCTCATGCGAATGGCACAGGCATTGAAGTAGCTTTGCAGCACCTTGTCCACTTCGTTCTCGAAGTTGCCATAGGCCTTCATCAGGTAGGCGATGGCCGCATTGCGGGCGGCGTGCTGATACTCGGAGCGCGCCACCACCTGATCCGCCATGATGGCCGGGTTGCCGCACAGGCGGCGCACCAGCTCCAGGGTGCGTTGGCGGGGGGCGGTGAGCCGCGTCTCCAGCAGGTCGCTCACCACCAGGGCCCCCGCATTGATGAAGGGGTTGCGGGGAATGCCCTGCTCGAATTCGAGCTGCACCAGCGAGTTGAACGGCTGGCCCGAGGGCTCCTTGCCGACCCGGGCCCAGATCTCATCCTCCTGATAGAGGGTCAGTGCCAGGGTGAGGCTCAGGGCCTTGGATATGCTCTGGATGGAGAAGGCTTCGAAGGCGTCACCGGCGGTGAACAGCTCCCCTTGCACGGTACAGACCGCGATGCCGAGCCGATCGGCGGGAACCTGGGCCAGCGCGGGGATATAGTCGGCCACCTTGCCTTGTCCCAGCAGGGGACGAACCTGCTCGAGAATGCTGGCCAGTAATTCGGATGACAACACCATTGGCTATTCCATGACATGAAGCGGGGTGAGGGGCCGCCCCCACCGACAAAAATCCCGCCGGCGGCGGGATTTTCTATGTGCCCGTGACAGGCAGTCCGATATCAGGCCGGCTCGCCGTACCAGAGGTCGAACAGCTCGGTGACCACCACGGCTTCCATCCCCTTGCCTTCCAGCCAGGATTTGATGACGGCACGGTCTTCCTCGGTGCACTTGCCCAACTGCTGGGTGCAGATCATGCCTTCCCAGGACAGATGACCCGAACCGGCGAAGGCCAGCTTGCGGGGTTCAATCACTTCATCAATAAACGCATCGACCACGGTATCGATGGTCTCTTCGGCGGTGCCGACCGGGAAGTTGAAACTGATGTCGAATCCCATTTCCTGGAATTCATCGACGCGCAGTTTCTTACGCAGACGGCGACTACGATTGGCCATGCTAGCTCCTTAGGTTTGTTGACACGTTAACTTAGTTAACTCGTTTGAAAATCAGATCCCAAACCCCGTGCCCAAGACGATGGCCACGTTGTTCGAATTTGGTCAGCGGGCGCCAGTCGGGACGCGGCACCCAGTTGCCGCCAGGGGCGGTGTTCTCATAGCCTTCGGCGGCACTCATCACCTCCAGCATGTGTTCGGCATAGTTCTCCCAGTCGGTGGCCATGTGGAACACGCCACCGATGGCCAGCTTCTGGCGAACGTCCTGGGCGAACGCCGGCTGCACGATGCGACGCTTGTGATGACGGCTCTTGTGCCAGGGATCCGGGAAGAACAGCTGCAGGCAGGAGAGCGAGCCGTCCGGAATCATGTGCTCAAACACCTCGACCGCGTCGTGGCAGATGACGCGCAGGTTGGTGACCCCCGCCTCCTGGGCGGTGCCGAGGCAGGCGCCGACGCCCGGGGAGTGCACCTCGATGCCGATGAAGTTCTTCTCGGGGGCATTCTTGGCCATCTCCACCAGGGAGGCGCCCATGCCGAAACCTATTTCCAGCACCACGGGCGCGTCGCGCCCAAACAGCGCCACCATGTCGAGCGGGGCCGGTGCAAAATCGATACCCATGACCGGCCAGAGCTCTTCCAGGGCCTTCTCCTGCCCTTTGGTCAGGCGGCCTTCGCGACGGACGAAGCTGCGGATCTTGCGCATGAACTTGCCGTCTTCGTTAAATACATCTTGGGTCACAGGCATAATTGTCTCGTTATTTCATCAATCCGGGTCATACATCTCAGGTCAATCCGGCTGGGGACGACTCGAATGAATAGTCTCGTTATTTCATCAATCCGGGCAACACATCTCGGTCAGTCCGGCTGAGGGTCGACCTTGAGTGGCTCGTTATTTCATCAGTCGACGAAAACAGGGGAGCGAATTATCCCAAGATAGGCCCAAGGCGCAAGTGTTTAGCGCAACAAATCCCCCGTCTCTTGCCAATTCAGCCAGTTCGGTTGACAAATGCCACCCCCTTCACAGAATCTGCCGGGCGTCAGGTGCATCCTGACACGCGATAATAAAGCCATACACAACAAAGGATTGCAGTATGAAAAAAACAGTATTGTGCCTCGCCACCGCAACCCTGCTGGCCGGGTGCAACCCCTCGGACAATGATTCACAAGCCCCCGCCCCCGCCGACCAGGCCTACGAGTATCTGGTACAGCTGAGCTCGGGCGCAGAAGGGATAGGGGCCAGACCCACAGGCACCGAGGCCGAGACCCGCGCCGCCGCCTGGATCCAGGATCATCTGACAGGCTGGGGCTACGAGGTACAGAACCAGCCGTTTACCTACACCAAGGGCGGTGCCAGCAAGCACTCCCAGAACCTCATCGCCGAGCTCAAGGGGCAGAGTGACAGGGTGATCCTCATCGGCGCCCACTACGACAGCACCGGGGACAAGAAGGGCTCTGAGGGGGCCACCGACAACGGCGCCGGGGTCGCCGCCCTCTTGGCGGTCGCCGAGGCGCTCAAGGGCCAGACTCTGCCCTACACGGTGCGCTTCGCCTTCTTCGGCGCGGAAGAGAACGGCCTCAACGGCTCCAAGGCCTATGCCGCCGGCCTGGACGGCGCCGCCGTCACCCAACTGCTGGCCATGGTGAACTACGACACCATCGCCGGCGGCGACATCGTCTACGTTCACTCCGCCCACTCCGACGTGAGCGAGTACAACTGCGCCGAGCCGAGCCGCTACAGCTTCGATCCCAAGGTGCGGGATCGCCTGCTGGCCATCTCCCAGCAGGGTGCCACCCCGTTCGCCATCCATCCCAGCTACGCCGGCTACCCGGAAGGGGAGACCGGCAGTTGGTCGGATCACGCCCCCTTCGCCTGCCTGGGGGTGCCCATCGCCTACGTGGAGGCGACCAACTTCACCATCAACGGGGCGGACGGCTATGACGGCTACTCCCAGAGCACCAACCCGGCGCTGTGGGACTGTTACGATGACGCCAGCAAGAGCGCCTGCGATCGGGACAGCGAGACCCAGTGGGGCAAGATCTGGCACACCCAGTACGACCGCCTCGACAAGATGGCCGAGCTGTTCCCGGGCCGGGTCCAGCAGCAGCTTGGCGCCAACACGGATCTGATGATCCGCTTCCTGAAGGAACCCGGACTCTGAGTCGGCGCTGACGGCCGACCGCGAACGGGTCAGGGGTTTTTACGCCCCGCCCCCGCTCGGAGACGATAAAATTCGGGCAGGTGTCAAACCTGCCCTTTTTTATGGATTTTTGTGACAGCCATTGCCTCATTTCTGAAATCTGATACAAACGGATAACCTGGCGGTTGAATGGAGCGACCGCCACCCAGTCAGAGAGAACCCTATGCAGCCGTTTTTTGCCCAGCGCTTCGAGAAGGTCGAACCTTCCTTTATCCGCGAAATCCTGAAAGTCGCCGCCAATCCGGAGATCATCTCCTTCGCCGGCGGCCTGCCCAACCCGAACCTGTTCCCGGTCAAGGCCATCGACCAGGCCTGCCAGGACGTGCTGCGCGAACAGGGCGCCGCCGCGCTGCAATATGCCGCCACCGAAGGCTTCGCCCCGCTGCGCCAGTACATCGCCGATCGTTACCTGACGCGCCACGGCATGACGGTGGACCCGGACAACATCCTGATCACCAGCGGCTCCCAGCAGGCGCTGGATCTGCTGGGCAAGGTGCTTGTCAACGAGGGACAGGATCTCATCATCGAGGAGCCCGGCTACCTGGGTGCCATCCAGGCGTTCTCCGTCTATCAGCCGAACTTCCGTCCCATCACCCTGGGGGAAGAGGGGCTGGATCTGGCCGCGCTGGATGCGCTGCTGGAGCGAGGCTCCGATGCCAAGCTGCTGTACGGCGTGCCGAACTTCCAGAACCCGAGCGGTGTTTCCTACAGCCGCGCCAATCGCGAGGCGCTGGCCGAGCGACTGGTACGCCACGAGCTGCTGATGGTGGAAGATGACCCTTACGGCGAGCTGCGCTTCGAGGGGGAGCACCTGCCCCCCATCGCCAAGCTGGCGCCGAACAATACCGTGCTGCTCGGCTCCTTCTCGAAGACGGTGGTGCCCGCGTTTCGTCTCGGCTGGATGCTGGTGCCGGACTGGCTGCGCAAGAAGGTCACCATCGCCAAGCAGGCCACGGATCTGCACAGCAACGCCTTCAGCCAGCAGGTGCTGCACCGCTTCCTGACCGACAACTCGCTGGATGCCCATCTGGAGAAGATCAAGGAAGTCTACGGTCGCCAGCGCGCCGCCATGGAAGCCGCCCTGGCTCGCCACTGCCCGCCCGGCGTCAGCTACACCCGGCCGGAAGGGGGCATGTTCCTCTGGCTGACTCTGCCCGCCAGCATCTCCGCCATGGAGCTGTTCGACGAGGCGATCAAGGAGAAAGTTGCCTTCGTGCCCGGCGCCCCTTTCTATGTGCGCCCCGAGATCAAGAACACCCTGCGCCTGAGCTTCTCCTGCGTGGACGAGGCCACCACCGAGGAAGGGGTCAAGCGGCTGGCCCGCGCCCTGGCCCGCATGCTCTGAGCCCTCGCCTGATGAAAAAAACCAGCGACCTCGGTCGCTGGTTTTTTTATGGCCGCCTGCCGGCCTCAGCGGCTCAGCCGCTTGCTGAATTCCGCCATCGGCATGGGTCTGCCGTAGAAGTAGCCCTGCAGGAAGGTCACGTCCCGCGCCCTCAGGTAGGCATCCTGCACCTCGTTCTCCACCCCTTCCGCCACCAGCTGCAGGCCGAGCCGGGTCGCCAGATCGATGACGTTCTCGACGATGTGGCTGGACAGCGCATCGGACCCTATCATGCCGACGAAGCTCTGATCGATCTTGAGGAAATCGACCTGGAAGGTCTGCAGATAGGCCAGGCTGGAGTGGCCGGTGCCGAAGTCGTCGATGGCGATGAAGACGCCAAGATCGTGCAGCTCGGCAAACAGCCGGTCGCTCACCTCGTCCGCCACTATCAGCTCCCGCTCGGTCAGCTCCAGCACCAGCTTGATGGGATTGGCCTCGAACGCCTTGATGAAGGCGCGGCAATCGTCCACCAGGCTGAGATCGTGGCAGTGGCGGGCACAGACGTTGAACGCGAAGTGAAACCCGGCCGGCAACTCATGCACCCTGGACGCGAAGTGCTCGCGCACCTGGCGCATCAGCGCACTGGTCATGGGGATGATGAGGCCGGAGGCCTCCGCCATGGGGATAAAGCGATCCGGCGAGATCATGCCCTGGCGGGGATGCTGCCAGCGCATCAGCACCTCGCAGCCGCTCCAGTGCGCGTCGTCACCCGTCACCACGGGTTGCAGGTGCGGCAAGAACTCCCCCTGATCCAGCGCCCGTTTCAGCTCCTGCGTCGGTGAGGTCGAGCGCCCCATCAGCCAGAACACCCCCACCCCGAACAGCAAGCTCAGCAGGGGATAGACGATGAGACTGATCTTGGAGTAGTCCCAGATATGGGCGCCGTATTCGTCCACCGAGAGGGTGGTCGCCACCTTGAACGGGTACTTCTCCGAGGCCTGCTCCAGGTAGCCAGGCGCATCTGAGGGGAACAGCTGATCGGTGAGCTTGCTGTCGCGCAGCAGCATCTGCGGACCCACCACCAGCCCAAGGGGAGAGGTGCGGCTCAGCATGTCGAGGATGTTGAGCAGGTAATAGCCATCGACCCCGACCAGGATGCCGTACTCCCCCACCTCCTGTCGGTAGACGATGAGCGGCCGATCCGGCGTGACCGGATTGCCCCGCATGAGATCGAGCTTGCCCTGGACATAGTCCTCGAGATAGATCCGGCCCTTGACCGGACCATAGAGGGAGGTGCAGTAGATGGTCTCCCCCTCGGTCAGGTTGACGCTGCGCACATCCGGCACTGTCGCCACCTGATCCCGCAGGCCCTGCACCACCTCGAGGCAGGGCTTGCCCACGTTGCCCATGACCGCCGAGGCGGCCAGCTGGGCGTTGTCCAGCGTGCGGTCAAACATGCGCTGCGCATGCACCAAACGCTCCACCGCATCCTGCTTCACCCCGTCCACCGTCTGCCAGGCGACGATGGCCAGTCCCAGCACCACGGGCAACAGAGCGGCCAGCAGGGCACAGGCCAGCCGGACATAGAATTGACGCACCCTCAGACGACGAAATGGCATGATTCCCCACAATGGCAAAGGCGAAAAAGCAGACAAGTCTACGCCTTGTCCGCGACTTGGCAAGTCACGAGGGCGCGAGATGAGTGATCCATGCGGCCCCCGACGAGCCGTGAAACAAGCCTCATCCCCACATCTTATTCCCGCATGCCGGGTCGCCACAGTCTCCCCCAATCTTCGCAGGCCAATCCAGGCGCTGGCGCACAAAAAATTATAATACTTTCAAAAACAGTTGCTTGTTCATCCGGACCCCGCCCTCTAGAGTAGAGCCAACAGCATCAGGGAGGCAGGACATGAAGATACTGATCACGGGGGGGACAGGCTTTATCGGTCGCCGCCTGGTGGCCCATCTCAAGGTGCAGCACGAGGTGGTGGTACTGACCCGCCAGGGCAGCCGGGCCTACGATCTGCTCGGCCACGACATCAAGCTGCTCGACAACCTGGATCGGCTGGACGATCTCAACGACGTGGACATCGTCATCAACCTGGCCGGGGAACCCATCGCCAGTGGCCGCTGGAGCGAGCAGCGCAAACAGCTGCTGTGCAACAGCCGCTGGCTGCTGACCGAGCAGCTGGTGGATCTCATCAAGCTCTCCAGCACGCCCCCCAGGCTGCTGCTGAATGCCTCCGCCATCGGCTGGTATGGCCGCCAGGGCGATGAGCCGCTGGACGAGCAGTGCCGCCAGCCCCATGACGAGTTTACCCATCGACTCTGCCAGCAGTGGGAGAGCCTGGCCCAACAGGCCCGCGGCCCCCGCACCCGGGTCTGCATAGTGCGCATCGGCCTGGTGCTCGGCCAAGATGGCGGCGCCCTGCCCAAGCTGTTGCCCCCCTACCGCCTCGGGCTGGGTGGCCCCATGGGCTCAGGCCGGCAGGTGATGAGCTGGATCCATATTCAGGATCTGGTGCGCGCCATGCTGTTCCTGCTGGAACACGACGAGTGCGACGGCATCTTCAACGGCACCGCCCCCCAGCCGGTCGACAACCGGACCTTCAGCCAGAGCCTGGCCCGCAGCCTGCACCGCCCCCACCTGCTGTGCGTACCGGCCGGGGCACTGCGCCTGCTGCTGGGCGAGGCGGCTGACCTGCTGCTCACCGGTCAGCACGTGCTGCCCACCCGGTTGCAGCAGGCAGGCTTCCATTTTACCTACCCAGAGCTGCCCCAGGCCCTCGACAACCTGCTGCACGCCCCCCGCTGAGACCCACAAAAAACAGCGCCCGGCCAAGGCCGGGCGCTGTTTGAGAGAAGGGCGCAGGTTCGATTAGTCATCGGACGCTCGCGTAGCTGGCAACCAAGCATCAGCATCCCCGTTAGTCCGATTACGCCACTTCGTGGCTAATCGAATCTACAGCAGCCCCTGCCCCAGCCCTCGCAGCCGATCGCTCAGGGTCCCCGCCAGCAGCTGGCGGCGCATGCCCTGACCGGCCAGGGTCACCAGCAGCGCCCCCAGCAGCGGCAGCCCGGCCCAGATGGCCCAGTGGAACTGCCAGCGGCCATCGAACCACCACCACTGCAGGCCGAACGAGCAGAGCTCGACCACCATGGCGGCGCACAACCCCGCCAACAGGCCACTCGCCACCAGCTCCCAGCGCAGCATCTTCTCGAGCAGGGCGCTGCCGGCCCCCAGGGTGCGCATCAGCAGCAGCTCGCGCCGCCGATGGGCCATGCTGGCCTGGGTCTGGGTCAGCAGCACCAGCAGGGCGGCCACCGTCACCAGCCCCAGCATCAGCCCCAGCGCCCGGCTCACCTGATCCGAGACCACGGTGAGTCGGGCTATCAAGTCCTCCACGTCGATGAGGCTGACGGTCGGATGCCGGCGGATCAGCTCCACCTCGGCGCTGCGTCCCTCTGGGGGCAGGCGATAGCTGCCAAGCCAGGTCTGGGAGAAGGGCGCCAGCAGATCCGGCGAGAAGATCATGTAGAAGTTGGGCCTCATGTTGTCCCACTTGATGGATCTCAGGCTGGTCACCCTGGCCTCGAAGCTGCGCCCCTCTATGGTGAAGCTGAGCACGTCGCCGAGGGCAATGCCGAGCTGGCCCGCCAGCACCTCGTCGACGGAGACCTCCCCCTTGCTGGCGAGCCATTGCCCCGCGGTCAGCTGGTTGTCGGGGGGGAGCGCCGCCGTGGTGGTGAAGTTCAGCTCGCGGTTCACCCCCTCCCGCGCCGCATCCTCACCCACCGCCTGGCCGGCGATCCGGGTCAGGCGCCCGCGCACCATGGGATAGAAGTCCGAGGTGATGGCACCGGCCTGGCGCAGGTCCGCCAGGATCCCGTCCCGCTCCTGATCGGCCACATTGACCAGGAAGCGATTGGGGGCATCCGCCGGCAAGCGGGCGGAGAAGTCGTCCAGCAAGTCGACCCGCGCCGCCCACAGCAGCCCGAACAGCATGAGCGCCAGCGCGAAACCCGCCAGTTGGAACAGGCCGCTGCCCCGCTCGCGGGAGAGGTGGCTGATGGCCAGGCGCAGGGCATGGGGGCCCTTGAGCCGGCTGCCGAGTCGCAGCAGCCCGGAGGCCAGCACGGCCAGCAACCCCATCAGCACCCCCATGCCGCCGATGAGACCCAGCGCCAGCCTGGCGTCGGCGGTGAAGCCCCACACCAGACCAAATAGCCCGAGCAGGCCGACCGGCACCGTCAGCCAGGGGGGCACGCCCGCCTCCAGCTCACGGCGCAGCACCCGCAGCGGCGGCACCTTGAGCAGCCGCAGGAAGGGGATGAAGGCCAGCAGCAGGGTGATGAAGAAGGCCACCGACAGGCCGAGGGCGAAGGGGCGCCAGGAGGGCGGCGGCAGATCGCTGGGCAGCAGATCCCCCAGCAGTTGCAGCGTCAGCCACTGCATCCCGCTGCCCGCCACCAGGCCAATGAAGGCACCGATCAGGGTCAGCGAGAACAGGAGCGTGCCCATCAGCTGCCAGAGGGTGCGACGGGACGCGCCCAGCGTCTTGAGCAGCGCCACCATGTTGGTCTGCCGCTCGGCGAAGTGGCGCACCGCTATGCCCATGGCCAGGGCCCCCAGCAGCACCCCCGCCAGGGAGGCCAGGCGGAAGAAGCGCTCGGCGTTGGCCAGGGATTTCCCCACCTGGGAGCCCTGATCATCCGGCTTGATCAGCTTCTGTCCCGCCGCCAGCTTGGGCTTGAGCCAGCGCTCGTAGCTGGCGATTCCCTCGCGGGGGCCCTTGAGCAGATAGCGCCACTGCTGGCGGCTGCCCGGCAGCAGGGCACCGGTCGCCTCGATGTCGGCGCTGTGGATCAGGGCCCGTGGCGCCATCTGGAAGGGGCTGAAGCCCTGATCCGGCTCCTGACCCAGCTCCCCCGCCACCTTGAGGCTGGTGTTACCGACCTCCAGCTCGTCCCCGAGCCTGGCGCCGAGCAGTTGCATCACCCGGGCGGAGAGCCAGATCTCGCCGGGCGCGGGCGCCCGCTGCGGCATCAGCTCCAGCTTGCCATAGAAGGGGAAGTCGCTCGGCACGGCCCGGATGGAGGCCAGTTGCAGCCCATCCCCGTGAAACAGCATGCTGTTGAAGCTGACCGTGGTCTGGATGGAGAGGCCATACTGCCGGGCCTGCTCGAGCCAGGCCTCAGGCGCCGGGGTCGCGGAGCGCAACACCCGATCGGCGCCGATGAAGTCACGGCCCGAGGCCTTGAGCCCGGCATCCAGCCTGTCCGCCACCAGCGCCACGCTCAGCACGCAGGCCACACTCAGCGCCAGCGCCAGCACAAACCAGCGCAGCTCGCCGCTGAAACCCTCGCGACGCAGCAGCTTAAATCCCAGTCGCCATTGACTCATGACTGACTCCTCACACCCAGCGCCAGCCCGAGCCCAGGCCGCAACTCGCCGCTGAAACCCTCGCGGCGCAGTAACTTAAATCCCAGTCGCCATTGACTCATGACAGCTCCCTGACTCGGGAGGCCGGGACGGCTTCGGGTGCCGGCGTATCCGACGCCAGTCGTCCCGCCGCCATCACCAGCTGCCGTTGGCAGCGCTGGGCCAGTTCATGATCATGGGTCACCACCACCAGCGTGGTGTTGTGCTCGCGGTTGAGGCGAAACAGCAGCTCGATCACCGTCTCCCCGGTCTTGCTGTCGAGGTTGCCGGTGGGCTCATCCGCCAGCAGCAGGCTGGGCCGGGTCATGAAGGCCCGGGCGATGGCGACGCGCTGCTGCTCGCCGCCGGACAGGCGCGGCGGCAGGTGATGCAGCCGCTCGCTGAGCCCCACCTCGGCCAGCAGCTCCCTGGCCCTAGGGGCACAATCGGTCTCACCGCGCAGCTCGGCGGGCAGCATGACGTTCTCCAGCGCGCTTAAGGTGGGCAGCAACAGGAAAGACTGGAAGATGAAACCCACCTGCTCGGCACGCAGGCGGGCCCGGCCCTCCTCGTCCAGCCGGGTCAGCGACTGGCCGAGGATCTCGATGTCGCCGCTGCTCGGCAGATCCAGCCCGGCCAGCAGGCCAAGCAGGGTGGATTTGCCGGAGCCGGAGGCGCCGACCAGGGCCAGCGTCTCGCCGGTATTGACTTGCAGGTCGATCCCTTCAAGGATGGTGAGGCTTTCCTGGCCGAGACGAACCGTCTTGCCAAGGTCCCTGACGACGATAATGGGAGTTGAACTCATGATGCGTTTCCTGTTTACCTTGGCCCTTGCTGACAATAAATAATGGGCACTGAACCCATGATGCATATCCTGTTTGTCCAGGCCCTTGCTGACAATAAACAATGGGTACTGAACCCACGATGCATGTCCTGTTTGCCCAGGCCCTTGCTGACAATAAATAATGGGCACTGAACCCACGATGCATATCCTGTTTGCCCAGGCCCCTAATGACAACGAATGATCGGAGTTGAAATAATGACGCGTTTCCTGTTCGCCTTCTGCTGCCTGGTTTCATCGGTGCAGGCCCAGACCCTGCTGGTGCTGGGAGACAGCCTGAGCGCCGGCTATCAGATGCAGGCCGAGCAGAGCTGGCCTGCCCTGCTCGAGCAGAAATGGCGGCAGCAGGGCGGCGAGCACCGGCTCATCAACGCCAGCATCAGCGGTGAAACGACGCAAGGGGGGCTGGCCCGCCTGCCCGCCCTGCTCGAGCAGCATAAACCCGACTGGGTGCTGATCGAGCTGGGTGCCAACGATGGCTTGCGCGGCTTCGCCCCCGCCATCACCCGTGACAACCTGGTCAAGATGGTGGCGCTTGCCAAGGCACAGCAGGTGAAGACGGTGCTGACCCAGATCCAGCTGCCCCGCAATTATGGTGCACGCTATCTGCGCCAGTTCGAGCAGCTCTTCCCGGAACTGGCGCAGGCCAATGACCTGCCGCTGATGCCCTTCTTTTTGGATGATATTGCGCTTCGCCCTGAACTCCTGATGAACGATGGCCTCCATCCCACGGCCGAAGCCCAGCCGCAGATCCGCGACCGGGTCGCGAGCTTTATCGAGCCCCTGCTGACCCAATAGCCCCGCGTGATAGGCCGCTAGTCCCTAAAACAAAAGCACCCGCCGAGGCGGGTGCTTTGTCATCCTGATTAAAACCTGGCAATGCGCGATCGCCGCCGATCTGCCTGACCATAATGTCGTCTGATCGGGGTCAGGCTTGCAGTATCTGGCGCAGCCGCTCCTGAGCCACCCCCACCAGCAGATCGGGTTGGAACTTGGAGATGAAACGATCGCAGCCGACCTTCTTGACCATGGCCTCGTTGAAATTGCCGCTCAGGGAGGTGTTGAGGGTGATGAACAGATCGGCCATGCGCGGATCGCTGCGCACCTCGTGGGTCAGGCGGTAGCCGTCCATCTCCGGCATCTCGGCATCGGTGATCATCAGCATGATCTCGTCGGTGACCGACTTGCCCGCGTCGCACCAGCCCTTGAGCAGCTTGAGCGCCTGTAGCCCATCCTGACACTCGATCACCTCGAGCCCGAGCTGGGCGAGCGTCTCCCGCACCTGGTTGCGCGCCGTGCTGGAGTCGTCGACGATCAGCACCTTGCGACCGTGCATCTGGGGCAGGATCTCCCTGTCCAACACCTCGGCCGAGATGCGGATGTCATAGGTGATGATCTCGGCCAGCACCTTCTCCACATCGATGATCTCGACGATCTGATCGGCCCCCCGCTCCGGGACGCGCGTAATGGCGGTGAGATAGTTCGAGCGGCCCGCAGAACGGGGCGGCGGCAGTATGTCCTTCCAGGTCATGTTGACGATATGGGCCACCTGCCCGACCAGAAAACCCTGAATGCTGCGGTTGTACTCGGTGATGATGAGGTTGGAGTCGCTGTCGACCGCCATGGGGCGCATGCCGATGGCGCCGCGCAGGTTGATCACCGGGATGGAGACCCCGCGGATGTTCGCCACCCCGCTGATGTTGTGGTGGGCCCCGGGCATCTTGTTGAGGCGAGGCAGTTTCACCACCTCCCGCACCTTGAACACGTTGATCGCAAACAGCTGCTGGGAGCCCAGGCGGAACATCAGCAGTTCCAGGCGATTCTCCCCCACCAGCTGGGTACGTTGATCCACTGAATCCAATATGCTCGCCATATAAAGCCCTTACGTCCGTTTCCCGAGTGCCGCCACCGTAGCACGGCGTCGACATGCCAATCAGACCCGCATTCCCCCGCCATAGGCGCAACGCAAGTCCCTATAGAAATAATGAAAAGGGTCGAGGAAAGATAGGATCTTGACCGCGGGGCGTGATCCTCGCCCCATAGCCACCGCATAGAGCGGGAAACCCGATCGCCATCAGCCCGACAAGAGGGTTATCGACCAGAAGGGGACAATGCTGAGCTGGGGATTGGCCTGAGGTTCCAAAAGCGCGAGCTTATGCTGCGCCCATAAAAAAACCGGCCGCAAAGCGGCCGGTCAAAAAAATACAGTAGGCAGTCAGGGAATGACTTAGAAGTGGTACTGCATGGCCACGCCAACGACGTCGTCGGTGTTCTGACCGAACTCGTTGTAACCATCAGCATCGCCACCGCTCAGCAGGTTGGCTTTGTAATCAACGTAGACGTCGAAGTTCTCGTTGATGTTGTACCAGGCACCGATGGAGACGTATTCGGTCAGGGTGTCGTCGAAGGTTTCACCCTTCACGTCCAGGCGGTTATACGCCAGGGACGGCTTCCACTGGCCCCAGGTGTATTGAACCACGGCTTCGTAACCGTTGCTCTCTTCGGCGTAGCCGTTGTAGCCAGACTGGTTCACATAGACGTGGTCTTCGCCATAGGCGTAGGTCGCGGCAGCGTACAGGTTGTTGGCGTTGTACTTGATACCAACGGCGGTCAGCTTCGCATCGTCGTCACCACCGAAGTTGGAGTTGGCGCTCTGGTCGGCAGTCTTGCCAGCCTGGTTATAGGCCAGACCCAGGCTGATGCCCATGTCGAAGTTGTAGTTGGCAGACAGGGCGTAACCTTCTGCAGAACCCTTGGTCCAGCTGGAGGTGCTGTCGTTCTGGGCTTCGTTTTCGCCGGTGAACTGGGCACCCAGTACCAGACCGTCGAAGGTGTAGAAGTATTGAGCCAGGCCGTTGGTGCGACCGGTACCGAATACTTCAGTACCCTTGCCCAGGCCATCGCCGCCCCACTCAGGCAGAACGTCGGTGTAGTCGTTTACGGCTTTGGCAATCAGGCCATCCTGACGACCGTAGCTGAAGGCACCGAAACGATCGTTCTTAACACCAACGTAGGCATAACGCAGCTCGGTGTCGGAGTCGTTGGTCGGTACGTTGTACTCAACGAAGCCGTTGGCTACGGTTTCGCTGTTGACGCGAGTCTCGCCACCGATACGCAGACGCAGATAGCTCTGATCGCCATTCTCGTTGTCGTTATCGCTGCCGTAGTACATGCCTTGAACACGACCACCGATGTCCAGCTTGGTACCATCTTGGTTGTAAACGGTAGAAGCTTGAGCACCACCGGCCAGCAGCAGGCTGGAGATGGCCATAGTCAATGCTGTTTTTTTCATTGTTCGTTCCTCTGGTGTAAACGCTATCAGACCTGTTGCTCGGTCGTTGTCATTTAGAAATTTAGAATCGGGTTCATTTCCGATGACCTAGGGTAGATCTGCGAACCTTGATAGGAACTGAAGCAGTTGACGATTAATTGATGAATGGAGGCCAAACAAGGCTTCTGACCGACATAAATAGTCGCCAATTGGCTACATTTTATACGTTTCATTTGGAGACAGAGCGACACCGTCAGCCAGTCTCTGCTGAGTACAGGGCGGGAGGGGCAAGATGAAGAAAGGAAAAAAGGGTAAACAATGCGTCACCCTGACTGGCGAGGGCTGCCAGACCACAGGCGAGCTGTCATAGCGGCTGATACTGTGTCAGGGCCTCAGCGGGTGGTGGCACTCAGGCGGGTTGCCAGTCGAGCATGACCCTCAGCAGGTCTTTCCAGCTGAGAATGCCGACCAGGGCCCCCTTCTCCAGCACCGGCAGGCAGGAGACATGCTGCTCCAGCATCACCCTGGCCGCCTCCTGCAGCGAGCGATCGGCGGCGATGGTGATGGGCTGGCGGCTCATGATCTGGTGGGCGCGCCGGTTGAGGGTCTCGGTGTCGCGGTTCATCTCGGCATCGGTGTCGAGATAGGGGCTGAGGGCACGCAGCAGATCCCTGTCCGAGATGACCCCCATCAGCACCTCGTCTTCCAGCACCAGCAGGTGGCGAAAGTGGGCCTGCTCGAAGATCTCCTTGATGACATTGAGCCTGTCATCCATGGAAACGGTCGCAACCCGGGTCGTCATGATCTCTTTAATCAGCATGGCAGCCTCCTGTCCCCTGACAGATGTCTCTGTTATGGCACGTTTTTCTTGCCGCAGCCAGCCAAGTCCCCCAGCCTAAAGTGCAAATCTGCGCCATTTCACGTAAGATCCGCGCCAGTTTTCTCCTTCATCTTGAGCCAAGCAGATCCATCCATGATAGTTGCCAGTCAAATCGAACTGATCCGCGGCGGCCGCACGCTGCTGGACAACGCCTCCGCCACCATACACCCCGGCCACAAGGTGGGTCTGGTAGGCAAGAACGGCTGTGGCAAGTCCACCTTTTTTGCGCTGGTGCGTGGCGAGCTGGCCATCGACAACGGCAGCTTCAGCCTGCCCGCCGGCTGGCAGATCGCCGGCGTCGCCCAGGAGACCCCGGCGCTGGACTGCTCCGCGCTGGACTACGTAATAGATGGCGACAAGGAGTTCCGTGCCTTGGAGGCCCAGCTCGCCCAGGCCGAGCAGGATGACAACGGCCTGCTGGTGGCCGAGCTGCACGGCCGGCTCGACATCATAGGCGCCTACAGCATCCGCGCCCGCGCCGCCGAGCTGCTGCACGGTCTCGGCTTCGGCGGCGATCAGCTCGACTCGCCGGTAAGGAGTTTCTCCGGTGGCTGGCGCATGCGCCTGAACCTGGCCCAGGCGCTGCTGTGCCGCTCCGACCTGCTGCTGCTGGATGAACCGACCAACCACCTGGATCTCGATGCCGTCATCTGGCTGGAGAAGTGGCTCAAGGGCTATCAGGGCACGCTGGTGCTTATTTCTCACGACCGCGACTTCCTCGATTCGGTCATCAACCGCATCATCCACATCGAAAACGGCAAGCTGAACGAATATACCGGCGGCTACTCCGACTTCGAACTGCAGCGCGCCGAGCAGCTCGCCCAGCAGCAGTCCATGTACGAGAAGCAGCAGCGGGAGATATCCCACATGCATGCCTATGTTGACCGCTTCCGTTACAAGGCCTCCAAGGCCCGCCAGGCCCAGAGTCGCCTCAAGGCCATGGAGCGGATGGAGAAGCTGCTGCCGGCCCACGCCGACTCCGAGTTCAGCTTCGAGTTTCGCGAGCCGTCGGCCCTGCCGACCCCGCTCATCGCCATGGAGAACCTCAGCGCCGGTTATGGCGACAAGGTGATCCTGGAGAAGATCAAACTCAACCTGGTGCCGGGCTCGCGCATCGGCCTGCTGGGGCGCAACGGCGCCGGCAAGTCCACCTTCATCAAGATGCTGTCGGGCACCAACCCGCCGCTGTCGGGCAAGCTGGAGGTGAGCGCCGGGGTCAGCATCGGCTACTTCGCCCAGCATCAGCTGGAGACCCTGCGCCTGGACGACACTCCGCTCGATCACCTGGCCCGTCTCGCGCCGGACAAGACCGAACAGGAGTTGCGCAATTATCTCGGCAGCTTCGGCTTCCACGGCGACAAGGCGCTGGACAAGGTGGCCCCCTTCTCCGGCGGCGAGAAGGCGCGGCTGGTACTGGCGCTGGTCACCTGGCAGAAGCCGAACCTGCTGCTGCTGGATGAACCGACCAACCACCTGGACCTGGAGATGCGCCACGCCCTGACCATGGCGTTGCAAGGCTTCGAGGGCGCCATGGTGGTGGTCTCTCACGACAGGCACCTGCTGCGCACCACCACGGATGACTTCTATCTGGTGCACGGCGGCCGGGTCGAGCCGTTCGACGGCGATCTGGACGACTACCACAAGTGGCTCGGCGAGCAGGACAAAGAGGCGAACGCCAAGCCGAGCGACGGCCTCGTCTCCGCCAACTCCGCGCTGGCGCGCAAGGATCAGAAGCGGCGCGAGGCGGAGTTCCGCCAGCAGACCCGGCCCCTGCGCCAAAAGCTGGAGAAGCTAGAGGCCAGCATGGAGAAGCTGCAGACCCGGCTCGCCGCGGTGGAGGAGCAGCTGGCCGACCCCGCCATCTACGAGGAGAGCGCCAAGAGCCGGCTCTCCGAGCTGCTCAAGTCCCAGGGCCCCCTCAAGGAGGAGCTGGAAGGGGTCGAGCTGGAGTGGATGAGCCTCTCCGAGGAGCTGGAAAGCCAGGAGCAGGCCTTCTTTGCGTGACGAACGAGGGGTGGCGGCCGAGCGGGTCGCCATCCATGAACTGCCCACCCCGCTCGCATTCTGGCACTGGAGCGGCAAGGTCTATGGTGCACGCAGCCAGGACTGGCTCAGCCTGCAGGCGCAGGGGGGCAACATCAACCTGGCCCTGCTGCTGCACCGGCTGGATCAGGATGGCATCCCGGTCGAGCTCGGCACGCTGCAACCGGCGTTGGTGCAGACCGAGGTGGTGCTGACCCCCTGGCGTGCCCTGCGCCAGAACGCCAAGGCGCGGCTGGATGAGGCCGAGTACCAGTCCATGCTGGCCCACGAGCTGGAGCTGGAGCGGCTGCAACAGGGTGTCCTGCTGCAGACCCTGCGCAGCCTCAGCCTGACGCGAGGCGAGAGCCACAATCTGTTGAACTATCTATCGTTACTGG
Organism: Aeromonas sp. sia0103; assembly: GCF_963895295.1. Taxonomy (NCBI): domain Bacteria; kingdom Pseudomonadati; phylum Pseudomonadota; class Gammaproteobacteria; order Aeromonadales; family Aeromonadaceae; genus Aeromonas; species Aeromonas sp. sia0103. Next base: position 27,301 of record NZ_CAWQKG010000006.1, on the reverse strand, counting down.
GGGCCCAGCAGGGCCCCCTCAGAGACCTAATATGCTGAGTTATCGCCACGCCTTTCACGCCGGCAACCACGCCGACGTGCTGAAACATGCCGTCCAGGCCCTGATCATCGAGTCCCTCAAGAAGAAGGAGAAGCCCTTCATCGTGCTGGACACCCATGCCGGTGGCGGTCTCTACGACCTGCGCGGCGACTGGTCCCAGAAGAAGGCGGAGTACGCCGATGGCATAGGTCGGCTGTGGGACGAGCGCGCCCAGTGGGCTGCCATGGCGCCCTATCTTGGCGTCATCGAGGAGATGAACCAGAACGGTGAGCTGCACTACTACCCGGGTTCCCCCGAGCTGTCGCGCCGTCTCGCCCGCGAGCAGGACAAGCTGGCGCTGATGGAGCTGCACAACAACGAGGTGGAAGACCTGCGCGCCAACATGGGCTATGACCCCCGCGTCGCCGTGCACCACCGTGACGGCTTCGAAGGGCTGATCGCCCTGCTGCCCCCCACCCCGCGCCGCGGGCTGGTGCTCATCGACCCCCCCTACGAGCTGAAGGAAGACTACTTCGCCGTGGTCGATACCCTGAAGAAGGCACAGAAGCGCTGGGCCACCGGCATCTATGCCCTCTGGTATCCCATCCTCGGGCAGGAGGCGGACAAGTCCCGCGACATGCTCAAGGCAATCAAGCGGGAAAACTTCGGTAACGTCTTGGTGGCCGAGCTGGAAGTGGCCGGCCAGACCAGCGACTGGGGCATGAACGGCTCAGGCATGCTGATCATCAGCCCCCCCTGGATGCTGGCCGAGCAGATAGAGGCCTTCCTCAAGCCCCTCTGTGCCAAACTGGCCCAGGGCGCCGGCGCCCAGTACAGGGTCGAGTGGCTCAACAAGGCAGCCGACTGAGCCCTCATCGACCGAATGACAAAGCCCCGAAAGGGGCTTTTCTCTGTCTGCCGTTGCCGGAATGACGACTCAGGCCCTGACGGGCATATCTCGCCAGAGCGCCAGCGCAAGCAAGGCCAGCAGGGCCAAGGGCGGGAACAGACAAAGCAGCACGCACAGAACGGTGATAAGCACAGGATGCCGGCTCTTGCGCCGCGCCAGTCGCCAGGCCACGACGCCGGCGACGATCATCAGCAGCAGCAGGATGAACAGCACATAGATGTTGGCATTGATGGTCATGAAAGCTCCTTTTTCATGGCAAAGGCACACTCTATCGTCGCCGTGGCCCCAGGCAAGTCCCCAATCTGGTGGTTTCGACCTCGGTCGATAGGCTTTTTCTATCCAGCCGATAGATGAGAATGGTTTTCATTTGATGTCATTCCGGGTGATACTGCACTCATCGCCAGAGGAGACACCATCATGAAAAAGACCATCAGCTTCGCCGTTCTGCACTTCAGTGTCGCCTTCACAGTGGCTTACCTGCTGACCGGCGAACTGCTCACCGCCAGCCTGATCGCCCTGATTGAACCCGCCGTCAACACCGTCGCTTTCTACTTCCACGACCTCGGCTGGCACAAGCTCAAACCCGACCACAGCCTGCAGGCCAAGACCAGCAGCTTTGCCCTGGTGCACTTCTCGGTGGCGTTCGCCGTCGCCTACCTGCTGAGTGGCGAGCTGCTCACAGGCGGCGTGATGGCACTGATCGAACCTGCCATCAACACAGTCGTCTTCTTCTTCCACGAGCGGCTGTGGCGTGCCCGCCAGCAACTGGCACTGGCATAAGGGAGGGCGACCAGCCCTTCCCCTTCACCAGCGGCAAGAGCAGCCGCCAACCCCTGCTGCTGGCTAAAGGAGGCCGGCAAAACTGGCTCCATGCGCCCAATGAGCCCCCTCTCACAGACCCGCTACGCCGACACATCCCTTGCCATAGCGACTCATTCTTTGATCCCGCCCAGAAATCCATCACCCTGCCCTTCCCCTCAGCGCCATACCCGCTAACATATCCGATTGGCAACATACGCCTCGTCGGAGTCACCCATGAGCCACGCCATCCCCCAAGCGCAGCTAAATAGCAGCACACTGGAAGCTGAAATCCAGTGCGGTAGCCATGCCGGCGTTTGCCATGCCTACGTCACACTGCTTTTCTATACAGTCGTAATGGTTGCGCAAAAAGAAGAGGTCAAGCGATTACAATCAGCTTCAGAGGTAGGCAGGTAACTCATTGATTTAAAATATTATTTATAAATCCCTGAATCAAAGTGGAGCGGAGTTAGATAGAAGGCGGTATTAATGTGTTAGTACCGTCCTCTATCTAATCACTGTTAGATTTTTTGAGGAATAAGATGATATCTCCTATACGAGTTTTAGATGAAGACATTATTAGCTCTCTTTTGAGAATTGCTCCAGAGAGAGAACAAGAGTTACTAGATTTTAGAGATAAATATGACCCAAAAGTTGTGTTTTTCAATAAATCGGGTTTTTCATTTAGTGTCAATACTAAAGAAAATCAAATAAGGTTGCCGACACAGTCACTTGAATTCCTGTGGTGCGCCTCTTATGTATATTACTTAATTTATAAGAAATATACTGACTGTCAGCAGTCTGATAAGACAGCGCAGTTTGACTTACATGGTGATTCAGAACTACGTTCGGGGATGGACCTATACCGTTGGAGCATTTCAAACTTGAAGTCTCCAGACAGTGGAAGGTGGTTAGATGAAACAGCTCGCCCAGCTAAAGCTTGTTCGTATCCCACTGAATATGAGTCGGTAGCGGATGAACTGTTTTTAAGTGCAATTGCATGGATTTTACACCATGAAATTGCACATATTTATAATGATCATCCAAATGCTCCTTGCAGTGATTGTGAGTCGAGAGAACAAGAAAAAGAAGCTGATAGATCTGCGACTAATTGGATTCTTGGCGAGGAAATTTGCACCAAAAAACTCACAAAACGAGGATTAGGTATAGCAATTGCCGTACTCACCATCACAACGCAAGATTTGCTAAGTGGGGAGTTTAAAGAGACTACACATCCAAAATCGTTTGAGCGGTTGTTTGACGCCCTTGATGAAAATTTTGATAACGACCATGTTGTGTATGCCTTTTCTGTGATTATTCTTCAAGTTCATATGGCTTTAGCTGGTCAACAAATTGATTTGACGGAAGACATCCCTTGGAAAGAGCTATTTACAAATTGTCTTATTCAACTATCTCGCACATAAATCTAACAAATCGTTCCAGCATCGCCACTGCGTGGCTGGACAGTTTTTAAGTCGCGGTTTTATGGATTTGCTGCACAAAAGTATTCCATGAAATCACAACTTAAAAACTGCCGCTGAACTCGGCGTTAGGCATATATCTAGATGGTAATATTAAATGAACAGATACCCTCTTTTTAATCTTGATTCAGCACTAGAACCACTGGATGAATCTGAGGTTAGTTCCTCAATAATCGAAGCTAGAATTTCAGGTCTTTCCTATAAAAATTTAGATTTTATGGAAAAAAGGCTTCCATTTATTATCGAGTGCTCAACTAAAAATAAAAAATACTGGGAACTTCTCGTTGTATCCTGTGAAAAAATATTTCTGTCTCAGAATAGTCTAGATGCTGTATTGGTATTTCCTCAAACAATGGATTGTGGCTGTATTCGTACATATAGGCTGAGGCCTGCTCAGAAAACCACTATTTCTGAAGCATTTGAAGAGAAGACCTGCCGCTTGCCTAATGAAGATGCCATGTATAAATTATTAGATACAGATGTCCATCGGCATGTGCATAGAGAATGGCTAAAACACAAAGATTCAGTGCATGAGCTGCCCACAGAGTTGGTATCTGGCAGAATGAAAAATACAAGCGTCGAGCGGGCAATGATTGTTTCAAAAGGCGATGGCTGTGTTTCATGTGGAGAGAAGGCTACATGCTATGCCGCAACGACCCTTGGTGATACCTCGCAAGCATTTATGCTTCAACTGCCTGTATGTCACCAGCATTTAGAGGAGGCTAAAAATCACCCTAGCATATTTTCATTCTTTGCTGCTTTATTTAGTTTGCAGCTTGACTGGAGTGAAATAGAAAAGCTTCCTCATATCCAAGATGAGTTGATACCTATTGTTCAAATGATTGTTGCTGAGGAGTTAGAAGGAAAAATTGGTAATGCTAAGAAAACAAGTCGAGGGTGGGAGGTTTGGATAGAGCTTAGCAGTGGCTGGAGGTGGTTGCTCCGACTCAACTCTTTTACAGACTTTGCCTATATGCTTTTTGAGCCAGGAGTAAAAGACGAAAGGTATCGATCAGATTCAGCACCAGACCACCCTGAATTAAACTTTTTTCCAGTTCATGAACACAGTAATCCTAATAAGAAAAAGGATACTGTGGCCCCTAGTTACTTATACGGGCACCCATTATTTGATCTAAAACGCTTTAAATCAGTAGGTAAAGACTTTGGTGCATACTAGAGTGCTTAAAAAGCCTAACAAATCAATCAACTACGCGCCTACGGCGCCAGACGCGCTAAAGCGCGCCGGTTATTGAGGCGTTAAGTTTCTTTATCGAGATCGAACATGGATGAAAAAGTTAAAGCATCATGGGAGCGAGTACTTCATCCTGAGACGCTTAAAACAAACATTATTACTGCCTCTATATTCTCGATGGCCTTCGAAATGCTCAAGAGCAGTATTATTGAAAAGATAGAAGGTTTTTTTACAAATGGCTTTGATGAAAATGGAATGATTGTCAGCCCTGGGTATAAAGAAAAGGTGCTTGCGTTAAATAGAAGCCCTCTCTATGCATCATTGAAATGGCTTCAAGATATGACAGCTATTGATGATAAAGACTTAGAGAGTTTTGAGCATATTAAAAGGTGTCGTAACACTTTGGCTCATGAGATGCTCACGTTTGCTTCGACAGGTGTAGACTTTGATGTCGCCGACGCATTCGAAGAAATGATCGGACTACTGAGAAAAATTGAAATTTGGTGGTTTGAAAACTTAGAAATGGCGATAGACCCAGATGCTTACCCTAAAGACCTAGATTTAGACCAAGTGACTCCCGGCCCCGTATGGAGTCTTCAAATGCTTATTGACGTTGCTCTGGGGCCAGAGGAAGAGGCGCGGAAATACTATGAGCACTTTGTCGCAAATGCAGACAAAACTTAACAAGCGCAAGTTGACGGACTGGTTTTCCGCTGCGCTTCAAACCAGCCGCAAATGCGGGCGTTAACAGTAATCTGGCCCCCCACCGTCTCGATAAAAGACTTGCCTGGTAAGGTGGGTGTCCCCTGTCAAAATTCTGCCACCGCAGCGCGGTCCAATGGCTCCACCGCCCTCTAGGGGATTCAATCCCCCCTGCCACTAACCTATAGTGAGCCCCTACTCGAACAACCTTTGCGAGCAGCAGCATGTATATCGGCGAATTTGCCCGGCTGGCGGGCACCACACCCAAGGCAATCCGTCTCTACGAGCAGCTCGGGCTGCTGCCCGAGCCCAGGCGGCGCGGCAAGTATCGCGTCTACCGGGCCGAAGATCTGGAGTGGGTCGGCTTTATTCGCCAGGCCCAGCAGCTCGGCTGCAAGCTGAGCGAGCTTGTCCCCTTGCTGGCAGGCCTCACCAGTCTCGCGCAGTTCCCCTGGCAGAAGGTGGAGCAGCTTATCGCGGGCAAGCTGGCACAGATCGCGGCAGAGGTGGCAAGGCTGCAGCACCAGCATCACTCCCTGACCCAGTGCGCCGCGCTGCTGGCGCAGCACCCCTGCCGTTATGGCGCCCCCGTTCAGACCGAGCCGCTCCCACAGGCTGAGCAAGGGCTTGCAGGACGGGCACACAAGGTGGCTTGACTCTGTCCCATGGGACAAGGGGTGTAATGGTGGCTCATTTCATCAGGAGCCACGCCATGACACCCAAGCTGCTTATCATCAACGGCAACCCCAAACCCGACAGCCTCTGCCATGCCCTGGCCCGGGAGTATGCCCGCAGCGCCGAGGAGGGCGGCGCAGAGGTCACCCTGCATCACGTGGGGGAGCTCGCCTTCGAGCCGGATCTGCACCATGGCTATGACGAGTTGCAGCCCCTCGAGCCCGATCTGCTGGCATTGCAACAGAGTCTGAAGCAGGCCCACCATCTGGTGATCGTCGCCCCCCTCTGGTGGGGCCACCTGCCGGCCCGGCTCAAGGGCTTGCTGGACAGAACGCTGCTCTCGGGCTTCGCCTTTCGCTATCAGGAGGGCAAGGTGCACCCGGATCGCCTGCTGGCGGGCAAGACGGCGCGCCTGCTGCTCACCATGGACAGCCCGCTCTGGTACTACCGCTGGTGGCTGGGCTCCCCCGTCGAGCGCACCCTCGACAAGCCCGTGCTCGGGCTCTGTGGCATCAGGCTGACCCATCGCCAGCATCTGGGGCCTGTCCATACCGCCAGCGAGCGGGAGCGACAGCGCTGGCTGGGCCGGGTGGCGGCCGCGGCCCGCCATGATGCGCAGAGGCTGACGCGGCGACTCACATAAGCAAAGGCCACGGCAGCCTGCCGTGGGCCCTGATGCCGGATGTTGTCGGCAACGGGGCCCAGAGAGACGGGCAAGGGAGCCTGGGGTGAAAAAGTCCTCGGCGGCCCCGCCCCATTGTGCTCTAGTAGGCGGGTATTCCCCCCTCTCAGGAGCCTTTCCGATGAACAAGATGCTGCTTGGCACCCTCGCCTTGATGCCACTGCTGGCCAGTGCCGCCACCCCCTCCTTTGACTGTGCCAAGGCCCACGGCACCACCGAGCAGCTTATCTGCCAGGATGCCGGGCTGGCGGCGCTGGATAACCAGCTCGCGACCCTCTATCCCAAGGCGATGAGCAAGCTCTCGGCCGAACAGCAGAAGACCGAGAAGGCGATGCAGCGTGGCTGGATCAAGGGGCGCAACGAGTGCTGGAAAGACACGGATCCACGCAAGTGCATCGACGCCAGCTATCAGACGCGCATCACCGAGCTGCAGATCAAGGGCGGCCAGTTGGTGGTGCCCTCCCCCGTGCTCTATCAATGCGGCGACAAGCTGAGGCTGACCACCTACTTCTACCAGGATGCCAAGATCCCCGCCGCCGTCATCAATCTGGACCCGGATCAGCAGGTGCTGGCATTTGGCGTCCCCGTTGCCAGCGGCGCCCGCTACGAGGGGCAAAACCTCAGCCTCCTGACCAAGGGCAAGGACGCCACCCTGGAGCGTTACGGCGAGCCGCCCCTGCAATGCCAGGCGCAGGGCAAGGCCGGCGCCGAGTAAAACGGTATTCATAAAAAAGCCCCGCATCGCGGGGCTTTTTGTTATTGGCAGTAGCCGTATCAGTTCACGGCAACCGGCTCGCCTACCGCATCCGGCGGAGTCTGGAACTCGCGCTCGGCCTCGTCGAAGCGATCCAGCATGGCCTTGGAGGGCGCCTTGTCCAGCAGGCTGAACACCAGGATCGCCAGACCGGAGAAGACGAAGCCCGGGATGATTTCATAGAGCCCCAGCCAGCCGAACTGCTTCCAGACGATGACGGTCAGGGCACCGACCAGCATGCCGGCCAGGGCGCCGTTGCGGGTCATCCGCGACCAGAGCACCGAGAGCAGCACCACGGGACCGAAGGCGGCACCGAAGCCGGCCCAGGCGTAGCTCACCAGCCCCAGCACCCGGTTCTCCGGGTTCACGGCCACGGCGATGGCGATGAGCGAAATCACCAGCACCATGGCGCGACCGACCCACACCAGCTCTTTCTGGGAGGCATTCTTGCGCAGGAAGGGCTTGTAGAGATCCTCAGTGATGGCGCTGGAGCAGACCAGCAGCTGACAGCTCAGAGTACTCATCACCGCCGCCAGGATGGCGGAGAGCAACACACCGGCAATCCAGGGGTTGAACAGTATCTTGGAGAGCTCGATGAAGACCCGCTCCGGGTTGCCAGTCACGCCGGCGGCCTGTTCGGTGAAGGTGCTGAAGTAGGCCAGGCCGAAGAAGCCGATGGCCACGGCGCCGCCGAGGCAGAGCACCATCCAGGTCATGCTGATGCGACGGGCGCTGGCCATGGAGTGGTGGGAATCCGCCGCCATGAAGCGCGCCAGGATATGGGGCTGGCCGAAGTAGCCCAGGCCCCAGGCCATCAGGGAGATGATGGCGATGAAGTCCAGATTCTTGAACATGTCGAGGTTGCTGGCATTCTGCGCCGCCACCTGCACCATGGCGGTGTCGATGCCGCCGACGGCGATGATGACGAACACCGGGGTCAGGATCAGGGCGAAGATCATCAGGGTGGCCTGCACCGTATCTGTCCAGCTCACCGCGAGGAAGCCGCCGAAGAAGGTGTAGGTGATGGTGGCCGCGGCGCCGACCCAAAGGGCGGTGTCATAGCTCATGCCGAAGGTGCTCTCGAACAGGCGAGCCCCCGCCACCACGCCGGAGGCGCAGTAGATGGTGAAGAACAGCAGGATCACCAGGGCGGAGAGGATGCGCAGCACCCGGCTCTTGTCCTCGAAGCGGTAGGTGAAGTAGTCAGGCAGGGTCAGGGCGTTGCGGTTCTTCTCGGTGTGAACCCGCAGCCGACCGGCCACCCAGCGCCAGTTGAAGTAGGCGCCTATGGTGAGGCCGATGGCGATCCAGCTCTCGGAGATACCGCCGATGAAGACGGCGCCCGGCAAGCCCATCAACAGCCAGCCACTCATGTCGGAGGCCCCGGCGGAGAGCGCGGTGACCCAGCTGCCCATACGGCGGCCGCCGAGAATGTAATCGTCAAAGTTGCGGGTGGCGCGATAGGCGATGAAGCCGATCAGGACCATACCCAGGATATACACCAGGAAGGTGATAAGCATTGGGGTGCTAGCTGTCATGCAAAACTCCGTTATGTGACTCTTGTACCCGTTCTCACGACGGGCTCTTCCTTAAAAACCGGCCTAGAGTAATCAGCAGATACACTAAGCTCAACTGTTTTTAACAAATAAAAAACACATTGAAAACGTTTCACCCTTAACTAAGCAACTACTCAAGGATGAATTAGCCGAACATTCTGCCACTGCAGCAACGACTTATCCTGACTGCCAGCTTGCTCGGGGCCACAAAAAAGCCCCGGCCTGGGCCGGGGCTCGATATCGATGACGGCAGGCTCAGCGACTGATGGCGATGGGCATGCCGCTGCGCTGTTCCAGCGCCTGCTTGATCAGCTGGGAATCGCTGTCGGCATGGGCGATGAAGCGGGTCACCGCCGGGGTGATGGGCAGCGGGGCCGGCAGGCTGGAGTTGAACTCCTCCTGACTGCGGGACAGCGGCTGGTGCACTTCCAGATAGCGGCGGCCATCAGGCTCGACCGAGGCCTTGATCGGCTGGTTCACGAACTGCACCCGGGTACCGACCGGTACCTGCTTGAACAGGTATTCGATGTCTTCGTTGCGCAGGCGCACGCAGCCGTGGCTCACCCGCAGACCGATGCCGAACTGGGCATTGGTGCCGTGGATGGCGTACATCTTGCCGATGTAGAGTGCGAACAGCCCCATGGGGTTGTCCGGGCCGGCCGGCCAGACCGCCGGCAGGGGCTCGCCACGGGCGGCATACTCGGCGTGCATCTTGGCGGTCGGGGTCCAGGTCGGGCCCGCCTTCTTGCGCTGCACGCTGGTCACCCAGTTCTCCGGGGTATCGGTGCCGAGCTGGCCGATGCCGATGGGCAGCACTTGCACCACCTGCTTGCCCTTGGGGTAGTAGTAGAGGCGCATCTCGGCCACGTTCAGCACTATCCCCTCGCGCGGGGCATCCGGCAGGATCAGCTGATGGGGCACGATCAGCGTCTCACCGGCCTGCAGCAGCAACGGGTCCGCCTTGGGGTTGGCCTCGAGCATGTTGGTCAATCCCAGCTGGAACTTGGCTGCGGCGGCTTCCAGAGGCTGGCCCGCCTCTTCTACCGGCACCACGTATTCCAGATTTTCACCCACCAGGCGGCTGTTGGCCGCAGGCAGGGCATATTCGACAGCAAGCGCAGGCGTGGCGGTCAGGACGAGGCTGCAGCACAGCATGGCCGCAGTTTTGTGGAGGAGCTTCATAACTTTCCTGTGATGAATGGGGTGATTCGAGACTCTGGGCCCGGCCGGGATAGGCGGTACCATCCCGGGGCGAAGAGAAGGCCGCCATTTTTCTCCTCTGCGGGCAAAAATTCAACCGGCAAATGGGCTTATCCGCGCAGGATTGTCAGCCCCGCGCGTTCCCCAGCGACCCTAGCCGTTGCCGGTGGCGGCGCCTTGCCAGGCACGCATGTCGTAACCTGTGGGCGATTGATGCAATCTCAGGTGGAATTGCCCAATAATGGCAAATATATGGTCGAAAATATCGGCCTGGATCCCCTCGTAGTCCGCCCAGGCGGTGGTCGCGGTGAAACAGTAGATCTCAAGGGGTATCCCCTCGCTGGTCGGTGCCAACTGGCGCACCATCAGCGTCATGTCCTTGCGGATGCTGGGGTGGGCCCGCAGATAGGCATCCAGATAGGCGCGCAGGGTGCCGAGGTTGGTGAGGTGGCGGCCATTGATGGGGCAGCTGATCGCATCGCTGAGCTGCTGGTTGTAGGCGCTCAGCTCCTGCTGCTTGCGGCTGAGGTAGGGCGCCAGCAGCTGGGCCTGCTTGAGTTGCAGCTGCTCCTCCGCCGTCAGGAAGCGCACGCTGGTCATGTCGATGTTGACGCTGCGCTTGATGCGGCGGCCGCCGGACTCCGTCATCCCCTGCCAGTTCTTGAACGAATCCGAGATCAGCGCATAGGTGGGGATGGTGGTGATGGTCTTGTCCCAGTTCGACACCTTGACCGTGGTGAGACCGATGTCGATCACCTCGCCGTCGGCGCCGTACTTGTCCATCTGCAGCCAGTCACCGACGCTCAGCATGCGGTTGGCCGAGAGCTGGATCCCCGCCACCAGGCCGAGGATGGGGTCCTTGAACACCAACATCAGCACCGCGGTCATGGCCCCCAGGCCGCTGAACAGGAACAGCGGTGACTTGCCGAACAGCAGGGCGATCATCAGGATGCCCACCAGGATGCTGCCCACCAGTTTCACTCCCTGGAAGATGCCGCGCAGGGGCATATCCCGCCACAAACGGGTGTGACGGCTCAGGGCGAGCAGGCAATCGAGCAGGGCAAACAGCGCGAGCAGCAGGAACAGCAGGATCCAGAGCTGGGCCAGCATCTCGATCAACAGCAGGCTGTCGGATTTGCGCGGCAGCCAGAGCTCGGCCTGACCGAGCAACACGGCCCCCTGCAGCACCAGGGCGAGCCGGTAGAACAGCCGCTGTTGCAGCTGGGGTGGCAGCCACATCTGCTTGGTCTTGCCGAGCAGCCCCACCAGGCGCACCAGCAGGATGCGGTGCAGCACCAGGTGCAGCAGCAGCGAGGTGAGGACGATGAAGCCCAGGGCGATCACCAGTGCCATCAGGTTGCTGACCTCGACCCCCATGCCGGTTAGCCAGTGAAAAAATGTCTCCTTCATCCCTACCTCCGCTACGTGAAACTGCCGTCAGGGTACGTATCTGCCACCCCATGTCAAATGACAAGCCACTCAATCGGCGCCAGAAACGACAACGCCCGGCACGGGCCGGGCGTTGATTCAGCGCGAGGGGGCCTTAGCCGACCAGGCTCAGGGCATCGCGGGCGATGACCAGCTCTTCGTTGGTGGGCATCACCAGCGCCAGGCGGCTGTCGGCGGTAGTGATGGGACCCTCACCACCCAGCACGGCGGCGTTGTTGGCGTCCTTGTCGACCTTGAAGCCGAACAGCGCCAGCCGCTCCAGCACCATCTCGCGCACCATGGCGGCGTTCTCACCTATGCCACCGGTGAACACCAGGGCGTCGAGGCGACCGTCCATGGCGGCGGCATAGGCGCCGACGTACTTGGCCACCCGGTAGGTGAAGACATCCAGCGCCCGCTTGGCACCGGCGTCGGTGGCATAGTTGGTGGTGACATAGCGGCAGTCGCTGCTCACCTCGGTCAGGCCCAGCAGGCCGGACTCGCGGGTGAGGCAGTGGTTGATCTGATCCACGCTGTAACCGAGCTGGTCGTGCATGAAGAAGACCACGGCAGGATCGATGTCGCCACTGCGGGTGCCCATCGCCAGCCCTTCCAGCGGGGTCAGCCCCATGGAGGTGTCGACGGACTCACCGTTACGGATGGCACAGACGGAGGCGCCGTTGCCCAGGTGGCAGTTGATCAGGTTCAACTCGCCGAGCGGCTTGCCCAGCGCCTTGGCGGTCTCTTCGGCGATGAAGCGGTGGGAGGTGCCGTGGGCGCCGTAGCGACGGATGGCATGCTCCTCATAGAGCTTGTACGGCAGCGCGTAGAGATAGGCCTCTTGCGGCAGGGTCTGGTGGAAGGCGGTGTCGAACACGGCCACGTTCTTCTCGGCCAGGGCCGGGAAGACCTTGAGCGCGGCACGGATGCCGATGAGGTGAGCCGGGTTGTGCAGCGGCGCGAACGGGATGGCGGCCTCGATACCGGCGATCACGCCGTCATCGATGCGCACTGAGCGGGAGAACTGCTCGCCACCGTGTACGATGCGGTGACCTATGGCCACCAACTGCTCGGCGAGGGTAGGATCCAGGGGCAGGATCTGGGTCACGATATGGTCGAGGGCGGCCTGGTGAGCGGCACCCGCTCCCAGCATGGCTTCACCCTTGACCCCATGGAGTTTCCATTTGATACGTGCATCATCCAGATTGAAACATTCGGCCAGGCCGGACAGCATGTCCTCACCTGTTTCAGCGTCCATTACGGCAAATTTCAGGGAAGAGCTACCGCAGTTAAGGATCAATACCAACTTGCTCATGTTCTACATCTTCCTGTGCTTCGGCTTTACGCCGACAGTGTCGTGTCATCCAACATGGATGGGATTCCCCTGCCGGGGGCTTTATGGTCGCAGGAGGGTGCGCCCAATTTTTCAATGCAGTGAGTGCCGGCTACAGGCTCTGGCGCACTCATCGAGTCTTCAATGCGGGACAAGCCACCGTTCATCCGAAACGGCCTCGTCGTGGGCGGGAGCCTAAACCCCCGCGCTGCTGACTAACATCCGGTCAGCAGATCTTTATGAACCTTGACCACCAGTTTCTTCACCTTAGCGGGTGTGGTCAGGGTACAGAGAGGGCGATGCAGTTCTCCCGGCCAGAAGATGGCAAAGTCGCCGGGCTGCAACGCCAGATAACTGGTCTGTTCGTCTGCGACGAACCAGAGATCGGGATGGGGGTGATCGGCACCGTCGTTCCGGTAGGCATGGGGCCCCACGCCGATCCACTCCGCACCACGCAACAGCAGCTGGATATCCAGATACTGCTCATGAAACTCGCCGCGACGGGCCGCAACCGGCTCGGTCAGCTCCTCGCTCACCAGGCAAAACAGCCGCAGGCCGTCGATCTCGCGCTTGCCGAGCGGGGCATCCCGCCAGTGCGCCACATCTTTCACCACCTCGGCCATGATGCGAGCCAGCGGGGCGGGCAAGGGGGTGCGTTGCAAGGTATCCAGACTGCCGGTGATCATGAGATGCGCATCCTTAGGTGTATCCGTGGTCTATCTTTGTCTACCAATGAAAAAGGACCCGTTAAAGGTCCTTGTCTAGCGCCGTCTGCCATCCATGCAGACCGAGAAGAGTATGAGTCATCTCGTTGACGTTGGGTCACTGTTGCACAGTCGCCCGCTCATTGCCAAGAGATACCCGCTCATTCACCAGATGATCGTACCAGCTGAAACAATATTATTCACTAGTCGATTGCCGCCAACTTTGACCAGACGCAAAAACGGGAGCATCAGCTCCCGTTTTTTCGCACCATCGGTGTCATTCAAACCTTGTTGGCGTTCTCAACCGGCTTCGCATACATGGCACGCCAGAGGGCCTTGTGCTCTTCTGGCACCTCCGACTGGCGGGTCAGGAAGGCTGTCTGCTCTATGGTGCTGGCCTTGCCGGGCACATCGGCGGCCAGATAGTTGCCCGGGAAGAGGCGGTAGCTGCTCCAGATGGCCTTGTCGATCAGCGCCGCCAGCTCGTCCGGATCGCTGAAGCCCTCGGTGATGGGGGCGCCGAAGGAGACATGTACCCGCCCCTTCTGGCCGACGATGCCGGCGACTATGCTCTCGATATCCTCGAACTCGCCCTTCTCGTAGCTACCGTTGACCGACTTCTCGTACAGCTCGCGCGCCTTGGCCTTGTCGGTGGGATCCACCTCGTAGCTGATGCTGACCGGCACTATGTTGAGGCTACGCATGTAGTCGACGAAGTCCAGCTTCTGCTTCTTGCCATCCACGTAGAACATCTTGAGGATGGCCGGATCCGTCTTGTCGTCGCCATTCTTGGCGCGCCCTTCCTTCTGGGCGATCCAGATGGAGTGGCCTTCGTGCACCGACTGCCCGATGTAGGCCGACAGCTCGCCGAGGGCCTTCATCATCTCCCGTGGCCCCTTGGCGGAGCGCTTGACGATGAAGCTCTTGTTGAGCTTCATCAGCTCGGTGGCGCAGGGCTTGCGCAGCAGGTTGTCACCGATGGCGATGCGCACGGTGTCGAAACCGTGGGTGTGCAGCCCCCAGTTGACGAACGCCGGATCCATGGCGATGTCCCTGTGGTTGGAGACAAACAGATAGCCCTGCTCTTTCTTCAGGTGCTCGAGACCGGAGAAGGTCACCCCCTGAGTGGAGGTGGCGATCATGCGGGCCATGTAGCGGGTGACCCCCAACTGTACCTGACGAACCGTGGTGACCTTGGCCCACTTGTGGCGCAGGAACTGGCGTATCAGCGGGCGAATGGCCCAACCCAGCCAGCTCATCAGGGAGCCGAAACGGTACTTGGCAATGGCGCCGATAAACTCATCATCCTGGATCAGCCGCTCGATGGCAGCCGGCACTTCATCATCGCGATAGGGGCGAATATCCGCGAATCTATCTACTTCTGTCACAATGTCAGCCTTGCAAGTATGGAGTCGCGGCCAGCTGCTGCTGACCGGGAAAATTCAGGGCGCAATTTTACACGCTTTTATGGTCAGGGGTATGAGATGCGCGCAGATAGTGCCGGCTTATCGTGAAAAAGCCGTCGCAATCACATCTGGTACGACCAATTGGCACCACTGCGCGGGTTGATTGACCGAGATGTAGCTGGTCACACTGCTGGCTAGTCCGCCGGGTTGATCAGCGCGGTGAGGACATGATCCTCCCAGCGGCCGTTGATCATCAGGTAATCCCGGGCGTATCCCTCTCGCTCGAAGCCGAGGCGATCGAGCAGGACACCGCTGCGCCGGTTGGCGGGCATGTAACTGGCCATTATGCGGTGCAGTCCATGCTCCCGGAACAGATAGTCGATGGCGGCGGTCAGCACCTCCTGCATCAACCCCTGCCCCTGGTGCTCCTCATCGACGGCGTAACCGAGGTGACAGGCCTTGAACATGCCCATCAGGATGTGGGTGAAGTTGCAGGTGGCGAGCACCCGCTCCCCTTGGGGGTCGAGCGCCACCAGTTGCACGGCGCTGCCGTCGAAAAACTGGCCGTAGCCGTCACGCAGGCGGCCGTGCCAATGGCTCAGGGTATAGAAATCCTCGTCGCGCCTTGGCTCCCAGGCCATCAGGTGCGCCCGGTTGCGCTGGTAAAAATCCAGCATCAGGGAGGCCCGCTCCGGGGGCAGTATGGTCAGCTGGCTGCGGGGGGTGACGATATGCGGCAGTACCATCAATGGTCCCTCTGCCTGAGCCAGTCGTCGCGCAGCAGACCGTAGTGGACGTGGTCCACTACCCGATCCGCCAGTCGCTCCGCCCGCCGGGTGATCCCCTCCTGCTGCATGCCGAGCCGCTCACAGACAGCCCGGCTCGGTTCGTTCTCCTGCGCGGCGCTGATCTCCACCTTCTCCATCCCCATCTCCTCGAAGGCGTGATGGATCAAGGCCTGACAGGCCCGGGTGATGATGCCGTTGCCCTGCCAGCGCTCGGCCAGCCAGTAGCCGATGGTGACTTTGGCCAGCGCCTGATCGATCTGGTTGTAGCCGATGACGCCGACCACCTCCCCCTGATACTCGATGGCGGTGGTCAACCCCTCGCCGCGCGCGAACTTCTCGATGGCGTGGCGGATGAAGGTGGCGCTGTCTGCCGGCTGCTGGATAAGGGGCGGCCAGGGCAGCCACTGGGTCAGGTAGTCGCGATTGCGTTGGCACAGGCCAAAGAGCTCGCTGGCCATGTCGGGCTGCAGGAACAAGAGCGCCAATTCGTCATCCAGTTGCCATGAAAACATCCATCCTCCTCCGCTGATGACCAGCAGAGGGTCATCCGTGAGCCACTGTAGTCAACCAAGCCATTGTCTGCCAAGGGCTTTCTACACCTTGCACCGACAGGCAATCCCCATATGGACGGGCCCGCTTGGGCCGCCATTTCGCAGGATCCGCATTCACCTCTTTCTTTGGCATAACGCGCCAGCATCCCGTCATTACACGGGATGTAATGGACGCAGCAGTCGATCCTGCTATCCCTTTCTGCTGATCTGTCACATATGACAGGCAGCTATTTCGAGCCTGCGCACTAGTGTAGGAACGCCGGGCAACGGACCCGGCGTGCAATCTTCATCGACTTAAGGAAAGACGAGATGAACAAAGTGTATTTGGCCGTGGTACTGGCCTGCTGGGGAAGCGCCGCCTTGGCGGCAGAACAGGTGGAAGTGAGTCAGGCTGCGGGCCTTCAGGGGGCACCGAGTGGTGCCGCCGGGGTGAGCGCGCTGGCGGGGGATGGCGAGTTTCGTCAGATCAGGGTAATCAAGCTGCCCAACGGCCAGCAGCGGGTGCGCTATGAGCAGACCTGGCACGGCATTCCGGTCTGGGGCCAGGGCTTGGTGGCCGAGCAGTCTCTCGGCGGCCAGGTAAGCCAGGTCTCCGGCCAGATCCTGCGCCAGATCGATGCCGACCTGAGCAGCCCCGCCGCCACCCTCTCCCCCGCCGATGCCGCCCTCAAGGCGCGTGCCGGAGCCAAGGGCAGCAACGAGCGGGTCAAGCTGTTCGTGATGCAGGACGAGGCCGGTCAGGCCCGCCTGGTCTATCTGGTCTCCTGGCTGGCGGCGAGCGAACAGCCGAGCCGTCCCTTCGTGGTGGTCGATGCCCAGAGCGGCGCCGAACTCAAGCGCTGGGAGGGGATCAACCACAAGGACGCCACCGGCCCGGGCGGCAACCTCAAGACCGGAAAATATTTCTACGGCGCGGATTTTGGCCCCCTGCTGGTGGATGACAGCTGCCGCATGAGCAGCCCGAACGTGGACACCATCAACCTCAACCACGCCACCTCCGGCGGCAGCGTGCACCAGTTCACCTGCCCGGAGAACACGGTCAAGGAGATCAACGGCGCCTACTCGCCGCTCAACGACGCCCACTACTTCGGCAACGTGGTGTTCGACATGTACCGCAACTGGTACAACACGGCGCCGCTCAGCTTCAAGCTGAAGATGCGGGTGCACTACAGCCGCAACTACGAGAACGCCTTCTGGGACGGTAGCCAGATGACCTTCGGCGACGGTGCCACCACCTTCTACCCGCTGGTGAGCCTGGATGTGGCCGCCCACGAGGTGAGCCACGGCTTCACCGAGCAGAACTCGGGACTGGTCTATTCCGGTCAGTCCGGCGGCATCAACGAGGCCTTCTCCGACATGGCGGGGGAAGCGGCTGAGAACTACATGAAGGGCAGCAACGACTGGCTGGTGGGGGCCCAGATCTTCAAGGGCAACGGCTCGCTGCGCTACTTCGAGGATCCGACCCGGGATGGCAGCTCCATCGGCCATGCCAGCGATTACTATGACGGCATCGACGTGCACCACAGCTCAGGGGTCTACAACCGCGCCTTCTACCTGCTGGCCAATAGCAATGGCTGGAACACCCGCAAGGCATTCGAGGTGTTCGTGCTGGCCAACCGCCTCTACTGGGGCGCCAACACCACCTACGATCAGGGCGCCTGTGGCGTGACCAAGGCGGCCACCGATCTGGGCTACAGCCTGACTGACGTGGCCACCGCCTTCAGCGCGGTCGGCGTCAACGCGAGCTGCGGCACCACACCGCCACCGACCGGCAGCGTGCTGCAAAACGGTGTACCGGTGACCGGGCTCTCCGCCGCCAAGGGGGGCAAGCTGAGCTACACCATCGAGGTTCCGGCCGGCAAGAGCCAGCTGGTGGTCGCCAGCAGCGGCGGCAGCGGGGATGCGGATCTCTACGTGAAGTTCGGCTCGGCGCCGACCGGCAGCAGCTATGACTGCCGCCCCTACAAGAGCGGCAACGCCGAGACCTGCACCCTGACCTCGCCCAAGGCGGGCACCTGGCATGTGCAGCTCAGCGCCTTCAGCGCCTTCTCCGGGCTGAGCCTCAAGGCCAGCTATTGATGAGCCGTTGAATCTTCATCAGCCCTGAGCGCCGGACATGTCCGGCGCTTTTTTTATGCGGACTTGCCCGACCAGCGCCGGGCCAGGGTGCGGGCGGCCTCCAGTACCCGCTCCTTCTCCCGGTTCGGCCGCTTGCCGCTGCGCCAGGCCATCATCACGTCCCAGTGATCCGGCGGCAGATCCACCACATCCAGCCGTACCAGGCGACCAAACTCCAGATCCCGACTGATGGCGAGCGCCGGCATCAGGGTGATGAAGCCGTGCTCCAGCGCCAGCTCCCGCGCCGCACTGGCGGGCTGGATGGCGTGCAGCGGGCTCGCCACCTGGCGCAGCAGCCGCAACTGCAGGATCAGCTCGTCACAGCCGGTGCCCCACTGCTGGGGGGCCAGCCGTTCGTTGGCGATGTCCTGCAGGGTCAGCCCCTGGCGTCCCGCCAGCGGGTGGGTGGCACAGGCCACGGCGATGATGGGGGAGCGATAGAGCAGCTCGAGCTGGATGCCCGCGATGGCGGGGCACTTGAGGATGAAGCCGACGTCGGTCTCGCCGGTCAGCAGCTGCTGCATGATGATGCCGGAGTGATCCGTGTTGCAGCGGATCTCGAACGCCTCGTCCACCAGGGCCAGCAGCAGCGGGCCGAACATCACAGTCGTCAGCGAGGGCAGGCAGGAGAGTCTGATCCGCGGCAGGGCCGGCGCCCCCTGCATCGCGAGGCGGCCGCTTTCCAGTGCGCTCAGGGCCGCGCTCGCGGCAGGCAGAAACTGCTCGCAGGCCGGGGTCGGGGTGGCGCCACGGCGATGGCGGCGAAACAGCGGCTGTCCCAGCTCCTGCTCCAGCACGGCGATCCGCTGGCTGACCATGGGTTGTGACCAGCCGCGAATGGCCGCCACCTTGCTGAAGCTGCCACGGTTGACCACATCCAGCAGTAATTGCAAATCATCGAGCGTCATAGCCATAACCAAATCCAATATGAAATATAGCCAGTTGTCGGCTACCACTATATCTGGCCCCCTCCCAGAATAGCAGTATCAATTGTCATGATATGGCAGATCGCCAGCGAGTCAGGGACTTATCTCCGTCCTTGGCTCTGTTTGGTGACGGCGCCATTCAGGCAGTGAACACACATCTAATAATGTTATCGATGCAAGCTGGGGTTTGAGTGTCATGGTAGAGCGGGCGAGGCGGTTGGGGCGGTGGTTCTTGGCATTGGATTCCCTCTTGGTGATCCTGGGATTTTTCGTGGTGATGCCCATGATCAGCCTGCGGTTTGTGGATCAGCTTGGCTGGGCGGCCGGGCTGGTCGGGCTGGCGCTGGGGCTGCGTCAGCTGACCCAGCAGGGGCTCGGCGTGCTGGGAGGCTCCCTGGCCGACAAGTTCGGCGCCCGCCCGCTCATCGTCGGCGGCATGCTGCTGCGGGCGGCCGGTTTTGCCAGCCTGGCCTATGCCCAAAGCGGGCTGGATCTCATCCTCTCCTGCATCCTCTCCGGGCTCGGCGGCTGCCTGTTCGATCCTCCCCGCGCCGCTCTGGTGATCAAGTTCACCCGCCCGCACGAACGGGGTCGCTACATCTCGCTGCTGATGATGCTGGAGAGTGCCGGCGCCGTGGCCGGCGCCCTGCTCGGCAGCTGGCTGCTCAACTTCGATTTTGAATATGTCTGCCTGCTGGGGGCCGGCCTGTTTGTCTGCGCGGCGCTGTGCAACCTGCTGATCCTGCCCCCCTACAAGCTCTCCCAGCGGCCGACCCCGATCCGGGCCGGACTCGGTCAGGTGCTGGCGGACAAGGCATTCTGCCGGCTGGTGCTGATCCTGAGCGGCTACTACGCGCTCTGGGTGCAGGTGATGCTGATCTTCCCCATCCTGGTCAAGCAGATGGCGGGCAGCACCACGGCGGTCGGCTGGATGTATACCCTGGAGACTGCTATCTCCCTGGCCCTGCTCTACCCCCTTGCCCGCTACGGCGAGCGCCACTTCAAGCTGGAGAGCCGGCTGATGGCGGGGGTGCTGCTGATGACCGCCGGCATCGGGCTGGTGGCCTTTGCCACCACCCTGCCCGCCGTCTTCATGCTGCTTGCCTGCTTCTACCTCGGCATCGTCATCGCCGAGCCGGCCCGGGAGACGCTCATGACCAAGCTGGCGCAACCCGGTGCCCGTGGCAGTTACATGGGATTCAGCCGGCTGGGGCTCGCCCTCGGCGGCATGACCGGCTATGTCGGCGGCGGCGCCCTGCACGACTACGCCAATGCCCAGGGTCAACCCTGGCTGCCCTGGCTGGTGCTGGGCACCGTCGGGATCACCACCTTCCTGCTGTTGGTGAACTGCTTCCAGCGTGACTCTCGCCTGGCCCACGTCAATGCCTGAGCGGCTCCCCGGATAAAACACTCCCGGTCCTGACACCCAAGGCGCCGGCTCCTCTGAGCCGGCGCCTTGTTTTTATCCCGCGATACGACGACAGAGACGAGTCACTCGCCTCCCCACTCTCTCCCTGTTTAGTGAATGCCTCATGGGCTGGCCGAATTGCACCCATAAAAGAAGCGGCAGATTGCTCTGCCGCTTCTTAGCGCTACAAGATATCCCAGACAGGCGTTAGTGCTTGTCGATCTCCAGCAGATGGTTGCTCAGCATGTAGTCGATGACTTGCCCGGAGGTGGAAGCAGAGCCACCGGTCAGGCTGTCGAAGGTATGGTTCGTCAGCACTATCTCCTGGGTGACCGGGGCAGTGCTGCTCTCTTTGACCTGCAGATGCACCCCTTCGTTGTCCTGGAAGACCGAGAGCAGGCCCTTCAGTGAGCTCTCCGTTTTGCTGCCATCGTGGTCCAGCAGATCGCTCAGATCCAGCTTGTCCCCCTCCGCCTTGGAGAAGTCGACGACGTAATCCTTGGCTACCGTGCCTGCCGTGGTGTCGCCCTGCATCCAGCTGAAGGTATCGGCACCCGCATCCCCCTTCAGGATGTCGTTGCCAAGTCCCCCGGTCAGGATGTCGTTGTCCAGACCGCCGCTGAGGCTGTCGTCGCCGACGCCACCGTACAGGATGTCGTTGCCGCTGCCACCTGAGAGCTGGTCATTGCCCAGACCGCCAAACAAGGTATCGTCACCGGCCCCACCGAACAGGATGTCATTGCCGGCCCCACCGTCCAGAATGTCGTCGCCACCCTGACCGAACAGGATGTCGTTGCCCTCCCCCCCGAGCAGCACATCCGCCTTGTCATTGCTGGAGGATTGATCGAATTCGGCGGTATGACCCTGGATGTAACTGTGTACGTCGGCATCCAGCACATCCGTGCGGCCAAGCTGACTCGCCACATAGCTCTTGATGGCCTCATAACCTTCCCCCTGGATCCCGGCGAAGTGCACCGCATCACCGAACAGGATATCGTCGCCGGCCCCGCCATCGAACTTGTCGGCTCCCGGCAGGTTGTTGATGGAGGTGCCCAGGATGGCATTGGCCAAGTCGTTGGCCGACACGTTGGACTGCACAATCTGGTCGCTATCGAACTGTTTCAGGGTAGCGATAGAGACATTGCTGCCAATACCGATGGCCTGCAAGATCACGTTATTGGCAGCCAGCAGTGGCAACACGGCCAGCGCATTCTGCAATGCCCGAGACTCCGAACCATCGGTGTCAAAGCGAGAACTCTCATAAGTACCATCACCCTGAGCACGGATAGTGCCAATAGGGTTAGAGCGCCAAGACCCGTTAGCTCTTTGATACCATTGATTAATATTCCCATTGCCATCGATCAGAACCCGATCTTGTCCGCCAATGTTGGCATAGACGGTTTGTCCCAAAACATAATTGTTAACGTTGACAAACGAATCCAACTTTTCATTAGTCGTGTTATTCACGACAGGATTAGTAGTTTCATTGACGTAATAAGTGTTAGGCGCCCCATCAGTAATGAAATAAGCGAGGTTCTTGGCGTTGGCATTGTTCTTGGCCACATCGCTGTTGAACCAGTTAGACGTGGTCTTGAGTGCATCCTCATAGTTGGTCGAACCACCATTCTGAGAACTGCCATCCATGCTGCTGAGGATTGACTGCAACTTGGTCAAGGCGTTGGGGTCTTTCAGATCCACACTGATCGACTTGTGGGCCTGGGAATCAAAGTCCACCAGGAACAGATTGACCTTGCCGGCCCCCTCGGTACCCGCGCTGACCTTGAGGGTAGCGAAGACCTGAGACAGCTGGTTCTTGATGGTATTCATGGCGCTGGTGCCGATACTGCCGGAGCTGTCGACCATGAAGGCGATGTTGTAGTTCTGACCCGGCAGCACCACGCTGCCATCCAGATCGCCGACCACTATGTTGTGCTCGCTGCCATAGGTCCGGTTCTGGTCGCCCGGCTCCCCTTCGGTAGTAGCGAAGTAGCTCAGGCGGATGCTGTCGTCATCGGTGGCCGTGCTGATCTGGTCGGTGCCCGCCTCCTTGGAGATGGCCTCGACCCGCAGATCGACCTGGCCGGCCTCGGCACCCGGCACCCGCAGGGTCAGCCCACCCAGTTTCACATCGAGCGCACCCGCACTCCACAGACCGCTACCGGAAGCGAGGGTGATCTTGCCGTCGGCCCCGGCGGTGCCCAGCACTTGGTTATTGTGATAGAGCTGGGCGCCCTGCGGCATGCCGCTCAGCACCAGGCTGTCGAACACCTCGCTGCCATCGCGATCCGTGAGGGAGGCATTGATCTCAACCGGATAATCGACCACGGTCGGTGGCACCAGGGTCAGCTCCCCCGTGCTCTGATCAATCCGGTAGATGCCATCGTCGAATTGCACATACTCGATGCTGTGCAGCGCCTTGGTCACCCCGGCGCCATGCTCGTTCACGCTGAAATCGAACCAGCGATCGTTGGTCGAATAACCCGTGCCCTTCTGGATGACGTAGTCGGCGCGGTTGCCCGCCAATATGGCAATGTCATCCCCGGCATCACCAAAGAGCCCATCATGGCCAAGGCCCGCGACCAGGATGTCATTGCCGATACCGCCGTAGAGGGAATCCCCCTGCACAGCATTGCCACCGACCAGGATGTCATTGCCACCATACCCATAAAGCAGATCGCCGCCGCCGTGGGAGCTGACGATATAATCGTTACCATTGGCGCCATAGACCGAATCCTGGCCGCTATTGGCATCATACATGGGTGCGCCAACGCCCAGGGCGCTGCCATTGATGGCACCGGACTGGAAGCTGCTCGTGCTGATCCCCGAACTAGGGAAGCCCTGATAAAGCGGTATGCCATTGCCCGTGAGGCTGATGTCGACCGTCGGCTTGTCGGCCACGGCCGTCACATCGATCACCAGCTTGCCACCATTGCTGAGGTTGGCACCGTCGCTGATCTGGAAGTCGAAGCTGGCATAGTCCCCATGCAGGTTGCCGGTATCGGCACCATGGCCATTGGCGGCGCTGGAGCTCGACTCGTTGGCCCCAGGCACGAAACGCAGGTGGCCGCTGTCGATGTCGGCATGGGAGATGAGATCCCCCGCCTTCACGACAATCCATTGGCCAGCCGCATTGAGGTACTCCAGCTTGCCATTGAACGGCAGCGTGCCGATCTTCACGCCGAGATCGCCGGCGGCCTGATCGTCAGTGGCGCCAAACTGGGCCCACTTCAGTACCTGCGGCTGATCTTCCGCCCCGACGCTGTGACCACCCACAGTGGTCGGCGCCCGATCGTTGTCGATGATGGTACCGATACCGTTCTGGCCACCTACAGTCACCGTCAGCGTTTCGTTCGACTCGACCAGACGATCATCCACCGTCGGGATGGTCACGGTGAAGCCGGAGACCCCGGCCGGCACAGTGAGCTTGCCGGTGGCGCTGTCGTAGGTCACCCCATTGCTGAACTGGGCGCGACTCCAATCGGTACCGGATACCGGATGGCCGCCACTGCCATTGATGGCGAAATCATACTGGGTCGTTTCCTGAGTCTGGTCAGACAGAGTCACTGTGTGATGCAGGCTGCCCCCCTCAGTCACGCTGTCGGCCGAGACCGACTGCACGATAGGCGTGAACAGCGGCTTGGTGGCGAAGGAGCCGGTGCTGGCGTCGCCATCCGCATCCACCGCCTTGAACTGGAAGTCGATATCCCCATCGCCTAACGGCTTGGACATGTTCTGATACTGGAAGAACTCCCACTTGCCGGTGGCCGGGGTGAACTCCAGACGGAATACCAGGGTGCCATCGCTGGTTTTGCCGACCAGGGTATTGGGCGACTCCATGGAGGTGGTGATCGACTGACCCGTGGCGGTGGTCAAACCGGTTTCGGACGAACCAAGCAGCTGCAGGTGCCCCTGGCCGTCCGCACCCCACTGCGGGGCCACGGTGCCGGAGCCATAGGCGATGGCCTGTTCCGTGCTAGAGCCGAGGAACTCGATGCTCTTCACGGTGAAGTCACTGTTGTCGGAGTAGGTATTGTTACCGTTGTTGGTGGCCTTGATCACCATGGTATCGAAGCCACCCTGCTGCACCTGGAAGTTCCCGGCATAGTCGCCGCCAGCAGCGTTGGAGCTGAAACTCTGGATGCCGATCAAATTGCCGTCACGGTAGAACTCGACCACCCCTTTCTCCAGCTCGCCACCAAACATCTGGCTGAACTTGATATTGACGCCATAGGCGACGGTGCCCGGATCCAGCTTGACGATCAACTCTTCGGAAGCGGAAGTTCCGTTAGCGAAGTGGCGGAAATCGATCTCGTTGGCGAGATTGAGGTTCGGCGCCGCCACGCTGGAGACCCCCAGCCCAAAGTAAGTCCCATTGACATTGGCATCGATCAGGTCTGAGTTGGTCGCCGAGGTAAAGCCCTTGGCGGTGATGGTAAAGCCAGCCATATCCAGGCTCAGCTTGTTGCCGCTGTATCTGGTCAGGTCAAACAACCCGGTCAGGGGGTTGGGAATATCGGTCTTGGTCACCGCCACGGCGGCGGCATCCCCGGCGATGGGGGCATCATCCTCGACGGTGACATCCAGCTTGCCGGTGGTGGTGCCATGATCATCGGATACCCTGACGTCCAGCTGGAACGACAGCTTGTCTTCCAGGGTGACATCAGCGTGATCGAGCGGCCCCTTGAGGGTCAGATCATAAGACCAGTCCCCCTTGCCGCTGCCATTTGGCGCGGTGAGAGTGACCTCGACCACCTCTTTGTAATCGCCAGTTCCCAAGGTGCCGGTATAGCCGACCAGCGTCTTGCTGCCGGCATCCCAGTTCCAGTGAACCTCCGCACTGCCGGAGGTCAACCCGGCGGGTCCGCCCAGGGAGATATCAAGCGTGCCGCTGTCCACGTCACCGACGGACAGGGTGCCGGACATGCTGGTGCCATCCGTGGTATCCGAGTTGCCGGTCGTGTCGGCGATCCCGTTTGCCAGACCCTCTTCGGACACCACGGCCCCATTGGAAATGGCCAGGGTAGGCAGATCGTTGGTGCCATTGATGATGATAGTCACGGTGTGCTCGGTGCCGTCGGCACTGTGCACGGTGAAGGTCTCGACCTTGGTCTCGCCCTGGCCCAGGTACTGCACCTTGCTGTTGGCGACCTCATAGCTCCACTTGCCATCCGCGGCAATGGTCAGGCTACCCAGGGCATTGGCACTCGGGGTGCCGTTGCCCGGCTTGAACTCAGCCTCGTCGGCCCCGTCCACGTCGGTCACGCTCAGGCTGCCGGTCTCGGTCAGGTTACCGCTGACCACGTTCAGGTCTTCGGTCACCGCACCGCGGTCATCACCCTTGATCTCGGCACCGTCATTGACGCCGGTGATGGTGATGGTCACGGTGTGGCTGGTGCCATCCAGGCTCTGTACGGTGAAGGTCTCGACCTTGGTCTCACCCTGGCCCAGGTACTGCACGTCGCCGTTGGCCACGTTGTAGGTCCACTTGCCAGCGGTATCGATGGTCAGGTGGCCCAGAGCGCCGGCACTCGGGGTACCGGTACCGGCCTTGAACACTGCCTCGCCCGCATCCAGATCGGTCAGGGTCAGGGTGCCGCTGTCGGTCAGGGTCGGATTGCTGGCATCCTCGGTCACCGCACCCTGGTCGTCGCCGGCAATCACCGGCAGATCGTTGGTGCCGGTGATGGTGATGACCACCTCGTGGCTGGTGCCGTCGGCACTGTGCACGGTGAAGGTCTCGACCTTGGTCTCACCCTCTTTCAGGTACTGCACGTCGCCGTTGGCCACGTTGTAGGTCCACTTGCCATCCGCATCGATGGTCAGGTGGCCCAGCACACTGCCGGTCGGGGTACCGGTACCGGCCTTGAACACTGCCTCGCCCGCATCTAGATCGGTCAGGGTCAGGGTGCCGCTGTCGGTCAGGGTCGGATTGCTGGCATCCTCGGTCACCGCGCCGTGGTCGTCGCCGGCAATCACCGGCAGATCGTTGGTGCCGGTGATGGTGATGACCACCTCGTGGCTGGTGCCGTCGGCACTGTGCACGGTGAAGGTCTCGACCTTGGTCTCACCCTCTTTCAGGTACTGCACGTCGCCGTTGGCCACGTTGTAGGTCCACTTGCCATCCGCATCGATGGTCAGGTGGCCCAGCACGTTGCCGGTCGGGGTACCGGTGCCCGGCTGGAACACCGCCTGGCCCGCATCGTCATCACCGATGGTCAGGGTGCCGCTGTCGGTCAGGGTCGGCTTGCTCTCATCTTCCAGCACCGCGCCGTGGTCGGCACCGCTGATCACGGCACCGTCGTTGACGCCGGTGATGGTGATGGTCACGGTGTGGCTGGTGCCATCCAGGCTCTCAACCACGAAGGTCTCGACCTTGGTCTCACCCTGGCCCAGGTACTGCACCTTGCTGTTGGCGACCTCATAGCTCCACTTGCCCGCCGCATCGATCTCCAGCTGACCCAGGGCGCCGGCACTCGGGGTACCCACACCCGGTTTGAACTCGGCCTCGTCGGCCCCGTCCACGTCGGTCAGGGTCAGGCTGCCGGTCTCGGTCAGGTTACCGCTGACCACGTTCAGGTCTTCGGTCACCGCACCGCTGTCATCACCCTTGATCTCGGCACCGTCATTGACGCCGGTGATGGTGATGGTCACGGTGTGGCTGGTGCCATCCA
>NZ_CAWQKG010000005.1:0-67640 GCF_963895295.1 Aeromonas sp. sia0103 | reverse complement strand
CCCAGCTGAGCTAAACGACCTGGGATAAGGCTAAATGATGGTGGGTCGTGCTGGATTCGAACCAGCGACCAATTGATTAAAAGTCAACTGCTCTACCGACTGAGCTAACGACCCATCTAAATCATTTCTACAAACTGGTGGTCGTTACTGGGCTCGAACCAGTGACCCCCTCCTTGTAAGGGAGGTGCTCTCCCAGCTGAGCTAAACGACCTGGGATTCCATGTTGCCAGATTGGTGGGTCGTGCTGGGTTCGAACCAGCGACCAATTGATTAAGAGTCAACTGCTCTACCAACTGAGCTAACGACCCCCACCTTCACCTGACACTGCTCACCTTCGGCAAACAGCTCTAACGCTTTACTTACAAAACTGGTGGTCGTTACTGGGCTCGAACCAGTGACCCCCTCCTTGTAAGGGAGGTGCTCTCCCAGCTGAGCTAAACGACCTGGGAATTCTGTCTTCACCCTGAGTGAAGAAATGGTGGGTCGTGCTGGATTCGAACCAGCGACCAATTGATTAAAAGTCAACTGCTCTACCGACTGAGCTAACGACCCTCACCACGACCAGGTCCGACTGCATTACTGCACCGGCTCTGACGGCGGCCTATATTACGGATTTATCATCCTGGCGCAATAGAAAATTCTTAAATTAAATCTGTTTGTTCACTGCGCATACAAAGCGGCGTCGTATTTACAAGACTGTTACGAAAACAGTGACCTACAGCAATACTACAACTTGCTCAGGCTCTGCTTGGCCAGCTGGGCCGGCGAGGTGTTGGGGTAACCCTTGATCACCTGTTCATAGAAGGTCTTGGCTTCCGCTTTCTTGCCGTCGAGCTGTGCCAGCATGCCGAGTTTCAGCAGAGCATCGGCCCGCTTTGGCGACTTGCTGTACTTGTTCGCCACCGTGGAGAACTGGGCCGCGGCGCCACTCCTGTCACCCTTGTTGAACATCAGCTGGCCGAGCCAGTAATGGGCATTGGGCACGTAGCTGGAGCTCGGGTACTGCTTGATGAACCCTTCGAAGGCGGGAATGGCCTTGTCGTAGTTCTTCTCCTTGAGCACCATGTTCACGGCAGCATCGTAGGCCTGGTTCTCGTCCTGATTGGTCGAGTAGTTGGCCGCAGCTGCGGGAGCGGGGGCGGCCGCAGCGGAGGCGGCAGACGCAGCGGCAGGCTGGCTGTTGGCCACCTTGTCGAGCTCCTGATACAGCTGGCGCTGACGCTCTTGCGACTGCTCCATCTGATAGGTTTGCTGCTCCAGCTGACCACGCAGTTCGGAGACTTCCCCTTGCAGCGAGTCGACCTGCTGTTGCAGCTCGGCCTGCAGACGCAGACGGGCATTGAGGGTGCGCTCCAGCAAGGCAACTCGGTCTTCCAGGCTGCCCGTGGGCACTATGGCGCCGTTGTTGCCGCTGAGGACCACACCGCCGCTATCGCCACTGAGGTCGCTCACCGGCGCGGCCGCCTGAGCGTTCAGTGCAAATAAAACGGCCATCGAAATGGCCGCTTGCTTAAACACGAATTTCATTCGGATCAAACCTTAGTAAACCAGAACCGCACGGCGGTTTTTGGCAAAGGCATCCTCGGTATGAGACATGTCCAGCGGCTTCTCTTCGCCATAGCTGACGATGGAGAGCTGCTCAGCCTGCACACCCAGGGTTTGCAGATACTTGGCAACGGCCTTGGCACGACGCTCGCCCAGAGCGATGTTGTATTCCGGAGTACCACGCTCATCGGCGTGGCCTTCGATCAACACCTTGACGGACGGACGCTCACGCAGGTAGCTGGCGTGGGCATCCAGCAGGTCGGCGTACTGACCTTGAATGTCGTAACCATCGTACGGGAAGTAGATCACGTTGTCGCGCTGCAGAGCTTCGAACTTCTGACGCATCTGCTCTTCCGGGGACAACATGCCGTTGGCGCCACCGGTTTGTACACCGCCCATGCCGTCGGTCATGCCAGACTCGGCGCCAGCGGCGTCGGAGTCGGAAGAAGAACTACAGGCAGCCAGGGTGAACAGTGGCAGTGCGATGGCCAGACCCTTGAGCAGTTTATTGAGTTGCATGCTATTTCCTTAAACCTTTATAACAAAACAAAAAACAATCGATTTTTTTTATCAATTCAAGAAGGGCGACCAAGCTGGTGCACGAATTTCACCGCTACTGGTCGGGAGCACTGCCTTGAAACGACCGTCGGTCGATACCAAAGCCAGGCTCTTGCGACCCTGATAGATGGTGGCATAGATAATCATGCTGCCATTGGGAGCCACACTTGGCGACTCATCCAGAGCACTCTGAGTCAGTACCAACATGGCTCCGCTTTCCATATCTTGACGAGCGATGCGATATTGTCCCTGAACCCGGGTCACCATCACCATGGACTTGCCGTCCGGCGTGATGGATGCCCCCTGGTTGGAATCCCCTTCCCAGGTCATCCGGCGAGTGACGCCAGTCGCCAAATTTACGCTATAAATCTGGGGTTTGCCACCACGTTCAGAGGTGAACATCAAAGTTTGGCCATCCGGCAACCAGGAGGGTTCGGTATCTATGGTGCGGTTATTTGTGACTCGAGTGAGTTGCTTGCTTGCCACATCAATGACATAGAGATCAGGCTGCCCATCTTTGGACAAAACAATAGCCAATCGACGACCATCTGGTGACCATTCCGGCGCGCCATTGATACCGCGGAAGCTGCTGATCAGGCTGCGCTGCTGGGTATAGATGTCCTGCACGTAGATCTCGGATTTCTGGTTCTCGAAGCTGACATAGGCCAGCTTGCTGCCATCCGGCGACCAGGCCGGCGACATCAGCGGCTCGCGGGAGCGCAGCAGGGTCTTCTCGTTGTAGCCGTCGTAGTCGGAGATCCGCAGCTGATACGGGAACTGGGTCCCCTGCTGGACGGAGACATAGGCCAGACGCGTCAGGAAGGCACCACGCTCGCCGGTCAGACGCTCATAGACGATGTCGGAGATACGGTGGGCAAACTGGCGCATCTGGGCACCCGGGATAGTCGCCATGCGGCTATCGAGGATGTAGCCGTTGGCTTCCCCGCCCTGGGTCTTGGCCAGCTGGCCCTTCAGCACGTCAACCAGCTCGAAGTTGATCTTGTAGGTGCCATCGCCCACGGCCGAGACGGTACCGACCACCACGGCCTCGACACCCTGGGAGGCCCAGGGGGCGAAGTTGATCTCGCCACTACTGCTCGGGGTCTGCGGCATCTGACCACGGGCCAGCGGCTTGAACTTGCCACTGCGCATCAGATCGTTGGAGACCACCTCGGCGATGTCCTGCGGCAGCTGGCCATTGCCTTCCCATTTGAAGGGCGCAATCGCGATGGGGCGTGCGCTGTCAATCCCGCCGGTGATGACGATGTCCAAGGCCGCCTGAGCGCTCTGGCCCAGCAGAAGGCAGCCAACCAAAGCAAAAAATACTTTTCTTATCATGGCTTTAGTACTCTATTCCAATAAAAATGAGAGGTAAGTTCCTTTATCAGCAAGATGCTGCCAACCACGTTCAATGCCCCCGCGCTAGTCCGCTTAGATGCTCGGCTCCAGCTTGAGGTTAAACTCCTTCAACATCTCGAATGCCGCCGGATCCTTCGGCACCGGTAGCTGATTGGCTTTCAACACCGCCGCCTTGCCGGAGCGACAGACCGCCGGGTCACCCTGGCCGCTATCCACCGAAATGACGAAGCCGCTGCTGGCCAATTTGACACCGATAGTACAGGTTTTGCCCCGCATGGTGGGATCCAAAATCATGTAGCGCTCGACCGTGGCCTTGATGAGAGCGGCATACTTGTCGACCTCACCCTTGGCTGCCGCCGAGGCGGCCTGACTGCGGGAATTGGCCTCAGCCTCCAGCTGCTGCTGCATCATGGCTTCCATCTCTTTCTGCAGCTTGGCCTCTTCGGCGGCCTTGCGCTTGCGCTCCGCCTCTACCTTGGCCTTCTTGTCGGCCTCCGCCTTCGCCTTCTTCTCTGCGTCAGCTTTTGCCTTCTTGGCGGCTTCGTCCGCAGCCTTTTTATCGGCCTCGGCCTTGGCCTTTTTCTCGGCTTCCGCCTTGGTTTTCTTCTCCGCCTCGGCCTTGGCTTTCTTGTCAGCCTCCGCCTTCTTGGCCGCATCCGCCTTGGCTTTTTCCTTCACCTTCTCGTCGGCCTGCTGCTTCTCCAGCTCTTCTTTCTTTTTCTTCAGCGCCAGTGCCTTGGCCAATTCCTCTTGCTCGCGCTTGGCCTCGGCCTGCTTGGTCTTCTGGGCGTCCAGCTTGCGGGTTTCCTCGGCTTTCTGTGCCTGCTCCTCCGCCTGCTTCTGCTCGGCTACCTTCTTCTGCTTCTCGGTCTCCGCCTTGCGGGTCGCCTCCTCGGCTTCCTTACGCTTGGTCTCGGCGATGCGCAGTCGCTCCTGCTCTTGCGCCAGCTCACGCTTGACCTGTTCGGCGTCTTCCTTATCCTTCTCTTTCTGCTGCTGCGCAGCCTTGGGTTGCGCCTTCTTCTGCTGCTGGATCTGCTGCGCCTGTTGCTCCAGGAACTCGCTGTCCAGCATCACCGCATTGACGATCTGGCCCTTCGACTCGGGTCGCTTCGGCTTGCTGAAGTCGACACCAACCAACAGGATGATGCCGATGATCAGATGCAGCAGCACCGACGCGATGAGATAACCGGAAATACCACGCTTCACATCCATCTCCGTCAGTTCACCGGATCCGTCATCAGGCCAACCTGAGGCACACCGGCTTTCTTGAGCGCGACCATCAACAGGATCACCTCTTCGTAGCGTACGGACTTGTCACCCGCCACCACCACGGGGGCATTCTGGTTGATGGCCAGATAGCCCATGGCCTTCTCGGTGATGTATTGCTGCATCGCCTCCGGGGTGCCGCTCGGTACCGGCTCGTCATCCGCCTCGCCGGCCTTGATGACGTACTCCCCCTCGGTGTTCACGCTGACGATGAAGGGAGGCTTGGCATCTTCCGGCAATTGCTCGGATTCCGCCTGGGGCAGGTCAACCTTGACCCCCTGGGTGATCACCGGTGTCACCGCCATGAAGATGATGAGCAGCACCAGCATGACGTCGATATAGGGCACCACGTTGATCTCGCACACCTTCTTGCGCCGGATCCGCTGATAGGTTTGCATTTACTTCTCACCCTGCTGTTGAGCAATCTGGCGGTTCAAAATGGTAGTGAACTCGTCCATGAAGTTGGCGTAAGCGTTCTCCAGCTTCTCTACCTTGTTGGTAAACCTGTTATAGAAAATAACCGCGGGAATGGCAGCGAACAGACCCATGGCGGTGGCGATCAGCGCCTCCGCGATACCCGGAGCCACCATCTGCAGGGTGGCTTGCTGCACCTGACCCAGGGCGATAAAGGCGTTCATGATGCCCCATACGGTACCAAACAGACCTATGTAAGGGCTGATGGAGCCGACGGTCGCCAGCACCGGCAGGTTGGATTCCAGCTCGTCCACCGCACGGGAAAGAGAGACCCGCATGGCACGATAGGTACCGTCCATCACCGCATCCTGGCCACGGGCACCGGCCTTGAGCAGGCGGGCATACTCCTTGAAGCCGGAGTAGAAGATGTCTTCCATGCCTTCGATGTCATCACGGCGGGAAGAGGACTCCTGGTAGAGCCGGTTGAGGTCGACCCCGGACCAGAATCTGTCCTCAAACTGCTCCGATGCGAGATTGGCCGCCTTGATGACCTTGGAGCGTTGGAAGATCAGCGCCCAGGAGACGACCGACATACCCATCAGGGTCATCATGACCAGTTTTACCAACAGGCTGGCTTGCCAAAACAGGCCAATAAACGAAATTTCAGCGTGCACTTAACAGCACTCCCTTCACATTTTCAGGTATTGCAACAGGTTTCATATGCGGATGACTGACACAGGCTATCTGTACCATGGCCTGGGTGATCAGTCGTCCATCAGCCGCCAGGATCCGTTGTGAAAAGCGCATGGAGGCGCGTTTCACTTCAGTCACTTGCGTCAATACGGTCAGTAGTTCATTGAAGCGGGCCGCAGAGCGGAAATCGATCTCGGTGCGACTCACCACGAAGGCAAGCCCCTCTTGCAGCAGGACATCCTGTTCGATGCCGCCGGCGCGCAGGAACTCGGTACGAGCCCGTTCCATAAACTTGAGATAGTTGGCGTTGTAGACGATGCCTCCGGCGTCGGTGTCTTCGTAGTAGACACGTACCGGAAACTCAGAGACTTCCCCCATAAAAATCTGTGATCCATTCGACAGTCAGATGGGGGGCTATCATAGCGCAGGGCTGAATAGGAAAGAAGCAGGGGGAGACAGGGAAATCCCACCTCCTCCCGTTTTTTATGGCAGGGAATAGCTCATGGTCAACCGGAGCCCACGCAACGGGCTGGCAGGGCAAACCAGGGAGCAAAACAGCAGCCAACCGATGACGTCGGTAAGCAGGGGGAGACAGAGGGAGACAGAGGGAGACAGAGGGAAACAGAGGGAGACAGAGGGAGACAGAGGGAGACAGAGGGAGACAGAGGGAGACAGAGGGAGACAGAGGGAGACAGAGGGAGACAGAGGGAGACAGAGGGAGACAGAGCAATTCTCGCCTCCCCCCGTTTGTTATGGCAGGAAATAACCGCTGGTCAACCAGAGTCCGAACAACAGGCTGGGCAGGGCGAGCCAGGGGCAAAACAACAGACGACCGACCAAGCTGCGGGGGTGGAACCCCAGCCCGTGCATCACCCCGCAACAGACCGCCCACATCAGCCAGGGCGCGAGCCAGAGGCCGTGCTCGCTGGTGTTGGCGGCGATCAGGTTGGGGGCCTGCAAGATGGCGACGGCCAGCAGGGTCGCCGCCACCAGCATCGCTCCTTGCCAGGGTTGGCGCTCCAGCGGAGCGGCCAACCGGGCTAGGCGATCACTTGTTTTCATCGATCTGACGATCCAGGTTCTCGGTGTGTTCCAGCCAGAGCGCATTGATGATCCCAAACGCGCAAGCCAGCAACAGACCCAGTATCCAGGTGAAATACCACATATCAGGGCACCTTCTTAGTAGAGCGATTGTTGGTTGTCTTCGATGTGCTTGTTACTCACCCGGCCAAACATCTTGATGTAGGTCCAGATGGTATAGGCCAGCACGGTCGGGACAAAGATGGCCGCGACGACCGTCATCACCTTGAGGGTGTTGAAGGAGGCGGTGGCATCCCACATGGTCAGGCTCTGGGATGGCTCCAGGCTGGAAGGCATGATGAACGGGAACATGGAGAAGCCCGCCGTCAAGATGATGCCCGCGATGGCCAGGGAGGAGAACAGGAACGCCATCCAGCCCTTGCCCAGCTTGGCCGCAAGCGCGGTCAGCAGGCTCATCACCAGGCCCAGCACGGGAGCGGCAATCATCCAGGGGTAGAGGTTGTAGTTCTGCATCCAGGCACCGGCCTGCACCACCACTTCCTTGTGCAGGGGGTTGGTGACGGCATCGGTCGCCATGTTGCTGACCACCACATAGCCATCCATGCCACTGACCCAGACACCGGCCAGCGCGAAGGTGACCAGGGTCAACAGCGAGAACACAGTGGCGGCGGTGCGGGAACGGGCCAGCACTTCACCCTCGGTCTTCATCATCAGCCAGGCGGCGCCCTGGGTCACGATCATGAACAGGCTGACCAGGCCGGTCAGCAGACCGAACGGGTTGAGCAGACCGAAGAAGTTGCCGTGGTAGGTCAGCATCAGGAACTGGTTGAAGCTGAACGGCACACCCTGCAGCAGGTTGCCGAAGGCGACCCCGAAGATGATCGGCGGCACGGCGCTACCGATGAACAGTGCCCAGTCCCAGTTGTTGCGCCACTTGGCGCCTTCCTGCAGGGAGCGGTACTTGAAGCCGACCGGACGGAAGAACAGCGCCATCAGGGTCAGGATCATGGCGATGTAGAAGCCTGAGAAGGCCGCCGCATAGACCATGGGCCAGGCGGCGAACAGTGCCCCACCCGCCGTGACCAGCCAGACCTGGTTACCTTCCCAGTGCGGGCCCATGGTGTTGAGCATCACCCGACGCTCAACATCCTTCTTGCCGACGAAGGGGAGCAGAGCGCCCACCCCCATGTCAAAACCGTCGGTGACGGCGAACCCGATCAGCAGGACACCGACCAGCACCCACCAGATCAAGCGCAATAATTCGTAATCAAACATGAGATCCTCTCCTTATGCCTTGCTCTGTTCGAAGTGGTACTTGCCCGTTTTCAGACTGCTGGGGCCCAGACGCGCATACTTGAACATCAGGTACATCTCGATGATGAGCAGCACCGTGTAGAACAGGCAGATCCCGATCAGGGAGAACCAGATCTCGGACGCAGGAATGTTGGATGCGGAGACCGAGGTCGGCAGCACTTCGGCTATGGTCCAGGGCTGACGGCCATATTCCGCCACGAACCAGCCACACTCGATGGCGATCCAGGGCAGCGGAATACCCCACAGCAGCGCCTTGAGCAGCCACTTGCGCTCACCGATCTTGTGGCGGGTGCTGTCATAGAAGGCCAGGCCGATCAGCAGCAGCATCAACATGCCGCACGCCACCATGATGCGGAAGGCGAAGAACAGCGGGGCCACCTGCGGGATGGAGTCATCCACGGCGGACTTGATCTGCTCGTCGGTCGCGTCGGTCACGTTGCTGGTGTAACGCTTGAGCAGCAGACCGTAGCCCAGATCCTGCTTCACCTCGTCGAAACGGGCGCGGGTATCGTCGGACTTGTCACCGGATTGCAGCTTGGTCAGCAGGTCATAGGCCACCATGCCGTTGCGCACGCGCAGTTCATGCTCACTCTTCAGATCCTTCAGACCGGTCACCTGGCCGTCCAGGGAACGGGTCGCGATGATGCCGAGGGCATAGGGGATCTTGATGGCGTAATCGGTGCGCATCTCTTCCTGATTCGGGATGCCGAACAGGGTAAAGGAAGCCGGTGCCGGCTCGGTGTTCCACTCCGCCTCGATGGCGGCCAGTTTCACCTTCTGCACTTCACCCGTCTCGTAACCGGACTCGTCACCCAGGATCAGCACGGACAGGATAGAGGCCATGCCGAACGCGGCCGCGATGGCGAAGGAGCGACGGGCGAAGGCCACATCACGACTCTTCAGCAGGTAATAGGAGGAGATACCCAGCACGAACATGGCACCCGTGGTGTAGCCAGCCGCCACAGTGTGGACGAACTTAACCTGCGCAACCGGGTTGAACACCAGATCGGCGAAGCTCACCATCTCCATCCGCATGGACTCGAAGTTGAACTCGGCACCGACCGGGTTCTGCATCCAGCCGTTGGCGACCAGGATCCAGAGGGCGGAGAGGTTGGTCCCCAGCGCCATCAACCAGGTGGCCGCCAGATGCTGGCGCTTGGTGAGGCGATCCCAACCGAAGAAGAACATACCGACGAAGGTGGACTCCAGGAAGAAGGCCATCAGCCCTTCGATGGCCAGCGGGGCCCCGAAGATGTCGCCGACATAGTGGGAGTAGTAAGCCCAGTTGGTACCGAACTGAAACTCCATGGTAAGCCCAGTGGTGACCCCGAGGGCGAAGTTGATCCCGAACAACTTGCCCCAGAACTTGGTCATGTCCCGGTAAACAGAGTTGTTGGTCATCACATAGACAGACTCCATGATCGCCAGAATGAAGGCCATTCCCAGCGTCAGGGGTACAAACAGGAAGTGATAAAGGGCCGTCGCGGCAAATTGGAACCGCGATAGGTCTACCACATGCTCAGCAATCATGATGTTTCCTCACCGATTATTGGCACGGCTATTTTAAGTTTTAAGGACAAAGCTTCCATTGGAAGTCCCCGAATGGTCGGTCACATCCCGGTTGACACCGGTGACCGGATTCGACTGCCACCACATTAACAACAAGGCAATATACAGGAACAAAAAAAGCTAATGTTTAACATTTAATAAACAAGAACTGTAATTCCATTCCCGCCTATAATGACCGCCGTTTTATATCACCTTTATTTGATTGAAATCAATGTAAAACCATCATCAATACATGCCTTTTCAAGGCAACTTACCAACGGGTGCAGGTTAATTTTGAGAGCTTGTTCACAAAAAACACTTATCTATAAATGTTTGATTTAAATCAACTTTAGATAAATCGATATTAGTTTCAATTCTGTTAAAAGAATAGTGTGGCGGGGCGATTTCATTCTGTATTTCCCAATCTGAACCACCCGCGGCAATTCCAATTTAAAACCAACAAAAACACATGTTTATGCTTATTGGACCGGCTACCACATTAATTACTTTATCTAATCCGAAACAGGTAAATTTTCTTGTTTGTCCGGCCCGGAAAGAGCTCCTACAATGCGCCTCGCAGTGAGGGTACGCCCCTGAGTACAGGCCGGTCATTCTGGGTTCCCGGTATGTATTCGATGAACATCTCGAACCTGTTTGTTGGAATTTAAGATGAAAAAGTTTGTTGCCAAGACCATTCGTTACTACAAGCTTTCGTTCGTTCAGCTCTATCAAATGAACCGACTCTGAAGCCTCGCGACGGCTCCTTTGTGTTTTTCCGGTCTGTCTCTGGACACTCTCACTGTCTGTGAACATCCATCCTGAATTGTCTTTGCCCACCCTGCTCAGCGGTGGGCTTTTTTTTGTCAGAATAGTAAAAAACCGCCCCTGAAGGCGGTTTTTTGTTCAATCAGCTGTTTTTATCCCTCATCGGGCCGTTGCAGGCCGAAGTGAGCATAGGCTCTCGGGGTCGCCAGCCGCCCTCTGGGCGTGCGCTGCAGGTAGCCCTGCTGGATGAGATAAGGCTCAAGCACATCTTCTATGGTGTCTTTCTCTTCGCCGATCGCGGCCGCCAGGTTATCGAGGCCGACCGGGCCCCCCATAAACTTGTCGATGACAGCCAACAATAACTTGCGGTCCATGAAGTCGAAGCCCTGATTATCCACGTCCAGCATGTCCATGGCACGGGCCGCTATGGGTCCATCAATCCGGCCATCGGATTTCACCTGGGCGAAATCCCGTACCCGCCGCAACAAACGGTTAGCAATCCGCGGCGTACCCCGGGAGCGGCGCGCCACTTCCAACGCCCCATCCCCCGACATCTCGAGCCCGAGGCAACGGGCGCTGCGCGCGACTATGTCGGTGAGATCCTTGACGTTGTAGAACTCCAGCCGCTGGACGATACCGAATCTGTCCCGCAGCGGGCTGGTCAGCGAGCCGGCCCGGGTGGTGGCGCCGATCAGGGTGAAGGGGGGCAGATCCAGCTTGATGGAGCGAGCGGCAGGCCCTTCCCCTATCATGATGTCGAGCTGGTAATCCTCCATGGCCGGATAGAGCACCTCCTCCACCACAGGGCTGAGACGGTGGATCTCGTCGATGAACAGCACGTCGTTCGGCTCGAGGTTGGTGAGTAGCGCCGCCAGATCCCCTGCCTTCTCCAGCACCGGACCCGAGGTGGTCTTGATGTTGACCCCCATCTCGTTGGCCACGATATTGGCGAGCGTGGTCTTGCCAAGGCCGGGCGGGCCGAAGATCAGCAAATGATCGAGCGCCTCCCCGCGCTGGCGCGCCGCCTCGATGAAGATCTCCATCTGGGCGCAGACGGGATCCTGACCGGTGTAATCGGCCAGCTTCTTGGGCCGGATGGCCCGATCGATGACCTCCTCCTCGCGGGCGGCACCGGCCGAGATAAGACGATCCGCTTCAATCATGCATTACCCCACGCACACCGAAGATCGAGACAGGGCGAGCCGCTTGATTCATGTTCATCCTCACACCAGGCTACGCAGGGATTCACGGATGATCGACTCAACCGACATCCCCTCCTTGGCCACCTTGCTGACAATCTGGCTCGCCTGCTGCGGCTTGTAGCCGAGTGCCACCAGGGCGCTGGCGGCCTCTTCGCTCGCATCGGGGGCGCGCAGCTGGCTCTCCTGGGCGGGCAGACTGATGGTGGCAGGCGAGAACAGATCGTGGCTGACCCAGCCCTTGAGGCGGTCCTTCATCTCCACCACCAGCCGCTCGGCGGTCTTCTTGCCCACGCCGGGCAGCTTCACCAGGGAGCTTATCTCCTCGCGCTCGACGCTCAGCACGAACTGGGTGGCGGTCATGCCGGACAGGATCGCCAGCGCCAGCTTGGGGCCGACCCCGTTGGTCTTGATCAGCTCGCGAAACAGCGCCCGCTCCTGCTTGTGGTTGAAGCCATAGAGCAGCTGGGCATCTTCACGCACCACGAAATGAGTGTGAATGGTCGCTTCCTTCCCGAGCTCGGGCAGATCATAGAAGCAGCTCATGGGCATCTGCACCTCATAGCCCACGCCACCCACCTCGAGCAACACCTCGGGGGGATTCTTCTCAATCACAATGCCTCTCACGCGACCAATCACGACATCTCTCCTCAACCAACACAGCCAGCCATAAAGTAGCGCTTAGCTTAAATAATTACTGGATAAGTATCCAGCATACTGATGACAGTGTCTGCCTCTGGCCGCCATATAAGGCCAGGATGACGACGACCCGGCCGCATTTAGTCACTTATTGAAGATAGAAAATCGCGTTAGGATATGGACCCATGTTAAAATCCGGCCCTTGAAATTTTCCAGGGTCCAGCGCCCGAACTAGCTAAGGTCTACCGCGATGCGTACCAGCCAATATCTGCTTTCCACTCTCAAGGAAACCCCCTCCGATGCGGAAGTCGTCAGCCATCAGCTGATGCTGCGCGCCGGCATGATCCGCAAACTGGCCTCCGGCATGTATGCCTGGCTGCCGTCCGGCCTGCGGGTACTGAAGAAGATCGAGAACATTGTTCGCGAAGAAATGAACAATGCTGGTGCCATCGAAGTCTCCATGCCGGTGGTGCAACCGGCCGAGCTGTGGCAGGAGTCCGGCCGCTGGGACGACTACGGCCCCGAGCTGTGCCGTCTGACCGACCGCCACAACCGTCCCTTCGTGCTGGGCCCGACCCACGAAGAGGTGATCACCTCGCTGGTCCGTTACGAAGTGAACAGCTACAAGCAGCTGCCGCTCAACCTCTACCAGATCCAGACCAAGTTCCGCGATGAGGTGCGTCCCCGTTTCGGCGTGATGCGTGGACGCGAGTTCCTGATGAAGGACGCCTACTCCTTCCATATCGACAAGGCCTCGCTGATCGAGACCTACGAGCGGATGCACGCGGCCTACTGCACCGCCTTCACCCGCATGGGGCTGAATTTCCGTCCGGTGCAGGCCGATACCGGCTCCATCGGCGGTACCGGCTCCCACGAATTCCAGGTGCTGGCCGAGAGCGGTGAAGATCTGATCGCCTTCTCCGACAGCTCCGATTACGCCGCCAACATCGAGATGGCCGAGGCGCTGGCACCGGCCGGCGTGCGCGCCGCAGCCACTGCCGCCCTGACCAAGGTGGCGACTCCGGCCGTCCACACCATAGATGAAGTGGCCTCCTTCCTGAGTGTCGCGCCGGCTGTCATCGCCAAGACCCTGCTGGTGCTGGCCGAGGCGGACGAGCACGGCCAGCAGGCGGTTATCGCGCTGGTGCTGCGTGGCGACCACGAGCTGAACGAGATCAAGGCCGAGAAGCTGCCGGGTGTCGCCAACCCGCTGACCTTCGCGAGCGACGAGCAGATCAAGGCCGCCGCCGGCTGTGATGCAGGCTCCATCGGCCCGGTCGGCTTCAATGGTCGCATCATCGCCGATCGCAGCGCCGCCCATCTCGCCGACTTTGTCTGCGGCGCCAACGAGACCGGCTTCCACCTGACCGGTGCCAACTGGGATCGCGACATCGCCACTTATGAAGTGGCCGATCTGCGCAACGTGGTGGAAGGCGACCCCAGCCCCTGCGGCCAGGGCAAGCTGCTGCTCAAGCGCGGCATCGAAGTGGGCCACATCTTCCAGCTGGGTACCAAGTACTCCGAGGCCATGAAGGCCAGCGTGCTGAACGAGGGCGGCAAGTCCGTCACCATGGAGATGGGTTGCTACGGCATCGGGGTCTCCCGCCTGGTGGCAGCCGCCATCGAGCAGAACAACGATCAGTACGGCATCATCTGGCCGGAGGCCATAGCCCCGTTCGAAGTGGCCATAGTGCCGATGAACATGCACAAGTCCGAGCGCGTCGCCGAGCAGGCGCAGCAGTTCTACGCCGAGCTGAAGGCCGCCGGTGTGGACGTGCTGTTCGATGACCGCAAGGAGCGTCCGGGCGTGATGTTCGCCGACATGGAGCTGATCGGTATCCCGCACGCCATCGTCATCGGCGATCGCGGCCTGGACAACGGTGTGGTGGAGTACAAGTGCCGCCGCTCCGGCGAGAAGCAGGAAGTGGCGATCAACGACATCGTCGCCCTGCTCAAGGGCAAGCTGGGTCGCTAATAGCGCCTGCTAACTCTGCTTTTCGTTTTCGATAAAAAGGCCCCGGGTGTGAATTGCACTCGGGGCTTTTTATATGTTGTCCGTCTCTGCTGCTCATCACAAACACAAGGCTCCAGTTGTATCGCGATATTGCGCTGTACATGAAGTAGCAGATTTCCTAGACTGAGTTCTTTATCCAGACTGCCAGAGAGATTATGCCCACCGCCTTAGCCAATACCGTTGTCGTGCTCGATTTCGAGACTACCGGGCTCTCACCAGGACAAGGTGATAGAGCGATCGAAATTGGCGCCGTCCGGATTGAAAACGGCCATATCAGTGAACGTTTTTCGGCGTTGATGAATCCCGGCTTTAACGTCAGCAGCTTTATTGAGCAATATACCGGGATCAGCAATACCATGCTGAAACAGGCGCCACCTTGCGGCGAGGTGATGGCGGACTTCGTCGAGTTTATCGGTGATGATAACCTGGTCGCCCATAATGCCTCCTTCGATAAGCGCTTTCTGGATGCTGAAATAGAGCGACTTTCGGCGCACTATCCTGGGCAGTTCGCCTGCTCCTTGCTGCTGTCGAGACGGTTATTCCCCGAAGCGCCGAACCATAAGTTGGCTACCCTGGTGCAATACCAGAGCTTACCCAATGACGGGGTATTTCACCGCGCCTTGGCCGATGCCGAAGTGACGGCGTATCTGTGGCTCGCCCTGTTAAAGGAATTAGAGTGCCGGCATGGCATTATCAACCCTGATTTTGAATTGCTGCTAACCCTTGGCAAAAAATCAAAGCATGCAGTTCAGTCCTTCCTGCAGGGATATGCGGCTAAAAAATGATAATTTCAGGTACGATTAGCTAATCTCCACCAGAAGTTAAATATGATTCTGCATGGGGCTGGATATACATTCGTTATATTCGAAACATTAAATGCTGGAGTAGTAAGTTGCGATAATGAATTATAAAAATCGGTGATTTTGTTATTTCACTCTAAACATTTATTTTTACATGTTGATAATGCCCACCTTAATTAACACATTGGATTGTCGGCCTTAAAATATATCCCTCATTACCACATCCAATTGCACAACATATTCCCCACGCCCCGCTGGCGATGCCCCAGATCATCGGCGATCGCGGCCTGGACAACGGCGTGGTGGAGTACAAATGCCGCCGCTCCGGCGAGAAGCAGGAAGTGGCGGTCGACGACATCGTCGCCCTGCTCAAGGGCAAGCCGGGTCGTTAATACCGCCGCCATGCGGCAATAAAAAAGCGCGCCAATGGCGCGCTTTTTGTTGTCTGCCTGCCGGGAAGGCGTGGCGAGGCGGGGCTTACTCGTTGCGACCGATGAAGAGATCGGTCACATGGCAGCTGCTTCTGGCTTCCAACGCATCCAACATATAGGCGGCGGCGTCTTCCGGCGTCATGAAGTTGCTCGAATCCACATGGGAGGATCCATCCCAGAACTCGCTGCGGATCCCGCTCGGATAGAGGTTCACCAGTCGCAGGGGCGAGCCCTTGAGTTCGGCTCGCAAGGACTCCAGGAAGCCTCGCATGCCCCATTTGGAGGCGCAATAGAGGCTCTCGTTGGCCTTGCCGGTCTGCGCCGCGGAGGAGAGCACGTTGGCGAGCACGCCGCCCTTGCTGCCGATGAGGCGCACCGTCTGCTGGGCCACCAGTATGGTGGAGATGAGATTGCTCTCCACCACCCGGCGCACCTGCTCGGCGGTGTAGACGCCGACCGGGCCGAATTCGCCCACGCCGGCACAATGGATCACCAGATCCGGCAAACCACCCCAGGCCACAGCAGCGGAAAACGCCATCTCCACCTCTTCGTGGTGGGCCAGATCGGCGGCGATGCCGACCACGGCGTGGCCAAGCAGCCGCTCCTGCTCCTGCAGCTTCTGATAACGGCGCCCCATCATGGAGACCCGATGACCGCGCTCAACCAGTCCGATTGTCAGCGCGCGTCCGAGGCCGGAGCCTGCGCCAGTCACTATGATGTGGCCCATTATATTGTCCTCGTCACATGCCGATGATGGAGTCCATCATCATGTCCCGTCCGATCAGAAGGTGAATTCACCACCGATGAACCAGCCGTCGATGTTCTGATCGACCTTGTCGAAGTCCATCTCGGCTTCACGCCAGCCCGCACGGATCTTGAGCGGCAGGGAGGTAAACTTGTAGGAACCACCCAGACGGTAGTCGTAGTTGTCGCCATCCTGCATGCGCAGATCGCCGAAGGCGGCAAAGCCGGTCCCCGGGATGCGCACTTCACCACCGGTGTAGGCCATCAGCACGTCTTTGTCATAGGAGTAGTGCTGGGTGTTGAAGTCACCATCGTAACGACGACCGGTCAGACCCAGATCGAGCTGGAACATGTCGTTGTTCATCAGGCGGTAGTAGAGGCTCAGATCATAGGCCAGCAGATCGTTGTTGAATGCGCCGCCGCTGGTGCTGAAATCGGTCATCTCGAGCTTGGCATTGGGCAGCAAGATGATGCCGTGCTCCAGTTGCAGGTAGCCGCTCCAGTTGTAGTTGTCGTCATAGCTGCCATCGGCATCGACACCGCTGACCTGGCCGCTCCCCTGGGAGTTCCACATGTCGGCGCCAACCGCAAAACGCCAGTCATCGGCGGCCATGGCTGCATGGCTGAACAGGGCCAGCATGCTGCCGGCAATCAAAGTCTTTTTCATCATATCGCTCCCTAATGGACTGGAAAGGCCATCATTTTACCCAGTGTTTCGGGAATACCTAGAG
Source organism: Aeromonas sp. sia0103 (assembly GCF_963895295.1). NCBI lineage: Bacteria > Pseudomonadati > Pseudomonadota > Gammaproteobacteria > Aeromonadales > Aeromonadaceae > Aeromonas > Aeromonas sp. sia0103. The sequence continues at coordinate 50,576 of NZ_CAWQKG010000005.1, read as the reverse complement.
TAAAAAGCTGAACACGCGTCCATTAATGTCAGTGCTGCATGCCTTTCGTCGGCTCAACCGGCTTCACCGGCAGGCTCAGAGTGAGGCTCTGGCCATCGTCCAGCGTCAGGGTCAGGGGGACAGGGACGGCCTGCGAGAGGTCGTGCACCTCGAACAGCATGATGTGGAAACTGCCGGGTTTGAGGGCAACCTCGCCCTTGGCCGGGATCTGGATACCATCGACCTGGCGCATCTTCATCACCCCGTTTTCGTGCAGATGGGTGTGCAGCTCGGCCCGTGCGGCCTCGGGAGAGGAGACGGCGGTCAGGGTCACCGGCTGGTCACCATCATTCTTGAGTACCATGAAGGCGGCGGTGTTAGGTGAGCCGGGGGGCAGCAGGCGCACATAGCCATCGACGGCCTCGACCTTGGCCAGGGCGGGGGCCGCCAGACACAGGGTCAGGATGGTGTAGAACGCACGTTTAAACATGGTTGAAATCCTTTTATGATGTTGTCAAACGAAGCGAAGCTTACCCTCAAGAGAGGGCTTTGACAGCCCCCGACAACAAGGATTCAGACATGGCCCTCACAATTCTGGCCGAGCAGCAGGATGGCTTGCTCATCCTGACCCTCAACCGGCCGGACAAGCGCAATGCCCTCAACACCGAGATGTATCTGGCCCTCACCCAGGCGCTGCAGCAGGCGGCACTGGATGAGCGGGTCCATGTGCTGCTGTTGCAGGGGCAGCAGGATTGCTTCACCGCCGGCAACGATCTCGCCGACTTCGTCGGCAAGTCGGCCCTGGCGGTGGACGACCCCATACTGCAATTCCTGCACACCCTGGTGGATTTCCCCAAGCCCGTCATCGCCGCCGTCGCCGGCCCGGCGGTCGGCATAGGCACCACCCTGCTGCTGCACTGCGATCTGGTCTATCTGGCACAGAATGCCCGTTTGCAGCTGCCGTTCGTCGAGCTGGGGCTGGTACCGGAGTTTGCCTCCAGCCTGCTGCTGCCCCGGGCCGTCGGCCACCTGAAGGCGGCCGAGCTGTTGCTGCTGGCGGAGGCTATCGATGCCGCGGAGGCACTGCGGCTCGGGCTGGCCAACCGGGTGCTGGCGATGGATGAACTGCTCCCCTTTGCCAGAGCACAAGGGCTGAAGCTGGCGGCCAAGCCGCCGAAGGCGCTACAGAAGAGCAAGGCCCTGCTCAGGCAGGAGCTCAAGCAGGCGGTGCATTTCGTCATCGATCTGGAGGCCCGCGCCTTCTCCTTCGCCCTGCAGGGGGAAGAGGCCCAGGAACGCATCGCCCACAAGCTCAGGCGCACAGCCGCTAGTTGAGGCGGAAGCGGCCGATCAGCTCGCAGCCCTGCACCTTGTCCTGCAGCTGGATCAGCCTGGCGATCTCGGGATTGGGGTGGCGCTTGAGGAAGGAGAGCAGGGCGGCGCGACAGCAGCCCAGCTCGCTGATCAGGCTCTCGCACTCGCGGTTGGGACATTGCGGCACCAGGGCGGTGACCAGTTCGGAGGCGAGCTTGAGGTAACGCAGCTCGTAGGCGGGCTCTTCCATGGCGCGCCAGAAATCGGCCAGCCGGTGACAGGTGGCGACCCGCATGCTGGCCAGTTCGTCCAGATCGCCGGACGCCAGCTCATACACCTCGCCAAGGGCCTGCTGATAGAGGCAGATGGCCGCCCCCAACGCCCCCTTGCCGAGGGCATTCTCCGCCTCCAGCATGTAACGCTGCCAGTTGTGATTCGTCATCTTCCTCTCCTCTACCGACATGAGTGGAGCCTGTATCATGGCCAATTGAGAATAAATATCAACCAGACCCTTTGTGCAGGTTTTGACCACTTCTTCCCCGTCGACTTGGCATCGCCCTCCCCATCCCTTACCATCTGGCCTCTTTTGTCGGGAGCCCCTTCCTCATGCAAAAACCCCGTTCACCCCAGGCGCTGGGCTGCTCCACCCTGTGCGTGCCCCGCCTGCTGGTCTGGATCTATTAGCTGCGCCGACTCGCGCATCCAATCCCGATCCATTCAACGAGGAACACAGCAATGACCATCTGCCAACACTGGTCGCAGGTCGAATACCTGCATCTGACGGTGACCAATCCCAACATCTGCCTCAAGGGGCGACACAGCTACTACTCGGGAGCCTGGGACGGCCCCTTCGAAGAGGAAGTCGTGCGCTACCTGCACGGCGACCGCTGGAGCCGCTCGGCCGACACCGGCTGGGAGCCGATCTGGCACATAGACCGGCTCCATCTAGGCGACTATGTGCAGATAGCGGCCGGGGTGAAGATCATCATGGGCGGCAACCACACCCACAACCCGGCCTTCATCAGCACCTATCCCTTCGCCACCCCGGAGGCCCTGCAACGCAGCTATAGGCCTGCCGGCGATACCCGCATCGGCAATGACGTCTGGATCGGCATGGAAGCCATGATCATGCCGGGCGTCACCATAGGGAATGGCGCCATCATCGCCGCCCGCAGCCTGGTCACCCGGGATGTGCCGCCCTATTGCGTGGTGGCCGGCTCCCCCGCCAGAGTGATCCGCCAGCGCTTCCCCCAGGACGAGATAACCCGGCTGCTGGCGCTGGCCTGGTGGGATTGGCCGGATGAGCAGGTGCAGGCCCTGCTGCCGCTGATCCAGCAAGGAGAGGTGGCGCTGCTGGAACAAGCCGCCGCCCGCTGGCAAGGCGTCAGCCAGGGAGAATAAATGCGGGGCGCCCAGGTGCCCCGCATCAGTCCCATTCTTGCCCCTGATTCAGCTGCCACTGCGCGGCGGGTTGAGACGGCACTGCTTGCCGGGATAGCCCGGCAAGCCCTTGGCCTTGTCATTGCACGCCAGCCGCTTGGCCTGGGCGAGGCGATCCGCCAGGTTGGCGGCATTGACCGGCAGCCAGTCCATCTGCTGGCCGAGCCAGCTGGCCCAGGCAAACTCGACGAAGTAGACCTGATCCTTCTTGCTGAAATAGCCCGCATCCTGCAGCAGGCCCGCCAGGGTACGGTAGGGGTAATCCGGCAGCTCGCCGATGTGCCTCGGCAACTGCTGCGGGGTCAGCGGCTGGCCTTGCTCATCCTTCAGCCAGGCCCAGTGGTGATTCTGCATCTGGCTCCAGAAGCTGGCCTTGTCCTGCAGCCGGGCGATCACCTTGACCCGCGCCCGCTTCACCCCCTGCTGCCACAGCGCCTTGGTCAGGTGGTGTCTGTCCACCAGCCAGTAGCCGCCATCCGGGGCGATGACGACGGGGATCTCCTTCTTCTTCATCAGCTTGTCGAGCTGCTCTGCACTCTTGTCGGCCAGCTCGGCCTGGGTGCTGTCGACCTGGATCTGGCCCACACCACCCTGGGTCGGGTGCAACTGATCCAGACTGACCTCGCACCAGCTGCCCACCTGGCTGGTGCGCTCGCAGGGCGCCAGCGCCCAGGCACCCTGGCTCAGTAGGCAAGCCAGCAACATCCATGCTCTCATCGTTCACTCCTCTTCCCGCGCGCGGCGCGGGGACAAATAAGGCGCCATGAGGCCCCGGATATCAGGGGACTCAGGCTGGCGGTCTGACCAGCAAAGGGGATATCATAATTTCCCATCTGGCGGCGATCATTTCTCGCCGAGTTTTCTCCCCGCTTCACACAATTTGAAGGATCAACCATGAAAGGATGGAGTCCCCTGCTGGCCCTGCTTGGCGCCGCCTGTGTCCAGGCCGCCGATGTTCCCCCCGGTACCCAACTCGCCGCTGAGCAGGCGGTCGTGCGTCATCTCAAGGACGAGCCGACCAGCCTGAGCCCACTCAAACTGGTCGGGCTGCCCGAGCTGCAGGTGCTGCGGGATCTCTACGAGGGGTTGCTGACCCAGGGGCCGGATGGCAAGGTATTGCCCGGGGTCGCCGAACGCTGGGAGAGTGAGGATAACCAGCAGTTTACGTTCCATCTGCGGCCGGATGCGCGCTGGTCCAACGGGGATCCGGTGCGGGCCGCCGACTTCGTCTACGGCTGGCGCAAGCTGGTGGATCCCAAAGAGGCCGCCACCTTCGCCTGGTTCGCCCAGCTGGCCCACTTCACCAACGTGGACGAGATAGTGGCGGGCAAGTTGGCTCCCGAGGAGCTCGGGGTGGAGGCGCTCGACGACCACACCCTGAGGGTCAGGCTCTCCCAGCCGGTGCCCTACTTCCTGAGCCTGCTGACCCACCCCAGCCTGTCGCCGCTGCATCGCGCCAGCATGGAGCAATATGGCACCAAGTGGACCCAGCCGGGCAAGCTGGTCGGCAACGGTGCCTTCGTGCTGAGTCACCGGGTGGTGAACGAGAAGCTGGAGCTGACCCCGAACCCCTACTACTGGGATCGCGCCCACACAGTGCTGACCAGGGTTACCTTCGTGCCCATCAACCAGGAGAGCGCCGCCACCAAGCGCTACCTGGCAGGCGATCTGCAGATCACCGAATCCTTCCCCAAGGAGCTGTACCAGAAGCTGATGAAGCAGATCCCGGGGGAGGTCTATACCCCGGAGCAGCTCGGCACTTACTACTACGCCTTCAACACCCAGCAGGCACCGCTGAACGATGTGCGGGTGCGCAAGGCGCTCTCCTACAGCATCGATCGGGGGCTGATCGCCAACAAGGTGCTGGGCACCGGCGAAAAACCGGCCTATCACTTCACCCCGGACGTGACCGCAGGCTTTGAGCCCGCCGCCAACCTGCTCTCCAGCAGCAGCCAGCGCGAGCTGGACGAGAAGGCCAGGGCCTTGCTGAAAGAGGCGGGCTACGGCCCGACCAAGCCACTCAAGCTGACCCTGCTCTACAACACGGCGGAGATCCACAAGAAGATGGCGCTGGCCATCGCCAGCCTGTGGAAGCAGAAGCTGGGGGCCCAGGTCGAGCTCACCAATCAGGAGTGGAAGACCTATCTCGACAGCCGCCAGAGCGGCCAGTTCGAGGTGATCCGCTCCTCCTGGGTGGCCGATTACAACGATCCTTCCGCCTTCCTCGGCCTGTGGGGCTCCCACCACAGCGGCAACATGGCCCGCTTCGCCAATGCCCGCTACGACGAGCTGCTGGCCCTGGCAGCCAGGAGCCAGGATGAGCGCGAGCGGGCCCGGCTGTTCGACGAGGCCGAGACCATACTGCTGGATGAGGCGCCGATCGCCCCCATCTACCAGTACACCAATGCCCGGCTGATCAAGCCCTGGCTCAAGGGCTACCCCATCAACAATCCGGAAGACGTGGCCTACAGCCGCCAGCTCTACCTCATCAAGCACTGATACGGAACGGGGCCAGCCCGACTGGCCCCATTTCGGCATTGTCCCAATCCCCGCTCTCGGCATAAAATGCCGCCCTCCTGACTCCAGCCGACCACCAGTCCCCATCCGCTATGCGTGTTCTCCTCCTTATTGCCCTGTGCGGCGCCCTGCCCGTCCAGGCGGCCAATGAAGCCGAATGTCGACAGGCCTTCACCGAATGGATGCTGGATCAGCAACAGCAGTTCAGCGATCGCAAGGCCAGCAAGATGGCGCGGCGCAAGGCCGAGCGTGCCATCGATCAGGTGCGCGAGGAGTTCGCCAAGCGGGAGAGCTTCTGCCAGGCCATGGCCTGGGTCGCCCGCGATCAGGACAGGGATCCCCGTTTCAACCCGAGGGCCGGCGAGATCCACGACTTCAGCCAGGTGCGCTAAGCCCCGGCCCGCGACCAGTTCCCTCCGTCGCGACAGCGACAGCCCGCCCTCGCTCGCTGGCATTCCCTTTTTGCCGCCGAGCCACTGCCTGAGCAGGCACCCAACGGCGCGTCCATGATCCCCCTGCGCCGTTCACCTCCCTAACAGCCGGACTCGACCACACCGCTCCTCCCCGCACCATTCACTCCCCTCCATAAATTCCACTCTACCCATATGGGGCCTTTCATTTACTTGTAACAAAAATGTAAATGAAATGACCTCTATGCCCGCCATAACAGTCAGTTTCCACCGTGCCTCAACCAAAAGGACTTCATGATGCACAAGACCCTGAGTTACTCCGCCCTGCTGCTGGCCTGCCAGCTGCCGTTGCAGGCGCTGGCCGATACCGACGTCTACCTCACCAACAACGGCCCCGAGCCCTTGCAGCTGGAGATCCGCCAGAGCGGCAGCGGCCAGTTGCAACCGGGCAGCCAGTGGACTCAGCACAGGACAGAGCTGGGCCCCTGGGAGAGCGCCATGGTGCTCAGCTTCAATCGCTACGAGGGGGTGAAGGCGGGCAAAAACTATCTGTTCGAGACCCGCGTCACCACCGCCGGCGGCGACACCTATCGCCTCAACCAGCTGATGGAGGGCACCTGGTGGAATACCACCTTGCAGCACGGCGGCGAGACGCCGACCGCCAGCTCCGGCTGGCAGAGCGATCGCGCCCTGCATCGCACCGCGGGCCCGCAGGAGCTGGCCTTCGCCGCCAAGTACACCGGCCGTTACGACGATCTGCACTATATGCTGACGCCTGCCCGGCAAGAGGAGCAGCCGGAGCCGGCGGAGGACAAGCTCAAGGTGGCCAGCTACAACGTCTGGGCCCTGCCGGTGATCGCCTCCAGCATAGGCGAGCGGCTGACCCTGCTGCCCGGCTATCTCAAGGGCTATGACGCCCTGCTGCTGCAGGAGGTGTTCGATGGCAGGCGCGAGGGCTTCCTGCAGGCGCTGGCGAAGGAGTATCCCTACCAGACCAAGGTGCTCGACAAGCCGGGGATCAACATCCACGACGGCGGCGTGGTGATCGTCAGCCGCTATCCCATAGTGCGCGAGGCCCAACTGGTCTACCCCCAATGCACCGGCACCGACTGCTTCGCCGACAAGGGGGTGATGTACGCCGAGGTGATCAAGGGCGGCAAGGCCTGGCACCTGTTCGCCACCCACACCGCCAGCTTCGACACCGACGAGGCGAGGCGACTGCGTCAGATCCAGTTCGGCCAGATCCGCAGCCTGGCCGCCAGCCTCAAGATCCCGGCCACGGACACCGTCATCTACGGCGGCGACTTCAACGTCAACAAGCGCAAGTTCGCCGACGACTACGCCAACATGCTGGCCAATCTGAACGCCCATGCCCCCGCCTATGGCGGTTACACCGAGGCCACCTTCGATCCCAGGCTCAACCCCTACGCCGGCGGGCCCCTCTCCGGCGGTGCCAACGTCGAGTACCTGGACTATCTGCTGGTGAGCCGGGAGTACGGCGCCGCCAGCCACAACCTCAACAGCGTCTGGATCCCGCGCAGCAGCGATGGCAGCCTCTGGCCCGCCAGCAACCTCTCCGATCACTTCCCGGTCAAGGGAGAGATAGCCCGATGAAACGCCGCCACGGGATCCTGGCGCTGGCGGTCCTCTCGCTGTTGCTGCTCACTATCGGCCGGCAGGATGAGTCCGGCTCGGCGGCGGCCGCCTCCCAAGCAGGGACGCCGCCGGCGAGTGCCAGCCCGCCGCAGCCAGCTCAGACGGGGGTCGCCGCACATGACGTCACCGCGGCCGCTGGCGCCACCAAGGCTCCCCAGAGCTGGCGCGCCATGCCGGAGGGGATGAGCCAGCAGCTCGCCGGCGACATCGCCGACAGCGACCAGCCACTGGCCGAGCGGTTGGCCAATCTGGCCGGCGTGGAGTCGCAGTGGCTGAGCGAGGGGGAGAGCCTGACCCTGTTGCAGGGGCGCTACGCCGAGGCGCTGGCGCAGCTGGCCAGCGATGGCGAACAGCTGACCCTGGCCGAGCGGCTGGCCGCCCTGACCCGGCTGCAGGACGAGTGGGCGGCGCAATACCCGGATCTGGCGGCTGATCTGTTCAACCCGGATGCCCGCCTGCAGCAGGCACGTCAGCTGTGGGGGGATGAGGAGCTGGAGACCCTGGCGCGCCACTTCCTGCCTGCCGGGCGGGCCGAGGCCAGCCTGGCCTTCGCCGGGGCGCGTCAGCAGCAGCTGGATCAACGCAGCCGCTATCAGCTGCAGCTGGCCGAGCTGGAACAGCAACTCGCGGCCAGTCAGGGGGCCATGGACGACGAGCGCTGGCAGCAGCACAGGGAGCAGGTGCTTGGCCAGTTCAGGCGCGACTTCTTCGTCCAGGAGCAGGGCAGGCCCCGAACGGATTGACGCCAGGCTGACATCACGCTCCGGCACGCAGCAGACACGAAAAAGGGCCCGCTATGGGCCCTTTTCTTGCTCAATCGCCTCAGGCCAGCGGGTAGCTGGCCGCCAGCCCGTTCTCGCAATGCCAGTTGGCCCACAGCTTGTCATCGCTGCCCATCTGCAGGGTGGCGAAGTTGCGGGTGCGCAGGTAGAGGGTGGCGCCGAACGGCTTGATCAGCTCGGTGCGGATCAGCCGGCTCTCGTCGAGATACTCGGGCTCGTCGTTGGTCATGGCGAGGATCCCCATCCACTGGAACTGGGTCGGGCAGGGATGCACTATGCCGGAGGAGACCAGCTGATGCACATTCATCACCCCCTTGCCCACCCGCCTGTCCTGAATGACCCCGAGGCAACCCACGTGCACATCCCCCGACAGGATCAGGGTTCTGGAAGCCCCCTTGTTGGCCTTGCGCCGCTGCTGGGCGTTGTCCAGCAGCCGCATGATGAGGCGGGCCCGCTCTCCCTCGTGCGCCTTGGCGCGCCAGTGATCCTTGAGATCGTCGGTCAGCTCCTCCTCCCAGGGGGTGGCATCCAGCGCCGCCTCGGTGAAGGCGAAGTCCCGATAGACCACCGGCACCCCCGCCATCACCAGCAGGTGCCCCTCGCTGCAAGCGGCCAGCGCTGTATTGACCTGATCCCACTGCCCCCGGCTCATCACCTGGCTCTGGCTGCGGGTCGCCCTGTTGTCCAGCGCCAGGATCTGATAGCCCCTAAAGGTCAGCCGCCAGGAGTGGTGACTCAGGTTCGCCGGATCCAGCAAGGATCCATTGGCGCCGGAGCGCAGCTGGAACAGCCGGAAATACTTGGCGGCGGCGGCATAGATGGCCTGATAGACCTCGCAGCCCTGCAAGTCGGCGGGGTAGCTGCCCCAGCCATCGAAGATGTCGTGATCGTCCCACATCATGGCATTGGGCACCCGGGCCAGCATGCGCGCCACCTCGGGGCGGCCCCACTGCTTGCAGTAGAGCTCGCAATAGAAACGATCGAGCTGCTCCTCCATGGTGCGGGTCGCCTTGCGTTTGACCTTCTCGGCCCGGTCCAGCTCGTTCCAGGCCTTCAGGGTCGGCACCGTGGTCCAGAGAGAATCGGCATAGACCTGATCCCCGCCCATCAGCAGCAGGGAGAAGGGATGCGCCTGGTGTTCGGCGGCAAGCTTGTCCCACATGGCGTAGGGCTGGGGGGTGGAGGTGAGCAGCTTGAAGTCGGAGAAACCGTTGCAGGAGGCATAGCCAATCAGCACCTGATCTTTCAGGCCCGGCAGATGAAACTGCCACTGCTCAGCCCCGGCCAGATCCTGGGCGGGCACCCCATCCAGCAGGATCTCGTAGCCGATGGTGCCGGTCTTGGCCTTGGCGGGCGCCGACCAGAGCGCTCGCCAGAAGCCGCCTTTGGGGGTATCCGCCTGCTTGCTGGCGGCCAGCAGCTTGCCATTGACTCTGACGTCAGCCGCCTTGCAGTCCGCTCCCGCCAGAAAACAGATGCTGTATTGTGTGTCCGATTCGAGCCCCAGCAGGGGGCCCATTACCAAAGTCGTCATCGCTTATCCCTCCATGATTTCACCCATGCAGCATAGCGAAACAGGCGTCCTTTGATACTGACCAGCTGGGAGGCGCGCTATCTCAGGCGGTAGCGAGCGGCATCACGCCTTGCCCTTGAACTGCTTGACGCTGCGCTTGTTGGCGGTGCGGCGATTCGCCTGCTTGTCTCTGGGGGCGCGCTTGCCCTCCCCGCTCGCGGGCTGGTCGGTCACCGGGAAGCCGGTCAGTTCGGCCAGCGCCAGCTCACGGCCGGTCAGGGTGCGGATGGCGGCGAGGGTCTCGGTCTCGCCGTGGCAGACCAGGGACATGGCGAGCCCCTTGCGCCCGGCGCGGGCGGTGCGGCCGATGCGATGCACATAGACGGGGGCGCTGGCGGGCAGGTCCAGGTTGATCACCACGGGCAGCGCCTCCACATGGATGCCGCGCGCCATCAGATCCGTGGCCACCAGCACCCGCACCTTGCCCGCCTTGAAGTCGGCAAGCGCCTGCTCCCGCACAGCCTGATCCTTGTCGCCATGCAGGGCCGCCACCGCTATACCCGCCTTGGCGAGCTTCCTGGCCACGCCGTCGGCATCGTCCCGCGCGCTGATAAACACCAGTACCTGAGGCCAATCCTGCTCCTTGAGCAAGCCGATCAGCGCCGGCACCTTGCCGCTCTTGTTGACCAGATAGAGCCGCTCCTCGATCTCGCTCACCAGGCCGTTGAGCGGATCCGCCTCGATGCGCACCGGGTTCGTCAGCAGACCGGTGGCCAGGCTCTCCAGCTCGGTTGGCAGGGTGGCGGAGAACAGCAGGTTTTGCCGCTGCGCAGGCATGGCGTTCATCAGCCACTGGATATCGGGCCAGAAGCCCATCTCCAGCAGGCGATCCGCCTCATCCAGCACCAGCGCGCGCAGGTTGCTCAACCCCAGCAAGCGCTGGGCCAGCAAGTCGCGCAGCCGCCCCGGGGTCGCCACCAGCAGTTGCGGCCCCAGCGCCAGCTCGGCCTGTTGCTGCTCCTGCGCCACCCCGCCACACAGGGTCAGGACACGCAGCCCCAGCGCCTCGGCACCGCCCTGCAGCGCGGCGCTCACCTGGGTGGCCAGCTCGCGGGTCGGCACCAACACCAGTCCCTGCACCCGATCGGAGGCCGGATCCAGCCGTTGCAGCAACGGCAGGCCGAACGCCAGGGTCTTGCCGCTGCCGGTCTGGGCCAGCGCCAGCAGATCCTGACCAGCCAATGCAACTGGTATTGCAAGCTGCTGGATGCGGGTCGGGGTATGCAAGTCGGCCGGCAGGGCGGCCAGCAGGGCGGGAGCTAGGGCGAGTTCGTTAAAGGTCATGGGCTAGGCAGGCATCGGCTGAATAAGAAGTGGGAGGCGAAGTCTAGCCAGACTGCCCTGATAAGTAAAAGGATGGTGCCGACTCCGGCGCCGCCAGGGGTCGTGGGGGCTGGATAAAGAAATGGGGGCTAACTCCCCGCGCCAGAAATAAAAACGGCCTGCGCCTGTGATGAAACAGGGCAGGCCGTCGGGCAATCAGGCTAACGAGATTACAGCACGGCCAGGGCGGCGGCGTAGTTCGGCTCGTCGGCGACTTCGGCTACCAGCTCGCTGTGCAGCACCTTGTTGTGCTCGTCCAGCACGACGATGGCACGGGCGGCCAGGCCAACCAGCGGACCGGAGGAGAAGGCCACGCCGTAATCCTGCAGGAAGGAGACGCCACGCATGGTGGACAGGCTCACGACCTTGTCCAGGCCTTCGGCGCCGCAGAAGCGGGACTGGGCGAACGGCAGATCGGCGGAGATGCACAGCACAACGGCGTTGTTCAGGGCACTGGCCTGCTCGTTGAACTTGCGCACCGAGGTGGCGCAGGTCGGCGTATCGACGCTCGGGAAGATGTTCAGGATCTTGCGCTGACCGGCGTAGTTCGCCAGGGTCACATCGGACAAGTCTTTGGCAACCAGGGAGAAGGCCTTGGCCTGCTCACCGGCGACGGGGAGGTGACCGGAAACGGAGACGGGGTTGCCTTGCAGGGTGACGGTATTGCTCATGTTGTGTCCTCTAATTATCTAAGGGGGATCCAGGCTCCCAGTATAGGCCCAGCCGGACGGGACAAACACCCGCCAATAAGAGGGATATGTCCCGTTCGGCTCAAGTCGACTTACCCTCACCACAATAAGAGCGGGATATATCCTCATCCCCTGACTGGCAAACCGCCTCCCGAACAAGAGGGGAGATTAGGGCTTGACCTTGGACTAAGCACCAAGGTTTACACTCCCCTCAGTTTTCAGCGCTCCCGCACCGACGGGATCCACTCAAGAGGGATTCACCATGAGCAAATCCTGCTGCAATCATCAGCACGCCGCAGCCCCCATCAAGGCCGTCAACAAGGCCGTAAATAGGGCAGACACCGGCCAGGCCCAGCATCGGCACGACAGCCACTGCTGCGACCAGGTCGCGCCGGTCAGCGCCTGCGCCAGCCCGGCCCCCCATGATCATCAGGATAAGGGGGCGAACGAATCGCCCGGGGATGACGAGCCCCCCCGAGGAGGCTGTCACGGCCAGGGCTGCTGCAGCCCGTCTCCCTCCCACGACCATGAGCATGAGCATCATGCCCATGCCGAAGCGGCCGAGGCGGCCGAGGCGAGCGAGCCCTTGAGCGCGCCGGAACAGCACAGTCGCCGCCACAGCTGGCAGGTGCTGGGGATGGATTGCCCCAGCTGCGCCCGCAAGATAGAGACCGCCGTCAGCCGGGTCCCTGGCGTGCAGCAGGCGCGGGTGCTGTTTGCCACCGAGAAGCTGGTGGTGGATCTCGCCCCCGAGCTCTCCCCCGATCCCGTCACCGCCGCCGTGCTGGCCGCAGGCTTCCGGCTCAAGGGCGAGACCCGGGGCAAGGCGGCCGAAACCCACCGCAGCCCGGTGATGAGCCTGCTCGGCAAATATTGGCAGCCGCTGTCCCTGGCGGCCCTGATGGGGGTGGCCGCCCTGCTGCCGGCCCAGATCGGTCAGCCGTTGTTTATCCTGGCGACCCTGTGGGGACTCTGGCCCGTCGCCCGCAAGGCCTGGGCCCTGACCAGGAGCGGCTCCCCCTTCGCCATCGAGACCCTGATGACGGTGGCGGCGCTCGGCGCCCTCTTCCTCGGCGAGACCGCCGAGGCGGCCATGGTGCTGCTGCTGTTCATGCTGGGGGAGCACCTGGAGGCCTATGCCGCCGGCCGTGCCCGCGCCGGCGTCACCGCCCTGATGGCGCTGGTGCCCGACAAGGCGCTGCGCATTCGCACTGTTCTACAAGGTCAGGCACAGAGTGAAGTACGGGAGGAGGTCGCGGCCGACGAGCTGCGCCCCGGCGACATCATAGAGATAGCCCCCGGCGCCCGCCTGCCGGCGGATGCCCGCCTGCTGGACGCCCTCGGGGCCTTTGATGAGAGCGCCCTGACCGGTGAATCCATCCCGGTGGAGCGCCGTCAGGGCGACAAGGTGCCCGCCGGCAGCCTGGCGGCGGATCGGGTGCTGCGCCTGGAGGTGGTCTCCGAGCCCGGCAACAACGCCATCGACCGCATACTGCACCTGATCGAGGAGGCCGAGACCCAGCGCGCGCCCATAGAGCGCTTCATCGACCGCTTCAGCCGCTGGTACACCCCGGCCATGATGCTGGTCGCCCTGCTGGTGGTGATAGTGCCGCCGCTCGCCTTCGGCCAGAGCTGGGACGAGTGGATCTACCGCGGGCTGGCGCTGCTGCTCATCGGCTGCCCCTGCGCCCTGGTGATCTCCACTCCGGCGGCGGTGACCTCCGCCCTGGCGGCGGCGACCCGGCAAGGGGCCCTGATCAAGGGGGGCGCGGCGCTGGAGCGGCTGGCCCATGTGGACACGGTCGCCTTCGACAAGACCGGCACCCTGACCCTGGGCAAGCCGCAGCTGACCGAGCTGATAAGCCTGGATGGCCGACCAGAGGCCGAGCTGCTGGCACTGGCCGCCGCCATCGAGCAGGGCTCCCACCATCCGCTGGCCAAGGCCGTGGTGGCCGCCGCCAGCGAGCAGGGGCTGACCCTGGCCGCGGCAAGCGAACTGCGTGCCCTGCCGGGCATGGGGGTGGAGGGACTCATCGACGGCGCCCTCTGGCAGCTGCTGGCCCCGAGCCGGATCCCTAGCCTCGACGAGGCCATCAACCAGCAAGTCAGCCGCCTGGAGGCACAGGGCAAGACGGTGGTGGTGCTCTGTCAGGCGGGCTCGGCGCCGGTCGCCCTGCTGGCGCTGCGCGACCAGATCCGGCCAGACGCCGCCGCGGCGCTGCAGGAGCTGAGGGCGCTGGGGCTGCAGAGCATCATGCTGACCGGGGACAACCCCCGCGCCGCCGAGGCCATCGCCACCGAGCTCGGCATGGGCTGGCGCGCCAGCCTGCTGCCGGAGGGCAAGGTGGAGGAGATCGCCAAGCTGGCCGAGCACCGCAAGGTGGCCATGATAGGGGATGGCATCAACGACGCCCCCGCCATGAAGCGGGCCAGCATCGGCATCGCCATGGGCGGCGGCACCGACGTGGCGCTGGAGACCGCCGATGCGGCCCTGACCCACAACCAGCTCGGCGGCCTCGCCGCCATGATCCGGCTGTCGCGCTCGGCGCTCGCCAACATCCACCAGAACATAGCGCTGGCGCTGGGGCTCAAGGCCATCTTCCTGGTCACCAGCCTGCTCGGCATCACCGGGCTCTGGATAGCGGTGCTGGCCGATACCGGGGCCACCGCCCTGGTCACCGCCAACGCCCTGCGGCTGCTGCGCAAGCGCTGATCCTCGGCTCCAGCCAAACACCAAAAGCCGTCACCCCGGGGTGACGGCTTTTCTCTTTTCCCCTCTCCCCTGGCACCGGCGAAGCAGAACCTGCAAAGAAAAAGCGCGGCTGCCCTCTGGCAGTCGCGCTTTGTGATTACTCTCTCGGCTTATCCCACCCTTGGCGAGGTGGAATTCAACCCTGGGCTGCCGAGCCAGCCCAGGGCTCGATGGGTCTCCTTACTTGGCGCTGCACTCCTGAATGACCACGGTACCGGCGCTGACCCCTGCCGGGTCAACCTTCACCAGCACGCTCCACAGGCCTTGCGGCAGGGTGATGCTGTTGTTGGAACTCCCCGGCTCGGAGAAGGCGAAGGGGTAACCCGTTTCGGGCTGGACGGCACCGCCACCATTGAGCAGGTACTCCTTGCTCCAATCTTCGTTGGCGACCTTGAACTCTGTGGTGCCCGCATAGCTGAACGCGGTCTGATAGATGGCGAGTGCGCCGTCCATCCCCTTGTAGCTCAACTGGTACTGAGGCTGGGCGTTCCAGCCGGACAACTCACCCTTGACGAACAGGTTGTAGCCGAGCGGATTGCCCGCTACGGTATCCAGCACCTTGCAGCTCTGCACCGGCTCGGTGAAGCTGACGCTCAGGCTGGGCTTGTCCTTGTTCATGGCGGTAAACACGAACTTGTAGGTGCCGGCCTTGTCTGCATTGAACGGCAGATCCCCACCGTTGGCACAGAGCCCGCTGATCTGGCCCGTCGCCAACTGATCGGTATCGCTGCACTTGCCGTAGTTGATCGGTCCGCCCCAGTCGCTACCGGCGATCTTCACCTGAGTCATCCCCAGCTGATCCGCCGTCACTTCGGTGGTGAACTCGTAGCTGAAGTTGCCACCGAAGTTCATCTTGTTGACCGGATCCCACTGGTTCAGGAAACCGCGCACGAAGACCTCGGTATCACCGAAGGGTGGCACCGTGCTCAGGTCCGTCTTCTTGCCCACCGGCAGGCCCGTACCCTGGGCACCGGCCTGTGGCTTGACGAACACGGCGGCCGACCAGGCCCCCAGCGTCAGCTGGCCGTTGTCGAACGCGGCGCCACTGGCGATGCTGCTACCAGCGTGATGAGCGCTGCTCAACACCATGCCGGAGAGATCGACAGGTTGATCCTTGCCGTCACGGAAGTCGCCGATACTCTGGCTGGCGTTGGTGGCGTTGATCATCACCACCAGGCCATCGATGGCCGGGTCCAGATCCGCCCCGGCGCTCGCGCCGTCATCCACCGACATCACGATGAGGCCCGGGATCTGATCCGGCCCGGTGTTGCGGAAGTCGACCCGCTTGATCACCTCGGCACCGCTGCCAAGACGCAGCAGACGGGAGGATTGACGCAGCTCGGCCAGCTCCTGATAGAAGCCCAGCATGCGCTCCATGTCAGCCCCGCTCGGCTTGACGTGCTGGCCGAGCACCTGCTCGATCAGCGGATAGTTGTCACCATCCTTGTCCTTGCGCGGCAAACCCTTGTCGAAGTTGTTGTCGGCCTGGGTGTAATCGACCCGGTTGTACCAGTCACCGGAGTCGTAGCTGTCCCGCTCCATGGACTTGGAGCGCAGCAGTTCACTGCCGGCATGGGTGAAGGGAATGCCCTGCCCCAGCATGGCAGTCGCGAGCGACACCCCCTGCATCCGCACCAGATCGGCCCCTGCCGGCGCCTTGTAGACCAGGTTGTCGAACAGGGTCTGGTTGTCGTGCTTGGAGACATAGTTCTGGATCTCGGTCGGATCCTGGGCATAACCGGCGGGCTGACCGTTGTAGTCGATGTCCGCCCCCTTCTTCGGCATGCCGTCCTTGTCGGTCAGCACGAACTCCTTGAGGTTGCCGGCCATGCCGAGGCGCACCAGATCGGACTGGTGCAGCGCGGTCGCCAGATCGACGCCGTCCACCTCGTTCGGATCCACGAAGGCGCCGTTGCCGAAGCCCTGGGTCTTGCGAATGAGGTCGCCGCCGTCAAACGGGCTGCCGCCACGGACCGCATCCCGCAGCCGGTCGGAGAAGGAGCCGATGCCGGTGCCGCCAAGGTGTTTCTGGGTGGCCTGCACGAAGCGCTTGTCATCCTGCACCTCGCCGAAGTTCCAGCCCTCGCCGTAGAAGTACATCTCGGGGTTGACCTTCTTCACCTCGGCCAGCGCCTGCACTATCTGATCCTTGGGATGGTGACCCATGAGATCGAAGCGGAAGGCATCGATCTTGTAGTCCCGCGCCCAGGTCACCAGGGAGTCGTCGACGAGCTTGGCGAACATGGCGTGTTCCGGCGCCGTGTTGGAGCAGCAGGTGGAGTTCTCGACCGAACCGGTCTCCGGGTTCAGCCGCTGGTAGTACCAGGGCACTATCTTGTCGAGCACCGACTTGGCGCCGAGCCCGGCCTCGTTGGTGTGGTTGTAGACCACGTCCATCACCACGTTCATGCCGATGTTCTGCTTGATGGCCTGCACCATCTCGCGGAACTCCTTGATCCGGGTCGTTCCCTCCGCATTGGTGGCGTAGGAGCCTTCCGGGGCGGTGTAGTGATAGGGGTCATAACCCCAGTTGAAGGAGTCCACCCCGCGCAGATAGCCATACAGCTCCTGCACCACGGGGTTATCCTTGCTGTCCACGCTCTGCAGCTCGGTCAGCACCGATTCTATGGTCTGGCCGCCGCCACAGTGGCTGGCGAACTTGGAGTTCTTGACCTCGGCATTCACCTCGCACAGCTTGCTGAAGTCGTCGCCGATGTTGGCGACCTTGGCCGGATCTTCGTTGATGGTGGCGATGTCGAACACCGGCAGCAGGTGCAGGTGGCTGACGCCGCTCTTGGCCAGGGCCTTCAGGTGGGTGACCGGCTTGCTGTCGCCGTCGGTCAGCCCCAGGAACTTGCCTCTGTGTTCCGGCAGGGTGCTCTCATCGTTGCCGGTCAGATCCCGGACATGGGCCTCGTAGATGGTGATGTCGGCCGGGTTCTGCTGGCTGTGGGGCGCCTTCAGGCTGTCCCAGCCCGCCGGCTTGAGGGCCGGATCGTCCAGGTCCACCACCTGGCTGAACTCGGAGTTCATGGCGAGGCTCAGGGAATAGGGGTCGGTCACCTGGTAGGATTCCAGCTTGCGGCTGAGGGGGTGATAGACCTCGATGGCGTAGCGGTAGTACTTGCCCACCAGATCCGCGCCGCCCTGCAGGCTCCAGCTGCCGCTGGCCTCGTCTTGTGTCATGGCGCGCTCGCCGAGGGACTGATGCTGCTCATCGAACAGCGCCAGCTTGACCGACTTGGCGGTCGGCGCCCACAGCCGGAAGGTGACGTTGCCACCCTCGACCATGGCACCATAGCTCAGCTTGGTGGCGGCCTCGGCATAGACAGCATCCAGGGCGCCGGCGCTCTGCACCAGGGTAGCCCCCTGCAGTATGCCCTCGGCATCGGTACCGATCGCAACCAGCTCACCCTTGAGCAGGGGCTTGAGATCCTTACCGGCAGGCAGGGCGAAGGCGGCGGCATCCTTGAGGTGCGGATACTTGGCCTGCTGCTCGGCATTGAGGCTGGTCGGGGTCAGGCTGAGGTAGGGGAAGTCGAACACCCCTTCCGCATTGGCCTTGATGGTGCCGGACTCTGTGTAGTAGAGCCGCACATGGGGTTTATCCTTGCCCCCTTGCCAGATCAGGGTGTTGCCGTCGATCAGGTGGGCGCTGGCCCCGGCCACGCCGAAGGCGGCGCTGAAGGCCTCGGCACGGCTGCCGAAGATCTCGCTCTTGCCCGCGACTATGGCCACGGTGCGATCCGGGTGCTCGCTGAAGATCACCTTCATGTCGGCACCGGTCAGGTTCGCCATATCGCCGTTGCGGGCGATGAAGTTGATGCAGCCTTCCATCTTGGCGAGCGGCACCACCCAGCTGGGACCGAAGCCGTCCACCGCCGCCGGTGTCTTGCTGGCGTCATCCCAGCTCGCGTTCAGGCCGCTGTCGGCGGTGGCATTGCAGGCATCGTTGTTCCACAGGTGCAGGCTGTGGCCGGCGAAGGGCCCTTCGATGCCGCGCGCCGCGCCGGTCTGGGTGTCGACCAGGGCGATCACCGCCTGATCGGGCCCGGCCACCAGCTGCTCGGCCGGAGGCTGTACGTTGGGGAGGCGGGCGACGGGCCCATCCTGGGAGGGTGGAGTGGAGGGCGAGGAGCCGTTGTCATTACAGCCAGACAAAAGCGCGAGCAGTGAGGCTGTTACCAGCGCCACCTTGGTCTTTTTCATATCCATTTTTTTATAATTCCCGCTGTAGTTAGTCTCGATATTCGAGTACCCGGTCGCAGCCGAGCGGTGTCATATTAGTCAGCGGGGATTGTTGTAAATGTGAGCAGGCAGGCAAAAAAAACCAACCAGTTTCAACAAGATAACGTTTTCATAACGAAAATAGGAGCGAGCTCACAGACTTGGGGCGATATTCACCCCATCACTTGGGAGAACCCCATGACGCAGGAAAAACCAATTTCCGATCAACTGGATACCGAGGGTGATGCAGATGACGCGAATCGATGAGCAAGCGAGGCGACTGGATGAGGAGTATCAGGCCATCAGTCAGCTGTTCGATCAGTTTTGCCAGCAGGCCGGGGCGCTCGCCGAGCAGTACCGCTTCTTAAAGTGGCCCGACTACGAGGAGACACCGCCGCGGATCCGGGCCTTCACCCTGCTGGGGGAGCCGCGCGAGCTGCGGCTCCATTGCCAGCCGGGGGAACACGGCATCCTGCACGGCATCATCCAGATCGTCGACGAGGAGGAGCAGCTCCATGCCAGCCTGGGATTCAGGGCCGACGGCCATCTGCTGCTGGAGTCGGGCCGCCTGCTGGACAACCCGCCCGGGCTGCTGCTCAAGCTGCTGATCGGCTCCATCTGGAAGGATAAGTCCTCGGCAGCCACCAGCCAGCCTCACTGAGCCGGCGCAGCCGCCGCGCCTCAGCCCTGGGCTATCTCTATGGTCACATGGACCAGCTCCTCGTGGATGGCGAGCCGCTCGCGGATCTGCTGCGGCGGCACCGGCTGTGCCATCCGCAGCGACAGCACGCAGGCATACTGCTGCTGCCCCACCCGCCAGACGTGCAGATCGCGGATCTCCGCCGCCGGCCCCTCGGCGATCACCTCGCGGACCTCCGCCACCAGGGGGGTATCCATCTCGGCATCCAGCAGCACGCGACCGGTGTCGCGCAGCAGGCCCTTGGCCCACAGGGCCACCAGCACCGCGCCCACTATCCCCATCAGGGGATCCAGCCAGTCGGCGCCCCACAGCATGCCGCCCACCAGGGCGAAGATGGCCAGTACCGACGTGGCCGCATCGGCCAGCACATGGAGATAGGCGGCCCGCAGATTCAGATCATGATGAGCATGGCCGTGGTCGTGATCATGGTGATCGTGCTGGTGACCGTGATGATCGTGGTGATGATCATCCTTGAGCAGCCAGGCACAGGCCAGGTTCACCAGCAGACCGAGCAGGGCGATGCCGATCGCCTGCTGATAGTGGATCGGGCTGGGATCCAGCAGCCGGGTGACCGACTCGAACAGCATCAGGCCGGCCACCCCCACCAGCAGCAGGGCGCTGGTGAAGCCGCCAAGCACCTCTATCTTCCAGGTGCCGAAGCTGAATCTGTGATCCCGGGCGAAGTGGCGGGCGGCGCGATAGGCCAGCACCGAGAGACCGAGCGCCAGCGCGTGGGAGCTCATGTGCCAGCCATCCGCCAGCAGCGCCATGGAGTTGAACACCCAGCCCCCCGCGATCTCCGCCACCATCATGATGAGGGTGAGCAGCACGGCCCAGCGGGTCTTCTGTTCGGCCAGCGGATTCCCTTCGTGCACGACGGGTTGATGGCAGTGGAAGCTAGCGACGGATGACATGAATTTCTCCTGAGGGCGACAATACAATATACTATACCCCAGTATAGTTTTATCGCGCGAGAGGATCCTGCATGTCACACACGGTACACAACAAGAAGAAGCTGCTGGCGCGGGTACGCCGCATCAAGGGTCAGACCGGCGCGCTGGAGAGTGCGCTGGAGCAGGAGACCGACTGCGCCGCCATCTTGCAGCAGATCGCCGCCATCCGCGGCGCCGTCAACGGCCTGATGCTGGAGGTGCTGGAGGGTCACATGCGCGAACATCTCGGCGCCGAGGAGGCCACCCAGGCAGAGCGGCTTGAGGATCTGGATCAGGTGGTGAGGGTGCTGCGCTCCTACCTGAAATGAGTACGCCCGACGGGTCGGGCGTACGGTTCAGTCGAAGTCCGCGTAAGGCGTGAGCGGCTGGGGCGGCATGTCGAGATCCCCCTGCCATGGCTTGAAGGTGTAGCGCAGGAAGAGGGTCGCATGGCTGGGGGCATAGTCGTCGGCCTGCTGGATATCGATCCGCCCGCCGATGCGCCAATGCTCGCTCAGCCGGTGCTCCACCACGGCGTTGAGGGTGTAGCCGAACCCGCTGCTGCTGCCGCCCTGCACCGGGGCGTTCCGGTCGGGCAGGCGCTCCGGCAGCAAGTCGGGCAGGGGGTAGCGCCGGCTGTCGTCGGTGCGGGAGTGGGACCAGGAGCCGGAACCACCCAGCTCCCACGACCAGTCCGGGGTGCGCTGCCGGTAGCTGACCGGGAGCGACAGGGAGAAGTAACCCTGGGGGCTGTAGTAACCCCCCTGCCCCAGGGTGTAGCCACTCAGATCCTGCTGGTAATGCCACAGCATGCTGCTCAGTCCCAGGCTGACCCGCCGGTTTGCCTCGTTGACGACCTTGTAGTAGCCACCGCCCATGAGCCGGGTGCGCCAGTTGTCCGGCACGTTCTTGCCCGTCAGCAGATGTTGCTGGGCGCTGCCCCAGAAGCCGACCGCTCCTCCCAGATCATGGCTGAGATCGAGGCGGACACCGTTGGCCCGCACGCCCCCCCAGCTGATCCCGGTAGCGGGATCGACGGTGCCGGAGTAAGAGAGCAGGGAGCTGCTGATCGGCCGCCGCGACAGGGTGAGGCCCCAGCCCAGATCCCCAAGATCCCCTTCCACCGAGGCCCCGCCGACCCAGTCCACCACCTCGAAGCCGAGGGGGGTGGTGCCCAGATCGAAGGCCCAGGCGCCCCCGCGCCAGCCCGCCGCCAGTGTGGTGCCGGCATACTGCTGGTGCTCGTCCCCCGCACAGCCACGCGCGGCGCAGGTGCCGAACTCCGCCAGATAGGGGGAGGCAGGCAGGTGGCCCGCATCCATGTCGACCCGCTCGAGGCGGCCGAAGAAGGTGCCGCCGGCCAGCGGGGTATCCAGCTGCAGCATCTGGGTCAGGGCCCGCAGATCGGAGACGCCACCGGTGCCGCTGGAGCCCCAGTAGTCGCTGTCGAGGGAGACTGTGGTCTGGCTCTGCCGATAGTGCCGGTCGAGATCGCTACGCAGCCCGGATGCCAGCCAGCCCTCCCCCTCCCGGCTGCGGGCGAGCCGGGTCAGATCGCCCCCGTCCAGATCCTCGCGGGGGGCCAGGCCGGCGGCCACCATGGCCTTGCGATCCCATTGCAGGGCCTCCTCCGTCTCACCGGCGGCGAAGCGCTGACGGGCGGCGTCACGCCAGAACAGCGCGCTCTGCTCGGAGGCGGGCTGGGCCGATACCGCGGGGGCATAGCCCTCGAAGATGGCCTGCGCCGTCGCCTCCTCCCCCAGGGCCTGATAGAGATTGGCGACCCGGCGGTAGTCGTTGAAGCCGTCGGCGGGCTGGGGGCTGATCGGCCAGCCGGGCAACCAGCGCCGCACCTGCTCCCGGTCGCCCCTTGCCAGCGCCAGCTCGGCCATGCCAAGGCTCGCATCCAGCTGCCGCGGCTGGTGCGCCAGCACCCTTTGATAGTGCTGCTCGGCCTGGGCCCAGTCGCCACGCTCGCCGGCCCAGCCGGCCAGCATCAGGCTGACGTCGTCGTCCGGCAGCAGGGGCTGCAACAGGCGCTCGGCGCCGTTCTCGTCGCCCTGCTCGCGCAGTTGCCTGGCCCTGGCCAGGGTCTGGGTGCGCACCAGGCGGACGTCCAGCTCGCGCATGTCCGCCGACCAGCGCGATGCCGGCACCTCGGCCAGCACGGCTCTGGCCCGCTCGGTCTGATCCTGCCCCGAGAGATAGAGCGCGGTGGCGTAACGCAGGCTGTTGTCCTCTGGCCGGGCCGCCAGCCGGCTCAGCAGTAGCCGCTCCCCGCCCCCGACATCACCGCTGCGGGCCGAGGTGCCGGCGACCCTGTAGGCGAGCCAGACGTCATCGGGCCTGAGCGCGAGGGCCTCCTGGCGCAGCGCCAGGGCCTGCGGCAGCTTGCCCGCCTGCTCGAGCACATCGGCCTGCGCCTGCAGCTGCTCGGCCTTGAGCTGCTTGCCCTCGGCCTGCAAGGCGGGATCCCGGCTCTGCGCCAGCAGGGCCAGCGCCCGCGCGGGATCCCGCTCCCGATAGAGATCGAACAGCCGGGACAGGGCCCTGTCATGGGCGCCGGGCAACGCGAGCGCCTTGCGATACGCCTGCTCGGCCTCCACCGGCCGATCCCGGGCCAGCTCGCTGTCCCCCAGCCCGAGCCAGGCCTCGGCCTCCCTGCCATCGAGCCGGGTGGCCTGACGGTAGCGATTCGCCGCCGCCTCCCACTGCTGACGCTCGCCGGCCTGTTCGGCCTGGCTGATCAGCAGCCAGTAACGGTTGCTGGCCAGCAGGCTGCTCCACTTCTCCTTCTGGGTCACCTCGGGGTGACGCAGCACCTGCTCGAACTGGGCGATGGCGAGGGCCCGCTGGTTGTTGCGCGAGTAGGCCTGACCGAGCGCCCCCATGAGGTCGGGATCGCCGGGATTGGCGGTGAGGGCCCGCTTCAGCTCGGCCACCGATGCCGTGCCGGCTCCCGTCGCCGTCAACGCCTGCTGGCGGGCACGAAACGCGGGAGAGGCCCACTTCGCCTGCTGCTCGGCGAGCAGGGACTCGGCCTTGGCGGCCTCGTCACCGCTGCCGAAGGCCGTGATGAAGCGACTCAGCTCGGCGATGCTCTGCGGCCCCACCGGCATCTCCGTGATGGCGCCCAGCCAGATCTCGGCCGCCTCGTCACGGCTGTCGTCGCTCATGGCCATCTGCCGCAGCAGCGCCATGGCCTCCTGGCGTCGTCCGTCGGCCAGGTAGTTACGCGCCAGCCCCGCCCGCACCCGCGGCTGACCCGGGTACTGGCGGTTCAGCGCCTGCAGGGCCTGGATCCCCTTGCCATGAAGGGCGGGGATGCGCGCCTGCAGCAGCGCGTATTCGACCGCCACCTCCAGGTTAGGTGGCAGATCCTCCACGAACAGGGAGCGGTAGAGGCGCTCGGCCTCTGCCAGCCGGCCCGCACTGACCAGCAGCCTCGCCTGCTGCAACTGCTGGCGCTGCGCCGCGTCGGTGAGCGCCAGGTTCGCCATGCCCTGACGGTAGAGCCGCGAGTCGGGCGCTACCTTGCCGAGCCGGGCGAGCAGCGCCCTGCCCTCCTTGATCTTGCCCTGACGCAGCGCTTGACGGGCCTGGGCCGCCAGCAGCTCGGGGTGATTGGGATCCACCAGGGAAAGGGAATAGAGGCTGTTGCTGACCAGATCTTCCCGCCCGCTTGCCTCCCCGATGCGGATCTGCTCGAGCAGCCAGTCGACCGGCTGCACCGCCCCCTGCGCCAGGCTGCCGCCTGCCAGGCAGCCAAGCAGACAGGCCAGGGTCAATCTGCTTGGCATGCGTCGCTCCAGTGCGGCTGCAGGGTGCCATCGGGGGCGAAGCGGTAACGGCCCTGATCCCAGCCGGCGCCAAACAGGCTGAGCACGCTGCCGTAGTAGGCATCCGCATCCTGGCCATGCTGCTTGACCCTGTCACGCAGCGCCGCCAGGCTCGGTTGCCCCTGCGCCAGCGGCAGCAGGGCGGCGGCGAAGCCGACCGGCCCCTGCCCCTGAGCCTCGCCACTCTGGCTGTCGACCCGCTCCGGCACGGCGCCGAGCTCGGTGATCCTGGCCAGCATGGGGGCAAAGTGCGCCACCAGGGCGGCCTTGGCGGGATCCTCGTCGCTCAGCATGCCGAGCCAGAGATAGACCCGGATGGCGTCATAGCTCCCCTGCGGCCCCTTGTCGGCCGCCACCTGCCAGCCCTTGTCGCCCTGCCACTCAATCCAGTCCGGGGCAACCCCTTGCGGGGCGCTCTCGCGCAGCAGCCGTGGCAACAGCCCCTGCATCTCGCGCCAGGGCCCCTGCAAGGAAGCGAAGCGAGCCAGCAGCTGGGGCGGCAGGTAGCTCGGGTTCAGGGTCCAGCGCCCCTCGCTGGCGAAGCCATGGGCCCCCGGCAGCAACACGGGGCCCAGGCCGGGCAGACGGGCCACCTCTTCCCTGGCGATGCGGCGCAGCAGCAGGGTGCCGATGGACTCGTAGCTGTGGTTGTCCCAGAGTCGCCCCGCCTCGAGCAGGCTGTAGGCGATCCAGAGATCCGAATCGGCGGCGCTGTTCTCGTCAAGCACGCCCCAGCCGCCATCCTCGCGCTGGCCCCATTGCCAGGCCGGCAGGAAGCCGGTCAGATCGCCGCGGGCGAGCTGTCGCTCGGTCCAGTCAAGCAGCCGGGCGAAAGTCTCCCTGTCGTCGTTGACCAGGGCGAAGAAGAGGCCATAGCTCTGCCCCTCCGAGGTGGTGAGGCGGCGGCCATCGGCGGGATCTATGACCCGCCCCTCCTCGCCGATGTAATGCTCGCGAAAATGCTGCCACTCGGGCCAGTCACAGGCGCCCCAGGCCGGCAGCACGCTGAGGGCCCACAGCAGCAGGCCGCCCCATACAGTCTTCATCTGTCTCATCTCTTACTCTTCCTTCAGACGGCGACGGCTGCTGCTGGCCAGCAGCACCCGCAGGCCCCAGCCCAGCAACAGCATGCACAGCAGGGTCAGCCCCGCGAGTCGCAGTGGATAATTGGCGAAGAAGTGCCAGATCCGCTCCCACCAGGGCAGATAGCCCACCTCGTAGCGCTCCCCGACCGCCAGGATCTTCACCCCGGACTCCCGGATGATGGCCACCGAACCCGCCACCTGCGCCCGCAGGCTGGAACTCTGCAGGGTCTCGTTGAGCAGCTTGACCCCCGCCGGCCCGTCCGCCAGCAGCGCCACCAGGCTGCGCTGCTCATGGGTGGGCGACTGCAGGCCGAGGATGACGGCGATGGCGTCATTGCCCCGCATGCCGACCCGCGCCTCGGGCTGGCGATCCGCCATGCTGTGCAGCAGATCCCCCTGGTATTCACGGTGCGGCTGGTTGACCCAGCTGCGGGTCGAGGCCAGCAGGGCATCGGGTTCGAGGTCGCGCCTGAACTCCTCGGGCAGGGAGCCGATGAGCAGGGTGTCCAGATCCGCGCCGCGCGCCTGCTCCCAGTCGTTCACCAACCGCAGGGAGAGCGCCGGATAACCGGTCTCGGCACCGATGGCCCCCAGGGCATCGAGCAGGGTCGTCAGCTGGGCCGGATGCGGCTTGGCGGGCATCACCACCTGGCTCTCGGCCAGATCCGCCATCCGGCTGAACGGGAACCCGGCCCCGGCGAAGGCCCTGAGGTTCGGCATCTCGATGAAGTGGCGATAACCGCTGAAGTCGATGGTGGCGCTGTCGTCGAGACGCACCTGGTGGGCCGGGGGCAGCAGCAGATCGCAGCGGCCGTCCTCGTTGCCCCCCATGAACTGCTCGGCGTATTCGAACGAGAAGCTCAGGTTGTTGGCCTGGGTCGTCTTGAGGCCGGGCATCCGCAGCGCACGCGAGCCCTCGTCGCCGGCAAACCAGAGCGGCAGCGTGAGCAACTGCTGCCCCTTTGCCTCATCCGGCAACAGCGGGAAGGACTTCATGAACTGGCCGTTCACCGCCACGTCCAGCCTGGAACCATCCCGCAGGGCCGGGGCCGTGTGGTGGTACTTGAGGTCGACCTTGACCCCGTTCGCCCCCAGCAGATAGAGATCCGGCGGCAGGCGCAGCGTCAGCCCCATGGGCCAGAGCCTACGGCCCGTCGCCTGCAGCTGGCCCGGGTAGTCCACCAGCTCGTCGAACCGCATCTTGCGATCGAGCCGCACCCAGTTGGGGGCGTCGTAGGGCTGACGAGGCGCCAGCGACTTGAGCTCCTCCACCTGCACGCTCTGGCCACGCAGCAGCACGTCCCCCTGCGCCAGCCCCTTGGCGGCGGTCAGCAGATCCTCCTGATTCCGCCCCAGGATCAGCAACAGCTTCACATAGGGGTTGTCGGGGGAGCTGATCATGTCGATGGTCGGCCCCTTCACCTCGGGGTAATCGGCCAGAAAATCGGGACGGGCCTCGTTGGTGGCGAAGATCACCCCGTTGCGATCCGGCAGCCGGTTGATGAGCACGGGGAAATGCTGGCCGCGCCACTGGGCCTTGGCCCCGAACCAGGAGGCCAGCACGGCCGCGGCCTGCTGCTGCAGGAGCGGCACCTCCCCGGCAAACACCATGGGCAGGGTCAGCTTGCCGTTGTCACGGGTATCGAGGAACGGCATGGGGAAGAAGGAGAGATCGTTGCGCACCGGCAGGGTCTGCAGCTGCAGGCTCAGGCTGCTGTCCCGGTTGACGTTGAGCCACAGGGTGTCGTTCGCCGGGTTCTCGCACACCTTCTGGTAATGGCCGACGAAGCTCACCTTGAGCCGGTTGAAGTCCTTGACGTAGCGCGGATCCAGCTCGATGCGGGCATGGGTCCGCTCCCCCATCTGCTCCTTGGTGAGGGCGGTGACCCCCATCAGCTCGTCGTTGAGGTACACCTTGACCTGGGAGATGAGCGGGAGCAGCGAGGGGGAAGGGGTGAAGTCGAGATCCAGACTGGCCCGGGTCACCACCTCGTCACGCCGCACGGTGAAGTCCGCCTGACCGTCCGGCGCATTGCCGCGCAGGGAGAGGGTGCCGGGGGTCGAGGCCATGCGCTCGAAGCTCAGATCCAGGCTGCGCACCGGCGCGGACAAGGGCGGCAGAGGCCCGCTGACATCGGCGGCCAGCGCACTCTGGGTCATCAGCAGGAGAGGAATAAGGCAGCGTTGTAGTTTCATCATCCTTTCACTGTCTGTGTGGTCGGAGTCTGGCGCCGGAAGTCCGGCGAGACGCGACGTGGAACAAAGGAGAGCAGCCAGCGAGCCAGCTTCTCAAGCAGGATACAAATCGGCCCGATCGGGGAGCTGCGCGCCAGCCGCCAGTAAGCCCCCCAACCGAGTTGTACTATGTCGAGCAGGCTGTGGAGCGGGCGATCCTTGCCGAGCCGCTGCTGCCACAGGGACCAGGTGTCGGCCCGGGCGAAGGTGCACTGGATGAAGGCGATGTGTTGCGCCTTGTCCATGGGCTCCAGCTCCAGCCCCAACTTGCACCCGAAGCTGCGCTGCACCTTGGCGGCGAAGGCGGCCTCCCGCTGGCCGTGGCGCAGCAGCAGCCAGACCCTGTCCTTGTCCGCCAGGGGCAGCGGTGCATCGAGCAGGACCCCGACCCCGCCATTGGAGTAATCCTTGAGGGTGCAGGGATAGAGGTGACCGTTGGCCAGCTTGATGGCCGCCGGCATCACCATCTCCACCCTGGGGTTGGTGCGCACCTGGCGCGACTCGAAGGCCACCGCCAGCGCCCCCCCCAGGATGGTCATGTTGTAGAGGGTCCACAGCATGCTGAGGATCAGGGTCAGCACCTCATCGGCCGGGCCTGTGCCGATGCGCCAGATGCCGAACCCCAGCCCGCACAGGTTGAGCAGGATCAGTACCAGATAGGGTTTGGAGACCGACAGATCCAGGAACAGCTCCTCCGTCATGCCCCCCTTGGCCGTCACGTTGAACTTGCCCTTGTGGGGGGCGAACAGCGCCACCGTGGTCGGCCGGGCTATGTACCAGGCCAGCACCGTCTCGTAGACCTCACCCCAGAAGGAGTGGCGCACCTTGCCCTGCAGGCGGGAGTTGGTCAGGGCGCTGTGGAAGATGTGGGGCAGCATGTAGAGCGCGATGGCCGCCGCCGGGGCATAGATGATGTAGGCGTGCAGGATCAGGAAGGTGAGCGGGGCGGTCAGGAAGATGAGCCGCGGTATGCCCGACAGGAAGTGCAGCATGGCGTTGAAGTAGCAGAGCCGCTGCCCCAGGTTGAGCCCCTTGCCGAACAGGGGGTTGTCGAGGCGCAGGATCTGCACCATGCCGCGCGCCCAGCGGATGCGCTGGCCGATGTGGGCGGCGAGGCTCTCGGTGGCCAGCCCCGCCGCCTGGGGAATGCGGATGTAGGCCGAGGTGTAGCCCAGGCGGTGCAGCCGCAGCGAGGTGTGAGCATCCTCGGTCACCGTCTCGACCGCGATGCCGCCGATCTCGTCGAGGGCCGAGCGCTTGATGACGGCGCAGGAGCCGCAGAAGAAGCTGGCATTCCACATGTCGTTGCCATCCTGCACCAGGCCGTAGAACAGCGCCCCCTCGTTCGGCATCTTGCGAAAACGCTGCAGGTTGTGCTCGAACGGATCGGCGGAGAAGAAGTGATGGGGGGTCTGGACCAGGCCCAGCCTGGGATCCTTGTAGAACCAGCCCACCGTCATCTGCAGAAAGGAGCGGGTCGGCAGGTGATCGCAGTCGAAGATCGCCACCAGCTCGCCGCTCGCCAGCTTGAGGGCATGGTTGATGTTGCCGGCCTTGGCGTGCTCGTGGGTCGGCCGCGCGACGTAGCGGATCCCCACCCCTTCGGCAAACTCGCGAAACGACTCCCGCCCGCCGTCATCGAGCAGCCAGATGGTCAGCTTGTCGGCCGGCCAGTCGAGGGCCAGCGCCGCATAGACTGTGCCCTTGACGATGGCGAGATCCTCGTTGTAGGTGGGGATCATCAGATCCACCGTGGGCCATTCGGCCGAGTCCGCCGGCAGGGGCGCCGGCGGGCGGTTCAGCGGCCAGGCCGTCTGCCAGTAGCCGAGCAGCAGCACCACCCAGGCGTAGGTCTCGGCCGCCAGCAGCAGCAGGCCGCAGGTGAGGCTGACGGGGTCGAACCAGTCCAGGGTCGAGGTGTAGCGCCACCAGATGTAGCGGCAGGAGACGGTGAGGGAGAGCACCATCATCATCAGCATGGGGTAGCGCCCCGGCACGGCACGCAGGATGAAGGCCATGGCGGCCAGCAGCATGACGAACACCAGCTGGGCCTTGAGGCTGAACGGCTGGGTGATGCAGAGCAGGGAGAGGATACCGGCGGCCACGCAGAGCAGCACGCTCTTCCAGCGCGCCTCCCGCGGGGTGGCCCGCGCCGCCGCCAGCCCCTTCTCCTCCTGCCACTGCAGCAGCTTGCCGAGCGAACGGGTCCCCCACTGCCAGGCCCTTTGCCATGAGGCAGGCCAGCGCAGGGGAAGGGGCACGGGCCGGCGCACGATCAGCCAGATCATCTGCAACAGGATGCGCAGGGGATCGCCCAGCTTCACTCGGCCCACCTGGGGGAAGAGGGCGCGGCCGTTGCGGCGTATCCACTGCCACCCGTGCCGCTCGAAGGGGAAGATGGCCCAGGCCAGCAGCCAGAAGAGGGTCAGGCCGGCGGACCCCAGCCTGGAGCCGCCGCCTTTACGCAGGAAGCGGTAGCGGATCCCGCACCAGCGTCCCGCCGTCGGCGTGACCAGCCAGGCTAGCATCAGGCGTTAGCCTCTCGCATCAGGCACCAGAGCGCTAGCGAGCTGAGCTCATGGGCGATCAGACTGGTGGGCGCATAGCGCCCCACGGGTTGCTTGGCAGCCATCGCTTCCGCCATGGCTTCGTCCCGGTGCAGGCGCTGGGTAAGCTGTGGCAATCCTGCCGCAACCCAGAGATCCAACAGATCCTGTTGCAACGCCCGACGGCTGTTAAATTGGGTCACCAGCAGTTGTTCATTGGCCGCCCAAGTATGGCGGTAGAGCCGCACGTGGCAGTTGGCATCGGCATTGACGACGGTCAGCAGCCGGGACGCGGCCGCGGGCACCGGCCCGGGGGGCAGGTCCAGCAGCACCAGATCGTAACCCGCCAGCGCCGCCAGCCAGTCGCCGCTCAGGGAGGCCGGCTGACCGCCATGGGGCAGCAGATCCAGCCCGCTCTCATAGGCAGAGAGGGCAGAGCGCCACTCCCGTGCCGGATCGGCCAGCCGGCTCCAGCCCCTGGCATGATCCTGAGGCAGGCCGAGGTGCAGTCCCAGCAGGTTGTCGGGACAGAGGTCGATGGCCAGCACCCGCGCCCCCTGCTCCCAGGCCGCCAGTGCCAGACCGGCGACGATGGAGGTCGTCCCCACCCCACCGCGGATCCCCTGCAGGGCCAGGATCTTCATCCGCCCCTCCGCTGCATGTCCAGCTCCGCCAGCAGAGGGAAGCGCTGCCGCAGGCAGGCAAGATGCTCCCGCAGGCTGATGTCCTGATAGGGCAGCTGGACGCCAAACGCCTGCTGTACCATGGCCACGTCGCTCGGCACGCCCCCCTCCACCGGCACCCCGAAGGGGGCCTGGCTCCGCTGTCTGGTCTGCATCCCCTTATCCCCCGTCATTGCGGATAGGGGACCCAGTCCCCCTGCCCCAGCTTGATGTGGTACTTGTCCTGATATTCGAGCACGACCGAGCCCTGGTTTTCCGCGACGTCGGCGGTCTCCGGCAGATTGTCCAGCAGGCTGTTCCAGTCGATGGCGTCACTGTCGAAGGCCTGGCTGCCCACCAGCCGCGACACCAGTTCGGAGATCGCCAGGAAGCTGCTGGGGGTATTGATATTCCGGGTCGCCGCCTGGGGACTCTTGGTCCCGATCAGTGCCACCCCGACCGGCACCTGAGTGATGCTGGGGCTCGGGATGTCGCGCAGCCCGGCCATCTGCATCTTGTCACCGGCGATGGCCGCCCCGTGCTCTGGCACCATGATCACCGCCACCTTGCGACCGGACTTGTTCAGCTCGGTCAGGAAGTGATCCAGCTGATCGAGCAGGGTGCGCAGCCGATCCTTGTAGGGGGCGGCCTTGCCGGTGGCCGCATAGCGATTGCCGTCGTGCAGGGCGATCAGGTTGAAGAAGGTGGTGTTGCGCGCCGCCTTGCTCGCGTTGCGCTGACTCAGCCAGCGGTCAAACAGGGCGTCGCTCCGATAGATGGGCTCACCATCGAAGGAGGCGAGATCGTGGGCCATCCCCTGCTTGTCCAGCGGGGTGACATCCAGGTCGGCGTACTGCCGCAGATCCTTGAGGTAATTGCCGAAGGCCCCTGAGTGATCCATGGCGACCTGCTTCTCGAAGCCGAGCTGCGCCAGGTTGTCGAGCAGCAGGCACTGGCTCGGGGCGGGCACGTAGAGCCCCTCGTGGCTGGGCTGGCCGCAGCTGGCCCGCAACAGCCGGATGGAGGCCGGGCCGCTGTAAGAGGTGGCGGAGTTGAAGTGCTTGAACATGAGATCGAAGTGGCGCCAGAGCGGATGGTCCACCAGGCCGCTCGCCTCCACGTCGCTCCAGGCCAGGGAGCAGATGTTGATGATCAGCACGTCGAAGGGGCTGGTCCCTTCCGGCAGCTGTTGCGGGAAGCTCACCAGGCGATCCCGCTCCTCCCCGTAGAAGTCATCGAGGTAGACGTTGAGGTTCTCGTTGGTCGGGGGCGCGCTCTGATCCAGTTGCTCCTCCACAGAGACGCTCTTCTCCTCCGGCACTGGCCGACTGCTCTTGCCGGTGCTGGCGGTCGGGGTTCCCTGAGCGGCGAAGGGATTGCCCAGCTGGGGCGAGAGCCACAGCCAGAGCAGGGCGAGCAGGACCCAGGGGGTGAAGCGCAGCCACTGCGCCAGGAACAGATAGAGGGTGAGCATGACGAAGCCCACGCCTATCATCTCCCAGTTGATGAAGCGGCCGAGCAGCTCCAGCCAGTAATCCGGGGTGAAGGAGAAGACCTGGCGCCCCTGGCCAAGGATGCTCTGTATCCCCGGCAGCCAGGTATCGTGATAGAGGATCCCGGCGCCGATGGGCAGTGCCAGCCAGTGCCGCGCGCGCCGCGCCCCTGCCCAGGGCAGGGGGAAGATCAGGAAGGCAGCAAACACCAGATTGATCAACGGATGAAAATTGAGGTAGCCGGCCCACAGCAGGGCAAACTTGCCGAGGAAATAGAGGTTCCATCCACTTAGCCCTTGCCATGCCAGCCAGGGGGAAGACGAAAGAGAAACGCGTCGAGTCATCAGCGGTGGGTCACCTGTTATCATCAGGCCTCTTGAGCGGGCCAGAGCGCACTGCATTAAGTTATGAAGAAAATACTTCATTTATTATGCAACTAATTGGCCTCGCTCACTAAATCTCCACGGCACCACCAGACGCGAACGAAAACAGGCTCCATTTAACCCTCAACATTACACGAATTGCGCATTCACAGGCGTCTTCAGGTCATCAAATTTTTCGATATTTTTTGTCTCTAAACTTGAATAACCCCCGCTTTTGAGGGGCTCAGAGTGGTCTTTATACGACAAGGGCTGTCATCTCCTGGCCCGCTGCCGAACTGCTTGAGGCCAAATCCAGATTGCGCCATGATGTCGAACCCGGCCAGCGGCCGGTCTGATTGGACAGTCAACTTCAAGGACCCCCCATGTTTGAACACGTCGATGCCTATGCTGGCGACCCCATACTGACGCTAGTCGAGACCTTCCACAAAGACACCCGTGAGCAGAAGGTGAACCTGGGGATCGGCCTCTATTACGACGAGCAGGGCCGCATTCCGCTGCTGGCCTCGGTGCAGCAGGCCGAAGCCCAGCGTGCCGCCGCTCCGGCGCCGCGCCCCTACCAGCCGATGGAAGGGGCCGCCAACTACCGCAGCGCCGTGCAGCATCTGCTGTTTGGCGCCGACCACGAGGCGGTCAAGGCCGGTCGCATCGCCACCATCCAGACCATAGGCGGCTCGGGTGCGCTGAAGATCGGCGCCGATCTGCTCAAGCGCTACTTCCCGAGCTCAGAGGTGTGGGTCAGCAATCCGACCTGGGACAACCACAAGGCCATGTTCGAGGGGGCCGGCATCAAGGTGCACGACTACCCCTACTACGACGAGGCCAGTGGCGGCGTGCAGTTCGATGCCATGCTCGACTGCCTGGCTAGCCTGCCCGCCAAGAGCATAGTGTTGCTGCACCCCTGCTGTCACAACCCGACCGGGGTGGATCTCTCCCGCGCCCAATGGGACCAGGTGATCGCGCTGGTGGTCGAGAAGAACCTGATCCCCTTCATGGACATCGCCTATCAGGGCTTCGGTGACGGGCTGGAAGAGGATGCCTACGCCATCCGCGCCATGGTGGCTGCCGGCGTCAGCTTCTTCGTCAGCAACTCCTTCTCCAAGAACCTCTCCTTCTACGGCGAGCGCTGCGGCGGCCTGTCGGTGATCTGCAAAGATGCAGAGGAAGCGGGCCGGGTGCTGGGCCAGATGAAGGCGACAGTGCGTCGCAACTACTCCAGCCCCCCCACCCACGGTGGCCAGGTAGCCGCGGCCGTGATGAACGACGCCAAGCTGCACGCCCTCTGGGTGGACGAGGTGAGCGAGATGCGCACCCGCATCAAGGCCATGCGCCAGAAGCTGTTCGAGGTGCTGAGCGCCAAGGTGCCGGGCCGCGATTTTGGCTACTTCATCAGCCAGCGCGGCATGTTCAGCTACACCGGCTTCACCCCGGAGCAGGTCGATCGCCTGCGTGAGGAGTTCGCCGTCTATCTGGTGCGCTCGGGTCGCATGTGCGTGGCCGGCCTCAACAGCCGCAACGTCGAGTACGTGGCCGACGCCATGGCCGCCGTGCTCAAGGGCTAAGCCTTCAGCCCCGCTTCGGCGGGGCTTTTTGTTTCCCTCTCAGCCTTTTCTCAGGAGTTCCCATGGATCTGATCGCCCTCTCCCATCCGAGAGCACGCCATCTGGTCGCCCCGCATCCCTTGCCCGCACTGGTCTCGCCTCAGGAGGTTCCTTGGATCTGATCGCACTGTCCCGTCTGGGGGGACGCCATCTGGTCACCCTGCATCTGCTGCTGGACAGCCAGAGCGTCACCCGCACGGCGGAACGGCTCTGCACCACCCCCTCCTCCGTCAGCAAGACCCTCAACCAGCTGCGGGATCTGCTGGGGGATCAGCTGCTCTACCGCCAGGGCAACCAGCTGCTGCTCACCCCCTTCGCCGAGCGGCTCGGCCCCAGTCTGCACCGGCTATTGAGCGAGCTGAACGGCCTCACCAGCCAGGGCGGCTTCGATCCCGCCAGCTGGCAGGGGGAGCTTAAATTTGCCCTGCGCGAGAGCGGCATGGTCTGGCCCATGGGCCCCATTCTGGGTCAGTTGATGCGGGAGGTGCCGGGGCTGGTGCCCGTCGTCTGGAACAAGGATGAGCGGGGGCTTGAGGCGCTGGCGGCGGGCAGGCTCGACTTCCTGATCCTGCCCCATGATCAGAGCCAACCCCTGCCCCGCCAACCCGGTCTGGTATGGGAGACCCTGCGGGAGGACCAGCTGGTCTGCCTGGTGCGGGAGGGCCATCCGGCCCTCGCCATGCCCTGGGATCTGGATGCCTACCTGAGCTGGCGCCACATCGCCATCCGCGATACCGAGCTGGCCAATCCCTTCTTCGAGCAGAGCCTGGCCCAGCTGCAGGTCAGGCGCCGGATCGGCGCCACCCTGCCGGATTTCGGCGGCGCGGCGGCCCTGCTGGCGCAGAGCGATCTGATCCTCACCGCCGTCAAAGGCTGGGCCGAGCAGGCCAGGCTCCCGGGGCTGGTCGGCCTGCCCGTCCCCTTCGACTATGGCGCCGTGACCCACAGCCTGGTGTGGTACGGCCCGGCCGGGGAGGAGCCGGCCCGCCGCTGGTTCCGGCAGCGGATCCTGCAGCTGGCCCAGGAGTTGGCCTGATGCCGGCAACGCCCTGCCCTCAGATGGCAGGGCGCGCCGGAATGAGCGGCCTCAGGGTTTCTTGGTATAGATGGGGCTGGGGAAGGGAGAGACGTTGTTGCCCAGCTCTGTGATGCGGGCGGCCCCCTGCTTGCGCACCTGATCGATGCGCAGCACCTGGTGCATGGGGATCAGGGTGCGATTGACGTCGGCAAACTCGCTCTTCAGCTTCTCGTGGCTGGGATCGACGATGAGCGCCGTGTGGTTGTCCCACACGAAGTTCGCGATCTCGATGAAACCGAACAGCTGACCCTGGTTCACCTCCCTGACATAGACCTCGTAACGCTCGTTGTGGCAAATAAACTGCACTCGGTATAAGGCGCTGGCTTCACTCATGGGCATCTGTTGATGGTGGGCGGTTTTCCCATTCTAGCGGCCACTTCCCACGCGCCCTATAGACGAAGTTCACAGTTGCGTCATATCGAGTCTCAAAACGACTCAGCAGATCGCCGGCAGAGCGATGGGGCCCAATCCCTTGGCGATCAGCGCCTTGGCGAGCGACTCCAGCTCGGGGCGCGCCGCCTCCCGCCAGTCGAGCGCTCCACCGCGTACCCCGTGCCGACGAAAGCCATTGAGCCGGATGGGCACGGGCCCCAGGCCCTGCAGGAAGCGGGCGAGCCCCTCGTCCAGCTCGCCGCTCCCGTCGAGAAAATCGCTGCGTCCCGGCACATGCAGCAGCCGCAGCTCGCTCAGCTTGCCCCGGCTTGCCAGCAGCTGCAGTGAGGCCAGTACCCGCTCGCGGCCCTGGCCGGTCAGGGCATGATGCGCCGAGTCGCGCCACCCCTTGAGATCGATCATGGCGCCGTCCAGCACCTGCAGCAGCCGCTGCCAGCCGGTCTCGGCCAGGGAGCCGTTGCTGTCGAGCAGACAGCTCAGATGAACGAGATCCGGCGCCTGCTTGATGGCAGTGAACAGCGCCACGACGAAGGGCAGTTGGGTGGTCGCCTCGCCGCCGGAGACCGTGATGCCGCTCAGCAGCGGGCCGTAGCGGCGCAGCTGGGCCAGCACCTCAGCCACCGACATGGACTCGGTCTTGGGGCTGGCCTGGCGCGGGCAGCCGTCGAGGCAGCGATCGCAGTGGGTGCAAAGATCTTGCTGCCAGCTCACCCGCCCCTGGTGCAGCCTCAGGGCGCCGCTCGGGCAGCCCGGCACACAGTCGCCGCAGTGATCGCACAGCCCTATGGTGTGCGGGTTGTGGCAGCCAGGGCAGCGAAAGTTGCAGCCTTGCAGGAACAGCACCAGCCGGTTGCCAGGTCCATCCACGCAGGAGAAGGGCAGCAACCGGCTGACGATGGCGGTGCGAGTCATCGAGCCTGACTCAATAGTCACAGAGGCTGGCTTCGAGCCCCACCACCCGCGGCGCGCGCTGGCGAATGCCGGTCAGCTCGCTCGCCTCGGCGCCGAGGCAGGTGGTCTGCAGCCGGGAGCCGTCGGTGGCGAAGCGGGCGAGATCGCTCTTGCGGATCATGTAACCGGTGACCCGCACCAGATCGCTGTCCGCCACGTTGGCGCTGAACTCGCGCATGCCGAGGGCGAAGGCCCCCTTGCACAGTTGCAGCAGCGCCTGCGGGTTCTGGCGAATGGTGGGATCCAGGGTCAGGATCTCGCTGATGCCGGAGTCGTAGAAGCCGTGGTGGGGCGCCAGCGCCAGCACATGGCTGGCGGGATCCGGCTCCTCGCCATAGGGGATGCGCACCCCGGGCGTCACCCCGCGATCCAGGCTGAGGCCGCCCTGGGCATGGAGCAGGGCGCGTCCCCGCCAGGCGTGAGGCTGCGGCGCCCCGGTCACATGGTCGGAGAGCGCGGCCGAGATGCGATGGCCGAGCCGGTTCGCCCCCTCGTCATGGCCATAGCGCCCCACCAGCCCCTCCTTGCCCAGCAGGATGTTGACCGCCTCCGCCATGCCGTAGATGCCGAACATGGGCACGAAGCGCCCCTCGTCGAGCAGCCCCTCCTGCACCAGGAAGCTGTCGAAGAAGCCGGACTCCTCGTGCAGGAAGGCGGCCCGCGCCGCGATGAGCCGGGAGGCCAGCTCGCAATGGTGCGGCAGCCACAACTCCAGGAAGTCGTCGATGCCGGTGCTCAGCTCGGCCACCCCCTTGAGGGAGAGGCGCACCAGGGTGTTGGCCCCGCCCGCCTGGGGCAGGGCGTTGTAACAGCTGACGATGCCGAAGCCGCGCTCGTCGAAGGTGTCGCGGTGCAGCGGGTAGTTGACTATGTGCGGCTTGCTGCACTCGGCGATGTTCTGCACCGCCTGCAGCAGCAGGCTGTCCGGGGTCGAGGCGGAGTCGTGGAACAGGCTGAGGTTAGGCGCCACCTGCTTGAGCTCGCCGTCGATGCGCAGGATCAGGCGGCAGAGCCGGTTGTCATCCGGGCCTATGTTGACGTGCATGAAGGCATCCGGCAGCACCCGATCCAGATAGATCCAGAACCCCTTCAGCTTGCGATAGATCGCCTCGTCATCCAGCGCGCCGACGAAGGGCAGCAGCAGGTGATCCAGCCGCCCCAGCCAGACCGGCATGCCGGTCACCGAGGGCACGTGGTGGTATAGGATGCGCAGGGCATCCAGGGCCTCGTCGAAATCCCGGGGCGGCGCCAGCTCCAGCCAGGCCGAGCCCTGACTCAGGAACTTCTGGTAATCCGGCAGCACGTAGCGCGGCTTGTAAGGCGCATGCCCCTCGAACATGTCGCAGAGCACGCCCTGTGCCATCGCCTCGGCCACCGCCGCGGGCAACTCGGGATAAGGCAGCGCATTCTCGGCGGCCAGGGCCAGGGCATGGCTCTTCTGAGCCGGGGAGAGCAGGGGATCGCGCACTATGCGCTGGCAGGTTGCGGTGAAAGACATGGGGGAGCTCCTTGGCGGATAGTCCCTAAATCCTCACACTTGAGAGGCCTTTTTTGAAGTGACATTCACAACATAACGGATGTCATAAACAGACATCCGTTATGCAGGATCACGCCCTAGCCCAACCAGGGCAGCACGCTGGCGAGCCCCCCCTGCCAGCGCAGCAGGAAGAAGCCCCCCATGCCGATCACGACCACCAGCAGGGTCGGCAGACGCAGCAGGGTCAGGGCCGTCACCAGCAGGGTCGCGGCCAGATAGTCAGGATCCCAGTCCAGCCCCTTGCCCGGCTCATAGCTGAACACTATGGGCAGCCAGATGGCGGTCAGCACCGACTGGGCCGAGAAGCTGAGGAAGGCCCCCATCTCGGCGCCCGGCTGATAGCGGGTCAGCCGCGAGAAGAAGGCGAAGCGGTTGAAGAAGGTGATCAGGGCCAGCAGGCCTATCATCAGCCAGCTCATGGTTATCTCCTCATCCGGTGCAGCACATAGCCCACCAGCATGCCGGCCAGCGCCGAGATGATGATGTAGACCTCCGCCAGCAGCGGCTTGGTGAGCAGCGCCGTGCCGCCGCTCACCACAGTCGCCGCCACCATGGGCAGGTTCTTGAGGGCGGGTATGGTCATGGCGATGAAGGTGGCGGCGATGGCAAAGTCCAGCCCCATCTTGTCCAGCCCCTCTATGTACTGACCGGCGGCGATGCCGAGCAGGGTCGCCAGGTTCCAGAACAGGTAGAACACGAAGCCCGCGATCAGCGCATAGCCGGGATTGAAGCGGCCATGACGCTCCCTGTCCTTGAGCGCCACCGCGAACATCTCGTCGGTCAGGAAGAAGGCGAGGCTTGCACGCCAGCGCAGGGAGAGCGGCAGCACGTCCCGACGAAAGGTGAAGCCGTACAGCAGGTGCTGGGAGGTGATGACGAAGGTGGAGCCCACTATGGGCAGCAAGGGGGTGCCGGCCCCGAACAGGGTGGTGGCCGAGAGCTGGGCGGCGCCGGCATAGACCAGCAGCGACATCAGCTGGGCCTGCAACGGGCTCAGCCCCACCTGCAGCGCCAGGGCACCGCACAGTATCCCCCAGGGGATGACGGAGATGGAGAGGGGCAAAATATCGAGGGAGGCGCGCCACCAGAGCGCGCGGGTACTCTCGGGCGCGGGGGCGCTCGTTCCTGACATCATGGGATCATCCTTGTTACATCCACGGCGAGCCGGAAAAACTAGCACGGTGCAGGCGGGGATGTCACGCCATCGTCAGGGGGAAATGACACGCCCGCGCGATGGCGGGCGTGAGGAACTGGGATCAGGGCTGGATGATGATGGGGGTGCCGGGTTCGATGGCGCTCCACACCTCGTCCAGATCATGGTTGAGCATGGCGATGCAGCCGTTGGTCCAGTTGGACGGCTGCAGACGACGGTTGCCGATGTCGTTGCGCTGACCGTGGATCATGATCATGCCACCGGGATTGACGCCCTTCTCGTTGGCCATCTTGATGTCATCCAGATTCGGGTAGTTGATGTGGATGGCCTTGTAATAACCGGAGTTGGTCTTCTTGTAGTCGAGGATGTAACGCCCTTCCGGTGTGCGCTGATCCCCTTCCCGCAACTTGTGTCCCTTCGGGGCCGGGCCCAGGGCGATCCAGTAGCGTTTGACTTCCTTGCCATCCTTCATCAGGGTCAGGCTATAGCTCGACTTCTTGACCACTATCATGTCGGCAGACAGGGTGGCAAAACTTAAGGCGGGCCACAGCCCCAGCAAACACAGTAATACGGCTCTCATTCCATCCCTCGACAAGCCTTCAGGGCTTTTTTGTTAGCAAATCATCTGAATATCGCCACTCTCTGGTGGCGAGCGAGCGCCATGATATGGGATCGCCATCAATACTCAATATATCCAGAGAAACATATCTGTGACCAGCGTGACGAGCGCCCCATCCATCCACCGCCCCATCACATTAATTAATAGCTAAAACAGCTAGATGGCGCCAAGCGGTCGCTTGAAGTGCCCCATCTGGGCCTTTATTCAGCCCCCACCCCGGGATCCGGCCTGCCCCCGCAGGCACCGTCGCGCCTTCCCGCCGCCAGCCGTCCCCGATAACCCCGTCCAGCCGCGCGACCGAGGGCGTGACCAGCGCGCAGAAATGACAGAGCCCTGCCAAGGGGCAGGGCTCTGTGGTGGGTGGGGATCCCTTAGCCGATAGAAGCTGGCTCGGCCTGGTAGTGGCGCCGGATCCAGGCCTCGAAGTCGGCCAGCATGCGCACCTCCGACTCGCTGTTGTCGGCGATGAGCGCCTCCCCGTGCACCACCCGGATGCGGGCATTGAGCGGGCTCCCCTCGCCGGCGGGTGGCCGCTGCCGCGCCGCCGTCATGCTGGCCGATGCCAGCTCCCAGGCCTCGGCCACGCTCTGGTTGCAGACCCGGGCCAGGGGAGCGGCGCTGAAGCCTTCCCCGGTGAGGCTCTGCAGGGTCTGATCGTGGGTCATGCCGTTGCCCGGCCCCCAGTAATGGGCGGCCAGATCCGGTCCGATGCGCGGGTTGTCGGTGAGATAACCGTCGCGCCGCAGGAAGTAGGCACGGGTCTGCTCCACCGCCATCAGCGCCAGCAGGTAGCCGTGGTAGGCGCAGGCCGACTCCTGGTTGAGCAGGTGCGGGATCGCCAGCAGCGGCCGCGGGCTCTCCACCCCCAGGATCTTGCGCTCCCAGCGGCGCGCCAGCGCCAGCACGGCGGCCGGGGTGCGATCGCCATCGGCCATGGCGTAGAGATCCCGCTCGAAGTAGGAGACCAGCGCGATCTGCCGCTCGTTGAAGGCGCGAAATGGCTGGCGCGCCTCTATCATCGCCCCGATGAGCGCATCCGGGATGGGCTCCCCGCTCTCGCTCCTGGCATAGCGCTTGAGCCAGTCCGCATCGTCCAGCAGGCTGTCGCAGAACATGGACTGGGTCTCGGCATAGGCCATGGAGGTGGGCGGGAACTCCTGGGAGAAGCAGGGGGCGTTGCCGGTCACGTTCGCGAAGTGGGCGGCGTGGCCCCCCTCGTGGAACAGGGTGTTGAGACCGCTCCAGCCGCTGCCCACCTGGGACGGATTGGCCAGGCTGGTGAAGTTGACCACGGCCGGTACCCATTGCCCCTCCTGCCAGAAGCTCGGCACCGGGCCGTGGCAGAAGCCGTTCTCGTATTTCCCCTCCCGGGTCAGCAAGTCCAGGGTGAGGGTCGCCTCCCGATACTGGATGCCGAGCCGGCGGAAGCTCTCGACCCAATCCTGCAGCGCCCGCGAGAAGGGCACGTAAGGATCGAGCTGGCGGGTCACGTCGCCGCTGACGAAGTAGCGCAGGTTGTGGGGCAAGAGCGCCGTCTCCCCCTTCGCCGCCTTCAGCTCGGCCAG
Source organism: Aeromonas sp. sia0103 (assembly GCF_963895295.1). Classification (NCBI taxonomy): domain Bacteria; kingdom Pseudomonadati; phylum Pseudomonadota; class Gammaproteobacteria; order Aeromonadales; family Aeromonadaceae; genus Aeromonas; species Aeromonas sp. sia0103. The sequence goes on along the minus strand of NZ_CAWQKG010000005.1, from coordinate 9,145 downwards.
GCTCAGGTGCACCCGCTCTTCGGTGCGCTCGATGAAGTCATCCAGCACCGCAAACAGCTGCTCCGGGCTCATCTGCTCGTTCTTGCGCACCTTGTAATCGAAGTAGTCGCGATAGCCCATGGCGCGGGCGAAGCGGTTGCGCAGCGCCACTACGTCCAGGTAGCCATGGTCGACCACCCACTGCTCCAGGCTGTGGAACATGTCGAGCGCACTCTGGCGTACCGCCTCGCTCGGGCTGGCGGCCAGGCTGGTGCTGGCCGCCGGCAGGCTGCCGGCCACCTGGCGGCCCTGCTCGTCCAGCAGGCTCAGCTTCAAGCCCTTGCGACGGGCGAACAGGTCCGCCTCGGCGACCACCAGCTCGTCCATCAGGGCCGCCGCCGCCGGATCCTCGATGACGTTGCACTCGAAGAAGGCAATCCAGCCCCCCAGGCCGCGTCTGAGATCCGCCCCGTCGGCCTGGGCAAGCATCTCCCTCAGCTCCGGCAGCCGCGCCGGATTGGCACAGAAGGCCTTGTAGGCCTGCTCGGCGGCGGTGAAGCCGGCCTGATCGTCGCTGGTGCCCATGTAGGTGGACCAGAACAGATCCTCCTTGCGCCTGTGCACCCGCAGGTAGTCGGCGTTGAGCTGGTTAAGGTAATTCCTGGCAATGGAACTCATAAATTCCCTCTTGTTATCGGTGGCGTCTGGCCATCCGTTCCTTTTTGGTGATGTCCCTCCCCGGTCGGGGCCGGGACAAACGTGCGCCGGGATGCGCGTCACCACGCTATCAAAAGTGGGCCTGTCTGTCTGCTGCTCATGGGGGCCATGAGCGGGCACACTCCGACCCCAGGTAGCCGGCGGATCCCTGAAGGATCCCCCTCGGCTCGGGTCCCCGCCCCCTGCCATGGAGTCCAGGGTCGGCAAGGGGATGCCGCCTCGGCATAAGATGCGTGAAATCTGAATATTAATCAGAACAACAATCCGGGGCAGTGAACATGACCAAGGGAATACCCATGTAAAAACAGAAAGTTAAGTAATGGCACTACTCCGATGAGTCGAACTGTAAAGATTTACACTTAATAATTTAATCAAAATAAGTCATGATGATGTGTCGTCTTCAAATGCGACACCATGACCATTTATGTAGTCATTTGGCAAACTGGTTGAAAGGCCAGGACGCAAAGCCTCCGGTCTAAAGACATGTCGTCCAGGATAGCGGGGTTGCCACACCCAGGTGTGTATCGGGGATTTCCCCTGCCAACTTGACTGCCCACATCACCGAACAGAGGAATGTATGGCAGCAAAAATTCAACTCAATCATGTCGCCGCGGCGCTGGCGTTGCTGGCCAGTGGCGGCGCACTCGCCCACGGCTATATCAACCAGCCGGAGGGGCGCAACTATCTGTGCAAGACCGGCGGCAACAGCCAGTGTGGCGCCATCCAGTGGGAGCCCCAGAGCCTGGAGGCACCGTCCGGCTTCCCCAACGGCGGCCCCGCCGACGGCCAGATCGCCTCGGCCGGCCACCCGCAATTCGGTGAGCTCAATGCCCAGACCAGCGATCGCTGGACCAAGCGCGAGGTGCAGGCCGGGCCCTTCGCCATCAGCTGGAGCTTCACCGCCAACCACGTGACCCGCAACTGGCGCTACTACCTCACCAAGCAGGACTGGAACCCGAACCAGCCGCTGACCCGCGACTCCTTCGATCTCAATCCATTCTGCGTGATCGAAGGCAACATGGTGCAGCCGCCCAAGCAGGTCACCCACCAGTGCACCCTGCCGGCACGCACCGGCTACCAGGTCATTCTCGGAGTGTGGGAAGTGGGCGATACCGCTAACAGCTTCTACAACCTGATCGACGCCCGCTTCGAAGGCGGCACCCAGCCCCCGCTGAGCTGGAGCCAGGGCGGGACCATCTACCCCTCCACCGATCTCGCGGCCGGCGACAAGGCCAGGACCCGGGTGTTCGACACCAGCGGCGAGCGCACCGATCTGCAGACGGTGCTGACCATCGCCAACGCCGAGCAGGGCCAGAAGAACAACTGGGCCCACGATCTGGCGGGCAAGATCAACGCCGAGCAGAGCCAGATCCGTGCCGGTCAGCAGGGTGGCGGCGGCCAGTTCAACCCGGTCTACGGCCAGAACCCCATCTACCTGAAGGCGGGCAGCAACCTGCAACGGGTCGAGATCCAGCTCGAACAGCAACAACCGCCGGTGGGCAACGGCATCACCGTGAGCGGTCTGGAGAGCGAGTACCTGCTCGACAACGGCAGCGTCACCCTGGCCTTCACCGTCACGGCGCAAGGGGACCTCGCCGTCACCAATACCCTGTATGACCATGGCGGTGTCGCCAAGGGCCAGACCGGCGCCGACATCAAGGACAGCAGCCAAAGCTTCACCATGCCGGTGAGCGGCCTGAGCGCGGGCCACCATCAGCTGGTGATCGAGGGCAAGCCCAAGGCGGGTGGCGAGCCGCTGCAGCAGACCCTGGATCTGATGCTCAAGGATCCGGCCAGCGGCGGTGACTACCAGTTCAGCTTCCCGGAGGGCCTGAAGTCCTACACCGCGGGCACCAAGGTGCTGCAGCCCAAGAACGGCAAGGTGTATCAGTGCAAGCCCTACCCCTACAGCGGCTGGTGCACTATCTGGTCCAGCTCGGCCACCCAGTATGAGCCCGGCGTGGGCAGCAACTGGCAGGATGCCTGGACCGAACTGAAATAACGCGCGTCGACAGATAAACAAACAGGGAGCCGATGGCTCCCTGTTTGTTTATGGCATGTCAGCCCATTCAGATCTGGTAATCGAGGGCCGGCTCGTGGCTCATGGCACGGGCCTGGATGTCGGCCAGCGCCAGATCCGGGTTGCAGAGCTGGATGAACTGCCAGGCGAAGTTGTGCTGGAACTGCCCCTGCTTGAGCCCGATCCAGGCAGTGTGCGGTGCGAACAGTCGGCTGCCATCGAGCTGCACCAGCCCCTTGTCACGCTGGGCGTCGAACGCCATGTCCGCCAGTATGCCGACCCCCATCTCCAGCTCGACATAGGTCTTGATGACGTCGGAGTCCTGGGCGGTCAGCAGGATCTGCGGCGCTATCCCCGCCTCGGCGAAGGCCTCATCCACCCGCGCCCGGCCGGTCAGCCCGGCCTGGTAGGTGATGATGGGCCAGTTCGCCAGCGCTTCCAGGGTCAGCTCCCGCTCGGCGGTCAGGGGGTGCTGCTCCGGCACCACTATGTTGTGATGCCAGCGGTAGTAGGGGAAGGCCACCACCCCTTCGCTCTTGTCGAGCTGCTCGCTGCTGATGCCGATATCCACCTCGCCGGTCTGCACCAGCCGCACTATCTCCTCCGGCCCGCCCTGACGCAGCTCCAGCTGCACCAGCGGGAACTGCTCGCGAAAGGCCTTCACCACCCGCGGCAGGGCGTAGCGCGCCTGGGTGTGCGTGGTCGCTACCAACAGCCTGCCCGAATCCCGGTTGGCGAAGGTGCTGGCCAATTTGCGGATGTTGTTGGCGTCGTTGAGGATGCGCTCGGCGATCACCAGCAGCTCCTTGCCCGGCTCCGTCATGCCGAGCAGCCGCTTGCCGTAGCGGATGAACAGCTCCAGCCCAAGCTCCTCCTCCAGCTCGCGGATATGGCGGCTGACCCCGGACTGGGAGGTGAACAGGGCGTTGGCAACCTCGGTCAGGTTGTAGTCCCGCCGCGCCGCCTCCCGGATAATGCGTAGTTGCTGAAAATTCACGTCATCGCCTCCTGCGCTGACCGGCCGCCGGGTCTGCCCCGCCGCCGCTTTCTTGTTTTATTGCCAGCCCGGGCTCATGCCGGGCCGCAAACCTGAAACTGTGTAACCGGCACGGGCAAGCCGCCACCGCTCTTCCGGGGATAAGATCCAAGCCTTCCCACTACAAATTCGGCTCCCTCAGATCTGATGATTTGGGATAGAGCCGAGCCTTAACAGCCACGAACGGAGTCCGCTCCATCAGATCTGATAGTCCGGATAGAGCTGCGCCTGCTTGGCCACCAGGCGCACCCCCTGACCCGGCGCGAAGGCCCTCGCGGCCTCCTTGCTCAGCTCGGCCTCGAAATGCGCCCCCTGGGTCTCCCCGGTGCCGCGCAGCTCGACCCGGATCCGCGGCCCCATGGGCAGCAGGCGGGTGATGGTGGCACTGATGCCACCGGGCGCATCAGCGGGCAGGATCTCCAACTCGTGGGGTCGCACATAGGCGATGGCGGCACTGCCCTGGGCCAGATGGGAGATGGCGGATCCCCCCAGCCGCTGTTCGCCGATACCGAGCCCCTGCTCCGCCACCCGGCCGCGGAACAGGTTCACGCTGCCGAGGAAGCTGTGCACGAAGGAGCTGGCGGGTTGGTCATAGACCTCGGCCGGGGTGCCGATCTGCTCGACCCGGCCGGCATTCATCAGCACCACCCGATCCGCCACCTCCAGCGCCTCCTCCTGATCGTGGGTCACGAACAGGCTGGTGACGTGCAGCTCGTCGTGCAGTTCCCGCAGCCAGCGGCGCAACTCCTTGCGCACCTGGGCGTCGAGGGCGCCGAACGGCTCATCCAGCAGCAGCACCTTGGGCTGCACCGCCAGGGCGCGGGCCAGGGCGACCCGCTGGCGCTGGCCACCGGAAAGCTGGGTCGGATAACGGTCTGCCACGTGGCTGAGCTGGACCAGATCCAGCAGCTCCTTGACCCGGTTGCGGATGGCAGCCTCGGCCGGGCGCTCGCTCCTCGGCTTGACCCTCAGGCCGAACGCCACGTTCTCGAACACCGTCATGTGACGGAACAGCGCATAGTGCTGAAACACGAAGCCGACGTTGCGCTCGCGCACATGGAGGGCCGAGGCATCCTCCCCCCGGATGATGACGTTGCCGCTGTCGGCCTGCTCCAGCCCGGCGATGATGCGCAGCAGCGTGGTCTTGCCGCAGCCGGACGGCCCCAGCAGCGCCACCAGTTCACCGTCGTGAAAGTCGAGGTTGATGTCGGCAAGGGCCGCATATTGGTTGAAGTGCTTGTTGAGTCCTTGGACCTGAATGCTCATGGCTGCCTCTCGTAAACCGTTAAATCGAAATCAGTGGGGGATTGGGTTGGGCTGAGCACTCCGCCGAGCCACTCGCGCAATAACGCCCGAATCCATATCAATGGGATTTGGTGGGCTGACCACGCAACCTGGCCAACAGGGTCTCCCCCAGCAGGGTGAAGATCCCGAACAGGGCCAGCAGGCTGGCCACCGCGAAGGCGGCGCCGGTCTGGTACTCGTTGTAGAGGATCTCGATGTGCAGCGGCAGGGTGTTGGTCTGGCCGCGAATGTGGCCCGACACCACTGAGACGGCACCAAATTCCCCCACCGCCCTGGCGGTACAGAGCAGCACCCCATACATCAGGCTCCAGCGAATGCCGGGCAGGGTCACCCGCCAGAACATCTGCAGACCGCTCGCCCCCAGCATGATGGCGGCCTCCTCCTCTTCCGGCCCGCGGGCCTCCATCTGCGGCAGCAGCTCGCGCACCACGAAGGGCACTGTGATGAAGGTGGTCGCCAGGATGATCCCCGGGGTGGCGAAGATGATCTTGATGTCGTGCTCGCTGAGCCAGTCGCCAAACCAGCCGCGGCTGCCGAACATCAGCACGAACATCAGCCCCGCTATCACCGGCGAGACCGAGAACGGCAGATCGATGATGGTGATGAGCAGCTGCCGACCCGGGAAGCGAAAACGGGCGATTGCCCAGGCGGCGGCGAGCCCGAACAGCAGATTGAGCGGCACCGAGCAGAGGGTCACCAGGGCGGTGAGCCCGAGCGCGCTCAGTGCATCCGGCTCGCTGATGGCGTGCCAGAAGAAGACCAATCCCGGTGACAATGCCTGGATGAAGACGGTCGCCAGCGGCAACAGCAAGAGCGCGGCGAACCAGCCAAGTCCGAGTACGATCAGCAGCCACTTGACCCAGACCGGCTCGCGGGTGACGGCCTGATGTCGTTCCGCCGCAGTCGTCTGGACAACGGTGTCCAGGGTGATTGTAGAGGTGTTCATATCCGGCTCCCTCCGATGCGGGCCCAGCTCCAGGCTTGTAGCTTGTTGATCAGCAATAACAGGATGAAGGAGATGAGCAGCATGACGGCGGCGATGGCGGAAGCGCCTGCGTAGTCGTACTCCTCCAGGTGGCTCATGATCATCAGGGGCGCTATCTCGGACACCATGGGCAGGTTGCCGGCGATGAAGATGACGGAGCCGTACTCCCCCACCCCGCGGGCAAACGCCAGCGCGAAGCCGGTGAGCAGCGCCGGGATCAGAGTAGGCCAGAGCACCCTGGCGAAGGTCTGCCAGCGGTTGGCACCCAGGCTGGCGGCAGCCTCCTCCTGCTCGCTCTCGGCCTCCCGCAGCACGGGTTGCAGGGTGCGCACCACGAAGGGCAGACCGATGAAGGTGAGTGCGATCACCACCCCGATTGGGTTGTAGGCGAGCTCGATGCCAAAGGGGCCGACCCACTGGCCGATCCAGCCGTTGGGGGCGAAGATGGCGCACAGGGCGATACCGGACACCGCGGTGGGCATGGCGAACGGCAGGTCGATCAGCGCATCCACCAGGCGACGGCCGGGGAAGGTGTAACGCACCAGTACCCAGGCCAGGATCAGGCCGAACAGGCTGTTGAGCAGGGCCGCGATGAAGGCCGCCCCGAAGCTGAGCCTAAAGGAGGCGAGTACCCGGGGAGAGCCGATGACCTGCCAGAACTCGGCGGCGCTCAGGTGGTTCACCGCAAACAGCACCAGCGCCGAGAGTGGCAGCAGCACCAGTATGCTCAGGTAGAGCAGGCTGAAGCCCAGCGTCGGGCCCAGGCCTGGCAGGACGGAATAAGAACTTAATCGCATAACACATCCATTTGTTATAAATATCTTTCGATATAGCGATTCTGCTCACTCCTGCCAGGGGCAACAAACACCAATAACGCCTTTGCTAATCACTTTTTTGTCTAACGACGGCGGAACAAGGCCTTTAGCCCAATAAAAATAAAAAAGGTCTTTTATATAAATAAAAGACCTAACCAAACGGAGCCGTGAAACCTTGAAACCTGAGGTCAGCGCGACGAGCGCACGCTGACGGAGATGACGAATGATCTGATGGCGGTGAGCCTCCTTGCCGTGTCTGATGGTGAAAAGGTTAACGAAAACTGAGGGCCGCCCGCTTGCCCCATTCCGCCGGCACCGGCTCGACCACCATCTCGGCCCGGCGATAGAGGGTACCCAGCAGGTTGAGCCCCTGACCCCACTCCCCATGGCCGGACTGGGCATTGATATGACCCACCTCGCCGGCATCGAACAACGGCACCTGCCACTGGCGGCTCCAGTACTCGGCCCGCTCGAACGTCATCCAGGGATCGTTGCGGCTGGCGATGAGCTGGGCGGAGACCTTGACGGAGCCTGCCAGTGCCTCGTCCGGGATACCGAAGCGAGCCGGATCCGCAGGCGCCACTATCAGGATCGAGGCGACCTTCTCCGGTTGCAGCCTGGCGGCGGCGATGGCCGTCAGTGCCCCGAAGGAGTGCGCCACCAGGTGAACCTGACTGCGCCGGCTCCTGAGTTTGCTCGCCAGTTTGGCGCTCCAGACGGTGAGGTCCGGCTTGTCCCATGGCAGACCGACCATCCGCTGCCAGTGGGGGAAGTGCTGATGCCAGCGGCTCTGCCAGTGATCCGGCCCACTGTTGTGCAGACCGGGAACCAGAAGGATCTTGTTCATCATGGTGCTCCTATCTGCTGGCACAGGGGCCAGCGCGGCTTAGCTGCCCGGTTGGTAGATCTGGTCAAACAGTCCGCCCTGGGCGAAGTGCTTCTTCTGCGCCTTGTCCCAGTCCCCTTCCAGGTCCTTGACGGTGAACAGAGTCAGCGTGGGGAACTGAGCCGAGGTCTCCTTCAGGATCGCCGGGTTGCTGGGACGATAGTGATACTTGGCGATGATGCGCTGACCCTCGTCGGAGTAGAGGTAGTCGAGATAGGCCTTGGCGACGACTTCGGTGCCGTGTTTCTTGGCGACTTTGTCCACCACGGCGACCGGCGGTTCTGCCAGGATGGAGACAGACGGCACCACGAGTTCAAACTTGTCACTGGTACCTGGCTGCCCCAGCACCAGCAGTGCCTCGTTTTCCCAAGCCAGCAAGACGTCGCCGAGGCCACGCTCGATGAAGCTGGTGGTCGCGCCACGAGCGCCGGAATCCAGCACCTTCACGTTCTTGAACAAATCGCCGACGAACTGCTTGGCCCCCTCCTCAGTGCCGCTCTTCTTCAGGGCATAGCCCCAGGCCGCCAGATAGTTCCAGCGCGCCCCGCCGGAGGTCTTGGGGTTGGGGGTCACGATGGACACATCCTTGCGCACCAGATCATCCCAGTCCTTAATCTGCTTGGGATTGCCCTTGCGCACCAGGAAGACGATGGTGGAGGTATAGGGGGACGCATTGTTGGCTTGGCGGCTCTCCCAGTCCGCGGCGGTGAGACCCGCTTTGGCCACGGCATCGACGTCATAGGCCAGCGCCAGCGACACCACATCGGCCTCCAGTCCGTCCACCACGGCGCGAGCCTGCTTGCCGGAGCCACCGTGCGACTGGCTAACCACCACATCATCGCCAGTCTTGGCTTTCCACTCCTTGGCGAAGGCGCCGTTATATGCCTGGAACAACTCCCGGGTCGGATCGTAGGAGACGTTGAGCAGACGGATCTCGGCGGCATTGGCCTGGCCGAGTGCCAGCAGGGATAACAGGGTCAGGGCGGTCATTCGCAGTTTCATGGTGATACTCCATATCGTTGGGTTGAGTACAGGATGCCTCCTCCTTCATATACCAGGAAGAAAGAAATAGCGCTTTGCTTATCTCTTTTACACATATAAGACGGCAATGCACTCTACCAGCCGCCTCTCTGCCGCCCAGCGACATGCTAATGGCGTATCAGGAAGGGGTTGAGTTCAACCAGGCTGACAGAGGAATGAAATAGGGGGGATGCGAGCCATATCCATGAGCTGCGCCTCTGCAGCTCGGCATTGCGCCAAAACTGGGCGCCTTGATGGCAAATTGCAGGCATGAAAAAAAGCCCAGTCTTTCGACTGGGCTTCTTAATCATTGGCGGAGCGGACGGGACTCGAACCCGCGACCCCCGGCGTGACAGGCCGGTATTCTAACCAACTGAACTAC
>NZ_CAWQKG010000004.1:0-68643 GCF_963895295.1 Aeromonas sp. sia0103 | reverse complement strand
CGTTGCAACGTTTTGTCGCTGCGGGAGTGGCATTCTACTCAACCGCCTTCTCGAGTCAAGCCTTATTTTCAGAGGCTTTATCGAGGCACCGACCGGCTTGTTTGCGTTGCCGCTTGCCCTGTCGATGTGGCGCATTATAGAGAGATTGATCACGCTGACAAGGGGGTTACTGCAATAAAACTGTAAAAATCGGCGATTTCTTAGTTATTCATATCCAACCACAGCTTTTGTACAAACTTATCCACAGAACCCCGTCAAAACGGGCCCTGAGCGGGGCTTGATATCCTCTTTATCCCCCCAAGCGGCCATGACCAGAAACCGGATACCTATATAAAGGAGAGCAAGCAGGGATAGATGGCGGCATCAAATCAAACCAATCCAGCCTCGGCCACCCAGATTGCGATCAGCTCGGCCGCAGGCAGGTCGAGGCAACCCGTTACATTCTGGCCCGCCCAGAGCGGTGAGAAGTCATGGCTCCCGCTCTTTTCTGCCGCACCACGCAAAGGAGCCAATGCCGCACTGGCATGGGGGAAGGCGGGCGCCGAGGCAGAGAGCGGGCCCAGCTCCCGCACCAGGCGGTTGACGATGCCTCTGGCGGGGCGGCCGCTGAACAGGTTGGTCAGGGCCGTATGCTGGCCTTGCGCCGAGTTAATGGCCACACGGTGCATGCGCGAGGTCGTCGCCTCATGACTACAGAGAAAGGCCGTCCCCATCTGCACGGCGCTCGCCCCCAGCGCCAGGGCGGCACGGATCCCCTTGCCATCGACTATGCCCCCCGCCGCTATGACCGGCAGCCCGACCGCCTGCACGATCTGCGGCAGCAGGGTGAAGGTGCCCTGTTGCAGGCTGAGGTCCTCATCGAGGAAGTGGCCGCGATGGCCCCCCGCCTCCAGCCCCTGCGCGATGATGGCGTCGGCGCCATGTTGCGTCAGCCAGACAGCCTCCGCGACCGTGGTCGCGCTGGCCAACACCCGGGCGCCCCAGGCTTTCACGCTGGCAAGCAGCGCGGGCGCGGGCAGACCAAAGTGAAAGCTGACCACGGCGGGCTGGAACTCGGCCAGGATGGCGGCCTGCTCCGCACTGAAGGGGGCTCGGCCAGGCACACTGAGGACGGCATCGGCAGCCAGCCCGAACTCGGCATAATAAGGCGCGAGCGCCTGTCGCCAACGGCGTGCCTCTACCGGGTCTGGCTCGGCCTGACGGTGACAGAAGAAGTTGATGTTGAACGGTTGGCCACGCTCCTTGAGTACCCTCAATGCCTGGCGCAGCTCGGTCGGGCTGAGCATGGCGGCTGGCAGGGAGCCGAGCCCCCCGGCGGCGGCAACCGCCAGTGGCAGGGCACAGTCCTGTACCCCCGCCATGGGGGCCTGAATGATGGGATAGCGGATCCCGAGTTGGGAGAGCAGCGTCATGCCCCTGTCTCCTGTCGTCCTGCCTGGTCCGGTTCGGCTTGCAGCTGAGCGCGGGCCAGGGCGATGGCTCCCTCGATGGCGCCGCGCGCCTGCGGGCTGTTCTGCCAGCAGGTCGAGCCCAGCAGGCTGGCCACCAGCTTGACGATATGGGTCGCGTCAGCCCCTGCCAATTCGTGCAGGCTATGGTAGCCCAGCTGCTCGAGCCGCCCGATGACGGTGGGGCCCACCCCTTTCACCCCGAGCAGCAAGCTTCGCTCCGGCGTAGAGAACTGTTTCATGGTGGTCATGGCTCAAACTCCTTTCCGATGGCGGTATTTGAACATCAGGCCCGCAAGGGGCCTGATGAAGATAAAGAGGGATCAACGCACGCTGCGTAGCAAGAAATCCGGCTGACCACAGGAACGCTGCTCGCGCTTTTGCATCTCGTCCGAGCAGGCGACGGCATCAGTCCCTTCCTTATTGACGCAAACGTAGACCTCCCGCAGGAAACGGCCACCATCGGCGCAGGCGATGGTGATGCTGTCCGGCGCCAGCCACTCATTGGCATCGGCCAGATCGGCCTTGAGCTGGAAACGGCTCTTGCGCAGCGGCTCCTCAGGGGCCTGATAGGCGGCAGGCAGCTTCACCTTCTGGCGCAGCTCGCTGGCCAGCTGATGGAATTGCGGCTGGCTGAGGCCGGAGCAGGTTCCATGCTTCTGCCACTCATGGCGATAGAGGAAGCGACTGGGATAGAGCCCGGCAAACTCGCGCTCCATCTCGGGATCCAGCGGTTCAGCGCTGCAATCGCTCGGATAGCCACGCTGATACTGGGGCCAGAGGCCGTGCAGCACGAAGCCCAGCTGGCGGCTGCACTGCTCCCGATCGCCCGGCTTGACGGCGCAGTGCTCCGGCGACCAGGAGAGTGCCAGGGCGTAATAGTCGAAATCGCCCGCCCTCCCCTTGGCCTGCACCGCCTGGGCACAGAGCAAGGCTCCCACCAGCAACAGCATCATCTTCTTCATTTCTCAGCCTCCATTATCGCAATCCGGCCCATTCTTGCGAGGAACACAACCCGCCTGCCGAGCCACATGCTCCCATACCAGGGAGTCAAAGAACAACCATCTGAAATGTCCCTACTAAAGGAGGGTCAGACCAGTAAAGGGTTTCCCCCTCCAAAACAGAGGCGTAAGCTGATTCTCCGGCGAGCCTCTGCGTCCCGCCATTTTCCCCGATTTCATCAGCAACAGGACATGACATGATCCGCAAGAATCCCTCCGGTCACCTGCCCGTTATCGACGAATCCGCCTATATCGACAAGACCGCCATCATCTGCGGCAAGGTGATCATCAAGGAGAACGTGTTTGTCGGCCCCTACGCCGTGATCCGCGCCGACGAAGTGGATGCCAGCGGTGACATGGAGCCCATCGTCATCGGTGCCAATTCCAACATTCAGGACGGGGTGGTGATCCATTCCAAGTCCGGTGCGGCCGTCACCATCGGCGAGTACAGCTCCATCGCCCACCGCAGCATAGTGCACGGGCCCTGCGAAGTCGGTAACCGGGTGTTCATCGGCTTCAACAGCGTGCTGTTCAACTGCCACATCGGCGAAGGCTCTGTGGTGCGCCACAACTCGGTGATCGATGGCTGCGATCTGCCCCCCGGCTTCTACGTGCCTTCCACCACCCGCATCAACCAGCAGAGCGATCTGGCTCAGATCCCGCGCGTCACCGTGGATGCCACCGAGTTCTCCGAAGACGTGGCCCACACCAACATCGATCTGGTCAAGGGATACAAGGCGCTCTCCAACGAATTCTGATCCCATTCTCCTTTTCTGAAAACACAACGGGCGCCTCGGCGCCCGTTGTCATCTCACGCAACCATCACTAGCACTTCTTCAGGCTGATGTGCCAGTTGGCGCCTGACTGTACCTGATGCCTGGCGGCGAAGCTGTCCATGTTGAGCGCCACCGACACCTGCAACAGGCTGTTGAGGTAGACCAGCGGCTGCCCCTCAGGCACATCGCCGAAGCTGCTGACGTAGGGAGCCTTGCCCTCATATTTCAGCGCCTCTCCCTCGCTTATCCTGAAGCAGGCCTGATCCCCCTTGTCGATCCCCGCCTTGGTGAGCAGGGTCTCGTCGATGTTGGTCCAGACGTTGCCGTACTGCACATCCAGGATCGGAATGGTGCCCTTGAGGCTGCCACCGGCCTCGGCCACTGCCGGCTGATAGGGGATCCGCACCACCTCGGCGGGCAACAGCGGGCCCACCTGCTCGTAGCTGATGGCACCGGAGGCGAGCCGAGCCCCGGTGTAGGCGTAGACGTCGCGACCGTGGAAAGTGTAGGACTTCTCGGAACCCTTGAGGCGGTTGCGTTTCTCGTCGATCTGGCGCACAGCCTCAATACCGAAGTGCTCGGCCACCAGGGTCAGGGTGCCGTTGTCCGGTGAGACGATGTAGTGGCCGCTCTTGGTCTTGAGCACCACCGAGTGGCGCGCCGTGCCCACCCCCGGATCCACCACGCTCACGAATACCGTGCCCTTGGGCCAGTAGTTGATGGTCTGATAGAGGCGGTAGGAGGCCTCCCAGATGTTGTAGGCCGGGATCTCGTGGGTCAGATCATAGAGCGGCAGGGTGCGGTCCACCCCGAAGGCGACCCCCTTCATGGCCGACACGGCGCCGTCTTTCAGGCCAAAATCGGTCTGGATCACCAGCGCCTCGTTGGCGAAGGCGCAGCTTCCCGCCAGCAGAAGGGAGAGCGCAATGATGCGGGGAGCGGTACGAATATCCATATCAGAACTCCTGAAGCCTAGGGATTAAATAGCCATTTAGACATCTAGAATGCCATCACAAATACGCTTTGCAAGCCGGCCACACCAGATGGGGGGAGAAAGCGCTCGCCCGGGCGCACGGGCGGGTGTATGAATCGTCTTATCCAAGGGATCGCAGAGGGATCGACATGAGGGAGACAGGGAGCCACAGGCTGTCACTTAGCCTGGGTGAGCAGAGCAGCGGGGTGCAGATCACCCGGACCGACGGCACCACCATCACGCACCGGCTGGCCTTCGGTCTCGCGGCCATGACGCCTGGGCCCTTTCGCCAGGATCCGCCGACGGCCCTCGAGCTGGAGCAGGCCATCATGGTGGTGGAGGATGCACTGATGCCGCTGGCGGCCGGAATCCCGCCTCACCCCGTGCTGATCCTGCACAGCCCGCTCCCGCTCGCCAGCATGCTCGGCAACCAGGAGCTGAGCCGGGAGAGCATCGAGCAGCTGTTCGGCCAGTTTGTCGCCATGGTCGAGGGAGATCCGCTGGCGGCGGCGCAACTGCCCAAGGATCGTCGCTTTGCCGCCGCGCTGCTGATCCTGCGGGAGTGGATGCACCACTTGGATGCCGGGCGGGTGCTGCTGGCCGATTAGGCCGCCGCGTGCACGGACACCATCCATGCCAGTCCCAGACCGATCAGCATGCTGCTGATGGCGAGCAGATCCACCGCCGCCAGCAAGCGCTCACCTAACCCAGCTGTACCGGCACCCAGTTCGCCACATAGGCGATCACGCAGAGCGACACCAGCCTGGTGTGGCTCGCGTTGGGGCGATGCGGTTGACCAGGGTTGCGCCGCTGACAACCCCCCCCCACCAACAGCTAGAGCCAGGACAGCCACAGCGATTGGCCGTGTACCGCGCCGGCAAACCTCGGTACACAGAGTATCAGGACCGGTCAGGCAGGCACTCAGCAAGATGTGGCGGCGCGCCCATCGCGGGCACAGACCGGGGAGCACCATCTGGTGGGCAACGCGTCGGATCTGTTGCGAATCCTGCGTCCCTCACCAATCCGATCGACATTTGGCCACCACTAGCCCGATCTACAGCAGGCCAGCCAGATTCGTGCCGTGATTGCGCCCCAGAAAGCATCTTTCACAGCCACTACATCCCTCCAATTTTTCATTTAGTGAAGCAAAAGCTCTAAAAATAGGATTTTTGGACCATTCATCCCCCCATCCGGGGGCCTTTCTTTGCGACGAGCCATGTTAGAGTCCGCCGTTGTTTTTCCTTAAATAACGGGATCTTATATGAAGAAGTTAGTTGTTTCATATTGTTTCATACTGATAACAAGCTTGTTGACCGGTTGTGCCAGTGAATCCTCTCGTTCACTGGAAGTGCCAAAAGTAGCCACCTACCAGAGCCAGTATCAGGGGGTACGCAGTCCGATAGCCGTCGGCAAATTCGACAACCGCTCCAGCTATATGCGTGGCATCTTCTCCGATGGTGTGGATCGACTGGGTAGCCAGGCAAAAACCATACTGATCACCCACCTGCAGCAGACGGGCCGCTTCAGCGTGCTGGATCGCGACAACATGGATGAGATCAAGGCTGAGGCAGGGATCAAACAGCAAGCCCAGAAACTCAAGGGTGCTGACTATGTGGTAACCGGTGACGTGACGGAGTTTGGCCGCAAGGAAGTCGGTGACCACCAGCTGTTTGGCATCCTGGGCCGCGGAAAATCCCAGATTGCCTATGCCAAGGTCAACCTGAACATCGTCAACGTCACCACCTCCGAAGTTGTCTTCTCCTCTCAAGGTGCTGGTGAATTCGAGCTATCCAACCGTGAAGTCATCGGTTTCGGTGGCACGGCCAGCTATGACTCCACCCTGAATGGCAAGGTGCTGGATCTCGCTGTCCGCGAGGCCGTCAACAACCTGGTGAATGGTATCGAAACCGGCGCCTGGCACCCAGCGCAATAGGAACAATGACGATGAAATCTTTCAATCTGTATCTGCTGCTGGCCAGTGCCATGCTGCTAACCGCCTGCGCACAGGCGCCACGATCCCTTTACAACTGGGATCAATACCAGCACGTCGTTTACCAGACAATGCAAGGAGACGAGGCCGGGGTGGAAGCCCAGATTACCGCGCTGGAGAAAAACCAGCAGGAAGCCAGCGCCAAGGGGCTGGCCGTTCCTCCTGGCTTCCACGCTCACTTGGGGATGCTTTACGCACAGCTGGGCAAGGATGAACAAACCCGTCAGCAATTCGAGACCGAAAAGCGTCTCTTCCCTGAGTCAGCTCCCTTCATGAACTTCCTGATGTCCAACAAGAAAGGGGTCACTCAATGAGCCTGCGTGTCATCTTCTCGCTCATGTTGAGCACCCTTCTGCTGGCAGGCTGCGCACAGCGCCCCAGCTATGATTACAGCAACTTCAAGGAGAGCAGACCAACCTCCATCCTGGTGCTGCCACCGGTGAATCACTCACCGGATGTCAAAGCCGGCGCCAGCTTGCAGTCCCAGATCACTTTCCCCCTTGCGGAGTCGGGTTACTATGTACTGCCGGTAGCTGTCACTAACGAAACCTTCCGTCAGAATGGTGTGACCGAGGCGACGGATATTCATGCCCTGCCCACTCAGAAGCTCCATGAGATCTATGGTGCCGATACCGCGCTCTATCTCGACATCAAGGACTATGGCACCAGCTATCTGGTGATATCCAGCGCGACTGTGGTCACGGCCAGCGCCCGTCTGGTGGATCTGCGCACTGGCAAGCTGCTGTGGGAAGGCACCGCTAGCGCGAGCAGCGCCGAGCAACAAAGTAACTCAGGTGGCAGTCTGATCGGCATGTTGGTGGTGGCAGTCGTTAACCAGATTGCCGACACAGTCACCGACAAGGGTCATGAGATTGCGGGGATCACCAGCTTCCGACTGCTGAGTGCCGATATGCCAAATAGCATTCTCTACGGCCCTTATTCCCCCAAATACCAGAAAAAATAACCGACCTTATTGATCATCAAAGAGGGTGCAACGCCCTCTTTTTCATGACAGCGCCGCATATGAGATCATCCATCGTGGAATCTTCGACAGGGCGCAACAGCTAAGCGCCATGGCTTCAAAGAAAGCCATGCAGATCCAATCAACACCCACCTCTCGCCATACCAATAGCCTGACTCGCTATCTCCTTGATATTTATCGTCGCGTCAGTTAACAAAGGCATCATTGGCGGATGCTCTGCGCTACAACTTGTTTATACTGGGGCGAATTAGTTGATGAGCGGCTCCATATAGCCCCCTAGGAAACCCATAGGCATGTCTGTATCGAGAATGCGCGACATACCCCGCAAATGGCTGCTTCGGCTGACCCTGCTGTGCCTGGTCCTGTCGGGTCTGGCGCTGGTGCTCTACTACACCTACCTCAGCATCCGGCATGACATGCAGCTCATCACCGCCAAGCAGCAGAACGTGTTCGAGGTCTACTATCAACGGGCCCGCATTCTGGAGCCGGAACATCTGGCCCAGTTCGTCGACGGCAGCAGCATCAAGGCCCCCATCTTCAGCGAGAACCAGGATGCGACCGTCTATGTCTATGGCTATGACGTCAAGTTCCGCGATCGCATCGCTGTCATCCCCATACTGCCGCCCACCAGCGAGATGCTCATCGCCTACCAATATGCCCTCTCCTATCCCGATGTCATCAATCTCTATGCCTTCTACGACGACTATCGCCTGCTCGGCATGGTGGCCGACAAGCAGATCCTGCCGAGGCGACTACTGCCCAGCAACACCAGGCTGGATGACCTCAAGCCCTGGCGTCACTACTTCGGCTGCGCCGCCTTCGCCTCCACCCATGTTCCCTGCAGTGCGGACGAGGCCCAGGTATCCGAGATCTATACCGACGCCTTTACCCAGTTGCAGACCATCACCATGTACTTCCCCTTCGTCTTCTACGACCAGGCGAAAAGGGACTATCGCTATGGCCTGTCGGGGATAGACATCGACATCCATGAGGCCTTCAAGGCCGTGTTTCGCCCCTTCGAGACCCTCAACCCGAGCCGCACCGTCATCTCCTTCGATGCCGCCGAACCCTGCCGTTCCTGGCACCTCTGCCTGAGCACCCGCCTCATGCAGACCAAGGCCGGCGCGGATCTCTATCTGAAATGGTCCTACGGCTACGGCGACTTCGTGCGGGTGGCGCTCTATGGCCCCGCCTTCAAGCTCTACCTGATCGCCCTGCTGCTGCTGATGCTGACCGGGCGGCGGGCCTATGCCCGGCTGCAGACCCTGGCCTACACCGATCATCTGACCCGGCTGCCAAGACGGGACATCCTGGACAATGCCCTGCTGCAGGAGCATGACTACCTGATGATCCTGGACATCGACAACTTCAAGTCGGTCAACGACATCCATGGCCACGCGGTGGGGGACATCGCCCTCGCCGCCTTCGCCCGCCATCTGCAGGAGAACATCCGCAAGGGGGACTGCGCCATCCGCTGGGGGGGCGAGGAGTTTATCGCGCTCTACAAGGGGCTGGAGGATGAGGCGGCGATGCGGCACGCGGTCGCCCGCCTGCTGGAGCAGGAGCTCCGGCTTCCCCAATTGCCCGGCCCCATCACCTTCTCGGCAGGCATCATCCGCATCCGCGATTATCTGACGGTGTCTGACGCCATCACCCTGGCCGACGAGCTGCTCTATCACGTCAAGCAGCACGGCAAACACAACATCGCCCACTATCAGGGGCAGCACATCGAGCTCATCAGGACTCCCGGGAGCCCGACCGGCTGATCCCGCACTTCTGATGTTCCTTGCCGCTCCCTAGGTGTCGGCAGGGGCAATCGCCTTCTGCTGTGGGGGGCGCTTCTGCTACCATCACGGTCACTATCCTGTTTCCGTCACGGTCCCGGCCGCGACGACCCCATACTGGTACCCCTATGTCCCTTGTCTCCTTCGCCGAATTGGCCCTCTCCCCTCGCCTGCTACAGACCCTGACCGAGCTGGGGTACGAGACGCCGACCCCCATTCAGGCCAGCGCCATCCCGGTCGTTCTGGCCGGGCGCGATCTGATGGCTGGCGCCCAGACCGGCACCGGCAAGACCGCCGCCTTCGTGCTGCCCATCCTGCAGCAGTTGCTGACCATGCCGAGGGAGGCCGATGAGGGCAGACCGATCCGCGCCCTGGTGCTGGTGCCGACCCGCGAGCTGGCGGTGCAGGTACACGAGAGCGTGCTGCGTTATGGCAAGGACACAGGTCTCACCAGCGCCCTGGTCTACGGCGGCGTCAGCATTGCGGCCCAGGTGGAGGCGCTAAAGAACGGGGTCGATCTGCTGATCGCCACCCCGGGCAGGCTGCTCGATCATCTGCGCCAGGGGGCTCTGAGCCTGTCCCGGCTCGGCCATCTGGTGTTCGACGAGGCAGACAGGATGCTCGACATGGGCTTTATGGACGAGATCAAGGCGCTGCTAAAGCAGATCCCCGCCGATCGCCAGACCCTGCTGTTCTCCGCCACCTGCGATGACAACCTGTTTGCCCTGAGCCGTGTGCTGCTGCGCGACCCCGAGTTGATCGAGGTGGCAACCCGCAACACCACGGCGGCGGAGGTGGAGCAGCGGATCTATGCGGTGGACGGCGATCGCAAGCTGGCACTGGTGGAGCACCTGCTCAAGGTGAAGGGCTGGGCGCCGGCGCTGATCTTCAGCCGCACCCGCCAGGGGGCGGACCAGCTGGCCCAGCGGCTCGGCAAGGCCGGCATCAACGCCCTCGCCTTCCATGGGGATCTCTCCCAGGGGGCACGGGAGAAGGTGTTGCAGGAGTTCAAGGCGGGCAGCCTGCAGGCCCTGGTCGCCACCGACGTGGCCGCCCGCGGGCTGGATATCCAGGAGCTGAACTATGTGATCAACCTGGAGTTTCCACATCAGCCGGAGGATTACGTGCACCGCATCGGCCGCACCGGTCGCGCCGGCAACAAGGGGCTCGCCATCACCTTGTTCAGCTCTGAGGATGCGCCACTCCTGGAGAAGGTCGAGGCCGTGCTCGATAGCCGCCTGCCCCAGCAGTGGTTCCCCGGCTTCGAGCCGGATCTCACCCGCTCAGAGCCCGAGCCGCGCCGCAACAGCAAGGCGGCCCAGAAGCAGCGCGCCAGAAAACAGGCTCTGGGCACCAAGAGTGGCAAGGGCAAGCGTTAAGCCGCCCTACTCCGCCAATAAAAAAACGCCCGCATGGGCGTTTTTTGTTATCCGACAGGGGCCAGCGCCACGCTTGGTGACTGAACACCTAGCGGGTCGCCAGCACCAGTGGCAGGGATTTCAGGATCCGCCGCTCCGCCAGCGTCGAGAGGATAAACATCACCATATAGCCCAGCCCCAGCGCCACGATAATGGCCACCACGTTGGTAGTGAACTCGGCCACCAGATAGTAGGCCGCCACCAGCGCCACTATGCCGACTAGGCGGATCAGCAGGCTCTGGGTGAAGTGGCCATGGGCCTTGATATAGGCGAGCTGGTAGCCGTTGAGCATCATAAAGATAAAGAAGATGGAGAAGTGGAACAGCACGGGCACGGCGCCCACATAGTCGACGGGGAACAGCAGCAACACCAGCGGCTTGCCCGCCAGCAGCATCAGCACAAAGAACACCAGACTGACGACGGTGGAGAGACGAAAGATCCAGCGGCGGATCATCCTGATCTGGCGGTGATCGCCGTTGCGCAGATTGACCGCCAGCTCAGGCAGCACGAAGCGGTAAATCGGGAACACAAACAGCAGCGTCATATAGGTGAAGATGGGGCGTACCACCACCTGGAAATCCCCCAGCTCATCGATGCTGAAGTGGCGTATGGTGAGCAGCACTGTGATGTAGATCATCAGTATGCTGGCCCCCGCCTCCAGCGAGGCGGTAAAGCTCTTTTTCACATAGCTGCGCATCTCGGGGCCGAGCTCGACTTTGGCCAGCGGCCGGGTGGCGATGGCCCTGCGCCGATAGAGATACATATAACCGGCGATGACCAGTGAAGAGGAGGTCAGCCCGTAGAAGAGCGACGAGAGCGCATCCATCCCCAACCCGAAGTAGCAGGCCATAAACAGCAGGGCATTGGCGAGCGGCTCCAGCCAGGTGACCCTGTTGGAGATATCGTACATGCGGTACATGGCCACCAGATTGGTGAAATAGACCTTGAGCCCCAGCCCGAAGATGATCCCCACCAGTTGCAGATACTCCACCCGGATATGGAGCCCGTGCTTGATATAGGGGATCACCAGCCCCCAGGTGAGCAGCACTATGCCTGCCAGGAAGTAGCGGAAGATATTGATGATGTCTCTATCGTTTTTGGTCTGGGAGTAGCTCACCACCATGGAGGAGCGAAAGCCGGTCATCAGGATGAGGGAGAGGGAGATGAGATCCACCACGCTGTTGAACAGCGCCAGATCCGCTTTGGCCACCCACTGCGCCAGCCACACCTTGAAGGCGAAGCCGATAACGATGCTGGCAAGGGACGCCCACATGCCGGTGATAAAGGCCTGCTTCAGCCGTTCAAGGGATTTATATTGCATATCAATTACTTGTTAATGACTGGCCAGAGAGGAATCCATCTTATGAAAGCGCACCCGGCTTGAACAGCCTTAATCCGGGCAGGCTCGTCACAGGGGTTGCCCGGCAGGATGCGAGAGGCGCTGACACAGATATTTACACATCGATTGATTACTCGGGACAGAGATAACCCTACACTATCTCCGTCATTATCGCGGTAGCAGGGAGCAAACACTATGCATCATCTCAGGGTTGGCATTTGGGGCGCCATCTGCTTGTTCAGCATCCAGCCGGCACTCTGCCAGAAGCTGATACTGGTCGATCTCTCATCGACCCATGGCCTAGGCAAGATAAGCTCCTCGACCTTTCCCAATGCCATCGAGACCGGCTCGAGCGAACTGGCCGCGAGCTGGGGCATGGAGATGTCCAAGCCGCTAGATGACGCTCACTATCTGCGCACGGGCTATAGCCGCACCCGAGACTCTCATCGGGTTGCCAGCCTGGAGATGCTCGATGCCGGCTGGGGCAACTCCTTCTTTCCCGCCAAGGATGTGAAGCTGTATCAGGAGTGGGGGGTCATGGGCTATTGGGCCGACAGCAAGGTGAGCGGGGCAAAAACTGATTATCTGGGCGCCTACGGCGAGCTGGGCTCCGTTTACTCCATGGATCGGGGCTGGATCTCAAGCCATTATCGCTACGCCTACGCCGATCGCCCTTTCGTGGACTATGGCGTCTCTATCGGAACAAATATCCCACTGCTGGGGGGCTCCATCTCCATGGGGTGGGGAGAGCGGCATTGGTATGACTAGCTGATCGCGAGATAATTTAGCGGGCCGACATAAAAATAGATGGTCATCCTGGAGCAGTTATCACACAGGCACGGACCGCCAACATTTTGAGTGTATAAAGCAAGGATCCACCAACCCTCCTCGAACGTTCGATTAGGCTGGACTCGGCCCCAAGAGTGGCAAGAGCAAGCGATGAGTCCGGTGGGCTCGATTAGCGAAGCCTGATCGGACGCGCTAACGTCTCACCGCCCCAATAAAAAAACGCCCGATTCGGGCGTTTTTTTATTGGCTGCCCCGTCAGGAACGGGGCGCCTCGGCCAGCAAGGCCTGATAGTGATCGATAAGCTCGGGCCCGTGCAGCGGCGAGTCGTGACCACCCACTATCGTCTTGAGCGGCAGCTTCATCGCCTTGAGCCGCGCCAGGGTCTGCGGATAGGCCTTCAGATCGGCGAAGGCGAGGTTGCCCAGCTTCTCCTTGAGGATGCAGTTGCCATAGAGCACCTGCTCATCGGGGAAGTAGACGAAGATGCCGTCCGGGGTGTGGGCCGGGCCCAGGTAGAAGGCGCGCACCTTGCCATCTTGCAGGCTGAAGTCGCCGTCGTGCACCTCGTTCGGCAGCACCAGCGGCAGGTCCGGGTAGTCCGGCAGCCCCTTGCGGGTGAAGTCGACTATGGTCTGCCAGTCGCTCTGCATCAGATCCCGGGTCTGGCGGGTCGAGACCACTTTCGCGCCGATGGACTTCCAGTAGGCGTTACCGCCGGCCCTATCGGTGTGGTAGTTGGTGTTGATCACCTCCAGCACCGGCTTGCGACTGACCTTCTTGATAAGCTTGTGCAACTCGCGGGCGGTATCCGGCGTCCAGGTCGCCCCCACCACAGTCACCCCCTCAGCGCCGAAGTAGACCATGGAGTTCTCCCTGAGGTAGTAGTCATCCTCCACCACATAGACGGGGCCGCTCACCTGAGTGAGCGATATCGCCGCCGCATGCACGCTGCCGCCCCAGACACTCGCCGCCAGTACCAGGGCTCCGGCCAGCCCGCACTTCATCCAACCTTTCATCATCTTGCTCCCTCGATACAACCAACCCCTCGCCACCCCTGTGGCAAGCCGGGCCTTTTAAGCAGTGAGCAGAAGATACGGGGGATTTGTGAGGGGAAAATGGGCTTCTGTGAAGAGAAGGTGAAGTCGGGGGGAAATCGGGAAAAACCGCAGTGAACCACGACCAATATTGCGGTTTACGGCGCGGAGAATGGAGAGAGTTAAATGGTCAAAACATACAATCAGCGCCTTGCAGTAGGGACGATTAGCGCAGCGTAATCGTCCGTTTACCGCGAGCATGGTGATGGAAAAACGTTCAAGCAACCTTGGATGCCAGCGACCTCTCGGCGACCTCCCTTTCGCGATCGTCCGAATACGTTGAACTATTAGAACCCACAGCCCAATCCCAGTTCCCCTCACTGAATTCACTCTGATATCCCTTTGCTTGTCCTAAGACGATGGATATGATAGCCATTCGACCACCGTTATAGACTGAAGCGGATTGGCCCCCGAATAAGACTAGAGTTAATGTCATTAAGACGAATAATTTTATTGAAACAATACGGTAGACATAATGGAATTCATAAAGTCAATTAAAATTAGAAAATTTAGGTCAATAAAATCTCTTACTAGAGACCTTACACCTACACACTTAAACATTTTCGTAGGGAAAAATGACCAAGGTAAATCAAATTTACTCAGGGCATTGAATTTATTTTTCAATGGCGAGACTGATGTAGGGAATAAATTTAGGTTTGATGATGACTATTGTTATCACTCGAATAAAGGAAAAGGAACTAAAATTGAGATAAGAATTGATTTGGAAATCCACCCACCAAAATCCAGATTCAAAAATTCAGACCCCGTTCACTGGGTGAAAATATGGAAGCGTGACGGTTCAATATCAGAAGATAAAATAAACCTCACGACTGGAGAGAAATTGCAACCTAAGGATAATGTTTATAAATGGCTAGATAAAATAAGGTATCGGTACGTTCCGGCAATTAAAGGTCAGGAATATTTTTCAATTTTAATGGGTGAACTTCACGATGTATTAAATGAGACTCACGCCGATATACTAGCTAAACAAGGGGATGACTTTATAAAAGGAATCCAAGGTGTTACACAGGCAATTACAACCGAACTAGATAGTCAACTCGGCATTAAAAACTCTATACAAGTACCGTCTGATTTCAGACAACTTTTTTCAAACTTGGATTTTGGCACAAGAATAGACAATAATACTTATCACCTAAAGCAACGCGGTGATGGGGTCAAAGTTCGTCATATTCCAATAATTTTGAAATACATGTCAGAAAAAGAGAAAAGCATTTCCATTCCTGGCTATGTTAAACCAGACACCATCTGGGGATTTGAAGAACCAGAAAATAACCTTGAACTAAAATTTGCTTTTGATTTAGCTAAGACAATAAAAGAATACTCTAAAGATATTCAGATCTTTATAACAACACATTCTCCTGCATTTTATGCTCTAGATGTAGATGATAGTGATGGTGTAAACACATATTTTATAAGCCAAACCAGTGATAACTGCACCTCAGTAAAACATATTGAACATAGCAGAGCAGATGAATTGCATGAACATATGGGGCTTCTACCATTAATTACACCTTACCTATCAAAAATCTATGCGCACCAAGAGGAAATATCTCATTTAAAATCTGAAATGGATAACTTGCAAGACAAAACAAAATTTATTGTCCTAACTGAAGATCAGGATTTCGAACACGTAAAATCTTTTTTTTCAGCTCATAACTGCGACCTTGAAGCTACTGAGTTCATTCCATACTTGGGGGCCGATCAAATAAATTCCGCAATAATGCTAGGTAAATATCTAAAAGATAAAAAAGATGACATGACGATTATAATCCATCGAGATAGAGACTATCACACCGACGAGACCATAGAACGAATAAAGACAAAGATTGAACAGGCTAAATTATTTTTTTATGTTACTGATGGCGTTGATCTAGAAGGACAATATATTTGCCCATTGCATATAAACGAGTTATATCCTGACATTAGCGTCGATGATATAACGAGGCTAATAGAAGAAGCGACCGTAGAGTCTACAGAAAGCTCAATTGATAGATTAATTGATCAGACATTAAAAACCTGCAAACCTGAAAATCAGGGGTATGCCAAAAAGATTAGGGAAATCAATGCCATCTATCAATCCAATATTTCAAGATATAGATATGGAAAAAAAGTATCTGGGGTATTGAAAGCTAAACTACAGAAGATTTTGAAGAGGAATGTTGATATTTTTAGGCCAACACCCCACATTATTAATGAAGACCTACAGCAAGTGTTCTTAGTGAAGTAACACCCTTTTGGGGCTTTACTTCACTATGGAATTACTTACCAGACTGGATCTATTGGGTAATCTTGTGGATATTGCCACCGTCCAGCAGCGGGTAGACGATGCGATCATTGATGTTGAGAAAGCTCATATAGGAAACGGCCAGCACTGAAAATAAACCCCACCTGTATAACGGGTGGGGTTTATTTCATTATCACCAGACTAATTCGAGCTATTTAGCTCCAACGGCACTCACCCCAGCGGCGGGGTCCGCGGCGGCACCATACGCTTGCTGCCGGTGGACTCGAAGGCCGAGGCGACGCGCAGCAGCTTGTTGTCGTCATAGGCGCGACCGGCGAAAGTCAGCCCCACCGGCATGCCGATATCGGCCATGACCCCCATGGGGACGGTGACGGTCGGCACGCCGAGGTGGCGAATGGCGAGGTTGCCGTTGGCGACCCAGATGCCGTTGCTCCAGGCGATGTCGGCGGAGGCCGGATTGACATCCGCATCGGCCGGGCCGACGTCAGCCACAGTCGGGAACAGCACGGCGTCGAGTTTCAGCTCGTCCATCCAGTCCTCCAGATCCAGCTTGCGGGTCTGCTCCAGGCCACGCAGGCCGTCCGGCACGCTGGCAATCTCGTCGAAGCTCTTGAGGCCGCGCTTGGCCATCTTGACGTACTCGTCCATGCCGGCGGCGAGATCCCCCTCGCGGTTCGGCAGGGTGCCCGGATCGTGGGGGAAGATCTTGGGTCCATCCACGTCGGCCAATTGCTTAAGCTTGGGATCGCCGTTGGCGCGCAGGAAGTCGTCGAAGGCCCAGCCGGACAGCTCCCACAGCTCGTCATTGAGGAACTCAGGGCTAACGATGCCGCGATTGAACACGGTCGGCGCGCCGGGTCTGTCCCCTTCACAGTTGGAGACCAGCGGGAAGTCCACTTCGATGACCTCGGCGCCAGCGGCTTCCAGCGCCTTGCGCGCTTCTTCCCAGAGGGCAATCACCGAGGGGCGGGTGTGGATGCGCTGGCCGGTCGGGCCGCCGATACCGGGGTTTTCGCTGGTGCCAGCCAGCTCATCCTTGTTGATGAACATGCGTGGCACGCCGAGGCGCTTGCCCTTGAGGGCGGAGGCACCGGCGGCGAGATCCAGGTAGGAGGCCGGACGCACTTCGGAGGCCTTGGGGATCTTGACCCAGGGCTGCATCCGCCAGAGATCCCCACGGGTGTCGGCATCGTCGGCGACCACCACATCGAGCACTTCCAGCAGATCGGCCATGGTGCGGGCGTAGGGCACCACCACGTCCATGGTCGGGGTCAGCGGCCAGTTGCCACGTACCGAGATCACGCCGCGGGACGGGGTGTAGGCACACAGACCGTTGTTGGAAGCCGGGCCACGACCGCTCGACCAGGTCTCCTCGGCCAGACCGAAGGCGGAGAAGCTGGCCGCGGTGGCGGTGCCGGCACCGTTGGAGGAGCCGGAGGCAAACGGCGCAGTCAGGTAGTCCGCGTTGTAGGGGCTCTGTGCACGACCATAGACGCCGCGCTGCATGCCGCCATTGGCCATGGGCGGCATGTTGGTCTTGCCGAGGCAGATGGCGCCAGCGGCCCGCAGCCGTTCGACGGTGAAGGCATCGCGCTGGGCGATCAGATCCTTGAACGCCGGGCTGCCGGAGGCGGCGGTCAGCCCCTTGACCAGATAGCTGTCCTTGGCGGTGTAGGGGATGCCGTCCAGCGGCCCCAGGGTTTCGCCACGGGAACGGCGGGCATCGGAATCTTGCGCCTCTTTCAGCGCATCGGGATTGTGCACCACGACCGCATTGAGTTTGGTCTGCGTCTCGGGGCCGTTGTAGGCATGGATACGGGCCAGATAGGCCTTGACCAGTTCGACCGCCGTGGTGCGGCCGGCTTCGAGCGCGTGGCGCAGCTCGGCAATGGAAACCTCGGTCACTTCGATCATGCTGGATCTCCTGTAAAAGGGTGACGCTGTGCGATATCTGCCGCAAAGCGGACATATCGCAGGTGATTGCTTGTGATGGTGGTCGCCGCATTCAGCGCCTTCGACCACCACGCCATCAAGAGATAAAACCCCACCAGCGTGGGGTTTTGACGATCTGTTGTCCCTGCGGATTACTTGCCAGAGGGGATCTGTTGGGTAATGCAGTGGATATTGCCACCGCCCAGCAGGATCTCGCGGGCGGGCACGCCGACAACCTGATGCTGCGGGAAGATCTCTTCCAGAATCTGCTGGGCCTGCCCATCGGTGGCGGCATCCAGCAGCGGGTAGACGATACGATCATTGGTGATCAGGAAGTTCACATAGGAACCGGCCAGACGACCCTCGGCCTCGCGCGGCACGCCGCTGCCGCTCTCGACACCGGCGGACTCTTCCTGGGTGCAGAACAGCGGGCCCGGCTGGGGCAGCTTCCAGATCTTCAGCTCACGCCCCTTGGCGTCCCGAGTCTCGCTCAGCACCTTGAAGGCGGCCTGGGAGCGGGCATATTGCGGGTCGTTCTCGTCGTCGGTCCAGTGCAGGGCCACTTCGCCCGGGCGCACGAAGCAGCACATGTTGTCGATATGGCCGTCGGTCTCGTCCATGTAGACACCCTCGTCCAGCCAGATGAAGCTCTGCACGCCGAGATAGTCGCGCAGCAAGGCTTCGATCTGCTCCTTACTGAGGTGCGGGTTGCGGTTCGCGTTGAGCAGGCACTCGGCGGTGGTCATGCAGGTGCCTTCGCCGTCGACGTGGATGGAGCCCCCTTCCAGGATGAGCGGCGCGTCGTAACGCGCCATGCCGTGCTGGCTCAGCATCTTGGCGGCCACTTCTTCGTCCTGGTTCCACGGGTGGTAGAGACCGCCATTGAGGCCGCCCCAGGCGTTGAAGCCCCAATCCACCCCGCGGCACTCGCCTGCTCGGTTGGTGACCACGGTCGGACCGCTGTCACGGGCCCAGCAGTCATCGCTGGCCATTTCGACCAGGGTGACATGGGCGGGCATGATGGCGCGGGCCTGCTCCATAAACTCGGCGGGCACCCCCATAAAGACCGGCGTCGCACCACCTATGGCGTCGGCCACCTTGGCGAAGGTCTGTTGGGCGAAACGACCGGCTACCCGCCAGTTGTCCGGGCGAAACGGCCAGATCATCCAGACGGCCTGCTGGTGCGCCCACTCGGCGGGCATGGTGAAGCCGTCGGCGGCCGGAGTGGTGTTCATGGTCTTGATGCTCATCGCAAGGCTCCTTGCATGGATTGAGGCCCCCCAATTTACCCGGGAACCTTGGAAAAATAAGAGTGGGACGCAGTGTAAGAAGTTGCGCTCCCATCCATCAAATGAATAGGATGGATTGTCCCATAAGCACGGCGAATAATCCCCCCATGAAACTGCACCAGCTCGACCTCAATCTGCTGCTCGCCTTTGACAGCCTGATGACGGAGGGCAGCGTCACCCGCGCCGCCGAATCGCTGTTTATCAGCCAGCCTGCCATGAGCCACGCCCTCGGCCGGCTGCGCACCTTCTTCGGGGATCCGCTGCTGGTGCGCACCCCCCAGGGGATGCTGCCGACCCCCCGCGCCCAGCGGCTGCACCTGGGGGTGCAGCAGGCGTTGCGGCTGCTGGAACAACATCTAAGCGAAGAGGAGGAATTCGAGCCGCTGCACTCCAGGCGCCGCTTCGTGCTCTGCACCACCGACTACGTGGAGTGCGTGCTGATCCCGCCGCTGATCCAGCGCCTCAAGGATCTGGCTCCCGGGGTCACCATAGAGATCCGCATCCTGCGCGACAGCCTGCCGGAGGCTGAGCTCGCCAGCGGCGAGATCGATCTGGTGCTGGGGTTCGATGAGTACATGCAGGTGCCGGGTTATCTGGGCAAGGAGACCTGGCTGACCGAGCCGCTGGCCGGGCTGGTGCGCGCCAGCATGGCGCTTCCGGAGGAGCGGATCACGCTGCAACAGCTGATAGAGATGCCCCATGTGTTCCACTCGCCACTCGGCACCTCGGAGGCGAGCCTGGACAGATTCTTGCAGACCCTGGGCCATAGTCGCACCATCTCGGTCAACAGCCAGAGCTATATGTCCGCCGCCGCCATCGTCAGCCAGAGCGACCACCTGCTGGTGCTGCCCAGCATGGTGGCCGAGCTGCTGGCCCGCCACTGGCCGCTGAAGAGCCTGCCCCTGCCGGAGGCGGTGCCCGATTACCACCTCAACTGCGTCTGGCATCCGGTCCATGCCCAGCAACCCGCCTTGGTCTGGTTGAAGGATCTGATGAAGGAGCTGGTAAATCCGGTCTAGCTATACCAACAGCATCTGGCTTGTGGCCTCAACGCATCTCGCTGGCCACCGGCAGATCCCCACGGGCGATGGCCGCCAGCAGGGTGGCGTGATCGTCACGGGTGCGCTGCCCATAGGCCACGGCGAAGTCGGCGATGGCCTCATCCATCACCTCCGACTTGCCCAGGTAGCCGGCGATCTGCGCCGCATCCCCCGACTTGGCATGGGCCAGCGCCAGCGCCCAGCCGCACAGCTGGCAATACTCGACGAAGTGGCGCGGCTTGACCGCCCCCGGGCTGATGTCTATCCCCCCCTTCATGTCCCGCAGCTGGCGCACGTAGAAGTGGCGGCCCTTCAGCTCGCACCAACCGAGGAAGATATCCGGCGAGCCCTGGATCATGCGCTGACCCCGCACCACCCGCCGCCCCTGGCTGCCGCTGTCATCCGCCGAGGTGAAATAGGGCGCCAGCACCGAGGGCTGCGCCTCCTTGACCTGCAGGAACAGCGGATCATCGTCGTCGGCCCCGGTCAGCAGTATCACCCAGCAGCGGGTGCCCACGCTGCCAACCCCCACCACCTTGCGCGCCACGTCCACGACCCGGTAACGCTGCAGCAGGATGCGCCTGTCCTCCGGCAGGGAGTCCAGGTAGGCCTCCAGCAGCTCACCGAGCGCCTCGTAGACGGGCTCCCCGTCCTCGGTATGGGTCTCACGGATGACGAAGGGGTGGATCTCGCGGATCCTGTGCTGATCGTCCACCAGATCGGTCATCTTGCCGAGCACCTGCAGATGGTTGCGGCCACGGGCCTTGAGGAAGGTGGCCTCGATGCGCTGATGGGCATCGGTGGAGAAGGCGTCGAGCACGGTGGATTGATCAATGTGATCATACCAAACCCGCATGAAGCCCATTTTCCCGTATTCCCGCAGCCTGATGCGGTAGCTGGCCGCGATCATCCTGGCCGCCTCCCGCTGGCGGGCGGCATCGGCCCCGATATATTCGGCCGCCACCAGGGCGCTGGCGGCCAGCCGCTTGAGATCCCACTCCCAGGGGCCGAGGTGGGTTTCGTCGAAGTCGTTGATGGCCAGCACCAGATTGCGCTCGGCGCTCGCATAGAGGCCGATGTTGGCGACATGCATGTCGCCGCAGGCCTGCACCATCAGGCCGGAGCGGGGCGTGTCAACGAGATCCGCCGCCATGATGGCGGCCGCGCCGCGCAGGAAGGCGAAGGGGGAGGTCTGCATCCTGGCATGGCGCACCGGTACCAGCTTCTGCAATCGGGTGGCGGCCTGCGCCTTGAGCACGGCGATGGGATCCCGCCCGGGCAGGACCTCCGGCAGCAGGGCATGCGATTCGCGGGGAACCTGCTCACGCAGCTGCTTGCCGGCGGCGAAACGCTCCGCGATGGAGAGCCGTGGCGAGGTGAAATGCGCCAGCATAGCCCGGGACCTTGCCTTCCTTACCATATCCTTCTCCCCCGCCATCAGACCTCACATGAAGATGGAAGAGGGAACCGACTGGGGCAAGCACCGGGAGAAAAAATGGCGCTATGGGCACGACAGAGGGGCTAGCGAGGGGTCAGGGCGGCCATCAGGTGGCTGACCACGGCGTCCAGCAGGGGGCGGTCGGGGCGGCACTGGGCGAAGGTGATCAGGCCCTGGATGTTGATCTGCAGGAAGGCGGTCAGGGTCGGAATGTCACTGTCCGCGGCCAGCTCCCCCTGCTCCCTCGCCCGTTGCAGGATCAGCGTCAGATCGGACTCCAGCTCGGCATAGATGGCCTTGAAGCGCAGGTGCAGCTCCTCGTCCTGCTCCGCCAGCTCCATCAGGGCGCGGGTCACCAGGCAGGAGCCCTGCAGCGCATCGTTCACCAGCTGCTGGAAGTAGTGCCGCAGCCCGGCCAGCGGGCTGGGTCGATCGAAGCTGGCATGGCGCAGCGTGCGCTTCTCCTGCACATAGTGATCGACCGCCGCCAGCAGCAGGCCGCGCTTGTTGCCGAAGGCCGCATAGAGGCTGCCCGGGTGCAGCCCGGTCGCGGCCACCAGCTCCTGCATGGTGGTCTTGGCATAGCCCCTGGCGCGAAATGCCTCCATGGCTTGTCGCAGGACCTGGTCACGATCAAATTCGGCGATGCGCATAGGGTCTCCGTTGGCAGGCCTCATCGCGCCTTGGCGATGAGGGTAGAAAAGGGCGGCAAGTTTACCCCAGCGGGCAGGCAAGACCAATCCTGGTTAAATATTCGCTCAAAAAATACTTGCGTGCAAAACAAAAAGAGTCTTGAATGCACGTTCAAGAATCATTCCCGAGGACGATGACCATGGATACCCTGTTTCAACCTTACCGTCTCAACGGCACCCTGACCCTGGCCAACCGTTTCATGATGGCCCCGCTGACCCGCTGCATGGCCGGTCCCGGTCTGGTGCCCACCGAGCAGATGGCCGCCTACTATGCGCGCCGGGCCGACATCGGCCTCATCATCTCCGAGGCCACCATCATACGCCCGGACGGACAGGGTTATCCCAACACCCCGGGGCTCTACAGCCCGGAGCAGGTCGAGGGCTGGAAACAGGTCACCGGCGCCGTCCATGCCAAGGGCGGCAAGATCTTCGCCCAGCTGTGGCACGTGGGTCGCCTCTCCCACCCCTTCTTCCACCATGCCGAGGTGCTGGCGCCGTCTGCCGTCGCCCATGAGGGGACTGTGCCGCGCATGCGCGAGCTGGTCTATCAGGTGCCGCGCGCCCTGACGGTGGCCGAGATCGAGCAGCTGGTCGAGGACTATGCCACGGCCGCGGCCAACGCCATCGAAGCCGGCTTCGACGGGGTCGAGATCCACGGTGCCAACGGCTATCTCATCGATCAGTTCCTGCACCACTCGAGCAACCTGCGCGACGACCAGTACGGTGGCACGCCGGAAAACATGAGTCGCTTCGCGCTGGCGGTGGTGGATGCGATCAGCGCCCGCATCGGCGCCGAACGTGTGGGGCTGCGCCTCTCCCCCGGTGCCTATGTGCATCTGGCAGGGGACAAGCGCGACCGCGCCGTGTTCGACCATCTGCTGGCCGAGCTCAACCACCGCACCCTGGCCTATGTGCACCTCGGCATCTTCGATGACAGCCTCACCTTCGACTACCTGGATGGTCGCGCCTCCGACTACCTGCGCGCCCACTACGATGGCCACCTGGTCGGGGTCGGCAACTACAGTGCCGAGACCGCTGCCGAAGCCATCAAGGCCGATCGCTTCGATCTCATCGCCATCGGCCGCCCGCTCATCGCCAACCCGGACTACCTCAGCAAGGTGAAACAGGCCGAGCCGCTGGTGCCCTATGCCGACGCCATGCTGGCTGAGCTGGTATAAGCCGGGAATATAAAGAAAATCGAACCGCTGGTGACACCACGGCCGACGCCATGCTGGCTGAGCTGGTGTAAGCCGGGAATAAAAAGAAAATCGAACCGCTGGTGACACCACGGCCGACGCCATGCTGGCTGAGCTGGTGTAAGCCGGGAATATAAAGAAAATCGAACCGCGGGTGACACCACGGCCGACGCCACGTTGGCCGAACCGGTGTCACCGGCTCTTCTTCTGACCAAGGATGGGATCCGCGCCCCGGCGCGGGTTTCCAATGTTTGGGCCCCCTCCCGGGCCCTTTTTTTATGCCCGGCCGCCAGCGTCCCTGCCCAAGAAAGCGGTTGCCAGTGACAACTTGTTGGTTATATTGGTTGCTGGTTACAACCAAAAGGACAATGACACATGGATCCCCGTCCCCTGCGCGCCCTGTCACGGGAGCTGGTACGCGAACTCGGCATGCTCTCCCAGCAGTGCGGCGCACTGGCCCTGACCCCCCTCGAAGCCCACCTGCTGATCGAGCTGGAGAGTGGCCCCGCCACCAACCAGCAGCTCGCCGAGCGACTGCGCATCGACAAGTCCAACGCCAGCCGGCCGCTGGCTCGCCTCGCCGAACGGGGCCTCATCGACTGGCACCCCCACCCCTCGGATGGGCGCAGCAAGGAGGCGCGGCTCACCCGGGCCGGCGAGATCCAGCTGCAGGCGCTGCATCAGGAGATGGACGGCGCCACCGAGCAGGCCCTGGCCCAGCTCAGCCAGGCCGAGTGCGAACAGCTGTGGGACGGCCTGCGCCTCTATCGCAGTGCCCTCTCCCGCGCCCGCCGCCAGCAGGGTTATCGCATCCGTCCCATCACCCCGGATGACAATGCCGCCATCGCCACCGTGGTGCGGACCGTCTCTGCCGAATACGGCCTCACCGCCGACAAGGGCTATGGGGTGGCGGATCCGAATCTCGATTTCCTCCATGAAACCTATCAGGGTGAGCGCAGCCGTTATTGGGTCATCGAGGGGCCGGACGGCACCATCCTCGGCGGCGGCGGCATAGCCCCGCTGGCGGGGGAGACCGAGACCTGCGAGCTGCAGAAGATGTACTTCCTGCCCGCCCTGCGCGGACTGGGACTGGGGCGACGGCTGGTGCTGCAGGCCCAGGCTGAGGCGAGAACCCTCGGCTACCGGCGCTGCTACCTGGAGACCACGGCGGTGCTGCGGGAGGCGACCGCGCTCTATGAGTCGCTGGGCTTCGAACACCTGCCCGGCCCGCTCGGCTGCACCGGCCACGACGCCTGCGAGATCTGCATGGTGATGACGCTGGAACAGGGCGCCCGCCATGAATGAACCCATACTGCGATCCGCCGGGATCCGCGATGTCAGCTTCGGTGAGCGCGTGACGCTGATCGAGCCGGTCAATCTCTACGGCTGCACCCTGGCCGACGATGTGTTCGTCGGCCCCTTCGTGGAGATCCAGGCCAATGTGTCGATTGGCCGCGGCTCACGCATCCAGTCACACAGCTTCATCTGCGAACAGGTCACCATAGGCGAGCGCTGCTTCATCGGCCACGGGGTCATGTTTGCCAATGATCTGTTTCGGGGAGGGGCGCCCGATCCGGATCCCGCCAGCTGGGGGCGGACTGTCATCGAAAACGGCGTCGCCATAGGATCGAATGCCACCATCCTGCCCGTGCGGATCTGCCAGGGTGCCGTCATCGGCGCCGGGGCTGTCGTGACCCGGGATATCCTGATCCCCGGCACCTATGCCGGTAATCCCGCCCGGTTGTTGCGCGCCTTCTGAGCGCCCGGCGCCCCTGACCGACGCCCGAGAACCCCATAAAGCAAAGACCCCGCCGAGGCGGGGTCTTGTTTATCCGTGATCACGGCATCGCGGCGTATCAGTGCTCGCGAGTCTGGCGGAACTGGACGTCAGGGTGACGCTCCTGGGCCAGGCGCAGGTTGACCATGGTCGGGGCTATGTAGGTGAGGTTGTCACCGCCATCCAGCGCCAGGTTCAGCTCGTTCTTGCGCTTGAACTCCTCGAACTTCTTGACGTCGGTCCCTTCCACCCAGCGGGCGGTGGAGACGTTGACCGCCTCGTACAGGGCCTCGACGTTGTACTCGCTCTTCAGACGCGAAACCACCACATCGAACTGCAGCACACCGACCGCACCGACGATGAGATCGTTGCTGATGAGCGGACGGAACACCTGCACCGCACCCTCTTCGGAGAGCTGGACCAGCCCCTTGAGCAGCTGCTTCTGCTTGAGCGGGTCGCGCAGGCGGATGCGGCGGAACAGCTCGGGAGCGAAGTTCGGGATACCGGTGAACTTCAGATCCTCACCCTGGGTGAAGGTGTCGCCGATCTGGATGGTGCCGTGGTTGTGCAGCCCTATGATGTCGCCGGCGCAGGCCTCGACGGCCTGCTCGCGATCACCCGCCATGAAGGTGACGGCGTCGGAGATGTTCACGTCCTTGCCGATGCGCACGTGGCGCATCTTCATGCCCTTGCTGTAAGTGCCGGAGACGATGCGCATGAAGGCGATGCGGTCGCGGTGTTTCGGATCCATGTTCGCCTGGATCTTGAACACGAAGCCGGAGAACTTCTCCTCGGTGGCGGCAACGATACGGCTCTCGGCCTTGCGCGGCATGGGGGACGGCGCCCAGTCGGTCAGACCGTCCAGCATGTGGTCGACACCGAAGTTACCGAGCGCGGTACCGAAGAAGACCGGGGTCATCTCGCCAGCGATGAAGGCCTCGTGATCGAACTCGGGGGAGGCGCCCTGCACCAGCTCCAGTTCGCCGCGCAGCTGGGCCGCCAGGTCTTCACCGATGGCGGCATCCAGCTCGGGGTTGTGCAGCCCCTTCACCACCCGCTTCTCCTGGATGGTGTGGCCCTGACCGGTCTGGTACAGGTAGGTCTCGTCCTTGTAGAGGTGATAGACCCCCTTGAAGGACTTGCCGCAGCTGATGGGCCAGGTGATGGGGGCGCACATGATCTTCAGCTCGCGCTCCACCTCGTCCATGACTTCCATGGGATCGCGCACTTCGCGGTCCATCTTGTTCATGAAGGTGAGGATGGGGGTATCGCGCAGCCGGGTCACTTCCATCAGCTTGCGGGTACGGTCTTCGACACCCTTGGCGGCATCGATGACCATCAGGCAACAATCCACGGCTGTGAGAGTACGGTAGGTATCTTCGGAGAAGTCCTCGTGACCCGGGGTATCGAGCAGGTTGACCAGACACTCGCTGTAGGGGAACTGCATCACCGAGGTGGTGATGGAGATACCGCGCTGCTTCTCCATCTCCATCCAGTCGGACTTGGCATGCTGGCCTGAGCCACGGCCCTTGACGGTACCGGCGCGCTGAATGGCCTGTCCGAACAGCAGGACTTTCTCGGTGATGGTGGTTTTACCCGCATCCGGGTGCGAGATGATCGCAAAGGTGCGTCTCTTGGAGACTTCACTCAGAAATTCAGCTGACATGATTCGACGTTCTTCTATTGAGCGGTGGCCTTGGCCACCGTGGGAATAAATCCGGGCTGCCGCATTCAACTCACGGCACACATACACGCAACAGCACCACGCTGGCTGGCATCTGGCCAAGCCGGTGGAAAGAAGGAGGAGCGTTGCGTTACATGGGTTTTCTCGCCTGAGCCAAAGCAAAATTGCGCGACATTATACCCGCGCGAGTGAAAAATACCCAGCCCGGCTTAGCCCCCACCTTGATGCCGACGAACTGTGCCGGAGCAGGCCGCTTCTACCCGGGCGATCGCAGCGCCCCGGCCGACTCAGGAGGCCATGACGACCCGGTTTCGTCCCTGCCGCTTGGCCTGATACATGGCGAGATCGGCTCGATGCACCAGGGCCGACAGGCTGCTATCTTCCAGATGATATTGGGCAACGCCGATACTGACCCGGATATCCAAGACGTTGGTGACATCTTCGATTTGCAATGCAGCCACCTGGGTACGGATCCGCTCCGCGACCCTGGCTGCTGCGGCCATGTCGGTGTTGGGCAGCAACACCAGAAACTCCTCCCCGCCGTTGCGACCGACCACATCCTCTGCCCGCAGGGTACGACTGATGCACTGGGCGACCTCAATCAACACGACGTCACCCATGTTGTGGCCAAGGGTATCGTTGACCCGTTTGAAGTGATCGATATCCAGCATCAGCAGTGAGAAAGGCGCACGGCTGTGCTGTGCATGTTGCAGCATCATCTGCGCCTGCATCAGGATCTGGCGGCGATTGAGCAGACTGGTCAGCTCATCCGTAATCGACAGGGTGCGCAGGGCGATTATCCGTTTGACCAGGTAGAACAGCAGCCCTCCCAGCAGCAGCGCCAATATCAGCCTCTGCCACTGGCGCCGTTCACGGGAGAGCTCCGACGTCTGTTGCTCCAGCTTGCGCTC
This sequence comes from Aeromonas sp. sia0103, assembly GCF_963895295.1. Lineage (NCBI taxonomy): Bacteria > Pseudomonadati > Pseudomonadota > Gammaproteobacteria > Aeromonadales > Aeromonadaceae > Aeromonas > Aeromonas sp. sia0103. The sequence goes on along the minus strand of NZ_CAWQKG010000004.1, from coordinate 40,823 downwards.
GCTCTCAAGTTGCTCGTTTTTCATCGCCTGATGCGTGAGCTCCCGCTCCAGTTGCACCTGCATGATGCGACGATCACGCAACGCATCCTCCACCCGATGATCTATCTCTATAAACTGCTCAAGCGCCTGCAAACTGGCCTGATAGAGGCCCATCTCCTTCAACACCAGTGACTTGACTCGATAGGCGTAGCCCAGTTGCTTCTGGCTATCTCCCTCTTGCAGGACAGTGATAGCCGCATCGAGGTGATTGAGGGCAAGCTGATGATCGCCCCTCTTGTTCAAGACGATCCCCATCAGCATATCCCGTAATGCCAGCAGCATGGGTTCGAGCCGCTCACCCGCTGCGATGCTGTCATTGACCTGTTGCAGCTTGTCCCATGCCTCTTCGATGCGATCCCGCTGGAGCAGGGCGAAGGCCCGATACAGCCGCACCTCGGCAACTTCCATCGGTCGCTGCTTGTCCTCATAGTACTGCTCGGCCTGGCTAAGCAAGGCGATCGCCTTGCCGTTTTCATTTGTCTCTGTGTAGAGGATGCCCTGGTAGACACGAATAGTGGTGAGCCACTCCGCCTCGTCACGGGCTTGATAGATATCGGAGAGTTTCTTTAACAGCTGCTCGGCCTGCTCATAGATCCCCAACTGGCGATAGAGGTTGGCCATGCTGACCTGCAGGTGCAGGTCCCGATCCTCCAGCCCGATGGACTTGTAGAGATCGAGGGAGGCCTGCAGATGGCGCATCGCCTCCAGCATGTTGCCCTGAGCCGAAAGCAGGCCGCCCAAATAGCCATGGGCCTTGGCCTGCCGCCTGACATCCCCCAGTGCAGTGGCAAGCTCCAAGGCCTGCTCATAGCCCCGCAGCGCCTCATCATTCTTGCCCTGCCGTTGCTGATACCAACTCAGGCAGATCATCAGGCCCGTCTTGGTCTGCATATCACCCGCATGCTGCGCCAGCTCAAGCTGCTGCCTGGCGAACTCGATCGCCTGATCGTACCGTTCGAGATCCCTGATGGTATAGGCCCAGCACTGCAACTGGGTAATGCGTCCACGCAGAGCAACGGGATAATTTGATTTCTGCAGTGCCAGCAGGTCGACCCTGCGTTTGAACTCGTCGAAGGGGAGCAGATCATCTTCCAATTGGCGGATCTCATCCTGCCCCCTCTCCAGCAAGTTGTAGGCTGTAGCTTGGCCCCATCCGGGTGATGCGATGAGCAGCAACAGACATAACAAACGTATCGAGCGCGTCAAAAATTGCGCTCCTTGATTCTGTCGTTGGATGGGGGCCTCCTGGATGCGATCTTAAATAGAGGGTGCACAGCTTACCGCCAAAAATGTGACCCTGGTCACACCGAATGCTAATCTCGCAAACCTGACAGAAACTGGACCGATGAGTAGTTTCCACAGAAGAGTAGACCGGATCCTGACGAAGGATCCATCTGCTCAGGCCCGCTCTGGTGATGATCGCCACCCTGCGGAAACTAGTGATGGAGGGGGATCGCTCGAGCCGGATAGCCTCCCACCACGGCAATGACCGCTCAGGTGGCCATCACCACCCGGTTGCGCCCGCTCTGCTTGGCCTTGTACATGGCCTCGTCGGCGCGGCGGATCAGCTCCCCCAGGTTGTCGTCCTGCGACCGGTACTGGGCGCAGCCGATGCTGACCCGGATCGGATGATCCTCGGGCACCCCCTCGATGCGCAGCCGGGCGACCTCCAGCCGGATCCGCTCCGCCACCTCGGCCGCCTCGTCGAGCCGGGTCTCCGGCAGCAGCACCAGGAACTCCTCGCCGCCGTTGCGCCCCACCCTGTCCAGGCTGCGTAGCTGATCCTCGATGCACTGGGCCACGGCGGTCAGCACCAGATCGCCGACGTGGTGGCCCAGACGATCGTTGACCCGCTTGAAGTGGTCGATGTCCAGCAGCAGCACGCACAGCGGCTTGCCGCTCGCGCGCGCCTGGCTGAACCATTTGCGCCCCTTGGCCTGGATCTGGCGCCGGTTGTGGATGCCGGTGAGCTCATCCGTCATGGCGAGCCGGCGCATCTTGCGGGTGCGGCCGAGCTGATAGAGCACCAGCATGGCCATCACCAGTACCAGCAGCCCGGCCACCAGCGCTTGCCATTGCCGTCGCTCCTGCAGTTGCTTGAGCTTCTCCTCCTGCAGCAGTTGCTTGGTCTTGAGGGTCTGGTTCTCCAGCTCCTTGCGAGCCAGATCGAATTCGAAGCGCATCTGCAAGGAGCGCTGCTCCTGCAGCACCCGCTCGAGATCCTGATTGGCACTCACGAACTGCTTGAGGCTGGCCAGCGCCTCCTTGATGCGCCCTTGCCGCTCCAGCACCCTGGCCCGCACCTCGTGGACCCAGGCGAGGAAGCGCAGGTTCTGCTCCCTGCCGAAGATCGGCTCGGCCTGCGCCAGGTGCGCCAGCGCCTTGGCCGATTGCCCCATGGCATCCTGCACCATGGCCATCACTATGTGCCAGTGACCCCGGGTCACGGTGTCGGCCCCCTCCCGCTGGTTCAGCAGCGAGGAGGCCTGCTCCAGCTTGCTCATGGCCTCCGCCATCTTGCCCTGGTTGAGCAAGATGGTCGCCATCTCGATCTGGCTCCAGGCCAGCATCCCGTCCCGATGCTGGGCCTGGTAAAACTGCTCGGCCCGGGACAGCAGGGGCAGGGCCCTGTCATATTCCCCCATCTCGCTGTAGAGCAGCCCCTGCTGGGAGTGGATGTCGATCAGGTGCTCCTGCTCGTTGCGGCTGCGGTAGTCGTGCTCCAGTTCCTGAAAGTAGCCCTCCGCCCGCTCATAGAGCCCCATCCGGCGATAGGCGTTGGCGATCTTGGCCAGCACCTCGCGCCCCTTGTTGTCCAGCCCGAGATCCTCGTAGCGCCGATGGGCATCTATCAGCTCCATCAGCCCCTCGGCCATCTCCCCCTGATAGGAGTACATCTCGCCACGCAGGCTGAGGATATCGGCGCGCTGCCGGTCATCCCCCAGCCGGCGCGCCAGGGTCAGACCGTCGTCGTAATCCTGGCTGGCCTGGGCCATATTGCCGAGCAGCTGTTGATGGAGGGCCCGGCAGGCGAGCAGGCCGCTCTCGGTGATCCTGTCCTTGCGGACGCGGGCGCTGGCCAGCTCCTGGCTGGCGAAGGCCACGATGCGCCGGTATTCGCTGTCCCGCTCGGCGGGCATGGCCCAGCACTGCAGGCGGGCGATCCGCCCCTGCACGTCCGGTGGGTAGCTGTCACTCTGAGCCACCAGGCTGGCGACCCGCTCCCGAAACTCCCTGGCGGGATGAAAATCGTCCTCCAGTTGCTGCAGCTCCCGGGACAGCGCGGGTTCCGCGAGCAGGGCCTGGGCCGCCTGGGCCGGGGTGGCGCACAGCCCGAGCAGCAGGATCAGGTTCATCAGGATCTTCATGCCGGTTCCGTTTCCCCATTCGATAGCGCTGACGCAATGCAGATGCCCATCATATCCCGCCCTGTGGTGGCCGCACAGTCACCACAGGGCGCTGACAACCCGCATCGACTCGCTCTCACTCCCGCTATCTCATTCTTTACAGGAGGAAAATCTGCATCGACTATAGACAAAGCTGGAACGGGTAAGGGCCTATGGATGACATATGAAGAGCTGCGGGAGGCCTATGACAGGCTGCTGCAGGAGAATGAGCGCCTGAAGCGGGTGGCCGAGGATGCCCGTGAGAAGCTGGATGCCGCCATGGACGGCACCGGCCTGTGCATCTGGCAGAACCACATCCCCACCGGCAAGCTCGTCATCTTCAACCGGCGCTGGGGCGCCATGCTGGGCTACCAGCCCAAGGAGCTGTCGGCCCACTTCGATGTGTGGCGTGCCCACCTGCACCCGGAAGACAGGGAGCGGGTGTTGCAGGCCTTCTTCGATCACCTGGAGGGCAAGAGCCCCTTCTATCAGGTGATGCACCGCATGCTCGCCAAGGATGGCAAGGTCACCTGGGTGCTGGACCGGGGCCGGGTGGTGGAGCGGGATGAGCGGGGCAACCCGGTCCGGGTGATGGGGACCCACATCGACATCACCCACGAGAAGGAGTACGAGCAGCAGCTGGCCCAGCTCGCCCACCGGGATCCCCTCACCGGCCTGCTCAATCGCACCGCCCTGCACCGCCAGTTCCCCGGGGAGCACAGGGCCATCTGCTTCATCGATCTGGATGACTTCAAGCAGGTGAACGACAACCTGGGCCACCGCGCCGGCGACGAGCTGCTGGTGGCCATCAGCCAGCGCCTGCGCGCCTGCTGCGGCGACGACATCCGGCTGGGCCGGCTCGGGGGGGACGAGTTCGTGCTGTTGCTGCCCTGGCAGTGCGAGGATCCCCGCACCGGCCAGCTGGCACACCGCTGCATCGAGGCCATCGCCACCCCGTTCGAGCTGCCCAATGGCGAGGCGGTCGTGGGGCTGAGCATGGGGATAGCGGCCATCCGGCCACAGGACGATTTCAGCGGCGCCCTGGCCCGGGCCGATCAGGCCATGTACAGGGTCAAGCGCGGCGGCAAGCGGGGATTTTATATCGCCCAGCCGAGCGGTCAGCCGCTGCTGGATCAGGAGCAGGTGAACGAGCGGGGGCTCAACCACAGCATCTGATAGGCGCGGCGGAGCGGCGTCTCGTCGCCCCCAGTTCCTAGCTGCGCTGCCAGCGCCGCAGCAGGCGGCCACGCAGGCCGCAGTCGAGCAGCCAGCTGTTGTCGAACACCCGCAGGATCGCCGCCTTGGCGTGCCTGGACATGGCGACGGCGTGGAAGCGGGTCCCCTGCTTGCGCCGCTGGTTCATGCGATCGAGCAGGGCATGGGGCAGGCTCTGGGCGATGAAGTCCGAGATCACCAGCACGTCGGCCTTGGCAAAGTCCGGTTGTTCGAGCCGGATCAGCGCCTTCTCGAGACAGGGCACCAGATCGGTACCGCCGTGAAAACTCATGGAGAGGAAGCGTTCCGCCTTGTCGAGCCCGGTCTCGGCGGTGATCTCCAGGGTCGCCACCTCGGTGGAGAACAGCATCAGATAGCAGCCTCGCTGCTCGTCCATCGCCACCTTGAGCAGGGCCAGGAACAGCGCCTTGGCGCACTCCTCCGGGTAGCCGCCCATGGAGCCCGAGGTATCGACACAGACGATGAAGGGGCCGCGCGGCTGTGGCTCCTGCCCGCCCTGCTCCGGGCTGCGCAGCATGAGGCGCTGGCGTGGCAGGGTGCCCCGCGACTGGTAGCTGAGCAGGCGCCGCTCCAGATAGCGGCGATAGAACTCCAGCTCCAGCTCCGGCAGGGCCAGCATCACCGCCTCGCTCGGCAGCAGCCGCATCAGATCATTGGCCGGATGCACCCCCACCAGATCGTCCGGCACATCGTCGGTCTGCACCTCCTCCAGCTCGTGCACCGGCACCGGCGGCAAGACCCGGGCGTCGGTGCGCCTATCCCGTTCGCTGCGCCCCAGCAGGGCCGCGATCTCGGCCAGCAGGGGCTCCTGCTGCAACATGCGGGCATATTGCTTCACCAGCACCAGGCTGCGCTTGTGCCAGCTGCCCTGAGCCAGATCCCAGAGACCGCCGGCGGAGATCTGGTGCGGATCCAGGGCGTCGGCCAGGGTGCGGTTTGCCAGCAGCTGATCCTCTATCTCCTGGCGCTGCTTCTCCCGCTCCGCCTCGGCGATCTGCTGCTGCAGTTGCAACAGGCTGCCCACCAGACTGCCCCGCCACTTCTCGATGAACAGCTGGCGCAGGCTCTCGGTCGGCTGCACCATGATCTGGCGCACCAGGCTGCGGGCATCGCCGGCGAAGGGGCTGTGCTGCTCCAGCGCCTCCAGCAGGCTGGGCAGGCGCCCCACCAGCTCGGACAGGGGCAGCAAGCGATGGGCCTGATAGAGTAGATACTCCCGCTCCAGCGCCACCGGCACCGGCTTGTGGCGCATCTCCTCGCCGAGCTGTTCGCTCCAGCTCTGGATGCGTTTCTTGAGCAGCTTGCCCTGCAGCGGGGAGCGCTTGAGGAATTCGGAGATCTTGGGGGTCGAGGCCAGCAGCAGCGCCATCTCTCCCGCCAGCTCCCCCTCCCCCATGAGGAGCCCGAGATCCATCATGCCGATCTCAAGCATGATGAGCCCTCACGTTATCCCGCGCCATCAGCTGCACAGGCAAGGCCCCGGCTTGCTCATTGCAGTCGCATCACCCATGGTCAGCCTCACGCATCCAGCCTGGGCAGGCGATCCCGCCACTGCAGCAGATCGCCGCGCAGCAGGTCCAGATCCCGGTTCAGCACGAAGAAGCTGTCCTCTACCTGCTGCAGCCAGTGATCGCCGATGAACAGGTGCTGCTGATGGCGCTCGAACAGGCTGCGCTGCCCCTTGAGGGCCTGCTGCACCTTGCCCACCTCGGCGGCCAGGGCGTCCAGCTCGGCCTGCCAGGGGGTGATCACCAGCTCAGGGATCGCGGTCCGCTCCACCAGTACCAGAGGCACCGGCTGGCGCTGGATATCCAGCACGTGCAACCGCAGTTGCTCATCCAGCACCAGCTCGTAGTGGCCCTCCTTGGGATTGCCAAGCTGCCAGCCCACCAACGCCTCGCCGGTGGGGTGCCAGTGAGAGAGCAGGGTGCGATCGAAGGTGAGGGTCTCGGTCAGGCGCTCGGGGTCGCCGCCATCGAGCGGGGCCGGTGTGAGCAGGTGAAAGTGCACCTGCTTGCCGAAGGGCTTGGCGTTGAGCAGCGGCAGCTGCATGCCACGGGCGCGGCGGCCGAACCACTGCTTGCGCTTGACCGCCTTGCAGCCGAGCCGCTGGGCCACGGCCCCCTTCAGCTGCTTGAACTGCTCGCGCAGGGAGAGCAGCTGACGGGTCATGGCCAGCTGCTGGTAGCCGTAGAGGCGGGAGAACTCGCCGATCATCTCCAGCAGGGCGGTGCGGGAGGCCTCGTCGTGCCAGAGGCAATCCTTGAACAGCAGCAGATCCAGCGGGGCGACCTCGTCGCGACCGTTGAAGAAGGCGCTCGCCTTGATCAGCCGCACCGCCTTCTTCCAGCGTCGATCCGACACGTAGCAGCTGTGGCCGAGCTGGCTGTCGAGCTGCTGGCGCAGTTGATAGATGAGCTCGAAGCAGGCGGCGGGCAGCCGCACCTGCTCGATCTGCTCCTGCCAGGCCTCATACTCCTCCCCCTGGATCTGGATCGAGGACGGCAGGTTCTGCCTGGACTGGCCATCGCTCGCCAGCATGGCCTGGAAGTTGGATTTCTCCTGCACCCTGTCCATCCAGATCCGCACCAGCATGCGATCGTAGAGCGCCTCCAGGCCGCTGTCCGGCGCGGGCAGCTCGTTGGAGGCAGTCACCAGCAGCCGCATGGGGATGGGGTGCTGGCTGTCGCCGTTGCGGAACTGGCGTTCGTTGATGGCGGTGAGCAGGGTGTTGAGGATGGCCGGGCCCGCCTTCCAGATCTCGTCGAGGAACACCACCTCGGCCTCCGGCAGGTAGCCGCGGGTCAGCCGCAGGTACTTGCCATCCTCCTTGAGCGCCTGGATGGAGAGCGGGCCGAACACCTCCTCCGGCGTGCTGAAGCGGGTCATCAGGTATTCGAAGTGACGGGCATCGTGGAAGGCCAGCTTGAGACGGCGGGCGATCAGGCTCTTGGCGATGCCGGGCGGGCCCAGCAGGAAGACGCTCTCACCGCTGAGGGCGGCCAGCAGACCGAGCCGCAAGGCGTCCTGCCGCTCGTAGAGTCCCTCGCCGAGGGCCGCCAGCAATCTGGGCAGACGCTCATGAATGGGGACGGTACGAACAGTATTCTGGGCTAAAGGCGGCATAGGCACGATTCCGAAGCTGGGTGGTCATGAGTGGCTGCGCAGTCCGGCCTCTGGCCCTGCACCACTGCAATGGTCTGTTGATTCTGGTCATCCCCGCCGCAGGGCGCCGGGAAACAGGGTTAACATAGCGAATCAGAGGGATCGCATCTACCCGTAAACATGGGCTGGTGTGCGCCGCATCCCCATGACGGCTTGAGCCCGTAGGATCAAACGCAAACTCCGGGGTGCAGCAAAACCCGCGAAAGTGTACTCTGCCCGTCACGATTTACCCCAACGCAGATCAAGAGTGAGCCTTCGCCATGCAAGATCCCCTGCTGGACCCTTTGCGTCAGCGCATCCTGGCCCGGATGGGCATACCGAGCTGGCAACTGAGAGTGCCGACCCTGCTGGGTGACGCGCCCGCGCCCGTTCAGGAAGATAGCGCAGCCCGCACGCCGGCGGTAGCGGTGATGCCCGAAGGCAAGCTGTGGCTGCTGGCCCCCGAGCTGCCCGCCCCGACCTTGCTGGCGGACATCTGCCAGTGGCTCGGCATCCGCACCGACGAGGTCGCGGTGCTGGATCGGCTGCCCGAGGGGCTGACTCCGCCCCGGCTCTGGCTGACGGCCGCCGATGCGCGCTGGCCCGACGCCCTGATCTGCCCGCTGACCCCGGATGCGGCCCAGAAGCGGGCGCTGTGGCAGCAGCTGCGCCAGCACACGCCCGGCTGAGCCAACCGATCAGCGGCCTGCCGGCCCCTATGCTGCCTTACTCATCCAGGCTTGCGAACTGGCGCCAAGACCATGGCATGGCCGCGGCGCCGCTCGCAAGCACGAATCCGATCCGGAGTTCCCATGTCTGACCCCATGCCCAGCTTTCGCCCCCTGCTCGACACCGATTTCGAGCTGATCTACCCCATCGAGCAGTCCGCCCACCAGGAGCCCTGGAGCCAGGCCAACCTGCTCTCCTGCTTCGGGCCGCGCTATCTCAATGGCCTGATGCTGGTAGAGGGGCGCCCCGCCGGTTTCTATATCGCGGATCTGGTGGCGGGCGACAGCTCGCTGATGAACATCTGCGTTCACCCCGATTTTCAGGGCAAGGGGCTGGGCCGCGCGCTGCTCAGAGAGTACCTCGCCCGCAGCAAGGCCAAGAGCGCCGAGGCCTGGTTCCTGGAGGTACGCGCCGGCAACAAGCGCGCCATATCCCTCTACGAGAGTGAAGGCTTCGCCGAATATTGCCGCCGCGCCGACTACTACGGCACCGGCCAGGACAGGGAAGACGCCGTGCTGATGTCACGGCTGTTCGACTTCGGCTGAGCCCTTCCCTCGGCTAGGGCAGCGGCGCATTGTCGATGGCCGGGTCTTCCAGGCTGAGGGTCACCCGCAGCACGGCGTCGAAACCAGCCCCCGAGAGCGGCATGAAGAAGCCGCGGCCGTAGGTGACTCCGGGCATCCAGATCTGCTGCAGATCCACCACTATCTTGATGGGCCTGAGCGGCTCTCCCGGTCGCTGGATATAGACGCCTGGCGGCGTCGCCACCGGCGGGAAGCGGCGCAGTATGTGCTCGCTGCCATCCCCTGCATCCGGGTTGAGCCGCACCTTGACCAGGCCGGCCAGGGTGGATTGCATCTCGGGGGCGCGCCACAGCAGGGCATCGAGCGTCTTGCAGCGTCGACACTTGGCGTGCTCTATCACATAGAGCAGGGGGTAACCCTCGCTCAGCGCCCGTTGCTGCGCCTGCTCATAGCCCTCGGCCCCGCTGAGCCAGGGATTGTCCTCCCCGGCCGGAGGCCCCAGGACGAACCAGAGCGCACCGGCGCCCGCCAGTACCAGCAAGACCCCCGTGATCAGGCTCTTGATCCCGACACTCATGGCACACCTCCCTGAACGAATCCAGTCTGTCAGCCCCCATCATGCCTGAGCCAAACCGACTTGACGACTTTGTGATCCCAAGCAAACAGCGCACACTTGTAAGCCGGAATGGTAGAGTTTAAACTCCAGTCCGATTTTTAGTGCCCTCACGGGCGTACAACTGTTACTTGAGGATGATTGACCATGTCGCAGCTTCATCTGGTTCGACTGATGCGTGAGCGCATTGCCCGTCTTGGCAACAAGGCCGCCTTGCGCGTCCAGCAGGATGGCCAATGGCGTGCCATCGGCTGGCGCACCCTGGGACAGGCGATGGACTACTGTGCCCAGGCCCTGATCCGGGCCGGCCACCAGCCCACCGAGATGGTCGGCATCTATGCTCGCAACATGCCGGAGTGGACCCAGGCCGACCTCGGCATCCTCGCCGCCCGCGGGGTCAGCGTGCCCATCTACCCCACCAGCACCCTGGACCAGCTGCGCTACATAGTGCGCGACGCCGGCATCAAGCTGCTGTTCGTGGGCGAGCAGCAACAGTTCGATCAGGCCCTCGTCTTGTTGAATGAGGGCGAGATCAGCCAGCTCGTCGCCCTCGATGGCGGCGTCGATCTGCGCGGCTGCGCGCAGGCCAGTCACTTCCAGACCTTCCTGGTCTCCGGCAACCATCAGCCAAGCGAACTGGTGCTGCGCGAGCGCGAGTGCCGCTACCGGATGGATGATCTGCTGACCCTGATCTACACCTCGGGCACCACCGGCGAGCCCAAGGGCGTCATGCTCGACTTCGCCAACATCGCCGCCTGCTTCGAGATGCATGACAGCCGCCTGGATCTGAACGAGCAGGATGTGTCGCTCTGCATGTTGCCGCTGAGCCACGTGTTCGAGCGCGCCTGGAGCTACTACGTGCTCTACTGCGGCGCCGAGAATGTCTACATCCGCGATCCCCAGAAGGTGATGGAGGTCATCGACGAGGTGAAGCCGACCGTGATGTGCGCCGTGCCGCGCCTCTACGAGAAGGCCTACGCCATGATCCAGGCCAAGGTCGCCCAGGCACCGCGCCTGCGCCGCGCCCTGTTCGGCTGGGCCACCGGGGTCGGCAAGCAGATGGTGGCGACCCGCCAGGCCGGCAAGTCCGCCTCCCCCCTGCTCTACGCCCAGCTCGCCCTGGCCGAACGGCTGGTGTTTCGCAAGCTGCGCGCCCGCTTCGGCGGCCGCACCCGCTTCCTGCCGGTGGCCGGCGCCCGCCTCGCCGACGATGTAAACCTGTTCTTCCAGGCCATGGGGCTCAACCTCAAGTACGGCTACGGCATGACCGAGACCACGGCCACCGTCTGCTGCTATGAGGATCAACAGTTCAGACTGGGCTCCATCGGCACGCCCCTCGGCGGCATCGAGGTGAAGCTGGGGGAAAACAATGAACTGCTGGTGCGCTCCCCCACTGTGATGCGCGGCTACTACAACAAGCCGGAGGCCACCGCCGAGGTGATGACCGAGGATGGCTTCCTGCGCACCGGCGATGCGGGCGAGCTGGACGCCGAGGGCAACATCTACTTCACCGAGCGCCTCAAGGAGCTGATGAAGACCTCCAACGGCAAGTACGTGGCACCGCAGCTGGTGGAAGGCACCCTCGGCAAGGATCGCTTCATCGAGCAGATCGCCATCGTCGCCGACGCCCGCCACTTCGTGTCGGCGCTGATCGTGCCCTGCTTCGAGTCGCTGGAGGAGTACGCCCGCTCCATCAACCTGCAGTACCAGTGCAAGACCGAGCTGCTGCGCCACTCCCGGGTGGTGGAGTTCTTCGAGTCACGCATCCATGAGCTGCAGCAGGAGCTGGCCAAGTTCGAGCAGGTGAAGAAGTTCACCCTGCTGCCGAGCGCCTTCTCCATGGAGCTGGGGGAGATCACCCCGACCATGAAGCTGCGCCGCAAGATCATCGAGGCCAAGTACCAGAACGAGATCGAGGCCATGTATAGCCATGTCTGAGCACAGCCACGCCTGATCCGGCCTGGCTACACACCAATAAAAAGAGAGGCGCCGCGGCGCCTCTCTTTTTTGGGTGACCCCTTCAGCCAAGTGCCCACGCCACGGCGGCGTCGGCGTGAATGGCGGTGGTGTCGTAGAGCGGCACCGCAGCCTGCGCCTCCCCCATCAGCAGGGCTATCTCGGTGCAGCCCAGGATCACCGCCTGGGCCCCCGCCTCGGCCAGCGCCGCTATGATGGCCAGGTATTCGGCCCGCGATGACGCCAGCGTCTGCCCCAGACAGAGCTCGTCATAGATGATGCGGTGCACCCGCTCCCGCTCGGCCGCCGGCGGCACCAGCACCTCCAGCCCGAACTGATCTTCCAGCAGCCCCTTGTAGAAATCCTGCTCCATGGTGAAGCGGGTGCCGAGCAGCCCGACCCGCTGCACGCCATCGGCCAGCAAGCGCCGGGCGGTGGCGTCGGCGATGTGCAGCAGCGGAATGTCGATGGCGGCGGCTATCTCGGGCGCCACCTTGTGCATGGTGTTGGTGCCGATCAGCAGGAAATCGGCGCCCCCCGCCTGCAGCGCACGGGCTTCGGCCGCCAGCAGCCGCGCGGTGGCGGGCCAGTCACCGGCGTGCTGCAGCCGCTCTATCTCGGCGAAGTCGACGCTGTTGAGCAGCACCCTGGCCGAGTGCAGGCCGCCGAGCCTCGCCCGCACGCCCCGATTGAGCGCCTGGTAATAGCTGACGCTGGACTCCCAGCTCATGCCACCCAGCAGACCGATACATTTCATAACCGCTCCTTTTCACATCGGGTGACCGCCACCCACAGACAAAAAAGGCCCCGAAGGGCCAACAAGACAGAAGGTCAGGCCGAGGGCCTAAATCCAGATCATCAGCACGCAGGCCGCCGTGGCGAGCCCCATGGTTCGGTTGAAACGACGCCAGCCCCTGGCGGTGCGGATGAGTCGGCGCACCTGGGCACCGAACAGCACCCAGAAGGCACCGGTGTAGAGGCCGGTGACGAAGAAGATGCCGAGCACCCAGCCGGCGGATGGCCAGTAGGACTCCCCCGCCAGGGTGAAGCCGCTGATGGCGGAGAGCGCCATCATCCAGGCCTTGGGGTTGAGCAGTTGCAGCATGGCCCCCTGATGGGCCGGAATAAGAGGCCGGCTGCCCTCGGCCGGGCCGCTGGCGGTCGCCACCTTCCAGGCCAGCCAGAACAGGTAGGCCGAGCCGATGAGCTTGAGGCCCTCGTGCAGCAGCGGCAGCTTCTCGAACATCACTCCGAGTCCCAGCGCCGTGGCCAGGATCATCAGGTTGATGCCGCCGACCACCCCCACCAGCAGCGGTACCGAGCGGCGAAACCCCTGGGCGGCCCCGGCGCTGGTGAGCAGCATGTTGTTGGGGCCCGGCGTGCCACAGGTGATCAGGGCAAATCCCGCCAGGGGCAGCAACCAGTTCAGATCCATCTCAACCTCATCGATATAGAGCAAGCGTCCTAATATGCAGAGTCGGCGTCCTGACGACAAGCTCACCAATGCATTTTCTTTGCATGAATAATCAGACAGCCATTAATACCAGAGCATCACCACGCAGAGGGCGGTCAGCACCCCCAGGCTACCGTTGAGTCGGCGCCAGCCGCGATCCGAGCTGATCCAGTTGCCGAGCTGATGACCGAACAGGACCCAGACAAAGCAGATGGGGAAGCCAACCAGGGGGAAGATCAGCATGATCCCCCACAGGCTCGGCCAGTAGGCAGTGCCCGCCAGGCTGAACAGACTGATGGCGGAGATGCCCATCATCCAGGCCTTGGGATTGAGGAACTGGAAGCCCAGCCCCTCCAGCAGGGTCAGCGGACGTGCCCGTCTGGCCGGATCGCCGGGGGCACCGGCCACCGCGATGCGCCAGGCCAGCCACAGCAGATAGAGGCTGCCGAAGATCTGCAGCCCCAGCCGCAGCAAGGGCCAGCGCTCGAACAGGGGATAGAGCCCCAGCGCCAGCACCAGCTGCAGCACGGGTTGACCCACGGCCACCCCGATCAGGTGTGGCAGGGTGCGGCGCACCCCGAAGTTGGCGCCGGAGGCGGTCAACATCAGATTGTTCGGGCCCGGGGTGCCGCAGGTGAGCAGGGCGAAGCCCACCAGGGTGACATACCATTCGAGGGTCATAGGGTCATCTCCATATGGCTGCACATTGTATCGGTACAATATGCAGTTCCAGATTGTTTAGGGGCTGACATTCACGCTATATTGAGACAATTCTGCGATCAATGGATTTATTGTCACCATGACAATCTGGACTCCGGACCTCGCCCCCTTCGAGGGGCCCCTCTACCTGAAACTGGTCAAGGCCATCGAGCAGGCCATCGCCGATGGCACCCTGCCCCCCCAGACCCGACTGCCGACCCACAGGGCGCTGGCGGACCGGCTGGGGGTGACGGTCGGTACCATCACCCGCGCCTACGCCGAGGCCGAGCGGCGCGGCCTGCTGGCCGCCAGGGTGGGCCACGGCACCTGGGTCAAGGAGGCGGGCACCGATCCGGCCAACGAATGGGTGATCCGCAACGAGGACAATCACCGCATCGAGCTGTGGCAGAACCTGCCGGTCCAGCTGGATCGAGCCGCCATCATCAGGCCCATGCTGACCGAGCTCGCGGACGGCGATCTCAACGGCCTGCTCGGCTATGACAAGGAGGCGGGACGGCTCCCGCAGCGGCAGCTGTTTGTCGACTGGCTCGCCGAGCAGGGGATCAACGGCAACGAGGAGCGGCTGCTGTTCAGCCACGGTGCCCAGCACGGCATCATGCTGGCGTTGCTGGCCACCGGTTGCGTGGGGGAGACCATTTTGTGCGAGGGGCTCAGCTACCCCGGCATGCTGGGCAATGCGCGCCAGCTGAAGAACCAGGTGGTGGGCCTGCCCATGGACGAGGAGGGGCTGATCCCCACGGCCCTGGATGCCGCCTGCCGCCAGCGGCGGGCCAAGCTGCTCTATTTGACCCCCACCCTGCAGAACCCCACCACCGCCATCATGAGCCTGGCGCGGCGCGAGGCCATAGTCGCCATCGCCCGCCGGCACGATCTGCTGATCATCGAGGACGACGTCAACGGCCTGCTGCCCGAGGTCCCGCTCCCGCCCCTGGTCAACCTGGCGCCGGAGCGGGTCATCTACCTCGGCAGCCTGGCCAAGATCGCCTGTGGCGGGCTGCGGGTCGGCTTCGTGCTGACCCCGCCGGCCCTGCGCAACGGCTTCGCCCAGGCGATGCGGCTGTCGAGCTGGATGGTGAGCCCGCTGCTGATCGAGCTGGCCTGCAAGCTGGTGAGTCAGCGCCAGATCATGCCGCTCATCGAGCAGCAGAGACGCATCCTGGCGCGCCGTGGCGAGCTGCTGCGTCACCTGCTGCCTGGCGCCCGCTGGCAGGCGGGCTCCATGCACGCCTGGCTGCCGCTGCCCGAGCCCTGGCGCAGCCAGGAGTTCGCCGAGGCGGCCAACGCCCTTGACGTCGGGGTGGCCAGCGGGGAACACTTTGCTGCCGGCCAGTTTGCCGCCCCTCAGGGGGTACGCCTCAGCCTCAGCCAGCCCGCCACCGACGCCCGGGTCGCCGAGGGGCTGGAGCGGCTCGCCGGCCTGCTGCGCGCCGCGCCGCCGACCAATCCCTTGCTATAAAGGAGTCTTCATGTTCCCACCCCGCGCCACCCTGTTGTTGCTGACCCTGCTGCTGGGGGGCTGCGCCTCGCCCGCCCATCAGCAACTGGGCCAGACCCTGAGCGGGCTGGAGGGTGAGCTGGAGCGGCTGGAGGAGGAGCTGGCCGCCATGAACGGGCTCCATTACCAGCAAGCCATCGATGCCCCCGCCGCCCTGCGCCGCTACCTGAGCGCCCCCGCCCCGACCGCGGAAGGCCTGGTGCCAGAGCAGAGCCAACTGCTGGACGGCCCCCTGCTGCGCTATCGTTATCGCCTGCCGACCGGCATGGCCCGGCTGCCCCTGGATAACCCCTGCCTGCGCTACGAGTTCGAGCTGCGCCACCTCGGCCGCCTCGGTCAACTCGATCTGGCCTGGCAGGCGGATGACCACCAGGGTCGCCGCCGCCTCTATCAGTCTGACTGCCGCTTCTCGGCCATGGGGCTCGGTCTGCAATAGCCGCACCGCGAGCAGATGTGACAAGGGGTTGGCCAGTGGCCAACCCCTTGTGTTTATTGTCCCTGTTTGCCAGCCGACCTTAGAACAGACCCCGCACCAGGATCCCGGCGATCGGCAATGACATCACCAGTCACCCGCGCCTTCTGGCTATCCGCAACCCGATCGACTCGGGGTCAGAACAGGCCCCGCACCAGGATCCCGCCGATCAATAGCGGTGCCACCAGCCGCCAGCACCAGAGCAGGCAGAAGCGCAGCAGGGGCGACAGACCGATGGGCAAGATGCTGTCCCCCAGTCGCCAGCCCAGCAGCAGGGTCAGCACCAGGCCGAACAGCGGCATCATCAGGTTGGAGGTGAGGTAGTCGAGCAGGTCGAAAATCGTCTTGCCAAACAGGGTCAGCTCGCTCCAGGGACCGAACGACAGGCTGACCGGAATGCCGGAGGCCATGATCAGCAGGGTCAGCACCCGGCAGGCGCCACGGCGGGACCAGCCCCACTCTTCGGTGGTGAAGCGCACCAGGTGCTCCAGCATGGAGATGGAGGAGGAGAGCGCCGCCACCAGCAGCAACAGGAAGAACACCACCCCCAGCCCCTGGCCGAACGGCAGGTGGCTGAACACCGCGGGCATGGTCATAAAGGTGAGCCCTGGCCCGGCAGTCGGGTCAATGCCCGTGGAAGCCAGCGCCGGGAAGATCATCAGCCCCGCCAGCACCGAGATGAGGCTCGCCAGCGTCACCACCCAGACCCCGGAGCGCAGCACACCTTCGCTATTGGGCAGGTAGGCGCCATAGGTGGTGTGCACCCCCAGGCCAATGGAGAGGGAGAAGAAGGCCAACCCCAGCGCATCCAGCACGCTCTGACCGGTCAGCATGGAGAAGTCCGGCAGCAGCAGCTGGCGCACTCCGGCCATGGAGCCGGGCATGGAGAGCCCCACCGCCACCAGCAGCAACATCATGATGAACAGGGCCGGCATCATCCAGCGCAGCGCCCGCTCCACCCCCTTCTGGATGCCCCCCTGCACAAACCACCAGGTGAGCCCGGCGAACACCAGATGGGTCAGCACCGGCCACCAGGGATCACTGACATAGCCGTTGAACAGGGCGGTGAGGGCGCTGCCCTCGCTCAGGTTCAGCTTGCCCATCACCGCCAGCGCCGCATAGCCCACGGTCCAGCCGCCGACCACGCTGTAGAAGCTGTAGATGAAGAAGCCGCACAGTATCCCCATGTAGCCCATCCAGCGCCAGTTCGGCCCCACCAGCCGGTTGAAGGCGCCGAGCACCCCGCGCTGGCTACGGCTGCCGAGCAGGGTCTCCCCCACCAGCACCGCCACCCCCAGGGTGAAGCTGAACAGCAGGAACACCAGCAGGAAGGCGCCACCGCCGTTGGTGGCGGTCACATAGGGAAACTTCCAGATGGCGCCGAGGCCGATGGCCGTGCCGGCCGCCGCCAGCACATGACCGAGACGGGAAGACCACTGAACCTGGCTCATACAACCTCCGGGGAAGACAACATCGAATCGATACTCCATGGGTGAGTGCAACCTGGGTCGCAACAAAAAAGGCCGCCTGGCGGCGACCTTTGCAATGAACATTCAGACAGACTGCGCGTGCAAGGTCACCTCTCTTGCGAGCTAAAAAATCGGCCAGATCGGGCGATGAGGGGTGACATAGGGCGGGTGACTCGAGCGCAAAAATGGAGCCACAGCCTAAACCACGGCAAGAGAAGTTGACAGCCAATCCTCCCTGTCTCTCCATAAAACAGAATATTGATCAAAAATATCTGCATTTTATAAATTTAAATTTCAATATCAGCCGTTTTATGGATTTTTCGATGTAGTCAATACCGTCAGCTGGGATGGCCTGCCCCCTGGCGGCGACCCTGGCCACCAGAGGGCAAACGGGCCTATAGACCCGCCTGCCCCAAGCCGGGTTACAGCAGCCCCCGCACCAGGATGCCGCCGATCAGCAGCGGCGCCAGCCAGCGCCAGCAGCCCATCACCAGGCCACGCCAGTGCGGCGCCAACCCCTGGGGCAAGGCCTTGCGACCCAGCCGCCAGCCCAGCAACAGGGTGAGGGCCAGCCCGAACAGCGGCATCAGCAGGTTAGAGGTGACAAAATCCAGCAGCTCGAAGATGTTCTTGCCAAACAGGGTCACCTCGGCCCAGGGGCCGAACGACAGGCTGACCGGGATGCCGCCTGCCATCACCAGCGCGGTGATCAGGCTGCAGGCCGCCCGCCGCGACCAGCCCAGGCTCTCGCAGACGAAGCACTGCAGGTGCTCCAGCAGCGAGATGGCCGAGGAGAGCGCCGCCACCACCAGCAGGGCGAAGAACACCACCGCCAGCCCCTGGCCGAACGGCAACTGCTGGAACACCGCCGGCATGGTCATGAAGGTGAGGCCGGGGCCGGCGGCGGGATCGATGCCGGTCGCCGCCAGCACCGGGAAGATCATCAGTCCCGCCAGCACGGCGATCAGGCTGGCCAGCAGCACCACCCAGAGGCTGGAGCGGCCCACGCCGTCGCTGCTCGGCAGATAGGCGCCATAGGTGGTGTGGATGCCGAGCCCGATGGAGAGGGAGAAGAAGGCCAGCCCCATGGCATCGAGCACCCCGGACATGCCGAGCTTGCTGAAGTCCGGCATCAGGAAGTGGCGCACCCCGGCCATGGCATTGGGCAGGGTGAGGCCGAACACCACCAGCAACAGCATCATGATGAACAGGGCCGGCATCATCCAGCGCAGGGTGCGCTCCACCCCCTGCTGTACCCCGCCCCGCACGAACCACCAGGTGAGGGCGGCAAACAGCAGATGGGTCAGCACAGGCCAGAGCGGATCGCCGACGTAGTCGTTGAAACGGGCGGTCAGCGCCGCGCCATCTCCGTGCTGCAGGCTACCCGCCAGCGCCATGCCGGTGTAACCAAGTGTCCAGCCGCCCACCACGCTGTAGAAGCTGAAGATGAGCAGGCTGCACAGCAGGCCCATGGCGCCGACCCAGCGCCAGCGTTTGCCCAGCAGCACCTCGAAGGCCCCCACCACCCCGCGCCGGCTCAGGCTGCCGAGCAGGGTCTCCCCCATCAGCACCGCCACCCCCAGGGTGAAGCTGAACAGCAGGAACACCAGCAGGAAGGCGCCGCCACCGTTGGCGGCGGTCACGTAGGGGAACTTCCAGATGGCGCCGAGACCGACCGCCGAGCCTGCGGCGGCCAGGATATAACCGAGCCGGGATGACCATTGGGACTGCTTCATAAGAACTCCAATCGATGGGCCCGCCACAGGGGCCCGGAATGGCGCTCAGAGTACGGTCGAGACCGCGCAATCACAACGACGCTTATCTGGCTTAAAAACGATTTATTGGCATCAATAACCAATAAAATTCGGTTATACGCGCAATCCTGCCAACCAATAAAAACCGGAGCGTTTTTGCTCCGGTTTTTATGCTGGTCGCTACTGCGTGGGCGACTAGATGACACCCAGCTCCCGCAGCCGCTCCATCAGGTAGCTGTGGGCTGTGTGACGCTCGGAGAGCACCACGTCCGGGCGCGGATGGAGGAACAGCGGCAATGAGATGCGGGACTTGCTGGCACTGCCGCCGGTCGGGTTGATGACGCGGTGGGTGGTGGAGGGATAGTAGCCGTGGGAGGCCTCCTGCAGCATGTCACCTATGTTGATGATCAGGGTGCCAAAGTCGCAGGGCACATCCATCCATTCGCCGTCGGAGCCCTTCACCTGCAGGCCCGGCTCGTTGGCGGCGGGCAGTATGGTCAGCAGGTTGATGTCCTCGTGGGCGGCGGCACGGATGGCGCCCGCCGCCTCGGTGCCGTCGAACGGCGGATAGTGCAGCACCCGCAGCAGGGTCTTCTGGCTCTCTTCGATCATGGAGGAGAGCGGGCAGCTGTAGTGGGCGGCGATATCGCTCGGGGTGTATTGCTCCACCCAGGAGAGCAGCTCGGCGGCCAGATCGTTGGCGAGGCGGTAGTACTCCATCGCCTGGGCCCTGAGCTCTTCCGGCATCTGGCCCCAGGGGTAGAGGTGGAAGTACTCCTTGAGATCCTTCTGGGTGTTGCCCTTGGCCACCTCGGACACCGACGGCGGGAAGTAGCCATCCTGGGTCTCGCGGTTGAACAGGAAATCCTGCTTCTGCTCGCTCATGAAGAAGCGATACCAGTTGTCATAGATGGACTGCACCAGCTCTTTCGGGATGGGGTGGTGGGTCAAGACCCCGAAGCCGGTGGTGCGCAGGGATTCGGTGAAGCGTTGGGCCGCATCGGGCGAGCGATAATCGACGGTCAGGACTTTCATTGTTTTTGTTACGTGCCAGTTAAAAGTAGGCGCAGTTTACCCTGCCTCCCCCGGCAAGAAAAGGTTGCCGGCGCCACGGCTGCAACAGATTGAAAATACTGATAAAAACATCATGATGGCGAGACTGGCACGGCGCACTGCCAGCCCTTGTCCTGCCCCCGCTTCCTCTCTAGAATGCCGGTATCATCCCGTCCGGAGCCCATCCCATGTCCCCCAAGATCCTGTTGCTGACCCTGCCTTTCCTGCTCGCCGGCTGCAGTTCGCTGTCGGAGGAGGAGTGCCGCGCCATGAGCTGGTACAACCTGGGCTATCAGGATGGTGAGCAGGGCAAGACCCGGGCGGCCACCCGCGACTACGCGAAAAGCTGCGGCGAATATGGTCTCAAGGTGGACGAGGCAGAGTGGAAGCGAGGCTACGCCAAGGGGCTGGAGCTCTACTGCATCCCCGAGCTGGCCTACAGCAAGGGGCGGGAGGGGAACGAATACCTGGGGGTCTGCCCCAATGACACGACTTTCCTCACCCGGTTCGAGCGCGGCCGCAAGGAGTTCCTGCTGGAGCAGCGGCTCGGCGAGCTCCAGCGCGATCTGGATCAGACCGAACGGACCATCAACCAGCTGGATCAGCAGATCCGCAATGAGAGTGACAGCAAGCAGCGGGACTACTACCGAGCCCAGCGCGATCGCGCCATCCGCCATTACGAGGGAGTGCGCCGCGACTACAACCGAATCCGCTTCCCGGATCGGGTGATCCAGTTCTCCTTCGGGAGCTGAGCCTCGGGGGAGGCGTCCCCTCCCCCCAACCCACGCAGTCTTAGGACGGCAGCACCCAGCGCTGCAGCGCCAGCGCTATGCCATCCTCGTTGTGATCCGCGGTCACCCGGTCCGAATGGGCCTGGATCTGGGGGGCGGCATTGCCCATGGCCACCGCCAGTCCGACCTGCTCGAACATGCTGATGTCGTTGTTGTTGTCGCCAAAGGCCACCACGTTCTCCATCGCTATCCCCTCGCTCGCGGCCCACTGGGCCAGCCGGTTGCCCTTGCTGCAACCGGGCTGCACCAGCTCGACCGCGTAGGGGGCCGCCCAATCCTGGGTAAAGGGCAGTCCCTGCACCACCTCGCTCACGAAGCGGTGCAGGCGGCTCGGATCCTGACTGAACAGCTCCAGCTTCCAGATGGGCCTTTGCAGCCAGGCGGCCAGATCCAGAGCCGGCAGCAGGGAGATCTTGAGGTGTGCCGGCAGGTCATCCGACCGGCGCTGTATCCGGGCAACATACTCGTCGCAGCCGATGTAACCTATGCCGTCGTCGAGGTGGAACTGCGCCTCCATCTGCTGCGCCTCGACCTCGGCCAGCAGCGCCGTGAGCGGAGCCACCGCCAGCGGATCGCCGGCCAGGATCCTGTCTTGCGCCGGATCGTAGAGGTAGGCACCGTTGCTGCAGATGATGGGGGTATCGAGCGCCAGCTCATGGTGAACGGGGCGCGCCGTCATGAAGTGGCGACCCGTCACCAGCAGCACCTTGATGCCGTGGGCTCGCGCCTGGGCCAGGGCGGCCCGGGTCGCGGACGAGATCTTGTGATCCCGGGTCAGCAGGGTGCCATCCATATCCAGTGCGATGGCCTGGTAATGACTCATATCTCCTCCAACGTGCGCTGGCACAAAGCAGCGCCATTTCGTTCTATGTCCTGATACCGGCTCGGCTCAGCGCGAGGCAGGGCGGAGCAAAGAGTCATACCGTCCCAGAGTCGGGGGCGCGATGCAAGTCCCGCCTGCCGCCCCGCCGCCAATCTGTGATCCAGCCGCCGCCCGGCTCAACCCGGCTCGGCGCAGGCGGCCACCCGTTCACGCCGATCCGCCGCTCGGCGCAGCCCATAGAAGCCGAGGGCACAGAGCAGCCCGAAGAGCGTTGCCAGATAGAAGGGCCACTCGGTGCCTGCCAACAGCACCAGGCTGCCCACCAGCACCGCCAGGATCTCGCTGCCCACCGCCAGCCCGCGGTAGAGTCCCATCGCCTGCCCCTGCTGCTGGGGGTGGCTGCGGTTGGAGACGGCAACCGAGGTGGCCAGCTCCCCCAGGCTCATGCCGATGCCGGCCGGGATGAAGGTGAGCGCCAGCCCCCACCACTGGCCCGGCAGCACGAACATCAGCATGCCCGCCGCCATCACCAGGTGGCCGACTATCCCCAGGCTGCTGCCACGCCAGTGGCGGGCGAGCAGCGCCCCCAGCCAGGAACCCAGCATCATGGGCACACTCACCAGCACCGCCCCCTGGGCCAGTTGCACCGGATCCCAGGCCAGCCGCTCCACCAACCAGACGTTGAAGTAGCTGAAATAGAGCTGCACAGCCCCGTAGCTGAGCAGGGTCAGCACGAAGTAGGGCAGCAGGCGGGGTTGCACCAGCAGCTGGCGGGTCGAGAGGGGCACCAGCTCCTGCGCTGGCGGCACCGGTGGCCGATTGGGGATCAGCCAGAGCACCAGCAGCAGGTTGCCCGCCGTCATGGCCACCGCCAACCAGGCCGCCAGGCTGTAATCCCCCGACATTACGGCGGCATAGCCCCCTATCATGGGGCCCAGCACCCAGCCCAGGTTCATGCCTATGTTGATCCTGGCGAAGTTGCGCGCCTTGGTCCTGGTGGTGCTCATGTCGGCCGCCATCGCCTGCACTATGGCGATGTCGCCGTTGAAGAAGCCCTCCAGCACCCGGCTCAGCAGCAGCAACGGCAGGGAACGCCAGGCGATCCCCAGTGCCATCAGAGCATACCCTGCCAGCACGCCGACCAGGCAGACGAGCAGTATGGGCTTGCGGCCATAGCGATCGGACAGTCGCCCGAGCCAGGGGGCCCCCAGCAGCTGGAACAGCGGATAGAGCCCCATGATGACCCCGAGCCACACCTTGCGACTCCAGTCCGACGCCTCCGCCGTCAGCATGCCCTGGGCCGGATCCAGCATCAGTGGCGCCAGTACCGGCGACGGCAGACTGAAGCCCGCCACCGCCAGGGTCACCGTCATCACCAGCACCCAGAGGGTGGCCTGCGCCTTGATTCCTTCCATGTTGATTCCATTAAATAAAGTTATTTGTTTATTTATACTGCGAAGGCGCCGCCATTAAGTAAAGCGAATTATTGATTTAAATGGTGCGGCTGCCCATAATGACCCCATAAACACCGGCATCGACAAGATCCTCTTCCGATACCCTGGATCCTTAGCGCGCCTGTCGATAACGAGAGCCACCGAATGAACACCAGTACCGACAAGATCCTGTTACTGCTCGAGATGCCATAGATCCCCCAGAGCACGCCTGTCGATAACGAGAGCCACCGAATGAACGCCAGCACCGACAAGATCCTGTTCCTGCTCGAGATGCCATAGATCCCCCAGATCGCGCCTGTCGATAACGAGAGCCACCGAATGAACGCCAGCACCGATAAGATCCTGTACCTGCTCGAGATGCCATAGCTCCCCCAGAGCACGCCTGTCGATAACGAGAGCCACCGAATGAACGCCAGCACCGATAAAATCCTGTTCCTGCTCAAGACCCATGGCCCCCAGAGCGCGGCCGCGCTCGGCGAGCAGTTGCAGATGACCTCCATGGGCGCCCGCCAGCATCTGATCGCGCTGGAGGCCGAAGGCTGGATTGGATTCAATGACGAGGCCCGTGGTCGTGGTCGCCCGGTGCGACTCTGGCACCTGACCGAGCAGGCCTGGCAGCGCTTCCCCGACAGTCACAGCGAGCTGACCCTGCAGCTCATCGACAACATCCAGCAGCTGTTTGGCGAGGTTGGCATGGAGCGCCTGATCCAGCAGCGGGAGCAGCAACAGCTGGGCCGCTATCAGGCACAGCTGATCCAGCCGGCGCTGGCCGATCGGCTGGCGGGCTTGAAGGAGCTGCGCACCCGGGAAGGCTATATGGCGGACATGCGCCAGGAGGAGGATGGCAGCTGGTTATGGTGGGAGAGTCATTGCCCCATCTGCGCCGCGGCGCAGGCCTGCCGGGGATTCTGCCGCAGCGAGCTGGCGCTGTTTCGCCAGTTGCTGGCGCCGGCCAGGGTGGAGCGGGAACAGTATCTGCTGGACGGCGATCGGCGCTGTCTCTATCGCATCACCCCGGGATCCTGACGGGCCGAACGCCGACAACAACATCGCATCACTCTGTCGTACTGATGGGCTGAACGCCAGAAACAACAAAGCAGGCGCCGGGATGCCTGCTTTGTTGCCTTCGGGGAGGGGGTGCTCTCATTCCAGCCCGTCGCTTCCCGATAAGGTCAGACGGCTGATGGGGCGGGTGACCCGGTAAGGTCCTTCACCACAGAGACCTGGTTGGGTATCTGTCTTGCCACCGGAAGATGCAACCATCATATCCCTCACGTCCCGGTGAGTGGTTGCGAAGTAGCAGGTATTTTCAGTTGTTTTTGCAATAGTTCACCCTTAATCTAGGAAAAGTGAATTATTAATTGCAACGAGGAACGGAGAATGCTGAAACTTGATCGTATAGACAGGCACATTCTGGAGTTGATGCAGGAGAATGGCCGCATCAGCAACCTGGAGCTGGCCGAGCTGGTCGGCCTCTCCCCCTCCCCCTGCTCGCGCCGGGTCAAGGCGCTGGAGGATGCCGGTCTCATCGATACCCATGTCACCCTGCTCAACGCCCGCCAGCTGGGGCTCACGCTCACCGCCTACATCCACATCTCCATGGACAGACACACCCCGGAGCGGTTCGAGAACTTCGATACCGCCATCAGGGAGCTGCCCGAGGTACTGGAGTGCGACCTCATCACCGGCAATGACGCCGACTACCAGCTCAAGGTGGTGGTGCGGGACATGGAGCACTACCAGCACTTCCTGCTGGACAAGCTGACCCACATCCCGGGTGTGACCGGCGTGCGCTCCAGCTTCGTGCTGCGCCGCATCAAGCACAAGACGGCGCTGCCGCTCAATCATCTGGGTTAACCGCCAGCCGCTGCGCTCAGGAAAGGCGTCAGCATGCAAAGAGGAGGCCTGGGCCTCCTCTTTTCTATTCATCGACTGTCATGCTCTGACTGGGATCAGACGGCAACCTGGCTGATATCCTGCACTTGCAGCAGCCAGCCGGCCTGCTCCTGCTGGGGCTCGCCGCTCAATCGCAGCCGCTCACCGGCGGGGACCCATTGCCCCTCAGGCAGGGAGACCAGCAGGCTCTCGCTGCCGTTGTCGAACAACCAGCGATCCTCTCCCAACGACTCTATCAGATAACCTTCCATCTCCACTCTGGACTCGGCTTGCCAGGATGGCGCAACGGAATCACGGCTCTCGATGAAATCCCCCTGAACACCAAAACTGGCCAGCCCCCACAGAATGGAGAGCCCGACGATGGATGACTGCATCTTGCTTCTCCTCTCTTTGAAACTGTGGAGCCAGTATGGGAAGAGAACAATGAGCGCACCATGAACAAGGTGGCAAAGTGCAGACGGGATCGCGAAAAAAACCGGCCAAGGGGCCGGTTCTGTCATTTTATGGTGTCTGGGTCACACTATTTGGCGGCTTTCTCTGCCATTCGCTCGGCTCTTGGCTTATTCATCCACATGGCCACGCCGCGATGATCCGCACAGATCCCCTCATCTGTGATGGCCCGGACCCGGACGCCGTCCTTGCAGATGGCCTGCCAGGCGTCGGCATCATCGATCTCCAGGGAGGAAGGCGGGTGAGCACCGTTGGTGCAGGCGCTCAGCAACAACACGAGCAGAGGAAGCAAGGGTTTCATCATAGGGCTCCTGGGCATGGGGGATTCAGCGTCCCAGCTGCGCCGCGAGACGATCGCAGAGCTGCTTGAGCTGGGCCAGCTCAGCATCGTCCAGATCCAGTTGGTTGCGCAAGTTGTCTGCCAGGCAGCAGGCGCTGACCTCCTGTTGCAGCTGACGCCCCGCCTCGGTCAGGCAGATGCATTTTTGCCTCTCATCCTCGAGGGAGACGGCCCGGGTCAGCCAGCCCTTGCTCTCCAGGCGCTTGACGATGGGAGTCAGGGTGCCCGCATCCAGCCCGGTCTCCTGGCCTATCTCCTTGAGGCTGACATCATCCCGCCGCCAGAGCGACAGCATCACCAGATACTGGGTGTAGGTGAGATCCAGTCTGTCCAGCAGCGGCCGGTAGGCACGCATCACCGCATTTGAGGCGCTGTAGAGGGCAAAACAGACCTGCTTTTTCAATTCACTCATGAGGCACCTCGTTGGCAAGTGGGCCCAGTATACCCCAGGACCCTGGGGGGCCGAATAATTTGCACGCAAAACAGTTGTCAACACGCGCATTCGGGACTAGTCTGGTTTTAATTTGCACACAAAGCAAGTCGGCGAGCCCGATCTGCAAACGCCCTGTCGTACCCGGGCCATCGCCCAGGCGGGCAGTGTGACCCACTGCCGCCGAGCGCCCCCCCACTGGAGGAAATACCATGAGTCAGCTCAGTCATCAGATCCAACTGCTGCGTCGCCCTAGCGGCCTGCCCACCCCCGCCGACTTCGCCCTGAGGGAGGTCCCGCTGCCCGAGTTGCAGGAGGCAGAGGTGCTGGTCGCCAACCAGTGGCTGTCGGTGGATCCTTACATGCGCGGCCGCATGAGCGAGGCCAAGAGCTATGTGCCCCCCTTCCCGCTCAACGGCCCCCTCGACGGCGGCGCCATCGGCACCGTGCTGGCCTCGCGCCACCCCGACTTCGCCGCAGGGGACAGGGTCAGCAGCATGCAGGGCTGGCGAGATAGCTTCGTCGCCAACGCCGCGCAGCTCACCCGCCTGCCCAAGACCGGCTTGCCGGCCCAGCTCTTCCTCGGCGCCCTCGGCATGCCGGGCATGACCGCCTGGGCTGGGCTGCACAAGATAGCCAATTTGCAGGCGGGTGAGACCCTGCTGGTCTCGGCCGCCTCAGGCGCGGTCGGCACCATGGCGGTGCAGCTCGCCAAGCGAGCCGGGGCTCGCGTGATAGGCTCCACCGGCTCGGCCGACAAGGTCGCCTACCTCGAGACCCTGGGCGCCGATGCCGTGATCAACTATCGGGCGACGCCGGATCTCGATGCCGAGCTGGCCCGCCTCGCCCCGGAAGGCATTCAGGTCTATTTCGAGAACGTGGGTGGCGCCATGCTGGAGGCGGCCCTCAACCACATGGCACTGCACGGTCGCATAGTGCTGTGCGGCCTCATCGATCAGTACAACAGCGAGGGGGGTGCGAGCGGGCCGCGCAATCTCTCCCAAATAATCCGCAAGCGCATCCTGATGCAGGGGCTGCTGGTCTCCGATCACTGGCAGCACTATGGTGACTTCCTGGCCGAGGCCATCCCCGCCTTCGAGGCGGGCGCCCTGCAGGCCGAGGAGACCGTCAGCGAGGGGCTGGCCAGCATGCCCCAGGCCTTCATCGGGCTGTTCGAGGGACGCAACACCGGCAAGATGCTGGTCAGGCTCTAAGCCCGCCACCGGCCGCGGGAGCCGCACGGTCGCGGCCAGCATCCCTTGCCCCTGCCGAAGGTGCCACTGTGGCAAGCAGTTGAACAGACTGGATTAACTCCCCCGCCCCGACTCGCGGACGACTTGCACAACGGGCCCATCCGACCTAAGGTGGGCCCGTTTTTATGGTGAAATCTCGTCCCAGCAAGGAGCCTCTCGCATGTCTTCCACCCCCTATCCTCGCGTCGGTGTCGGCGTTATCTTGACCAATGCCAAGGGCCAGGTGCTGCTCGGCAAGCGCAAGGGCAGCCATGCCCCCTACTGGTCCATCGCCGGCGGTCATCTGGAGCTGGGGGAGAGCTTCGAGTCGGCCGCGATCCGGGAGGTGGCCGAAGAAACGGGCTTCGTCATCACCAGCCCCAGCGTCATCGCCGTCACCAACAACCTGGAGACTTGGCGGGAGAGCGGGCTGCACTACGTCTCGGTCACCCTGCTGGCCGAGGTGGAGGGCGAGCCGCAGCTGCTGGAGCCGGAAAAATGCGAGGGCTGGCGCTGGTGCGATCCCCGCGAGCTGCCCGAGCCCCACTTCGATGCCAGTCGCCAATCGATAGCCTGCTGGCTGGCCGGGCACTGCTATCTGCCACAACCAGGCCAGCCGGCAGAGTGACCATCGCCTGCGGGCTGGCCGGGCGCTGCTATCTGCCGCAACCAGGCCAGCCGACAGAGTGACCATAGCCTGCTGACTGGCCGGACACGGCTACCTGCCTGCAGCACACCCCGATTTGTCATAAAAAAAGTCACCGCTTTGTCATATCATCCCCCGGTGTCGATGATGACGAACAGGGAGTGACGAGGTGGGGCAGGTATTCATTCAATTTCTGTGGTTGGGTTGCATCAGTTTCGGCGGGCCGGCCGCCCACATCGGCTATTTCCAGCGCACCTTAGTCACGCGGCTTGGCTGGCTCAGCCAGGCCGAGTTTGCCCAGCTGCTGGCGCTGTGCCAGCTGTTGCCGGGCCCGGCCTCCAGCCAGCTCGGCTTCGCCATCGGTCGCCAGCGGGCGGGACTGGGCGGCGCCATGGCGGCCTTCGTCGGCTTTACCCTGCCCTCCTTCCTGCTGTTGCTGGCGGCGGCCATCGGCCTCGGCCAACTGAGCAACAACCTCTGGCTGGATGCCACCCTGCACGGCCTCAAGCTGCTGGCGCTGGTGGTGGTGGCCGATGCGGTGCTCACCATGAGCCGCCAGTTCTGCAAGAGCCCATTGCAGCAGGGCATCATGGTAGCCACCGCCGCCGCGCTCTGGTGGCAGCCCGGCCTGCTGACCCAATCAGCCATGCTGATCGGGGCCGCCCTGCTATGCGCCCGGCAGGCAGCACCGGCAGGCTCCCACCCCGTATCCGCTCATCCGCCCCACTGGCCGCCCCTGATCCTGTTCGGCCTGCTGTTTGTCGGCCTGCCCTGGCTGGCTCAGAGCCCGGCCAGCCAGCTGTTGGCCGACTTCTATCGGGCGGGCAGCCTGGTGTTCGGCGGCGGCCACGTGGTGTTGCCGCTGTTGCAGGAGAGCGTTGGCCACAGCCTCAGCCAGCCGCAGTTCCTGACCGGCTACAGCCTGGCCCAGCTGGTGCCGGGCCCCATGTTCAGCCTGGCCAGCTACCTCGGCGCCTTGCTGCTGCCGGCCACGCCGCTCCTGGGCGCCCTGCTGGCGACCCTGGCGCTGTTCCTGCCGGGCTTTCTGCTGCTGTGGGCCATGGGGCCCTGCTGGCAAAGCTGGCTGGCCCGACCCCGGCTGGCAGGGGCGGTGACGGGGATCAACGCCGCCGTGGTGGGGCTGCTGCTGGCCGCCCTCTATCAGCCGCTGTGGCAGAGCGCCGTGCAGGCCCCGACCGATCTGGCGCTGGCCGCCATCGCCTTCTATCTGCTGCGCGTCATCAGGCTGCCCATACTGGCGCTCGCCGGACTGCTGGTCGGCGCCGCCCTGCTGCAGATCTGACCCGCCGGCCTGTGCGGCCATCACGCCAGCCCCATAAAATAACGGCGCCTCTTCGCAAAGAGGCGCCGTTATTGTTTCGCATCCTGATGGCTTACTCGGGGTCGGGCTCGAAATCCAGGCTCAGGCTGTTGATGCAGTAGCGCTGGCCGGTCTCGGTCGGTCCGTCGGGGAAGACGTGGCCGAGGTGGGAGCCGCACTGGCTGCAGGTGATCTCCACCCGTTTCATGCCGTGGCTGCCATCCTCGGTGTAGGTCACTGTGCCCTCGATGGCCTTGTCGAACGAGGGCCAGCCACAGCCCGAGTCAAACTTCGCATCCGAGTGAAACAGCACGCTCTTGCAGCAGACGCAGAGGTAGTCACCGCTCTTGCGGTTATGGAGCAGGGCGCCGCTGTAGGGGCGCTCTGTGCCCTTCTCCCAGCAGACATGAAACTGCTCGGCGCTCAGTCGATTGCGCCATTGCTCGGGATTGTTGCCGCTCATACTGACTCCTTGCCATTTATCACGGCGCCCAGCATACCCACTCGGACGCCCCGACTCTACCCCGCCAGCGGGAACTGTGATCCCGTTGGCAACAAGACGGCAACATCCGGCACGGCCACCACCCCTTCCTTGGCCAGGGTCGCCGCCGACAGGGCGACCCGCTCCAGCAACTTGAGGGAGTGGGCGCGTCCCACCGTCACCTGCCGCTTGATGTCGTCGGGCAGGAAGGGCAGGCCATCGTTGGTGGCGGTATCTATGGTCTGGATCCACTCCAGCCCCTCCCCGGGCGGTGGCAGCCGGAACTGGATGTCGTAGTCGCTGGCGTTGAACAGCACATACCAGCGCTCCCCCTCGCAGTCGATCATGCCGATGTCCATGGCGAATGCCTGGCCCATGGGGGAGTGCCAATCCTGATCCGTCAGCTGATGACCATCGGGATGGTACCAGTTGACCCTATGACAGCTGGTGGCAGTGCCATTCCAGCTGTCGTCGCTCAGCTGCAGGTTGGAGAAGACCCCGGACTCGGCCCGCAGCGCCATCATCTGCTGGGTGAAGGCGAGCAGCCGCTCATCCTCCGGCCGCCACTGCCAGTTGACCCAGCTTATCTGGTTGTCCTGGCAGTAGGCGTTGTTGTTGCCAAGCTGGCTGCGACCCATCTCGTCCCCCGCCAGGAAGTGCGGGGTGCCCTGGGAGAGCAACAGGGTGGCGATGAGGTTGCGCTTCTGCTGCTGGCGCAGGTTGTTGATCCTGGGATCCAGCGTCGGCCCCTCGACGCCATGGTTGGAGGAGAGGTTGTTGCCGTGGCCGTCTCTGTTGTCCTCGCCATTGGCCTGATTGTGGCGCTGGTTGTAGGAGACCAGATCCTCCAGGGTGAAGCCGTCGTGATAGCAGAGGTAGTTGACGCTGGTATGGGGGGCGCGCCAGTTCTTCGGGAACAGATCCCGCGACCCCACCAGCCGGGTGGCCAGATCCCCCATCTTGCCCGCGTCCCCGCGCCAGAAGGCGCGCACTGTGTCGCGATAACGGTCGTTGATCTCCAGCCACTGGCTCGGGAACTGCCCCAGCCGGTAGCCGAAGGGGCCTATGTCCCAGGGCTCGGCAATCAGCTTGACCCGTGCCAGCACGGGATCCGCCATCATGGCCTTGAAGAAGGCGCTCATGGGATCGAACTCCCCCGCCTCCCTCGCCAGGGTGACCGCCAGATCGAAGCGGAAACCATCGACCTGCATCTCGGTGACCCAGTAGCGCAGGGCATCCAGCACCAGCCGCAGGCTGTTGGGGTGATCCAGATTGACGCTGTTGCCACAGCCGGTCACGTTGGCGTGACGGTGGTAGTCGGGGCCATGGGCGCCCGCCTCGAAGGCGTAATAGCCCGCGTTGTCGAAGCCCTTGAGCGACAGCACCGGGCCATCGAAGCCGGATTCGGCGGTGTGGTTGTAGACCACGTCCAGTATCACCTCGAGCCCGGCCCGGTGCAGCTCGCGCACCATGGTCTTGAACTCGGTCACCGCCTCCCCCGTTCCATAGCGCGGCTCGGGGGCGAAGAAGGCAATGGGGTTGTAGCCCCAGTAGTTGGTGAGCCCCAGCTGCTCGAGCCTCGGCTCGGACATGAAGGCGGCCACCGGCATCAGCTGCACCGAGGTGATGCCGAGAGAGCTGAGGTGCTCGATCATCAGCGGATGACTGATGCCGAGGTAGCTGCCGCGCAGCGCCGCCGGCACGCCCGGGTGCTGGCGGGTGAAGCCCTTGACGTGGGTCTCGTAGATGACGACGCGCTCCGGCGGGATGCCGGGCTTGCCGACCCCCTGCCAGTCGAAGTCGTCAGCCACCACCACCGACTTGGCCACCATGGCCGCGCTGTCCCCCTGATAGAGCTTGTCATCCCAGTGGGTCGCCCGGCTGAGCGCCTTGGCGTAGGGGTCGATCAGCAGCTTCTCGGGATCGAACAGCATGCCCTCCTGGGGCCCGCCATGGACCCGGTAGCCGTAGCGCTGGCCAGCCTTGACGCCGCGCACATAGCCGAATCGGTATTGACCGCGCCGGCCGGGCAGGGCCAGCCGGGCGAGCTCCTGCTCCTGCTCGTCGAACAGGCAGAGTTCCACCTTGTCCGATTGGGGCGCCCAGACGCAGAAGTGACAACCTGTCTCGTCGAGCAGGGCCCCCAACGGGTGGTCCTGCCCTTTTTCCATTGCAAACATCAGGACTCCTGTTTGATGAACAAGGTCGCGAGCGGCGGCAGATCCAGCACTATGCTCTGCGCCATCCCCTGCCAGGGGGTCGGCTCGGCGACGAAGGTCAAACCCACATCATAGTTACTGCCCCAGTAATGCTCGCTGTCGGTATTGAGCACCACCCGATAGTGGCCCGCCGCCGGCACCCCGAGCCGATAGGCGAGGCGTGGCACCGGCGTGAAGTTGCAGGCCACCATGATGGGATTAGCGCCCTGCTTGTCGGCCCGCAGCCAGGCGAAGACGCTGTTGTCCGCATCGTTGTGATCCAGCCAGCGGAAGCCGCGCTGCTCATAATCGCCCTGATACAAGGCAACTTCATGACGATAGAGCCGGTTGAGATCGCGGATCAGCCGCTGCTGACCGCCGTGCTTGGGATACTGCAGCAGGTGCCAGGGCAGCTGGGCGTCGTGATTCCACTCGTTGCTCTGGGCGATCTCGGTGCCCATGAAGTTGAGCTTCTTGCCGGGATGGCCATACATGAAGCCCATGTAGGCGCGCAGGTTGGCGGCCTGCTGCCACTCGTCCCCCGGCATCTTGTAGAGCAGGGAGTGCTTGCCGTGCACCACCTCGTCGTGGGACAGCGGCAGGATGAAGTTCTCGTCATAGTGATACACCATGGAGAAGGTCATGTCGTTGTGGTGATAGCGGCGGTACACCGGCTCCTTCTGCATGTAGCTCAGGGTGTCGTGCATCCAGCCCATATTCCACTTGAAGCCAAACCCCAGCCCGCCGAGGAAGGTGGGACGGGAGACGCCGGCGAAGGCGGTGGACTCTTCGGCGATGGTCATGGTGTGGGGATACTTGCCGTACACCTCTTCGTTGGTCCACTTCAGCAGGCTGATCGCCTCGTAGTTGTGGTTGCCACCGTCGACGTTCGGCACCCACTCGCCGGCATTACGGGAGTAGTCCAGGTAGAGCATGGAGGCGACCGCATCCACCCGCAGGCCGTCGATGTGGAACTTGTCGAGCCAGAACAGGGCACTCGCCACCAAGAACTGGCGCACGTTGTTGCGGCCAAAATCGTAGATATAGGAGTTCCAGTCCGGGTGCCAGCCACGGCGCGGATCCTCGTACTCGTAGAGCGGCGTGCCATCGAAACGGGCAAGGCCGTGGGCATCCGCCGGGAAGTGGGCCGGCACCCAGTCCAGGATCACACCGATGCCGGCCTGGTGGCACTGGTCGACGAAATACTTGAAGTCATCGGCGCTGCCGTAGCGACTGGTGGGCGAGAACATGCCCACCGGCTGGTAGCCCCAGGAGCCGCTGAAGGGGTGCTCGGAGACCGGCATCAACTCGATATGGGTATACCCCATCTCGGTGACGTAGTGGACCAGCTCCACCGCCAGCTCGCGCCAGCTCAGGCTGTCGCCGTTGGGATGGCGCTTCCAGGAGCCCACGTGCAGCTCATAGATGGAGAGCGGCTGCTCCCGCTTGTCGGTGCGCTGGCTCTCGCGCCAGGCGGCATCCTGCCAGCCGTACTGCTCGTGGTCATAGATGACGGAGGCGAAGGACGGATACTGCTCGCAGTAGAAGCCAACCGGATCGCTCTTGTGGGGCAGCCGATGGCCGGCCGGATCCTTGAGCTCAAACTTGTAGCGATCCCCCGCCTTGAGGCCGGGTACGAACAGCACCCAGTGACCACACTGGCTGCGCTGCATCGGGTGGCGGCGACCGTCCCAGAAGTTGAAGTCGCCGATCAGGCTCACCGCAGTGGCGCTCGGCGCATAGACGGCGAAGCGCACCCCTTCCACCCGCTGACCGAGGTGCTCCACGGTGCGCAGCTGGGCGCCCAGGGTGTGATAGAGGTTTTCCGGCTGGAACGTCAGCTCCGCCAGTCCCTCCCAGGCGGCAGCCTGAAACTGATAGGGGTCGACACACTCGGTGCTGGCATCGGGGTAGCTGGCGATCAGCTGATAAGGGAAGGGGTTCTTGCGACGGGTGAAAACAGTTTCAAAAAGGCCCGCTTCATCGGCGGCAGTCAGGGTGGCAACGAGCTTGCCGGACTTGAGATCCTGGACGCGAACCTCGAGGGCATCGGGCAACCAGGCGGTCAGTTTCAGGCCTGGTCCATCCGGGTTAGCCAGCAGGCCTAGATGGGAGAAGGGATCGGCACAGCGGGCGGCAACCAAACGTTCAACGGGCATCGACATTTCCTTTCATGGCTGAACACCCACTCCGGCCGAAGCCGGAGTGGGTGAGAGTGAGTCACAGGTTGGCGACAGTGGCTCAACGACTGGCCTCATCACGGGCCTGGCTCATCTTGCCTGCCAGCACCTTGAGTGCCTCATCGGCAAAGATATCTTCCAGATCCTTAGAGAGCTTGCGACGCCAGTTCGGGTACTCATAACTGGTGCCCGGCACGTTGACCGGCTTGTCCATCTCCAGCCAGTCTTCCAGCTGGGTGCTGAACAGGGCGCAGCTGCCACGAGACATGTGCAGCTGCAGGCCATGGTTGAGCTCGGTGTTCATGCCGACCCAGTTCACATCATGGCTGATGTTGCCAGAGATGACGCCATGGGCATGCAGGCTGTCGAGGATCCGCTGCTTGGCCTGATGACGATCAGCATACAGTGTCTTCAGAACGTCTTCATCCGGATACAATCCCAGCTCGCGACCCAACGCCAGATCGTCGCAATGCCAGAACCCCTTCAGGGTCGGCATGTCGTGGGTGGTCAGCGCCGACATCGCCTGCTCGGTGTAGTGCGCCGGCGAGATGAAGCCACCGTCGGCCTTGGAGCGTTCGAAGAAGAACACCTTGTAGGAGTGCACGCCGTTCTCTTTGAGGGTGACGTCTATGCCTTCCGGCACTGTGCCGAGATCTTCCCCGATCAGCAGACACTGATTGCGGTGGGATTCGAGCGCCAGGATCCCCAACAGATCGTCGACCGGATAATAAATGTAGGCCCCCTTGGCGGCGGACTCTCCGGGCGGTACCCACCACAGACGCAGCAAGGCCATCACGTGGTCGATGCGCAGCGCCCCGCAGGAACGCATGTTGGCACGGAACAGGTCCACCATCGGCTGATAAGCCGCCTCAAACAGCTGGCTCGGGTTCATCGGGGGCAGGCCCCAGTTCTGACCGAGCGGGCCCAGGATGTCGGGTGGCGCGCCGACCGAGGCCTTGGGGCAGTAGAGATCCCGGTTGGCCCAGATCTCGGTGGATCCTTCGGAGACACCCACCGCCAGATCCCGGTAGATCCCCATCACCATGCCGGCCGCCTTGGCGCGGGCATCCGCCTGCGCCAGCTGTTCGTCCGCCAGGAACTGCAGGTAGAGATAGAAGTTCACATCCTGGCTGTGATCGGCCATCCAGGCCGCCACCTCGGGGTTGTGATAATCGCGGAAGGCATCGGGCCACACCGGCCAGCCCCAGGCGTTTTCGCCCTTGGCATAGAAGTGCGCCTGCAGTGCATCAAACGCCGCCTGCTGTTGCAGGCTGTCGCCGCCGGCGGCCACGAAACGCTCAAACTCGGCCTGGCGTACGGCACCCAGGCTGGCCTGGTCGAACACCTGGCGCAGGATGCCGAGCTTGGTCTCGATGACACCGGTGTAGTCCACGCTCTCCTTGGCCCGCAGGGCGGCAAGGTGCTGCTGGAACGCCGGATTGGCGACTTCCGCCTTGAGGCTGTCGTTGGCCAGAAACTCGGGCACCGCCTCCACGTCGATGTAGGCCAGATTCAGCCAGCGACGGGAGGAGGGACTGTAGGGGCTGGCGCTCTCCGGATTGGCCGGATAGAGCGCATGGATGGGGTTCAGGCCGACGAAGTGGGCCCCCCAGGCGGCAGCCTTCTCAACCAGCTGGCCGAGATCGCTGAAGTCCCCCATGCCCCAGTTGTGGCGGCTGCGCAGGCAATAGAGCTGCACGCTCGGGCCCCACACCTTGCGGCCATTGGCGATGGGAGCCTGCTTGTAACAGGATTTGGGGGCGACTATGAGGCGCATGCTGGCCAGCGGCTCGTCATTGCCCTCTTCCAGCAGGGTCAGCTGGTGATAGCCCAGCTCGGGCTGCACCGCCAACGCCACGCGATAGGCCTGGCACTCCATCTCTTCAAATTCGGCGACGCCGACCAGTTCACCCTCGATCGGCGTGATCTGGCCCGTCAGGAGCGCGCCCTGCTCCAGGCTGAGTTGCCAGTGGAGGGCGTCGTTGACGAACTCGATGGGCAGACGGACTTCGAGGCTGATGGGTTCGCCGCTGCGCACCACCATCACGGGATCCAGTGGACGCAACCAGTGCTGGCGATACTCTTGCTCAAGCTGTTCGCTCAGGGCGGCCTCGTCATCGACGCGGTAACCCATGGCGCCGAGCATGGCGGCCTTGCTCTCTTCGGATACCAGAGCCGGCTGGCCCCAGGCATCAACATACTCGCTGGCGATACCTTTGGCGGCAGCCAGCTGTTCAATCAGGGTGGTCATAGTTTGAGAATTCCCGCTGTGGATTCTATCTATATGATTAATTTTTATGGGTGGTACTTGAACAGTGGCTCTTTGGCCATGCTAAACCGCGCACATTTTTACATATCTCCCTGGCTGGATGTGTGACCAGACAGGCACTATTGTTGATCTCTGTGACGCGAACCAGCCGATGACACTTTCGACAAAAGTTGGTAGTCAGTTACATAAACCGAAAATAAATTTCACAGTTTTTCATGA
This sequence comes from Aeromonas sp. sia0103, assembly GCF_963895295.1. Taxonomy (NCBI): domain Bacteria; kingdom Pseudomonadati; phylum Pseudomonadota; class Gammaproteobacteria; order Aeromonadales; family Aeromonadaceae; genus Aeromonas; species Aeromonas sp. sia0103. Next base: position 4,050 of record NZ_CAWQKG010000004.1, on the reverse strand, counting down.
TATAGCGCAATTTCGCGCAGATTGTTGGTTGACTCACGGGTGAGTTCTAGTAAATTTACAAACGGAATTTTCTTTGACTACTGAACAGTTAGGTAACCAATTATGACTATCAAAGTAGGTATTAACGGTTTTGGCCGCATCGGCCGTTTCGTCTTCCGTCTGGCCGCTGAGCGCAACGACATCGAAGTGGTTGGTATCAACGACCTGATCGACGTTGACTACATGGCTTACATGCTGAAGTACGACTCCACTCACGGCCGCTTCAATGGCACCGTTGAAGTCAAAGACGGCAACCTGGTTGTCAACGGCAAAACCGTACGTGTTACCGCTGAACGTGACCCGGCAAACCTGAAGTGGGATGCCATCGGTGTTGACGTTGTTGCCGAAGCCACCGGTCTGTTCCTGGACGACGCGACTGCACGTAAGCACATCGCTGCCGGTGCCAAGAAAGTCGTACTGACTGGCCCGTCCAAAGACGCTACCCCGATGTTCGTCATGGGTGTTAACGACTCTACCTACGCTGGCCAGGACATCGTTTCCAACGCTTCCTGCACCACCAACTGCCTGGCCCCGATCGCCAAGGTTCTGAACGATACCTTCGGTATCGAATCCGGCCTGATGACCACCGTCCACGCTACCACTGCTACCCAGAAGACCGTTGATGGTCCGTCTGCCAAAGACTGGCGCGGTGGCCGCGGTGCGGCTCAGAACATCATCCCGTCCTCTACCGGTGCTGCCAAGGCTGTTGGCGTCGTTATCCCGGAACTGAACGGCAAACTGACCGGCATGGCTTTCCGCGTACCGACTCCGGACGTGTCTGTTGTTGACCTGACCGTCAACCTGAAGAAAGCCGCTACCTACGCCGAAATCTGCGCAGCCATGAAAGCAGCCTCCGAAGGCTCCATGAAGGGCGTGCTGGGCTACACCGAAGATCAAGTGGTTTCCACTGACTTCCTGGGTGAGCGTCAGACTTCCGTGTTCGATGCCAAAGCTGGTATCGCACTGAACGACAAGTTCGTTAAAGTTGTATCCTGGTACGACAACGAAATGGGCTACTCCAGCAAGGTTCTGGACCTGATCGCTCACATCTCCAAGTAATTTGGGATACGCAATCAAGTAGCTTGAAAAAAGGCGGCCATTGGCCGCCTTTTTGTATTCTGGATCCGCCGACCTCTTCCTTGAATGTGCGCGAGCACAGGAGTCTTCATGCAACCGACACGCACTCTGACCGCCCACTGCAGCCTCAGCCACGAGACGGGCCAACCCTTGCTCTCTATCGACAATGGTTACGCCAAGGCCGAGATCAGCCTGTTTGGCGCCCATGTGCTGAGCTATCAGCGCCACGGCGAGCCCGCCTCCCTTTGGCTCAGCGACAAGGCCGTGCTGGATGGCAGCAAGCCCATCCGCGGCGGCATTCCGCTCTGCTGGCCCTGGTTCGGCCCCGCCCCCGCGCGCGTTGGCAGCGGCAAGCCTGCCCATGGCTTCGCTCGCACCAGCCTGTGGACGCTGGATGGCGTCTCCGACCACGAGGAGGGCACCCTGGTGCACCTCTCCCTGACCGACAGCGATGCCAGCCGCACCCTCTGGCCCCACCCCTTCGAGCTGGATCTGGATGTGCTGGTCGGCAAGGAGCTCTCCTTGGTGCTGACCACCCGCAACACCGGGCAGGAACCCCTCGTCTACAGCGGAGCCCTGCATACCTATCTGCAGATAAGCGCGCCAGAGGCCGTCAGCGTGACCGGTCTGGGCGAACCCTACCTGGACAAGGTGGTCGGCGGCCAGCACGCGCAGCAACAGGGTTCCCTGACGCTCTCAGGCGCCCTGGATCGCATCTATCTGGACGCAGAGACCACAGTTGTCGTCCAGGATGGGGATCATCGCATCGGGGTGACCAGCGGCAATCACGACAGCGTGGTGGTGTGGACCCCCTGGCTGGAAGGAGCCACCGCCATGGCCGACATGAGCGATGACGGCTATCGCACCATGCTCTGTGTCGAGACCGCCATCACCGATGAGGCCGGTGTCACGGTCGCCGCTGGCGAGGAACACAGCCTCTCCACCGTGATCATCTGATACCAGGGAACGGCGGCGCGTCATGTGCCCCTGCTGCGAGCGACAGCAATAACAAGAGAGGGCACCCAATGGGTGCCCTCTCTACGTTCCATGCCTCGATGGGTCAGGCATTGCCCTGGGTCTTGAGCCTGAGTTCGGCGGCAAAGTTCAGCATCCGATCGAGCGGGATCAACGCCTTCAGCCGCAGCGCTTCATCGACCAGGATCTCGTGGCGTTCGGCACCGTCGGTCAGGGCCTCCTTGATCGCCACCAGGCCGTTCATCGCCATCCAGGGGCAGTGGGCGCAGCTGCGGCAGGTGGCGCCATCGCCCCCGGTCGGTGCCTCGACCATCTCCTTGTCCGGACAGGCCTGCTGCATCTTGTAGAAGATGCCGCGATCGGTCGCCACGATCAGCTTCTGCTGGGGCAGCTCCCTCGCCGCCTTGATCAGCTGGCTGGTGGAACCCACCGCATCGGCCAGCTCGATGACCGAGGCCGGCGACTCCGGATGCACCAGCACGGCCGCATCCGGGTTCTGGGCCTTGAGCTCGCGCAGGGCCTTGGCCTTGAACTCGTCGTGCACTATGCAGTGACCCTGCCAGCGCAACATCTCGGCCCCGGTCTGCTTCTCGATGTAGGCCCCGAGGTGTCTGTCCGGGCCCCAGATGATCTTGTGACCCTGGCTGTCGAGATGCTCGACGATCTCCAGCGCTATGCTGGAGGTCACCACCCAGTCGGCGCGCGCCTTGACCGCCGCCGAGGTGTTGGCGTAGACCACCACTATGTGATCGGGGTGAGCATCGCAGAAGGCGGAGAACTGGTCGATGGGGCAACCCAGATCGAGGGAACACTCCGCCTCCAGGGTCGGCATCAGCACCCGCTTGTTAGGGCTCAGGATCTTGGAGGTTTCCCCCATGAAACGCACCCCCGCCACGATCAGGGTCTGGGCCGCGTGATCCCGGCCGAAGCGCGCCATCTCGAGGGAGTCACCGACGAAGCCACCCGTGGCCTCGGCCAGCGCCTGGATCTCGGGGTCCGTATAATAGTGGGCTATCAGTACCGCCTGACGCGATTCGAGCAGGGCCTTGATCTCGGTGATCAGGGCCGCTTTCTGTTCGCTGGTCAGCGGAGCCGGCTTGGCCGGGAAGGGGTAGTCCATCTCGATAGCCGGAGGGACACTGCTCAGTGCATTGCTCATTGCGACTGTTCCATCAACGCTTGGAAAGGCAAAAATTATAACCAGAAGCCGAGCGCAAGCCCACCAACAAATCTGGCGAGATACAAGTGCCTAAATAGGTTCGTGAATTTCTCGGCCGCGCCGGTGGCCGGCAGGCGCTGGATGCAAAAAAGCCCGCTATGCAGCGGGCTCTTGGCGTTCTATCACAAGCGGTCGGCTCGAAATATGGTGGTCGTTACTGGGCTCGAACCAGTGACCCCCTCCTTGTAAGGGAGGTGCTCTCCCAGCTGAGCTAAACGACCTGGGATAAGGCTAAATGATGGTGGGTCGTGCTGGATTCGAACCAGCGACCAATTGATTAAAAGTCAACTGCTCTACCGACTGAGCTAACGACCCATCTATATCATTTTTTACAAACTTGGTGGTCGTTACTGGGCTCGAACCAGTGACCCCCTCCTTGTAAGGGAGGTGCTCTCCCAGCTGAGCTAAACGACCTGGGATAAGGCTAAATGATGGTGGGTCGTGCTGGATTCGAACCAGCGACCAATTGATTAAAAGTCAACTGCTCTACCGACTGAGCTAACGACCCATCTAAATCATTTTTACAAACTGGTGGTCGTTACTGGGCTCGAACCAGTGACCCCCTCCTTGTAAGGGAGGTGCTCTCCCAGCTGAGCTAAACGACCTGGGATATGGCTAAATGATGGTGGGTCGTGCTGGATTCGAACCAGCGACCAATTGATTAAAAGTCAACTGCTCTACCGACTGAGCTAACGACCCATCTATATCATTTTTTACAAACTTGGTGGTCGTTACTGGGC
>NZ_CAWQKG010000003.1:0-69692 GCF_963895295.1 Aeromonas sp. sia0103 | reverse complement strand
AAAGTCAAGCGCTTGTTTTCGCTTTTCTTTCGGCGCCCACTTCACGAGGAAGCTGGCTCATCAGTCCGGCGTGTTCTGCCGTGCTGGTAGGGGCGCATTATAGGGAGCCAGGCCGCGATGACAAGGGCTTTTTCACCATGATCGTTCGTTCGCTCAGTTCTACAGCAAACCGGTCTTTTTTCGCCCATAACTGTATCGATTTCGGTATTCCCTGGATTTAAATTGAACATTTGAAAAGCCACTTTATAATTGGCTTTTCAAATGTTCAATTAAGGTTGCTTCCATGCACCAAATCCTCGATAGCCATAAGGAAGAACAGATAGTCCCGCTGTTCCGCCTGGGGTTTCGCCCCTTCTTCCTGCTCGGGGCACTGTTTTCCTGCCTAGCCATGCTGGGCTGGCTGGGGCAGCTCAATGGCTGGCTTCGCCTGCCGGGCATAGCCAACCCTGTCTGGTGGCACGGCCATGAGATGCTGTTCGGCTTCGGTGCCGCCATAGTGGCAGGCTTTCTGTTGACCGCCGTACAAAACTGGACGGCCCACCCCGGCGTTAGAAGCTGGCCATTGGCCCTGGTGGTGGGCCTGTGGGCCGTGCCGAGGTGCTTGCTGCCCTGGCTGGGGGAAGGGGGCCACCTCCTGATGGCGGCGGATCTTGTCTGGCTGCCACTCTGCGCCTGGTTCCTCGCCCGGCCCATCATGGTCACCCGACAATGGCGCAATCTTTTCTTCGTCCCCTTGCTGTTGGTCCTGACCCTGCTCAATGGTGCCAGCTGGTTATGGCGTGATGACGGGGCCATGCTCGAGCACCTGCTGATCACGACGGTACTGCTGTTCAGCACCCTGATTGCGGTCATGGGCGGGCGGGTCATCCCCTTCTTCACCGCCAGGGGAACGGGCCAGGAGAAAGCGGCCCCCTTGCCATGGCTGGAGCGCGGAGCGCTCGCAGCGCTGTGGCTGATCATGCTGCTCTGGTTGCTGCTGCCCACCCCATGGACCACCAGCCTCTATATGCTGCCTCTATATATAGTGGCGGCACTCCTTCATCTGTGGCGACAACTGCGCTGGCGGCCGCTGACGACGCTCACCCATCCCCTGCTGTGGTCGCTGCATCTCGCCTACCTGTTTATTCCTCTGGGTCTGCTTGCCCTGGCGGCTCAGGCCGCGGGTTGGCCCATAACCCTGTCGCTGGCCAGCCATCTGTTCAGTGCCGGCAGCATGGGCGCCATGATCCTGGGGATGATAGCGCGAGTCTCCCTCGGCCATAGCGGCAGAGCCTTGCAGGCGGGGCGCAGGATCACCCTGGCTTTCGTTCTGATCATCCTGGCCGCAGTGATGCGCACGCTGATCCCGCAATTCTGGCCCGCCTTCACCCTCGACGGCTGGAACCTGAGTGGCTGGAGCTGGATAGCTGCTTATGGTCTGTTTGTCTGGGTTTATACCCCCATCCTGACTCGGCCCAGGGCCGACGGACGACCAGGTTAATTCTCAAGGACGGGGCGCGGGATAGTGGATCAGGTTGTGGAAGACCACGGGCGCTACCCCGCCATTGCGATAACCATGGGGCCGATCGGCGGCAAAGCGGACCGCCTCCCCCTGTTTGAGTGAATGCCAGCCCCCGTCTATCAACACCTCCATGGTGCCGCTGATGACGATGACATGCTCGGTCACGCCTGGCTCGTGAGGCTCGGACTCCCGTACATACCCCGGCAACAGGGTGAGCTCGAACAGTTCGAAGCCAAAGCGGCCTTCATAAGGAAACAGCGGCGCCACCTGCATGCCCTCGCCCGCCGGCTGCTGGCGAATGGCATCGGCGACGCGATACAAGGTTTCATTCTGCACGGCCGGGGGCGGCTCGATAAAGCTGGAGAAGGAGACCCGAAACCCGGTGGCAATCTTCCACAGAGTGGCCACCGTCGGGCTGGACTCTCCCCGCTCGATCTGCCCCAGCATGGCCTTGCTCACCCCCGTCTCTCGGGCGGCCGCATCCAGGCTCCAGCCCCGCTCGGTGCGCAGCCCCTTCAAGTGCTGAGCCAGGTGTTGACCCATCTCTTGCATATCTCCCCCCCTGAATTTTCCATGACTGACTTGTGCGTCATAACGCACGCGCTTATAGTCAAAAGTACATTGTACGTAATAACGCACAAGCTGCCAGCATCCAACAAGGAAGTCATCATGCCCTTTGCCCTACCCCACCTGGTCGCAGGTCTGATCGCCGTCATGGTCGGCTATACCAGCTCGGTCGTGCTGATCATTCAGGCCGCGACCGCCGCCGGGGCCGACGCGGCCCAAGTCTCCTCCTGGCTATGGACGCTGGGGATAGGCATGGGAGTGAGCTGCATCGGTCTCTCCCTTTATTATCGCATCCCGGTGCTGACCGCCTGGTCCACCCCGGGCGCCGCCCTGCTCATCACCAGCCTGGGCAACTTCAGCCTGGCGGAGGCCATAGGTGCCTTCATGATCTCCTCGTTGCTGATCACCCTGTGCGGTATCAGCGGCTGGTTCGATCGGCTGATGCGCCACATTCCCGCCCCCCTGGCCGCCGCCATGCTGGCCGGGGTGCTGCTCCGCTTCGGGCTGGATCTGTTCAAGGTGGCCCCGCAGGATCCCCTGCTGCTGGGCACCTTGCTGCTGGCCTTCCTGATCGGTCGCCACCTCTGGCCCCGCTATACCATGGTGCTGGTGCTGAGTGCGGGGATGCTGCTCTGCACCCTGAGAGGGGAGCTGCAGCTGAGCGCCGTCAGCTGGCAACTCTCCAGCCCGGTCTGGACCTGGCCCGAGTTCTCCTCGGGCGCCCTGCTGGGCATAGCCCTGCCGCTGTTCCTGGTCACCATGACGTCGCAGAACATGCCGGGCATCACCATTCTGCGCGCCCATGGCTATCAGCCGGCGACCTCGTCCCTGATCGGCTGGACCGGCCTGACCGGCCTGTTGCTGGCCCCGTTCGGCGGCTATGCCTTCAACCTGGCCGCCATCACGGCCGCCATCTGCATGGGCAAGGAGGTGGATCCCGACGCCAGTCGCCGCTGGCCAGCCGCGGTCTGGGCCGGTGGCTTCTACCTGTTGACCGGCTGCTTCGGTGCGACCGTGGTCGCCCTGTTCGGCGCCTTCCCCGCCGAGCTGGTGACCTGCGTGGCGGGACTCGCCCTGCTCGGTACCATAGGCAGCAGCCTGCACGGGGCACTGCAACAGGATGAGGAGCGGGAGGCCGCACTGTTGACCTTCATCATCACCGCCTCCGGGATCAGCCTGCTTGGGGTGGGCTCCGCCTGCTGGGGGCTGCTGGTCGGCATCGGATTGCATCTCGTCAACCGGCGCCGCGCCTGACCTGACCATCTGGGGAGACTCCAGTGAGACGCCGCACATAATTCAGCAAAGAGGGTTCACAGTTGAAACCTATTGCCGTCTAGTGCGCTTGAGGCGCCGATCCTTCCCCGATGCGCGCCTCTGTCAGACTCAATACTGGAGAACAAGAATGAGGAATCAGGCTGTCATTGTATTACTGGCCTTGCTAGGCACCACGGCTCAGGCCGCCGATCAGGATCGGGAGCTGGCACGCCAGCTCGCGTTGCAACAGAAGAACCTGCAGCCCCTGCTCGGCAACCCGCAGTATCAGAGCCCGCTGCCCAAGTTGTTGCAAAAGGCCAGCCCCAGGCTGAAGCGGCAGGCCACCGATGCCGATCAGGCCGCCATCCGCAGGCAGGGGCTGGAGGGCGAGGTCACGCAGCTGATGCAGCTGAGGCTGGCCAACCCAGAGCAGGCTGTCGCACTGAAGCAAGGTGTCGAGCCGCTCGTCGCCTATGTTCCCAGCGGCGATGAGCAGAGCTGGAGCGCCATCGAGGCCTTCGACACGGCCGGCAATCCTGTCTACCTCGATGTGAATCAGCCACCGGCACGCCCGGTACTGGTGGTGGAGGCCGACCCCGTCAAGGCCAAGAATGCCGGTCTGAGGGTGATGCGCAAGGCGCTGGCCGAGGCTGAGCTGCAGGCCGCGCCGCGCGCCGCCGACAGCACGGCACCTCTCAAGACCAGCATTCTGAAGAAGATCCGGCTGCAGGACGATCAGGAGCCCTGGCTGCTCGGCGCCGCCGAGGTGTATGCCGTGGTGGCCGGGGTCAACCCCAGCCGGGATGAGCCCGTGGTGGACATAGTCGACCTGCCCTACCTCGACTATGACAACACCGACTACAGCCCCAACCAGATACTGGTGTACTGGGATCGCTATCGCTGGGGCGCCGTCGATCTCGTCATGATGGAGCAGGATGACAACGTCAACTACAAGGAGCTCAGCGCCCTGCTGATCGAGGCGCTCAAGCTCGGCTTCACCGCCGGTGGTGTGCCGGAGGCCCTGCCCTTCCTCGATCTCGGCGGTCGCATCGTCAAGGCGCTGCCCGACTCCTGGATGACCAACAACGACGACTACCTGGATACCTTCTACACCCTGGAGCAGGATCAGAGCTATCACCAGTACCCCGGTGCGGCCGGCAATGCCGTCATCACGCTGGAGCCAAAAGAGATCCAGCCAACCCGCCCCTGACAAGCCAGCCAAAACAAAAAGCCAATGAGGTGACTCATTGGCTTTTTTTGTCCTGTTCCTTCTGCTCGAGATCAGGCCTGGCCCTTCGGTCTGACCCCCAGGGTGTGGCAGATGGCATAGGTCAGCTCGGAGCGATTCAGGGTATAGAAGTGGAAATCCTTCACTCCTTCCTGGCTCAGCACCCGCACCTGATCGATGGCAATGCTGGCGCCTACCATGTTGCGCGTCATCTGATCGTTCTCCAGCCCCTCGAAGCGCTGGTGCATCCAACCCGGGATCTTCACGTTGGTGAAGCCGGCAAACTTGGTGAGCGTCTGGAAATTGGAGACCGGCAGTATCCCCGGCACAATTTCCGTATCGATGCCGATGGCGGCGCAGCGATCCCGGAAACGCAGGTAGGTCTCCACATCGAAGAAGAACTGGGTGATGGCCCGATCAGCCCCCGCATCTATCTTGCGCTTCAGGCTCAGCAGATCGGACTGCGCACTCCTGGCCTCGGGGTGACCCTCCGGGTAGGCGGCCACCGAGATGTCGAAATCGGCCTCGGACTTGAGCAGGGCGACCAGATCGGTGGCATACATGTCGGGCTTGTCGATACCCGGCGGCAAGTCACCGCGCAGGGCGACTATATGACGAATGCCGCTGTTCCAGTAGTCACGGGCGATGGTCTTCAGCTCGTCGCGGCTGGCATCGATGCAGGTCAGGTGCGGCGCGGCGATGAGGCCGGTGCGCTCCTTGATGTCCTTGATCACCTTGTGGGTGCGATCCCGGGTGCCCGAGTTGGCGCCATAGGTCACGGAGACAAACTTGGGTTCCAGCACCTGCAGCCGCTCGATGGACTGCCAGAGGGTGTTTTCCATCCCTTCGCTGTTGGGTGGGAAAAACTCGAAGCTGACCGATATGTCGCCACCCAGATCAGCCAGACTCTGGTTGAGTGCCTCTACCTGACGCGCGCTGTGAAATCCCATCTGTTATCTCCCTGTCCTACAACCGATTCCTGTACGTCAAAACGGATGTTTGGACGTCTAAACGTCTTGCTATCTTTATGAGAAAACGGATCAAAGTCAACACCGATTTACCGTCAGGGCGGGATCAGCGGCTTTTTTATTTGGCGATTCAATTTAACTAACCCTGTCCCCCCATCCCAAAATGGCCCCAGTCGCGCTATGATGCGGGCGGATCGTCCTGGACGTTCTGAATCTGCGTGTGATTGTTTGGCCGGGCTTTCCCGGCCTTTTTTTTAACTTCCTCCCCTTCCTGCCGATAATCAATTGAGTCACTTGCAGGAACCCCATCATGGAAGATCATCCCGGCTTTGCCACCGATTTGCTGTTCGATCGCTATCAGGGCGAGGTGGTGGACCATGAGCAGTTCTGGGCCGTACGGACCCCGACCGCCCCGGATTACTATTTCGGCAACTACCTGTTGCTCCCCACCCCACCCAGCGATCGTGACAAGGGCTGGCTCGAGGCCAGCTTCGACAAGCTGATCGGCAGTGACCCCAGAGTGCGCCACCGCACCTTCCAGTGGCCACTTGCCCCGGGCCAGAACAGCCGGGTCGCCGGCTTCGTGGCGGCGGGTTATCAATATATGGAATGCGTGGTGCTGGCACTGGATGCCACCAGCTGGCAGCAGACGGCCCCACCCCCCGCGACGACCCATGCCCGCCCCTTCACGGCGGCCGACTGGGATGATTGGCTGGTGCTGGAGTGCGATGAGCGGGATCCGAGCCACGAGGAGGAACGCTACCTGCCCTATCTGCAGTCACGCCGCAGCCTGTATCAGGCCATGATCGCCGATGGGCTGGGGCAGTGGTGGGGGATCTGGCAGGGGGAGCAGCTGGTCGCCAGTTGCGGCCTGTTCTTCACCGGGACCATGGGGCGCTTTCAGCTGGTACGCACCCACCATGACTGGCGCAACCGGGGGCTCTGCCGCCAGCTGCTGAGCCAGGTCGCCCGCCAGGGCCTGACCTGCGCCGAGCGCCTCATCATAGTGGCCGACGAGCACTACCATGCCCAGCGCGTCTACCGCTCGCTGGGATTCGTGCCCGTGGCCCGCATCGGCAGCCTCTGTCGCTGGCACTCGACGGCCGTCGACCGCCCGCAGGAATGAAAACGGGAGGCTGATGCCTCCCGTTGTCGATGCTTCCTTTATTGTGCGCTTTATTGCGTGGGCGTCGCCAGTTCGCTGGTGAGCGCCTCTTCGACCCCGGCTGCCGGTAGCGGGGTCGCCGCCGCAGGCGTGCTCATCGAGGGTGCGAGGGAAGCCGATGCGCCTGACACCGTGGTAGAAAGCGCGAGGAAGGCCGATGCACCCGACGCTGTGGTCGAGGGCGCCGCCGGCACCTCACACTGGCAGTCAGCCCCCTTGGCCTTGCCCTGATGGGGGCCATACCAGCCCTTCAACCCCTGCTCCAGCTGCTGCGCCGCGGCCTGTGGCGCCAGCTTGCCCTGCAACACCGCCTGACTCACCTCGGCCAGTTCGTCCCCCAGCTTGGGGGTGCCACGGGAGAGGATCTGGGTCGCCACCCGGATGGAGGAGTCGCACTGATCGCGCCACTCCATCATCTCCTTCGCCGCCGGATTGGTCACCTCGAAGAAGTGGTTGGAGAGGGAGAAGAAACCGGGCAACGAGTTGGTATAGAGCTCGGCAAACTGAGGGGTGGTCAGCCATTGCAGGAAGGCCATGCCCGCCTCCTTGTTCTTGCTGGCCGGGTTCAGCCCCATCCCGATGTCGGTGTGATCGGTGAAGAAGCAGCCGTCCCCCTGCTTGGCCACGGGGGGGCGCATGACACCGAAATCGACCTTGCCGGTGAAGGGGGCTATCTCCCAGGAGCCCGCCGCATAGAAGGCCGCCTTGCCGGAGGTGAAGAGCGCGTTGGTGGTGGCGTAGTCACGGCTCTCGCCGCCCTCCCCCAGATAGGCGCGCCAGCGGGCCAGCTCGTCGAACGCCCGCACATATTGCGGGTTGTCGAGCCGCTCCTGGCCGCCCAGCAGCGCCAGCCGGCCATCTTCCCCCTTCCAGTAATTGGGTCCTATGTTCTGGAAGCCCAGCTCGGACGCGACCCAGCTCTCTGATCCGCTCACGGCCAGCGGTACATAGCGCCCGTCCGCCTTCACCTTGTCCAGCACGGCGAAGAACTCGTCGCGGGTCTGCGGCACTGAGAGACCCAAGTCGCTGAATATCTTCTTGTTATAGAAAAAGCCGTGAATGACGGAGGCCATGGGCACGCAGAAGGTCTGAGCGCCGGTATCCGTCTGCCAGGGCGACTGGGCGAAACTGGGGAAGTTTTCCATCCCGGCCATCTCGCTCAACTCCACCAGATGGCCCGCCTTGAACAGGGCGAGGGAGTCGTCGAACGGGCGGCAGGTGATGAGATCCCCCGCCTTGCCATCCTTCAGGCTGGCCCAGAGGGTCGGCATGTAGTCGACGTTCTGCACCCCGTTGAACCTCACCTGGATGCCTGGGTGGGCCGCCTCGAAGGCGGGAATGATCTTCTGCTCCCACAGGGCCTTGTCATCGATCCGCCAGCTCTCGATCACCAACTCACTGGCCATCAGCTGGCCGCATAACAGGAGACTCAGGGCCCCAATCCACTTGTTAGACATAAGCCCTCCTAGACCTTGAAATGTGCGATCAATTGCTGCTGCTTGGCGACCAGTTCCGCCAGCACTTCACTGCTGCCGGCCGACTCCCGCGCCTCCCGCTCGGTCTCGTAGGCCACATCGGCGATCCCGGCGATATGACGGGCCACCCCCTGGCTGACCGAGATCTGCTCCTGGGCCGCGTGGGCCACCTGATCCGCCATCGACTTGATGGCGCTCATCCGCTCGGCGATGGACTGCAGCGCCAGATCCATGGCGCGGGTCTGCTCCACGCAGCCGAGCGTCTGCTCCTGGCTGCGCCCCATCACCTCCACCACCTGCCTGCTCGAACTCTGCAGGTTCTCGATCATGGCCTGGATCTCCTCGGTCGAGGTCTGGGTCCTGTTGGCCAGAGCCCGCACCTCGTCCGCCACCACCGCGAAGCCACGGCCGGCATCGCCGGCCCGGGCCGCCTCGATGGCAGCGTTGAGTGCCAGCAGGTTGGTCTGCTCGGCGATGCTGCGGATCACATCCAGGATGCTGCCGATGTTGTTGCTGAATTCCCCCAGCTTGTGGGTGATGCCGACCGCCTCCTCCATGGCGCCCGCCAGCTGCTCGGTGATCTGGCGGGTGACCGCGACCTGCCGACGACCGGCACGGGCCTCCTCGTCGGCCAGATCCACCTCCCGCTTGGTGCCATCGGTGGAGCGGGCCACCTCGGTGGCACTCACCTCCAGCTCGGTGATGGCGGCGGCGACCTGGTCGGTCTGACTCTTCTGATCCTGCACCCTGGACATGGCCCGTTCGCTGATCTCGGCGGCGCGGCTCGCCTCGCCCACCAGGTGGCGGGAGCCGGCGTTGATCTGGGAGAGCAGCTCTCCGGTCTTGCCCGCCAGGGTATTGATAGAGCGGACCAGGCTGCCGAACTCGCAGCGGCTCTGGTAGTCGATGCGGCGGGTCATGTCACCGGCCGCCATGCGGCCCAGCTCCCGATCGATCAGCTGCAGCGGACGCTGGATACTGCGCGCCGTGGTGTAGCCGATGAGCAGCGCGGCGGCGGCCGAGACGGTCGCCACTATCAGGATCCAGAGGCTGGCACTGCTGACCGCATCATCCGCGGTGAGACGGCTCTGGCTGGCGATGACGCCGGCCGACTGGCCCATCTCATCGAGCAGAGCCAGGCTGTTGGCCAGGCTGGCATCGAGCCGCTGGTTCAGCTCCTGTTGCGACGCGGCCAGTTGCTGGGCGTGACGCATGGTGGCCAGCAGCCCCTGCGGGCCGAGCGCCAGCTCCTGCATTCGATCCAGGTTGGCGACGAAGCGCTGCTTCACATCGTCGGGCACCAGCACCCGCTCGAGCCGCTTGCGGGCCATCTCTATGTCCTTGCTGAGCACCCTCTCCAGCTCGTTGAGATCCGTGCCGGCATCGGCCCGGCGGATATTCTTCAGGTCCCGCGCTATACCGGAGGTGATGAGCTCGGCCTTGTTACGCATGGAGCGCTTGCCGGACGCCTGTTGCAGCAACAGGTCGGCGGCCCACTGATAGGTATCTTCCAGCCGGATGAAGGCGATCTCCAGCTGGCGGCGCCGATCGAGGGCCTCGATCCACTGCACATGCTGGGTCAGCACCTGGTCCGCCAGGCCGTAGAAGGTCTTGGTGGCAGCATCGACCTGCCGGAAGCGATCGTTCGCCTCGGTCACGAACTTGCCCATCCCCTGGCTCAGTTGCACGAAGTGCGCCTGCTGCGCCTTGAACTGACTGGCCAGCTGCGGCAGTTGGGCCGCATCCTCGCTGCTGCGGTAGACCAGCACCCAGCGGCTGCTGTCCTGCAGCGCACCCTTGAGCCCCGCCACGGTAATCACCAGGGGGGTGGCCCGATCCGAGACCTGCGACAGCCCCTCGTTGATACCCCGGATCTTCAGGGTACTGATGAGGCCAAGCAGGATAAGAAGCAGCAACATCAACACAAATCCGGCGATGATCCGCTGCACGATAGACAAACCCATAGAGACATCCTCACTCGTTGGGAAAAATGGCGTGAATGCAGAGACTATCGGCAGGGTCGTTCAATAGGAGAGTGCTATCTGGCGCGATGATGGGCTAGATCAACGTTATGGCCCAGTCGCGGGCAGAAAAGGGCCCGAACAGAGCCGGGCCAAAGAGACGTGCTTAGCTGTCATGGCCTTGAGGCGGCCAACCCGCGTCCTATCAGAAGCGATAGCCGACGCCAAACATGAAGGCGACCGGATCGATGGAGGTGTTGATGGTCCCCACCGCGGTGTGCACATCGGTGTCGATATCGATGAGCCAGGCGGAGGCGTTGACGAACCAGCGATCGTTGATCGCCATGTCCAGACCTACCTGACCCGCCAGACCCCAGGAGGAGTCGACGCTGACATCCGTGCCCGCCAGGGCACCGCGTCCCTCTTCATCGAAGAAGGTGGTGTAGTTGATGCCGGCACCGACGTAAGGACGCACCTTGCTGTTGGCATCCCCGAAGTAATATTGCGCCATCAGGGTCGGTGGCAGGTGCTTGACCTTGGCAACCTCACCCAGCCCTGGGGTCGAGACCGAGTGGGAGAAGGGGGTGGCGGCCAGCAGTTCGACGCCCCAGTTGTCCGTGATCATGTAGGAGAGGGTCAGCCCCAGTTGCATGTTGCTGTCGATATCCAGCTCGCCCGTACCCAGAACATCGTCACTGCTGGTCTGAGGGGAGACGAAGGCCAGACCACCACGAACCAGAATATCACCGGCCTGATGGGCCATGGCGGCAGGGGAAGCGAGGGCGGCTGCGATCAGCAGCGGCAGGATCTTTTTCATCACGTATTTCCTTTTTTGTTTTCTTTCTATGTTGTAAGCCCGAAAACTATAAAAGGATGTGAATGATCAGTTATTGATTTAGCTCAATAGTTGCCAAGAAATAGATGGATGTACATAACAGCTTTCATTGCTCATCAAATCATCAACAAATTAAAATAAGGCTATTAATTACAATAGATTAACGTGAGATATAACTGAGTCTTGCTCACTTAAATATAATTTAAATACACCTTTGCAGCCGCTCATTCCCGTCTTGACCGTTGTTTACCTATCCTGAAAGGCGTATTTTATTAAGGTGATGTAACACGTCTGTAAGCGATATTTTATGAAAGAGCAAACCACCAGAGACAAAGTATTAGGCATCCTGGCAGCCATCTGGGGCATAGGCTCCTTCCTGTTCATCTTGCTGGGATTTGTTATCGCGCTAGCGTGGCTGGTCCTGATGCACTAGTGTCCTCCGCCGGGCCGGACGTCCGATAATTCAGCACCCCACCGGCGACGATCTGCTCGGGCGACGACGCCCACCACTCGCGAGGCAACTCGCCGTCGAACCCCTGCCAACGATCACGCCCCTCCTGCTTGGCACGATAGAGCGCGATGTCCGCCAGCTTGAAGCTCAGCTCCCAGAACGACTCCTCCAGCTCCCGGTGCAAGGGGTAGTCGCAATAACCCAGCGAGACCGTCATGTGCAGCGGCGCCGTCTCCGGGCCGAACGGATAGGCGGCGATCTCGCGGTGCAGGCTGGCGAGGCGGACCTGCCCATCCTGGCGGGAGAGCAGCAACAGAAACTCCTCCCCACCCAGTCGGATCAGCGGCTCCCCCTCCCTCAGCGAGTGGCGCAGCAGCGCGGCCAGCTGGCGCAGCACCAGATCCCCCATGTCGTGACCGAAGTGATCGTTGACCCGCTTGAAGTGATCCAGATCCAGCAGCACCGCCAGCCTGGGCTCGGCCAGCTCGTAGCGGGCCAGCAACCACTCCTCCAGATAACGGCGATTGAAAGCCCGGGTCAGGGGATCCGTGTAAGCGGCCATCTCCAGCCGGGAGGAGTGCGCCTGCATGGCGCTGTGCTGCAGGCTGATCTTGGCCGCCATCTCCCTGAACTTGCGGCTGAGCAGGGCCATCTCCCGGCTGCTGTCGAAGATGGGCAGGCGGCTCACATCCGGCTGCTCGCTGAAATGCTGCAGGGCGGTCACCAGCTCGTTGACGGGCTCCAGCACTATGGAGCGCAGCCGCTGCCGGGCGATGAGGATGCAACACAGGCTGATCAGCAGCATGCCGAACAGCATCCAGAGGGTGCCCTCCAGCGCGCCCCGCAGCACGTCCCGCTCCTCCTCCACGATCAGCGTCAGCACGGGGTTGCCCGCGCTGTCGAGCAACACCCCCTCTCCCCGTACCCAGCGCAGGCCGAGATCCACCAGCCGATAGCGCACCCGGTTGCCGAGCGTGTCGAACCCCGCCATCTCTCTGGCCGACACCGGCGGCGCGAAGCGAAGGGGGATGGCGACGCGCTCGGCCAGCTTGGCCATGTAGCGTCGATCCAACCAGCGCAGCGCCAGCAAGAAGCCGTTGGGTTGGTGCAGCCCCGCACTGTCGGTCACCGGCTGCAACGAGAAGATGAGCGGCCCCCACTGGGAGCCCAGCACCCCGCTCAGGGCCCGCATCTGCCCCTGGCGCGACTCCGCCAGCAGGCGCGTTGTCAGCTCGTCCAGAAAACGGGGCAACAGGGTCGTATCCACCCCCTCGGTGTCCGGCAGCATGGTGCGGGTCCAGACCTCCTCCCCCTGCAGATCCAGATAGCTCAGCAGGTTGAGCTCGAAATCCCGCATCGGGGTGTCGACCAGCAGATTGGAGTTGATGTAGCCCCGGTTAGGCTTGGCGATGAAGGTCCGGGTCTCGTCCCAGATGCCCCAGTCCCGGGTAAAGGCGTTGATCGCATCGATGTCCCCCTGCACCGCCCTGCACACCCGTTGCAGGTGTTCCCTCATCCTCTGCTCCTCGAGCCGCTCCACCGCCGGTATCTGCGACAGGGCGATCACGATCAGCAACATCAGCACCGCCCCCACCCAGACGGGTAACATGGAGTAGGCCAGCAGATGATCGATGGGACGGGGCTTGTGGGTCATAGACGCCGGGATCCTGATGACAGCAAACAAGGACGGGGACGAGATCAAGTATGGGGCATAGCCCCGGGATGGAGCCGCTCCGCCAGCCCATAAAAAACAAGGGGCCCTGGGCCCCTTGTTGCATGACTGAGACGCTTATTTTACCAACAAGGGCGCCAAAAAGCGCGCCGTATGGGAATCTTTGCAGCGGCTCATCTCCTCGGGCGTGCCGGTCACCAGGATGCGGCCACCGCCGGCGCCCCCCTCGGGACCGAGATCGACGATCCAGTCGGCGGTCTTGATGACGTCCAGGTTGTGCTCGATGATGACGATAGTGTTGCCCCTATCCCGCAGCTGGTGCAGCACCTTGAGCAGTTGCTGGATGTCGTGGAAGTGCAGCCCGGTGGTCGGCTCGTCCAGGATGTAGAGAGTCTGGCCGGTGTCGCGCTTGGAGAGCTCCCGCGCCAGCTTGACCCGCTGCGCCTCGCCGCCGGAGAGGGTGGTGGCCGACTGGCCGAGCCGGATGTAGGAGAGGCCCACATCCATCAGGGTTTGCAGCTTACGCGCCACCGCCGGCACAGGATCGAAGAACTCGCGGGCATCCTCCACCGTCATGTCGAGGATCTCGTGGATGTTCTTGCCCTTGTACTTCACCTCCAGGGTCTCGCGGTTGTAGCGCTTGCCCTTGCAGACGTCGCAAGGCACATAGACATCCGGCAGGAAGTGCATCTCCACCTTGATGACGCCGTCCCCCTGACAGGCCTCGCAGCGCCCCCCCTTGACGTTGAAGGAGAAGCGACCCGGCAGGTAGCCGCGCGAACGCGCCTCCTGGGTGCCGGAGAGCAGCTCGCGGATCGGGGTGAACAGGCCGGTGTAGGTCGCCGGGTTGGATCTCGGGGTACGGCCTATGGGGCTCTGATCGATGTCCACCACCTTGTCCAGGTGCTCCAGCCCTTCCACTTCGCGGTAGGGCGCCGGGGTCGACTCGGTGGCCTTGTTCAGCTCCCGGTGGGCGATGCGGAACAGGGTGTCATTGATCAGGGTCGACTTGCCGGAGCCGGAGACCCCGGTGACGCAGGTCATCACCCCTATGGGCAGATCCAGATTGACGTTGCGCAGGTTGTTGCCGCTCGCCCCTTTCAGCTTCAACCACTTGCCGGTGAGCGGGGTGCGCTCGGCGGGAATGGCGATCTGCTTGCGGCCGGAGAGGTAATCCCCCGTCAACGAGGCGGGGTTGGCGATGATCTCCTCCGGCGTGCCCTGGGCGACGATTGAGCCGCCATGGACGCCGGCCCCGGGGCCTATGTCCAGCACATGATCGGCGAGGCGAATGGCGTCCTCGTCGTGCTCCACCACGATCACGGTGTTGCCGAGGTCGCGCAGGTGAGTGAGGGTCTTGAGCAGCCGTTCGTTGTCCCGCTGGTGCAGGCCGATGCTGGGCTCATCCAGCACATACATCACCCCCACCAGGCCGGCGCCGATCTGGCTGGCCAGCCGGATGCGCTGCGCCTCGCCACCGGACAGGGTCTCGGCGCTGCGAGACAGGCTGAGGTAGTTGAGGCCGACGTTGACCAGGAAGCCGAGCCGCTCGACGATCTCTTTCAGGATCTTCTCGGCGATCTGGGCACGCTGGCCGGTCAGCTCGATCCCGGCGAAGAACGCCAGCGCGTCGCCGATGGATTGCTCGGCGATGGCGGGCAGGTTGCGGTTATCCACGAACACGTGGCGCGCCTCCTCCCTCAGCCGGCTGCCACCACAGCTGGTACAGGACTTGTTGGCGATGTACTTGGAGAGCTCTTCCCGCACCGAGTTGGATTCGGTCTCCCGGTAGCGACGCTCCATGTTGTGCAGGATCCCCTCGAACGGGTGCTTGCGCACCACCACGTCGCCGCGATCGTTCATGTAGCGGAACTCGATCTCGGTGCGACCTGAGCCACGCAGGATCACCTCCTGGGTCTTGGCGGGCAGATCTTCCCAGGGGCTCTCCAGATCAAACTTGTAGTGCTCGGCGAGGGACTTGAGCATCTGGAAGTAATAGAAGCTGCGCTTGTCCCAACCGCGGATGGCACCGCTCGCCAGGCTCTGGCTCGGGTCGTGGATCAGCTTGGCGGGATCGAAATATTGCTGCACCCCGAGGCCGTCACAGGTCGGGCAGGCGCCGGCCGGGTTGTTGAAGGAGAAGATGCGTGGCTCCAGCTCCGACATGGAGTAGCCACACTCCGGACAGGCGAAGTTGGCGGAGAAGGTCATGGGAACCACCCCCGCCTCCCCGTCCATGGGGGCCACCAGCACTATGCCGCCGGAGAGGGTCAGCGCCGTCTCGAAGGATTCGGCGAGGCGCAGCGCCAGATCGGCGCGCACCTTGAAGCGGTCCACCACCACTTCTATGGTGTGCTTCTTGTGCAGCTCCAGCGGGGGAGGATCGGAGAGATCGCACACCTCGCCATCGATGCGCGCGCGGATATAGCCCTGCGCCGCCAGATTCTCCAGCAGCTTGCTGTGCTCACCCTTGCGATCCCGTACCACGGGCGCCAGCAGCATCAGCTTGCTGCCCTCGGGCTGGACCAGCACCTGATCCACCATCTGGCTGATGGTCTGGGCGGCGAGCGGGATGGCGTGGGTCGGGCAGCGGGGTTCGCCTACCCGCGCAAACAGCAGGCGCAGGTAGTCATAAATTTCGGTGATGGTGCCCACGGTCGAGCGCGGGTTGTGGGAGGTGGACTTCTGCTCGATGGAGATGGCCGGTGACAGCCCCTCTATATGATCCACATCCGGCTTCTCCATCAGAGAGAGGAACTGACGGGCATAGGCGGAGAGTGACTCCACGTAGCGGCGCTGTCCCTCGGCATAGAGCGTATCGAACGCCAGCGAGGACTTGCCGGAACCGGACAGACCGGTGACCACGATCAACTTGTCGCGGGGCAGGGTCAGATTGATGTTCTTGAGATTGTGGGTGCGGGCACCCCGAATCACGATTTTTTCCATCTTCTTGCACGCTCGATACACAAACCAGAGCGAACCAGTATGGCACAGTGACTACTGGATGAATAGACAGGCTTTTATCACCCTGACCCCGCTCTTCAGAGATATTCCTTGGCCCAGCTCACCGCCTGCAAGCGGTTCTTGACGTTCAACTTCTTGAACACGTTATAGAGGTGGGACTTGATGGTGTGTTCGCTCACAAACAGGCTGTCGGCGATCTCGGTATTGGAGGCCCCCGTCATCAGGTGACGGACTATCTCCTGTTCACGGGCCGTCAGCAGCGTCTGGTTACGCAGCGGCTGGCCGCTCCCCTTGCGATAGTAATCCACCAGATCACAGAGCAGGTGGCGCGGGATCCAATACTCCCCCTGCAGCACCTTGCTGATGCCGATCACCAGCCGATCCAGGCTGTCCTGGCGGAAGAAGAGTCCGCTGGTGTGCGGCCACATCAGCAACAGCTCCCGGTCCGTACTGGTGGGGGCATTGAGCAGCACGGTGCTGGCCCCACCGAATCGACTGCAAAGCGTCTGGCTCCAGTCCGCCTGCTGAGTCGACTTGAGGTAATCCAGATCGATCAGGAACAGGGGCTGGCTGTCGGTGTCTGCCGGTTCCGGCAGGGCATCCAGCTCTCCCACCAGCAGGATGGCCAGGCCCAGCTGCTCGCCGAGGTGACGCTGAAAACTGATGGCTTGTGCGTTATGTTCGGTGATCAGCACTAAGGGGTATTCGGGCGTCATCAAGAAGACTTCCTTGCACATTCGGATCTGGGCTTTTCGACGGGAGAGAGTACCAATCCCCCCTCCTGACTGAAGTATTAAAAAAGTATTAGGCGCTACTGTGATTCCTTTGAAGCTTGCCAATTTCTCAATCAATACAAATGACTAGCATACCCTCCCCATTTGGGGGGTCTACTAGTACCTGCCAGCACAGGCATGGCCCTCCCGGGTGGACAGGGCTCTCACGGGTAGCGCCGCTTGCTGGCAACCCCGCACCTCGGGTAAGTTAATGAAGGATCCGACGGCGGGATTGACACCCGCCGGGCAGGAAGATGTGCCCTCATGCCCGCCAACTCTGTTACTATTGCGGGCAAACGCTGGGACGAGCGGCTGGTGATTTATTCGGCCAGATCGGGCGCAGCCATGACATGAGTGAAGATCCCCCATCCAGTGGAGCGCATCTCACCAAACACGAACGAAATGTTGAATTGGTCCGGGCATTTGGCCCGGCCGGTATATAAAGGGTGGAAGAGAGATTATGGCCAGTCGAGGCATCAATAAAGTCATTCTGATCGGTAACCTGGGGCAAGACCCGGAAGTGCGCTACATGCCGAGTGGCGGTGCCGTGACCAACATCACCCTGGCCACCTCCGAATCCTGGCGCGACAAGCAGACCGGTGAGCAGAAAGAGCGCACTGAATGGCACCGTGTGGTGTTCATGGGCAAGCTGGCCGAAGTGGCTGGCGAGTACCTGAAAAAAGGCTCCCAGGTCTATGTCGAAGGCAAACTGCAGACTCGCAAGTGGCAGGATCAGGGTGGTCAGGAGCGTTACACCACTGAAATCCTGGTCGACAGCTTCAGCGGCGTGATGCAGATGCTGGGTGGCCGTCCGCAAGGCGGCGCCGGTCAGAGCATGGGTGGCCAGCAATCCCAGGGCAACTGGGGCCAGCCGCAACAGGCCGCTCCCCAGCAGAACATGCCACGCCCCGCTGCCGCACCGCAGCAGAACATGCAGCAGCAAGGCGGTTACAGCCGTCCTCAGCAACAGCAGCAACCTCAGTCTGCCCCGCCGGTTTACAACGAACCGCCGATGGATTTTGACGACGACATTCCGTTCTAGATCTCGACGTGACTGACTACCAGGCCCTGACTGTTCAGGGCCTTTTTTTGCCTACTTCTGACGCAGCCATCGTCCCCATCATCCCGTTACCGAGACGATGGGGGCTGTGTGGTCTCTCTCATTGGGCGTTGTGGGTATCATCAGACCGAGTCATCCGCCTGAGAACAAGCATGGGCTTCCTTAACCGCCTGCTGCGCTTCACCCTGCTGCTGCATATGGGCACCTTGGCCGCCGAGCCACTGCGGGTGGGCGTCAATTTCGCCATTCCGCCTTACGTGATCAAGCACCAGGGCCGCGGCATCGAGCTGGATCTGCTGACACAGGCCTTTGCCGGCAGTGGCTACGAGCCCCGGTTCATCTACCTGCCGCTGGAGCGCACCTTCCGCATGCTGGAAGAGGGCAAGCTGGATGCCATCATCAACGTGAAGCCCGGCATGCTGAAGCACGCCTATCTGTCGCAGCCGGTGATCACCTTCCACAACAGGGTCTTTACCCTGGACGATAGGGTCATCCACTCGATCGCGGATCTGAAGGGGTTGCGTGTCAGCGCCTTCCAGCGGGCACGGCAGATCCTGGGGGAGGATTTCGCCAGCATGGCCGCTCAGAATCCTCGCTATGAAGAGGTGGCCAGGCAGCAGAGCCAGGTACAGATGCTGCTGTTGGGGCGCACTGATGCCGTGATCCTGGAGCAGAGGGTGTTCTACTACTATCTGGCGCAGCAACGCGAGAGTGAATCGGACAGCGGGCGCCATGCCCCCGTTCGGGTCAGGCAACATGCCCTGTTCGCCCCCACCCACTATCACTTTGCCTTTCGTCGAGCCACCCAGCAGCAGTGGTTCGATCGCCAGCTCGCGCGCATGAGAGAGGATGGGCGCTATGAACGGATCTTGGCGAGCTATGAGGCGAGCTCATCGGCCGAAAACATAAAAGCCAGCCCATGATGGGCTGGCTTGATACTGGCTCCAGAGGAACAACAGTGTAGCGGAGCGTTACTTCAACACGCTGCCATTTTTCAGGTCGGCTTTCTGCCGTTTGGCATCGCGCTTCTCTTTCAGTGACATCTGCGGTTTTTTCTTGGCATCTTTGCCGTGATGCTGTTCTTTGTTACTCATCATCAGACTCCAAAAATGTTACCCAGACAGGTTGGAACCGGGGCTCCAGCGTGTCAGCCGAATCATAGATCACAGTACGCTAACAGTGACGATCGGGGATCGCACTGGTACCAGCATACCCCTAACCTCAGGCCAGGATCCAGCCTCACACAATAACGGCAGATCGCCAGCCAGGCGCGCCCGCCGCCAGCACCTCCGAAAAGCCCCCCACGACGCCCACACCGCAGTACCTACTGCCAATCCGGGCCAGGACATCTCCCGGCGCTATGACCTGCCAGTCTGTTGAAAGAGCGGTGACGGGACCCAGTCGCCCCATTCTTTCCTTATCCCATGATTGATCGGGTTCAGAGCAGCTCCAGCCGCCCTGCTCGGGTCCGGGCAATGGGTTCCATCAGCAACAAGCCGCCGGAAACTGTCCATAAAAGGGTGAGAACATGGTGGGAAATGGCCCTCAATCTGCCCTTTTGGTGGCAAGGCGACGATAGCATAAGAGATGTACCGTCAGAGTGTGCTAGGGTGTGCTATCCCCTGCCGCAGGAGCGCGCCATGAAAAAACTGGAAATGAAAGACCTCACCGAGGCCGAGAAGGCCGAGATCACCCTGCTGCTGCAGAAAGCCCAGGCCAATGCCGATCACACCCTGACCAATGGGGAGCGCAACAAGATCCGTGAGGAAGGGCGGCTGCTGATCGCAGCGGAGCGCGCCAAGGTTGCCAAGGTCGCCTCAGCGCTGGCGCGGGAGAAAGCCAAGGAACGTGCCAAGAACCAGGTGTTGCCCGATACTTTCAGCTGGATTGACTCCGTCAGCAACAAGTTCCGCAGCAAGCGCTAATCTCTTCTATATTCATGCATTCATGCCCGGACGCATCCCCTGCGTGCGGGCATGAACATTATATCGCCATGCTTCCCTAACCTGAATCAACCTCTATCAAGTTGTTAAACAACGATATTTTTCATCAGAGAGACCCCAACGCCAGCGTCACTGGGTAATTAATATCAAGATAAAGATTGCCACATCAGGGTGAGCGTGTTCTAATCAACCTCGATGGTTCGGTAGTTCAGACCTGATTATGTTAGGCAGTCATTTTAAAGCAGTGATTTGTTTAGAGTTGTCCCAGATAGCTCTTATCAAATAATTTCCTTCTTTAGTGCTCCCCATACGTATTGCTGACGAAAAATCATGGATTGCCACAACCGTGGCGTTTCAATATCACTATTAAGGAAATTATTATGTCTAACAAAATGACTGGTACCGTTAAGTTCTTCAACGCAGAAAAAGGTTTTGGCTTCATCTCCCCGGCTGACGGTGGCAAAGACGTGTTCGTACACTTCTCCGCTATCCAGTCCACCAGCTTCAAAACCCTGGACGAAGGTCAGCGCGTTGAGTTCACCATCGAGCAAGGCCAGAAAGGCCCGGCTGCTGCCAACGTAGTTGGTCTGTAATTCAAGCCAGGAAGCCTTCCCGTTAATCGGAAAGACCTTCTGCAAGAATTGAAAAAACCCGCCTCGGCGGGTTTTTTGTTGCCTGATTTTCGGCCAGTCCTGTCTATTCCTCCCCCACATTCACACCGGTCACAGACCACAGCCCCGCAGTTCCTCGCACCACACCCTGCGTGCTCCCCACTCACTCGATCTTTCCCACATACACCATGTCGTCAGCCTCGCGTAATCTCGGATACGAAGAGGGCGCCAACCCGGGCGCCCTCTTGTCAGATCGGATGAAGGTATAGGCCCTCACAGCGGCAGGCTGATCCTCGCCTCCAGTCCGCCTTCGGCACGGTTATGCAGGCTGAGCTCCCCACCGTGCTGGTGTACCAGAGTACGAGCGATGGCAAGCCCCAGCCCCACACTGCCGGATTCGGTGTTACGAGCCTCATCGAGCCGCACGAAGGGTTTAAACACATCCTCCAGCCGGCTCGGATCTATACCAGGTCCCCGATCGCAGACCCGAATAAACAGCTCCCCCTCGCCTCGCTCCAGCGACACCTCGGCACTGCCCGCGTACTTGATGGCGTTGCCGATGAGGTTTTGCAGCACCCGACGCAGGGTATTGGCGCGGCAGGCATAGACCTGCTTGCCCTCCGCCAGGCAGGTAACCGGTTGGCCGGTGTCGGCATAGTCGTCACACAGGCTCTCCAGCAGGCTGACCAGATCCAGCTCCCGGGTCGCCTCCTGCTGCCCTTCCTCACGGGCGAAGCTCAGGGTCGCCGCCAGCATCTGCTCCATCTGTTGCAGGGTCTGCTGGATGCGTTCCTTGTCCTCTCCCTCGGCCAGAAACTCGGTGCGCAGGCGCAGGCTGGTGATGGGGGTGCGCAGATCGTGGGAGATGGCAGCCAGCATCCGGGTCCTGTCCTGCACGAAGCGATCGAGCCGGGTATGCATGCGGTTGAATGCCTGAATGGATTCACGGATCTCGGTCGGCCCTTCCTCACGCAGCGGCTCGATATCCTCGCCGCGCCCCAGCCTGTCCGCGTTGGCGGCCAGCTGCTTGAGCGGCTGGGTGGCGCGGCGGAACAGCCAGATCATCAGGCCGATCACCAGGCTCGCCACCAGGATCAGGTTGAGAGTGGTCTGCCAGGACCAGCTGACGGACTCCTTGTCCACCAGGGAGCTGAACTGCAACCAGCCACCATTGGGCAGCTGGATGGAGCCATAGAGCCGCATGTCCTGGGGTGGCGGCATGCCGTTGCGATCCTTCATCATGCGATTGTGGTGCCGCCAGGCCTGGCTGCGCTGGAACTCCTGCTTCAGCTCGGCGCTGATCTCCACCGCCAGTTGCGGCGGATAATCCAGCTTGGCCCGCACCAGCTTCTCGAAACGGGGGCTGCGATTGTCAGGCTGCAGCGGTTCGTCGGCGAGGCGCAGCAGCAGGGTCTCGCTGCGGCTCGCCTTGAGGATCTCGTGATAGAGCGAAGGAGGAGAGAGGGTCAGCAGCCGCACCACAGAGACGATGCGCTGCATGGCATTGCGGCTGTTGACGTAACCGAGCGCCTCTTCTCTATCGGAGCGGTAGATCTGGATGCTGAGCAGCTGGATCAACACCAGCCCCGCCAGGGCAACCAGCACTATCTGGCCGGTCAGCCCCTTCGGCAACAGCCTGGCGCAGAGTCGCTTGATCATGGCCACCGGCTCACTCCTGGGTCACGTCGGCGGCGAACAGGTAACCGCCGCCCCAGATGGTCTTGATCAGCTCGGGGTTCTTGGGATCCCGCTCCAGCTTGCGGCGCAGGCGGCTCACCAGGGTATCGATGGCGCGATCGAAGGCCACCGTCTCACGGCCCCTGGCCAGATCCAGCAGCTGATCCCGGCTCAGCACCCGCTGCGGCCGTTCGAGGAACACCCGCAACAGGTCGAATTCGGCGGTGGAGAGGCTCAGCCCCACCCCTTCCTCATCCACCAGTTCACGGCGATTGATGTCGAGCAGCCAGCGATCGAAGCGCAGATCCCGGGTCAATGCCTCGGGCGCCGGCTGGGATTCGGCCTGAGTGCGGCGCATCACCGCCTTGATACGGGCCAGCAATTCACGGGGATTGAACGGCTTGGCGAGATAGTCATCGGCGCCCATCTCCAGCCCTATGATGCGGTCCGTCTCCTCGCCCATGGCGGTGAGCATGATGATGGGTAAATTGGACTTCACTCTCAGCTCGCGGCACAGGGTCAGGCCATCCTCCCCCGGCATCATCAGATCCAGCACCAGCAGGTCGAACTCCCGCTCGTCCAGCAGCCGCTTCATCTCCTTGCCATCCCGGGCACAACTGACCCGCATGCCATGTTGTTCCAGAAAGCGCTTCAGCAGATCGCGGATCTCGCTGTGGTCATCGACCACCAGAATATGGGGACTGCCTTGGTTCATCACTGTCTCTCCCGTTATCGAGCTGGGGCGATTATACGAAAATCAATCGGGCGGGTTGTGTCAAAGTGTGCCAGAGCGCCAAGATGCCACACTCTGCTACAAAATAGGCTCCAACTGGCAAAATTCAGACACCTCCCGGGTGTTTACTTGGGGTCAAGGCGAATGAGCCGACCCAGAACTCAATCCGACAGGAGTAACCACATGAAAACACTGACCAAGACCCTGCTGACCGCCACCCTGATCCTCGGCCTGCCGCTCGGCGCCTACGCCGCCAGCGAAGCCGTGAGCACGGCCCAACCCACCGCCGCAGCAGCGACCGGTTGCCCCATGGACGGCTCAGGCATGATGGGCGGCAAGCACCACGGTGGCCGTCACGACAAGATGGCCCGCATGCAGAACATGACCCCGGAGCAGATCCAGGCTCACCTGCAGCAGCGCTATGACAAGATCGAAGACCCGGCCAAGAAGGCCGAGTTCGTCAAGAATCTGGAGCTGAGGGCCGACGGCATGACCAAGCACGCCGAGGTGATGAAGCAGTTCGCCGAAGCCAACAAGTAAGCGGCTCCGGATACGAGAGAGGGTGGCCCAGGCCACCCTCTGCTATTGGTGTCGCCGCCCAGCTGGCTGCGGCTTAAGGTGGCGTCGCCCATCTGCACGGTTCGTTGTCATCGCCAATCAAAAAGGGGCCACAGGGCCCCTTTCTCATGCACGGATGTCAGACTCACGCCTTGGCGTTGTCGGCCAGGCTCAGGGTCTTGACGGTCTCGCCTTCGAACTTGATGACGACGCTCTTCTGAGCGGCTTCGGCATCCTTGAACAGGGTCTTGGAAGTCTCCGCCAGCATGGGAGAAGCCTTGTTCAGGGCGGTCAGATCATAGCTCCACACTTCCTGACCGGCTTCGGTCCTGGTGCTGGCCGGGGCGCCCAGCTTGTCCTTGATGGCCTGCTTGTTGGAGGCACCTTCCTTGATGTCCAACGCCTTCTTGATCGCTTCGTTGGAGGCGCTGTCCATGGCGCTGCCCGCCATCTCCTTGGCGCTGCTGGTGAGGCTGCTGGTCACGGTATCGGTCAGGGAATCCATCAGACCGGCGTGGGCAACCAGAGGCAGGGCGGTCAGGGCAATCAGGAGGCACTTCTTCATTAAGATACATCTCACAGGAATGAAAGAGCGCGCATCAGACCAGTGCATAGAGTCGGAGTCAAGGTGATCCCTTGGTCAAGCCACATCCGGGGGGGGAGGTAAACGTATCGATGCCAAAAAGGCCCCGTCAATGCCAGCCACAGAGCTGATTCTTGCCTGACAGCTTGGCCTGATAGAGCGCCCTGTCCACCCGCACCATCAGCTGGCTCTGGGATTCGCTCAGGTGATATTCCACCAGGCCGAAGCTCATGGTGATGCCCTCCTGTTCACCCACGCTGAGCTGGCTCAACCGCTGACGCAACTTCTCGGCGACCACCTGGGCATCCGGCAACCGGGTATTGGGCAGGATCAGCATAAACTCGTCGCCCCCCCAGCGGGCAATCAGATCGATCTCGCGGATGTTGTCCCGCGCCAGCCGCACTATGTCGATCAGGGTCTGATCGCCGACCGCATGGCCATAGCGATCGTTGATCCGCTTGAAGTCGTCCACGTCCATGGCGATGACGGAAAAATGATCCTTGAAGCGCTTGGCACGTTCGGACTCCAGCCGGATGACCTGCTCCAGCCGATAGCGGCTGGCGGCCCCGGTCAGGGAGTCCGTCTCCGCCAGCCGGCGATTCTCTTCGACCTGCCGCTGCAGCTCCCGATTGAGCCGCTGCAGCTCGGCGGTGCGCTCCGCGACTTGCTGCTCCAGCGAGCGATTCTGCAGTTCCAGCCGGGTATAGAGCAGCTTCTGGGCATGGATGTCGCGATGGGCCCCTATCATGCGGGCCACAGAGCCATCGGGGTTGCGGGCGATGATCCGGCCATAATCCTCGACCCAGGCGAAGTCGCCATCCCGAGTGCGGCAACGGTACTCGACCTTGTAGTGCGGCGCCTCCCCGCTCAGATAGGCATCGAAGCAGGCCATCACCCGCGTCAGATCATCGGGGTGGATCACGTTCTCCCAGGTGAACACCGTATTGCCGAGGGAGTGTGGCTCATACCCCAGCATCCGATACCAACCCGAGTTGCGGTAAACGAAACCCGTGTTGGCGTTCCAGTCCCAGACCCCTTCGCTGATCACCTCGAGGATGCCGTGTACCACCCCCTCGCTGACATCCGATATCTTGATCGTATCCGTATCTGGCAGCATAAAAGACTATCCTTGTCCTCTATCCCCATGGTCATGGGGGCGCAAAGCTTGAGTGTAGAAGTCAGAACCCGGCAAGGCACTGTCCGCCTCATCCCGTTGCCGGTTCGCTCTGGGCCGGCCTGTCTGGTTATAGGCCCATTATGGCCCTGAATGAGTGGAATACCCACGCATCTGGTGCAGGATCTCAGAGTAGTCCGGATTTAAAGCCAGGATGATGCAAACTGCGATAATGGCTGGGGGCCAGCCCGTGCTGGCGCTTGAAGGCGGTGGAGAAGTGGTATTCGTTCTTGAAGCCGCACAGTCTGGCCACCTCCTTGACCGGCTCACTTCGACTGGCGAGCAGCAGCGCGGCCCGTTGCAGCCGCAGCCGTTGCAGCAGCGCCATGGGCGCCAGCGCGAAGTGCTGCTGGCAGAGGCGATAGAGCTGCCGCTCGGAGAGGTGCAGCGCCCCGGCCATCCGGCTGATGTCC
The DNA here is from genome assembly GCF_963895295.1 of Aeromonas sp. sia0103. Lineage (NCBI taxonomy): Bacteria > Pseudomonadati > Pseudomonadota > Gammaproteobacteria > Aeromonadales > Aeromonadaceae > Aeromonas > Aeromonas sp. sia0103. Next base: position 44,126 of record NZ_CAWQKG010000003.1, on the reverse strand, counting down.
CAGCACTCGCCGAGCGCCTCTTTCAGCAACAGCTCGAGGCGCAGCGCCAGCCGCTCGCCACGTTTCTGCCCCTCCCCTTTTTGCAGCAGGCGGCGCAGATAGAAGCCGAGCTGCTCCACCAGCAGCGCACTGAGCAGCGGGTCCTGATGGCGCTCCTGCTCCGCGTAGAGGTTCTCCAGGGTATGCAGCAGGCTGGCCTGCTGGGAGGTGCAACCCAGTCTGGAGTGGCTTGCGAAGGCATCCCAGGGGGAGCCCTTGTGCAGCAGCAGCCACAGCAGCTCCCACTGACCACCAGTGGGCAGTTGCGGCTCCGGCAACTGCGTCTCTGCTAACCGGTAGCAGAGCGGCTGGCCCGCCGGGATCAGCGCCCACTCCCCGCTGACAAGCCGCTCATAGCGCTCACCGATCAGCACCTCCCCCTCGCCGCCCAGGGTGATCAAGAAGCAGTGCACGTCCGCGAAGCGGCGTTCGATCCGATAGTGGGTCTGCAGACGGGAGTGGCCCGCCAGCCACACCCGCTCCTGGGTCAGCGCCGGCAACAGGCTGTCGCAACAGATCTGCTCGCGGCAGTCGGGGGAGACTTCAATCACTTCCAGATTGGCAGTTTCAGACATCATCAGGACGGGCTCAGCCATGTCGGACCATAGCCGCCGAGCATAGCATGGAGGGCATCAATACAAAGGAGACCCACCATGCATATCCATCACGTCGCCATCTGGGCACAGGATCTGGACGCCCTCAAGAGCTTCTACTGCACCCTGTTTGGCGGCCAGGCGAATGAGCGCTACCACAACCCGGCCAAACAGTTCAGCTCCTACTTCGTGCGCTTCGAGGGGGGCGCCAGTCTGGAGCTGATGCACAGCCCCAACCTGTTTCCAGCGGATCTAACTCTGCCTCACCCGCTGCTGGGGCTGGCCCATATCGCCTTCGCCCTCGGCAGCACTGAGGCGGTGGACAGGATGACAGCCCGCCTCAAGCTGCTCAAAGGGGCCGAGGTGAAACACCTGGACGGCCCCCGCTGGACCGGCGACGGCTATTACGAGAGCACCTTCCTGGATCCGGAAGGAAACCTGCTGGAGTTGACCATCTAATGCCTGAATGATCCCCTCACCCTGCCCTCTCCCAAAGGGAGAGGGGATAAAGCAGCGCCGGGGATATGATCGCCAGCCATACAGGCTCTATTAGTTAAGCTTAATCGGGTAGCGGTAACGAGATTATTCCCTTATTCCCCTGCAGGAGAGGGGCTGGGGATGAGGGGATAGAAAAATAAGATTTTTCTGAATATACATTGTAGCTTTCCAAGTATGATCCGGCCTCATTGATCCGTGTTTTCACCCACACCACTCCATGATCCCCAATCCGCTCCTTTCCAAGTTCATTATCACTATAACAAATATTGAACCAATACCCTGTATGCTGATCTTTTATCTTTAAGCCCGCCTCACAACGACCGTATTTACCTTTGGATGGTCCGGGGTGAACCACTTTATATTCCGTATCATAACTGACCACTTTATCTGGATAAAAATAGACGTACATATCATAGCCATACAATGACGTTATAAATATCATAAAAAAGCAACTACCAAAGGCTTTTGTGATATGCTTTAAGGCGTCACGCCCGGGACATCGAAAAGCAGTGAAAATTGCACCAACCAATCCAAATAACGCACTTATAGTTATATAGGTGAGCAACTCTGGAACCGTGTCAGCAATAACTGTTTTACGTGACAGTCTGAGCGAGAATAGTAAGATTGAAAACCATAGAACAAGCAGCAATAAAAAACATCCCCCAAGCAGCATGTTCTTGTGCCGTTCGCTTTTAAAACTATGAATTGTCATTTTACTGCCTGATTTATCATTAAAAACGAAAAGTATCCCACCATTTTGCAAGATAATTATGGGCGGTGCAATTCACTTCGTTCATTGCACCCTACCTGATTTTACGAAGTGGGTATTGGGGCAACCCGTTCCCCTCGCCCAGCCCTCTCCCAAAGGGCAAGGGGATAATGCAACATCGGTGATATGCAGTTCGTAATGACGTGTGAATTCGGGATATAGCCACGGGGCCAAACCTCCCTTCTCCACTTGCGGGAGAAGGGCTGGGGATGAGGGGAAGGAAAAATGAGATTACGCGGTAAACGTTGGGCTTCGCTACGTTCAGCCACAACTTATGTAACGGGTAGGTTGGTGCTGAGCCTGCGAAGCCCAACATACGAGATTATTTTGCCAGTTCAAGTCGATAAAAATCCGTCTCTTCGTGTTTTGGATTGGAACGCAAAAATGTCCAGCCCGAACGCCGGTAATGGTTCAGCGCCCGCAAATTGGTACGACTAACGGATAGCAACGCCCATCTGCAACCCGCGCTTAACAACTGGTGACGGATATACGCCTGCAACTCTGCCGCCAAGCCGGTGCCACGATACTCGGGAAACAGATAGATAAGCTGCACATAGCCCGTCTCGGGTTCATCGGAAAAGCTGCGAAATTCCAACTGACCCACCAGTTGTTCACCAGCCCAGACATGCAAGTAATGCCATTCACCTTGCCCCAGCCTTTCGTGGATCCGCTCCCGATAACCGGAAATAAACTCGGCAAAGCCATCATAGGTATGGAAGCTGCAGAAATAGGCATCCCTGCGCGCCTGCACACAGCGTTCGTAATCCCGCTCCAAGTCGATGGTTTTAAATTCGAGTCGCAATGAATGAGATCCTGTCGTGAGTAGGTAGGGCGCAACAAGCAAAGCGCATTGCACCTTTTTGGCAGATAAATAGCAGTGGTGCAATTCACTTCGTTCATTGCTCCCTACGATTTGTTGCATTGTGCCAACCCGGCCCCCTAGCCCTCTCCATGGAGAGGGGATAAGGCGGCACCCAGAATATGATCGCCAGCCACCTAGGTTTGATTAGCGAAGCGTAATCGGACGATCTGTTTGCGCCCTTCTCCCCTTGTGGGAGAAGGGCTGGGGATGAGGGGTAGGAAAAAAGAAAGTATGTGGTAAACGTTGGACTTCGCCATACCCGCTCACAACCTTCTCAACTAATCATATTTTTGCCGAGCAAGCAAAAACCAGCATACAAGATTTAACGGAGAATACTTTCCGCCCTACCTCAATAACCGATAGAAAATGGCGTAGGTTTATTCGAAACTCTAATGAAATCCCCATTAGCATATACGTTGTGCCCAAACCCGCACTCACTTTTATCAGGATTTGTATCAAATTCAAGAATACCATTGTCTTTGTCGCTAAATTTTATAGAAATTTCACAATTACCCTCTTCACCAGTCAGCTTTATAATCCCTTTACCATCCTTCATAGTCACGACCTGAGATATGTCGCCAATATTAGGACCATAAGCCATTCCCCTTAGCCCAAAGTAGAGTAGGTTCAAGGATATCAAGTAGTCATCATCATGTTTCTCTACAGAGGCAATATTCCAGCTTCCTAAACCGGCATACCCCCAATAGGTTCCCACCATATCATGTCCAACAGAGGCAGATATTTTTTTAAGCAGACTGTAGTTGAATTTAGACCTTTTATCGTTTGGAGCTAATGACAACCATGCCAGAGCCTTCAGTTTGTCCTCTTCTTTTATATAAGAAAGTGCAACATTATTATACGCTGTGATAATCGCAGTTTTATCTGGTTTGCCATAGGCATATCCACAACCTTCACTTAGCGAGACTTGCTCAGTAAAATAATCTCTTGCTTCATTATATTCCCCTACCCTGTATAACTCATTACCTTTTTTAATGACCGCTGGCAGTTTTGCACACATCTCTTTTTCAATATCAGAGTAAGACTCAGCTGAATTAGCAATGAAATTTGCACTAACATAAAAAGTCAGTACCATCAGAATTAATTTCATATTTATACGATTCACTATCATTAGTTCCCCAACCTCTCCGCCAATCCGGAATACCGCTCGGTCTTTTTCCGTACCGCTTGGGCCAGCAGGGCGCGATCGCCGTAGAGCGCGAGCCGGGCCTTGGCGCGGGTGATGCCGGTATAGACCAGCTCGCGGGTCAGCAGCGGGCTGGCGCTGTCCGGCAGCACCAGCACGGTGTGGGCAAACTCGGAGCCCTGTGACTTGTGGATGGTCATGGCATAGACGGTCTCATGGGGTGGCAGCCGGCTTGGCAACAGCGCGCGCAGGCTGCCATCCGGCTGCTCGAACCACACCTTCAGCCGACCGGTTTCATCGGGCAGGCAGAGCCCCATGTCGCCGTTGTAGAGGCCGACCCCGTGATCGTTGCGCACTACCATCACCGGGCGACCGGCATACCAGTCGCCGTCGCGCTGAATAAGGCCTGCCTTGGACAGGGCCAGTTCGAGGCGCTGGTTCAGCCCCTCCACCCCGAAGGGGCCATCGCGCAGGGCGCAGAGGATCTGGAAGCCGTTGAATGCCTTGAACACCGCCGTCGGATCCTGCCCCTCCCGGGCTGCCTTGAGATAGCTGCCGTAACCGGCCACCCCCTGGGCGATCAGCCCTTCGTAGGCCTCGCCGACCCAGGGATGCAGGCTGATATCCTTGAAGCCCGCACCCCAGACCACCTCCACCGCCGCCGCGTCGCCCGCGTTGCAGGCGCGCGCCAGCTGGCCGATGCCGGAGTGCTTGTCGAAACGCCAACTCTTGCTGAGCAAGCAGAGGCTGTCACGTACCGGGGCGCCTGTAGGCGTGCCCTGCAGCCGATAGCCGGTCTGGCGCGAGAGCCAGGCCGCCTGCTCCGGGCTGATGCCCTGCTCGATAAAGCTGCAGATATCGCCGAGCACGGCCCCCGCCTCCACCGAGGCGAGCTGATCCTTGTCGCCCAGCAGGATCAGGCGGGCGTGGCTCGGCAGCGCATCCAGCAGCCGCGCCATCATCGGCAGGTCCACCATGGAGGCCTCGTCCACCACCAGCAAGTCCAGGTGCAAGGGGTTGCCCCCGTGGTGGCGGAACTGGCTGCGGCCGGGGATCACCCCGAGCAGCCGGTGCAGGGTGCCTGCCTCGGTGGGGATGGCATCGACCCATGCGGGGGGCAAGTCCAGGGCCTGCAGGGCCGCGCCTATGCTCTCGGTCAGGCGCGCCGCCGCCTTGCCGGTGGGAGCCACCAGCCGCACGGCCGGGGCCTTGCCCCCTTGCAGGCCTGTCTCCACCAGGATGGCGAGCAGCTTGGCGACCGTGGTGGTCTTGCCGGTGCCGGGGCCGCCGGAGATGACCGCGAAGGGGCGCGCCGCCGCGGTGGCCGCCGCCAGCTTCTGGCCGTTGCAGCAGAGCGCCTCGGGCACCAGGGCATCCAGCGCACTCAGCTCGCTCGCCGCCTGGGCGCTCGCCAGCAGCGCCTCTATGGCAGGCCAATCCACTTCATTCGGAAAGACCAGATCCAGATACTTCTCGATAAAGTGGCGCGCCGAAAAATCGGGGGCGAGCCGCGCCTTGAGCAGGGCGGCGAAGATCAGGCCATAATCGCGGGCAAACAGCCGCGCCAGCGCCGGGGCTATCTCCGGCCATTCGGCTCGCTCGCTCAGGGCGCGCAGGTGGCGGGCCACCCCCTGCTCGTGATCGTGGTAGCGGGTGAGATAGAGCCGCCCCTGCCAGAGCCGCAGCGGCCAACGGGGGGCATAACCCTCGCTTCCTTCGTGACCCGCTTGCTCGGTGCCAACCAGGGGGCTCTCGGCAAACAGGCTCGGCCAGCGGCCAGGATCCGCAAGATCCGCCAGCAGATCCCGGCTCTGTTGCGGATCCAGCCCGAACGGGCGCAAGGCTCCCTGTCCGTTACCAGAATGCGCCAGCAGATCCAGCGGCAGGCAGACGTGGCCGCGCCCCAGCTCGAAGCAGGTGAGCGCCGCCCCCAGCACCAGCTCGGGGCTGCCGCCAAGATCGGCCACCAGCTTGGCAAACTGCAGATCCAGCTGGCGGATGCGGCCCGCCAGCGCCAAGGTCTTCAGCCGTTCGATGATCATCCCGCTGCTCATGATTCAACCTCATTCCACTCTTGTGCACCGGCAGCGGGCTGCGCCGCGCCCTCGCTAAATAATTCGTCCAGCCCCAGCACCAGCTCGCGGCTGGGGCGGGTATGGAAGACACCCCCTTGCGGCATGCCGCGCAGGAACAGATAGAAGACCCCACCAAAGTGCTGGTCGAAGTCGTAGCCCGGCAGGCGCAGGGAGAGCAGCCGGTGCAGCGCCAGAGAGTAGAGCTGGTATTGCAGATCGTAGCGATGCTCCGCCATGGCCCGCTCCAGCGCCGGACGGCCGTAATCCGCCGGACTCATGCCGAGGTGGTTGGATTTGTAGTCGAGCAGATACCAGCGCCCCTGCCACTCGAACACCAGATCGATGAAGCCCTTCAGCATGCCCTGCACCGCCGCAAAGCTGAGAGGCTTGTTGCCTCTCGACAGCGGATCGTGCCGCTGGCACAGCGCGGTCAGGGCCGGCGCCGTCACCCGTCCCATGGGCAGGAAGAACTCCAGCTCCACCTGCTTGTGGCGATCGGTGAGCTGGCGCAGCCGGACCGGCTCGCCGCCCTCGTCTTGTTGCAAGGGAAGCGGCAACTCGGTATCTAGCACCGCCTCCACCTGCTGCTGCAGCACCGGGGCCCAGGCTGCGTCGAAGCCATCCTGCACCAGCAGGGTGGCGATGTGCTGCGCCAGCTCGTCCCCGCCGGCGCTCGGGAAGTCGATGGTCTCGAACAGGCTGTGCAGCAGAGTGCCGGGGCGGGCGCCCTTGGGGAAGGTGAAGATGGAGGGCTGGGGCGCCTCTGCCTCCTCCGGCAACGTGGCCGCCGCCTCGGGCGCCACCTCGTCATCGAAGCCGGGGTTGGCCAGCACCCCCTTGCTGTGGCCGTTGCCCTGGGCCGCCAGCCCGGAGTAGGAGCTGATCCACCAGTCACGCTCGAGCTTACCGGTGAAGTGGCGCACCTGGGGCTCGCCCAACTGCACCAGCTCGGGTGCCAGCGGGGCCGGGCGGCGGAGCGAGGGCTCACCGACGGCCACCCCGGGCAGCGCCTGGGCCAGCTCCTGCAAGGCGGTGGCCAGGGTGCTGGCGTCGCCTGCCTCCCCCTTCTGCAACAGGTAGCCGATGGCGGTGTGGTGCAGATCCGTGGTCTCGGACTTGCCGCTGCCCGAGCGCACCGGGGCCAACCCGAGCCAGGTGGCGTAGACGCCCCGGGTCAGCGCCACATAGAGCAGCCGCAAGTCTTCGGCGAGCCGCTCCCTGTCCGCCTCGGCCAGGGAGCCTTCGGCGCCGGTCAGATCGAGAATGGTGTGATTGCCCGCCTCATCCGCCTCGTGATAGAGCGGCGTCTCGGCGGCGCGATGGCTGCAGATGAAGGGCAGGAACACCAGCGGGTACTCCAGCCCCTTGGATTTGTGGATGGTGACTATCTGCACCAGCTTGCGCTCGGACTCGAGCCGCAGTACCTGCTCCGCCACCTGGCCGTTGGGGTGCGCGATCGCCTCCCCCAGCCAGCGCAGCAGGGCATACTCTCCGTCCAGCTCGCCACTCGCCTGTTGCAGCAGCTCCCCCAGATGGAGGAAGTTGGTGAGGCGCCGCTCCCCGTAAGGGCTCGCCAGCAGGGAGGAGGCGAGATTGCGCCCGTGCAGCAGGGCCCGCAGCATGGCCAGCACGCCGCGGCGGTGCCAGATCTTGCGGTACTCCACGAACTCCTGCACCGTGCTTTCCCAGGCGCGCTCGTCCGATGCCAGGGTGTCGAGCGCCCTGGCGTCGAGATCGAACAGGCCGGTGGCCAGCGCCGCCCGCAGGCTGCGCTCCTCGCTCGGGTTCTGGCAGGCGTGCAGGATGAGCAGGATCTCCCGCGCCTCCACCTGCGCCAGCACGCTCTCGCGATTGGACAGGTAGACGGATGCGATGGCGAGCCGCGCCAGCTCCTGTTGCACCAGCCGCCCCTCGGCGCCGGTGCGCACCAGCACGGCGATGTCCCCCGCCTTGACCGGCTGGTCGCCGATCAGCGCCTGCTCCCCCCGGGCCAGGCTGAGCAGCCGGTGGATCTCCGCCGCCGTGGCGCGGGCCATCAGGCTCTGGTAATCCCCCCGGTTGAAGGTGGGCTGGCCGCCGAGCTGCCAGCAGTGCAGCACGGGGGCGACCTGGCCATCGAGTCGCAGCGCCTTGCCCTTGCCCTGTGCCTCCACCGGCAGGAAGGGGATGTCCGCCTCGTAGATGAAGGGATCCCTGGCCCGCTGGAACAGGCCGTTGACCGCCGCCACCAGGGCGCCGCTGGAGCGGTAGTTGCGACCCAGCGTGTAGTGGGCGCTCACATTTCGCCGCGCCTGGATGTAGGTGAAGATGTCGGCGCCGCGAAAACCGTAGATGGCCTGCTTGGGGTCGCCGATCATCAGCAGCGCAGTGTCGCGCTGACCGCCATAGAGCCGATGGAAGATGCGGTACTGCTGGGGGTCGGTATCCTGGAATTCATCGATCATGGCGACCCGATAGCTGGTGCGAATGCGCTCGCACAGTCGGTCACCGAGGTTGGAGCCGAGCGCCCCGTCGAGATCCTTGAGCAGATCGTCAAACGACAGCTGATGGGCCTGACGCTTGCTGATGCGCATCCGCTCGTGCACCACCCGCGCGGCCCGCTGCAGGATCAGATCCCGGATGCCGGGGCGGCTCGCGAGCAGTTCGTCGATCTGCGTGAACAGTGGCAGGGTCGGCAGCGCCTTGCCCTTGCTCAGCTTGGCTTCCAATGCCTCTTGACCGAAGCGCTCGAGATCCTTGGCCAAGGCGTAGCCAGTGGTCGGGTCTTGTGCCCAGTCGGTTATCTTGCCGAGCCAACCTTCGTAGTTCTTGCCGGTATAGAGCTTGATCTGACCCTCGGTCTGGCGGCGGATCTCGTCAAGCTGACTGAGCCAGCCCTGCTTGATCGCCTCAATGCGGATCATGGCTTGTTGATGACGCTCGGCCAGGGTCTCATCCCCCAGTTGAGGGCGTATCTCCAGCTCGCTGTTGTCCAGCCAGCCGCTCATGTCCCGCAGCAGGGCGGCCGGGCTCGCCCACTTCTCGCGCACCTCATAGGCCAGCGCCTCGTCCACCGGATAGAACTCGGCGCGCCAGTAGTCGCTCACCGCCTGCAGCCTGAGCTGGCTGTCGTCGGTCAGGAATTCGGTTTCAAACAGGGCGCCAGATTCGAAGGCGTTCTGTTTCAGCATCCGCTGGCAGAAGCCGTGGATGGTGAACACCGCCGCCTCGTCCATCTGCCGCTCGGCAGCCAGCAGCCGGCGTGCCGCCTGCTCGTGATCCTCCACTTCCAGCAACAGCTGGGCCAGCAGCGGATCCGGACTCTCGCCGCGCAGGAAGGCGAGGCGTGCCTCGTGGATGCGGGCGCGGATCCGCCCCCGCAACTCGGCGGTGGCGGCCTCGGTGAAGGTCACCACCAGGATCTCGGTCACCGACAGCGGCCGCTCGTGGGCGCTGGGCTGACCCGCCTCCTCCCCTTCCTCGATGAACGGGCCGTGGCCCAGCAGCAGCCGCAGGTAGAGGCCGGCGATGGTGTAGGTCTTGCCGGTCCCGGCAGAGGCCTCGATCAGCCGCTCGCCATGGAGGGGGAAGCGCAGGGTATTGAGTGCTTGGGCCATTACTTCAGCTCCTCCAGGCAGTTGAGCAGCGGGGTCAGATGCTCGCGGGCCAGCCCTTGCAGCTGGCTCAGCACCTCCTCGTCGAGGGCGGGGAAACAGCGGGCGACATAGGGGTCTTCGCCCTCACCTATCAGTTGCCAGCCGCCCTGGAAGCGGGCCAGCGCCGCCTTGTCGGCGGCCTCCGGCTTGTCCGGATCCTTCTCGATGGCCTTGAGCCAGTCCCAGGCGGTGTTGGGGAAGAAGGGCAGCGGCCGCTTCATCCCCTGCTGCCAGAGCGCCACCAGCGCCGCCAGCCTGGGCCGCGCCTCGTCGGCGGACAGCGCGGGCAGTCGCCAGCCCAGCTTGGCATCGAGCAGCAGGGTGTCACCGGGGGCATCGCTCAGGGCGAGGCAGAGGTGCTGAACCCAGCCCAGCAGCAGATCCTTGCCGTTGAAGCTGCCGGGCTTGACGATCAGCTGGCGGCCCCGCTGGGTGTCGATCCAGCCCTGCAGCTGGCCCTGGGCCAGGGCGATGTCGATCTCCACCGCCTGCTTGCCGCCATCCTCTTCACCGGCGAGCCAGGGGCGCAGGCGCTCGGCCAGGCCGCCCATCTGCTCGTCCAGATCGTCTAGCAGCAGGTTGCCGAACCAGCCCTGCGGCAGTTGGCCGGAGAGGCGCAGCCGCTCGCGCCGCTTGTTCACACTATCGCTCCGCTCCGGGCTGTTGCCCTCCCTGAGGTGGGCCTCCAGCAGCAGGCTCTTGAGCTGATAGTGCTGCAGGCCGTCCAGCTCGAACGGCTCGCTGTCCTCGATATTGGCCTCGTTCAACTCGAACCACACCTTGAGGCGGCGGTTGAGGAAGTAGCGGGCCGGCTGGCGATAGAAACGCAGCAGCTCGGCCAGCTCCAGCCCCTGCTCCTTGCCCCATTCGGGGGGCAGCGGCAGCTCGCCGCTCTGGAAGTTGCTCGCCCCCGCCACCGGATTGAGGGCCGGCAGCCAGTCGGTGGCATAGGTAAAGAGTCGCGACTCATGTTCAGAATCGGGCTCGGGGTAGAAATAACTATGGCTATAGGGGGTGAGCGGGTGCTCGACCACCAGGTGCGCGAGCAGCCGCTCGCCGGAGGCCTCGTCGGGGAGCGCTTCGTCCCCCGCCAGCACGAAGCCCTGGCGCACATAGTCGACCAGCTCCGCCAGCAGCACAGAGGGCACCTTGGGACTGTTGTCCTCGGCGCTGAAGCCCTGATAGCTGATATAGAGCCCCTGCTGGGCGCTGAGCAGCGCCTCGAGGAACAGATAGCGGTCATCGTCCCGGCGGGATCTGTCCCCGCGGCGGGAGGCCGTGGCCATCAGATCGAAGCCCATGGGGGCCAGGGTGCGCGGGTAGACGCCGTCATTCATGCCGAGCAGGCAGACCTGCTTGAAAGGGATGGAGCGCATCGGCATCAGGGTGCAGAAGTTCACCTGACCGGCCAGGAAACGCTGGCTGGAGCGCTGCTCGCCGAGCTGATTGCCGAGGTAGTCCTGCAGCAGCTCAGGGCTGATGGGGTGGTCGAAACGCGCTTCACCCAGCTGGGCCTGCCACTCGGCGAGCTGGCTGCGGATGAGTTGCAGCAACCGCTCCTCCTCTTCGTCCGCCAGATAGAAGCGATCCAGCAGCTCGTTGAGGCAGGCGACCCAGCCGGGCAGGCTCTGCGCCTGCTGCAGGCGGGGCAGGAACTCGGCGAGAGAATCCACAAACCAGGCCAGCTTGCCGAGCGCCAGCCCCTGCTGACCCTCGATGTCGGCGTAAGGCAATATGCCCGCCACCGGCTCGCCGTCCCCCATGGCGAAGCCAAGCAGCATGCGGCGCAGGCCGAACAGCCAGCTGTTGCCGCTGAGCGGCGGCAAGTCGAAGCGCAGCGGATAGGCATCGTCCAGCCCCCAGCGGATGCCGGTCTCCTGCACCCAGACCCGCAGCTGGTTGAACTCGCCGTCATCCAGCTCGAAGCGGCGCAGCACGGCGGGCACCTCCAGGATGGCGAGCAGCTCCCCCGCCCCGAAGCGGGCATTGGGCAGCCGCAGCAGGGCGAGGAAGCTCTGCAGCAGCGGGCTCTCCTGACTCGCCGCCCGATCCGAGACCGCGAAGGGGATCTGGCCGCGAGCGCCGAACACCGCCTGGATGTAGGGGCCGTAGCTGTTCACATCCGGCATCATCACCACCACGTCTTTGGGGGTGAGGCTCGGATCCTGCTCGAACAGCCCCAGCAGCCGATCGTGCAGCACCTCGAGTTCGCGCATCGGGCCGTGGCAGGCGTGGATCTGCAGGGATCCATCCGCCGGATCGAGCGGGCTCTTGTGCTGGCTGCCGTCCAGATCGAACCGACCGGCGCCCCGCTCTGCCAGCTCCAGCACATCCTTCTGGATGGCGCGCAGCAGCCTGACATTGCCCTTGGCATCGAGGTCGTCGATGTCGACGAAGGCCTCTATTTGGGGCACCTCCAGCTCCATCAGCTGGTGCAGATAGTCCCGCCCCAGCTTGCCCATGGAGGCGAGCAACGGGTTGGCGGGCCCTTGCAGGGTCTCGATGTCGGTGCCGGGCTTGAGCTTGTTGGCCAGCCGGGCGAGCGTCTTGCGATCCAGCAGATCCCCCCAGTAGTAGCGGCAGGGGTTGGTGATGAACAGGTGCACCTCCACCCGGCTGCCGAGGGCCTGCAGCGCCTCCACATAGCGCGGCGGCAGCGCCGAGATGCCGAACACGAACACCCGCTCCGGCAACCTGCCCGGCAGCTCGGCGCTCTGTTGCAGCCCCTGGATAAACTCCTCATAGAGGTTGGCTCTGTGATAGCCGCTCGGGCTCAGCGCCAGGGTGCGGGCCACCAGCTCGCGCCACAGCTCGGGCTGCCAGTCCTGGCCGCTCACCCCCGCCAGCTCCAGCCCCAGACCCTCACCCTCTTCCCAACGGGCGATCCAGTCCGGCCGGTAGACCAGATACTGGTCGAACAGATCCGCGATCTTCTGGCACAGCTGCCACAGCCGCACCTGTTCGGGCTCCTGCCGGGGATCTGCCTGCGGATCCTGTTCCTCGGCGCCCCCCAGATAGGCGGCAAGGGGGGCGAAGGCGGGGCGCTCCAGCAGGGCCGGCAATATGGTCATCAGCTGCCAGCTCATGGAGCCCTTGTTGTAGGGGCTCTGGCGCGGCACATCCGCCAGCACCTGGGTGAACATCTCCCAGATGAAGCTGGCGGGCAGCGGGAAGTCGATGTTAGCGGCGATGCCGAAGGCCTTGGCCAGCTCCAGCTTGAGCCACTGGGCCATGCCGGGGCTCTGCACCAGGATCTGTTCCCGCTGGAAGGGGTGAGAGAGGGGGGCCTGCCGGATGCGGTTCACCAGCAACTCTTTGAGCAGATCCAGCTGATTGGAGTGGTAGAGGGTAAACATGGACGACTCCCGCCAATTCGAAAGAGGGGTGCGCGCGAGAAAATGTGAGTCATTCTCGTCACTTCACACGAAATGGGATTGTCGGGGATCGGGGGGGAAGATGCAAAAGGCGCTTGCGGCCGCCGATCACGGCGTCGGCACAATTCCGGATAGGGGGCTCTGGCGGGCATAAAAAAGCCGGTGCTGCTGCACCGGCCAAAGGCGTTGGAAAACTCGAACTATCAGGCTATTACCAGTTTTTGCCGAGACGGGCATCCAGGCTGAAGGCCCCCGCACCGGCCGCCGCCAGGGCCAGGAAGCCACCGGCGATGGAGAGGTTCTTCATGAACATCAGCATCTGCATCTGTTCGGCAGGCTGATAGTGGAAGAGGAAGGCCGCCATCAGGGTGAAACCGGCAAGCAGCACGGCGATGCTACGGGTAAACAGGCCCAGCACTATGGCGAGACCGCCACCCAGCTCCAGCAGGATCACCAGCGGCAGCACGGCCCCGGGCACGCCCATGGCTTCCATGTAACCCTGGGTACCGGCATAACCGCCGATCTTGCCCCAGCCCGCAATCACAAACATCAGCGCCAGCAATACACGACTCACCAGCAGTGCCACGTCTTTCATCTTGTCCATCATCAGATTCCTTTGATTACCCATAACTGTGTTAATAGTGTAAGACCGAATTGTTAACTCATTCATTTCGCCAAGATTTATTTATCAGGGAAGATCAAATAACAGGGCCTCACTGGCCTGGGAGGCGGTGAGCACCCAGGCCTGCTCGTCACGGCTGAGCAGGCCATCGCCGGGTCGGGCAGCCAGACCGTTGCCAGTCAGCTCCCCCGAGATCATATGCAGGTAACCATGCCGTCCTTGCAATGCCCATTCGAGGGTCTCCCCTGCGGCAAGTTGCAGTCGCCATACCTTGGCCTGCTGGCGGATCCTGAAGGATCCTTCCTCACCCTCGGGTGACGCCACCAGCGTCAGCCCGGGCTGGGCTTCTACCTTCTTCTGCTGATAGCCTGGGGTAGTGCCGTATTCATTCGGCTCGATCCAGATCTGCAACAGGGAGAGTGGCTCGGTCTGCGAGGGGTTGTACTCGCTGTGCCGGATGCCGGACCCTGCGCTCATCAGCTGGAAATCCCCGGCCGGGATCTGCTCGGCATGACCGAGGCTGTCCCTGTGCTCTATGGTGCCTCTCAGCACGCAGGTCAGGATCTCCATGTTGGCATGAGGGTGGGTGGCGAATCCGCCACCCGGCGACACCAGATCCTGATTGATGACCCGCAAGACCGAGTGTCCCATCCAGTCCGGGTCATAGTAGTGCCCGAACGAGAAGCTGTGACGCGCGTCCAGCCAGCCAAAGTTGGCATGACCTCGCTCTTCTGCGGCTCTCAATTTCATCATGGTGTGCTCCTCAAATATCGATACGGTTGATTAACGCTGGCGACCGCCACCCACCCCGTACGGGATGCGGTAGCTGCTGCTCTGATCACCCAGGCTGACCGTCAGGTTGCCCTGGGTGCGGCTCGGGATCTTCACCTGCTGGGTGCCCGTCAGGCTGGCGTGGACGGATGCCAGCACATCGCCAGACTCGTCACGCACCTCCAGCATGGGGTTGGCAGGGCCGTCGACGGCGGCACTGGCCTGCCAGTTGACAAACAGGACCCCAGGCGCGGCGTTGAAGTCGGCGGGGACACTTGCCTGGGCGGCACCAGCGGTCATCAGGCCTGCGACGGCCAGCATCTTGATTACGTTTTTCATGCTCATTTCTCTCTTGAATTGTTATGTCATTGATAGGCCGTTCGGCCTGGGCCAATGCCTCCATGCAAGAGACTATTCAAATATTATGTTGTTCTTTTACTGACGACTGACCACCTGTTTGAGAGGGGTCACAGCCTTGAACTGCACTTATTTGGTCGCTGAACCATCCTGTCCGAGCGGTGATTGAATAATAGAGTCGCTTGTCTTAACTTGTTAGCGAGATAATCTGGCAAACATATTCAAAAAAATTGAAGGGGAGATATGGCCAAAGATGGGAACAAGGAGCGGGCGCTGACCCTGGAGGCCATCCGGGTGCTGGATGCCATCGAGCGCCGTGGCAGCTTCGCGGCGGCCGCCGATGAACTGGGCAAGGTGCCGTCGGCGCTGAGCTACACGGTACAGAAGCTGGAAGACGAGCTGGGCGCCATGCTGTTCGATCGCAGCGGCCATCGCACCAAGTTCACCCCGGCCGGGCGCATGCTGCTGGAGCGGGGCCGGATGCTGCTGGAGGCCGCCGAGCATCTGGTGGGGGAGACCCGGGCCCTGGCCCGTGGCTGGGAGACCGACATCACCATAGCCGTCGATGCCCTGGTGCCGCTGCAGGCACTCTACCCGCTGGTGGAGCGCCTGGCCGAGCTCACCGACACCCGGCTGCGGCTGCGGGCCGAGGTGCTGGCGGGCAGCTGGGAGTGCCTGGAAGATGGCCGCGCCGACCTGCTCATCTCCTCCCTCAACCCCGACATCATGCTGACCGGCATCAAGCACCAGCCGCTGCAGGAGGAGGTGATGCTCTATGTCGCCCACCCGGATCACCCGCTGCACCAGGAGCCTGAGCCCCTGGCGGACGATACCCTGCGCCGCTACCGCGCCATCGCCATCGCCGACTCGGCCCTGCGCAAACCCGTGCTCACCTATCGGCTGCTCGACAAGCAGCCGCGCCTCACCGTCAGCACCATGAGCGAGAAACGCGACGCCCTGCTGGCCGGGATCGGCGTGGGCACCATGCCGTTGAGCTGGATCGAGGAGGACATCAAGGCGGGGCGCCTCAAGGTGATAGGCCCGGAGTATCGCCATCAGATCCAGGTCGTGCTGGCCTGGCGGCGGGATACCATGGGCAAGGCCAAGAGCTGGCTGGTGCGGGAGATCCCCAAGCTGTTCCCCTGCAAGGGGGAGTGAGCCCTATGGTTTGAGCCCGGATCCGGGGGAAAGTGTCGAAAAATGCGCCCCATCCTTGACGACAGGCTCAGATTCGGACAAAAGAAAAAGCGGACCTCTTGCGAGTTCCGCTCAATGCCAGGAAAGAATAAAACCTTGCGGTTAAAAAAACCCTTAAATTGGAAGCAAACAATCGTTTTCTCAACCAGGAAGGTCATGAATCCGATTCGAGTTGAATTATGTGCGATGTATTATGCATCACCAGCAAAATGTTGAAAGGTTGAAGGATATGCACCGTAGAGTGTCATTATCTGCCACCTTGCCTCATAACTGGTCAGGCCATTTCAGCCGTTTTCACCGGGTTTATTTCCTCTGGTTTTTACAGGTGTCAAAATCTGAGCCCAAAACAGAAAAATAACTCACTTTCTGACACGACTAAAAATGCAGATAAAGGAATAGTTGCATGACCTACAGCCAGACCCTGGCCAACCATGTTCTCGACACCCTGAAGAAGACCCTGACCGACAAGGGGATCCGTTACCAGACCCTGGCCGAGGCCATGGGTGTCTCCATCGCCACCATCAAGCGGATGATGAACAAGCCCTCCCTGCCGTTCGATACCCTGCTGGAGATCTGTCACCTGGTGGGACTGTCCTTCGAGGAGTTGCTGGACCGCACCCAGGATGCCCAGAGCCGCCGCGCCGTCTTCACCCAGGAGCAGGATGAGGCATTCCACAAGGAACCCGGGCTCTACGCCTTCCTCGCCAACATCTTCTGGCGCGACAAGACCCTGATCGATCTGAAGCGGGAGTATGGCCTGACCGACGCCTCCTGCTACCTCTACCTGCGCAAGCTGGAGAAGCTCGGCATACTGCAGCTCGGCATCGACAACAGCTACCACTTCCTCATCAGCGAGCGCATCAGCTTCGAGCAACACAGCCGCTTCGCCCGCCAGCAGGCTAGGCAGGCCATGGCGGTGCTGGGGGACTATCTGGTGGAGAACATGCACAAGTCCAACAACTACATGGCGCTCTGTCAGCTCCACCTGGACGAGGCCGAGGCGCTGGCGCTGATCGACCGCATGAAGGAGTACTGGCATCAGGAGCTCAAGCTCAACCGCCCCGCCATCGGCCAGCGGGAGGGCAGCAAGACCTACACCATGTCGCTGCAGCTGGCCGACTGCGGCTACCAGAGCTTCGACGACCTGATCCCCAACATCGACAACTGATCCCGCAGGATCCTGCCGGGATCCGCTGCGCCTTCCTCACCTGTTATCCGCGTCTGCCGCCTCCCCTCGCCGGGCGGCGGCATGGCACGGCCATCCAGGCTGATGCGGATCGCCATTGAACCCTCCCGCGTCGCCTGGATAGCCCCCGAGCGTCCCTAATCCAGCATCGGTTCCTGCAGGCGCCTCCCGTTGGCGACTTGCAGGGCCCGGGTATCAAGGCTGATGCGGATCGCATCGGGGCGCCAGTGCTCTATGTCGCAGTCCACCAGCCCGCCCCGCTCGTCGTAGTTGACCCGCACCAGCCGCAGCACCGCGCTCCCCTCCGCCAGGTTGAGGGCGCGGGCGATGGCGCCCCGCGCCGCCGAGGGGGTGATCTCCAGACTGGCCCCGCCCTGGCCTATGCCATAACGCTGCTGGTATAGCTCGGTGAGGGAGCTCGCCAGCGGCGCGCCGGCGATATCGGGGAAGCGGCTGGCCAGCAGATGGTGGCTGACGTGCAGCACGGGGCGAGCGTCGATCAACCGCAGCCGGCGGATCTCGTAGAGCGGGGTGAAGGGGGCCAGCCCCATCCAGTGGCACAGTTCGCTGCTGGCCAGGGCGCCGCCGTGGTCCAGCACCCGGGTCTCGGCCACCCGCTGCTGCTCGCCAATCCACTGGTGGAAGTGGGTGTGGATCGCGGGATCGTAGGTGAGCCTGGGCGGCGCCACGAACCAGCCGCGCCGCTCGGCCCGGTAGATCAGGCCGTCCGCCTCCAGGCTCGAAAGCGCCTCCTTGATGGTGATGCGGGTGGTGGCGAAGCGCTCGCTCAGGGCGCGCTCGGCGGGCAGCTGCTGCCCCGCCCCCAGCTGGCCGCTGCCGATGTAGCGGCGCAGGATCTGGCAAATCTGTTCACTCTTGGATGGCTCTCTGCGGTTGCTCACTGTCGGGTCCCTGTGGCTCATGGCTGGCATAGACCAGCCGCTATCGACTCTGGGTTGTAACCCGGCAGGATGACAGCCCCATGACAGGATCGCCGTCATCAAGCGGCCATCCCGTTGCCCCGCCATCGTCGAGTTGACGCTCATTGGCAACCCGGCCGGGAACCGTCATCAAACTGCCATCAAAGCGCCCCGCCACCGTCATATTTCCCCTCTAGCATCCCTCTCGAACCTTAACTGACCTAGTCCAGAGGGATGGGATGATGAAAATCGTGATCGCAAGTGCACTGGCCATGGCGGCCATCAGTCAGCCACTGTTTGCCGCCGACAACATCGCGGATCTGGAGAAAGCCGCCCGCGGCGAAGGCCAGCTCAACAGCATCGGCATGCCGGACAGCTGGGCCAACTGGAAGGACACCTGGCAGCAGATCGGCAGCGTCTACGGCATCAAGCACCAGGACACCGACATGAGCTCGGCCCAGGAGATCGCCAAGTTCGCCGCCGAGCGGGACAATGCCACCGCCGACATCGGCGACGTGGGCGGCGCCTTCGGCCCGGTCGCGGTCAAGCAGGGGGTCACCCAGCCCTACAAGCCCTCCACCTGGGCAGACATCCCGAACTGGGCCAAGGATGCGGACGGCCACTGGATGCTGGCCTATACCGGCACCATCGCCTTCCTGATCAACAAGGATCTGGTCAAGGCCGCCCCCACCAGCTGGCAGTCCCTGCTCGGCGGTGACTACAAGGTGACCCTGGGGGACGTGGGCGTCGCCTCCCAGGCCAACAACGGCGTGCTGGCGGCGGCCTATGCCACCGGCGGCAGCGAGAAGAATCTCAAGCCCGCATTGGAGTTGTTCGGCCAGTTGGCCAAGCAGGGCCGCCTGTCGCTGAACGACCCGACCATCGCCAACATCGAGAAGGGTGAGGTGGAGGTGGGCGTGCTGTGGGACTTCAACGCCCTCAACTACCGCGACCAGATAGACCCGAACAAGTTTGCCGTAGTGATCCCGAGCGACGGCTCCGTCATCGCCGGTTACACCACCATCATCAACAAATGGGCCAAGAACCCCAACGCCGCCAAGCTGGCGCGGGAATACATCCTCTCCGATGCCGGTCAGGTCAACCTGGCGCGCGGCTACGCCCGCCCCATCCGCAGCAACGTGGTGCTGCCGGATGACGTCAAGGCCAAGCTGCTGCCGGCCGAGCAATACGCCAACGCCAAACCGGTCAGCGATCATGCCGCCTGGGAGCAGAGCTCCAAGGCCCTGCCGCGCCAGTGGCAGGAAACCGTCATGATCAACATGCAGTAAGGAGTGCCAGTGCAACACAAGGTGATACTGGTACTGGTGGATGGCCTGTCTGCCGAGGTAGCCCATGCCATGGGCTACCTCACAGGCATGGTGGAGGCGGAACGCGGGCTGTTCACGACCCTGAGCTGCGCCCTGCCCTCCCTCTCCCGGCCGCTCTACGAATGCATCCTGACCGGGGTGCCGCCAGTGGCCAGCGGCATCACCCACAACGGAGTGAGTCGCCTGAGCCAGCACGAATCCATCTTCCATCTCGCCCGGGCCGCGGGCAAAAGCACCGCCGCCGCGGCCTATCACTGGGTGAGCGAGCTCTACAATCGCAGCCCCTGGCAGGTGGCCAGGGATCGCTTCACCCAGGACGAACAGCTGCCGATCCAGCACGGCTGCTTCTACTGGGACGACGGCTACCCCGACAGCCATCTGCTGATGGACGGCGAGTGGCTCAGGACCCAGCATGACCCCGACTTCCTGCTGATCCACCCCATGGGGGTGGATGATGCGGGCCACCGATTCGGGCTCGATTCCCGCCAGTACCGCAATCAGGCGCGGCGCATGGACAGCCTGCTGGCCGACCTGCTGCCCCAGTGGCTGGCGGAGGGTTATCAGGTGTTGGTCACCGCGGATCACGGCATGAACGAGGATCTGAGCCACGGCGGCACCCTGCCCGAGGAGCGCAACGTGCCGCTCTGGCTGTTTGGCGACGCCTTCGTGAGCCACTGGCCCGAGGGGCCGGATCAGCAGTTGCAACAGACCCAGCTCTGCGCCCTGATGGCCGAGCTGCTCGGGGTTGCCCACGACAAGCCGCGTGGCCCCCAACTGCTCAAGGCAGCCTGCCTGCGGGAGGTGCACTGATGATGCCTGCCAGCACGCGGATCCTGGCGGATCAAGACGCGATCCCGCGCCCCGTCCGTCGCCACTGGCTGCCAGCCCTGGTGCTGCTGCCCTTCGCCCTGTTGCTGATCCTGTTCCAGCTCGCCCCCATGGTCTGGGTGCTGGTAGGCAGCTTTCAGACCCCGGATGGCTGGGGCCTGGGTTATTACCGGGAGATCCTCAGCTCCCCCTTCTACCTGCAGTCGTTTGGCAACTCCCTGCGCATCGCCGGCATCGCCAGCCTGGCGGGGCTGGTCATTGGCACGCTCGGGGCGGCGGCGCTGCGCCACAGCGGCGAGCGGGTCAAGCGGGTGCTACTGGCGTTTGTCACCATGACGGGGAATTTCAGCGGCGTGCCGCTGGCGTTCGCCTTCATCATCATCCTCGGCATCAACGGCGCCCTCACCCTGCTGCTCAAGTCCTGGGGCTGGATCGACGGCTTCAACCTCTATTCGGGCGCTGGGCTCATCCTCATCTACAGCTACTTCCAGATCCCCCTCGCCCTCTTGCTGCTCTACCCGGCCTTCGATGCGCTGCAGGATGACTGGCCCCAGGCCGCCGCCCTGCTGGGGGCCAGCAAGCGGCAGTATGTGTGGCACGTGGCGCTGCCGGTGCTGACCCCGGCCCTGCTCGGCACCCTGATCATCCTGTTCGCCAACGCCGTGGGGGCCTATGCCTCCGCCTACGCCCTCACCACCGGCAACTTCAACCTGGTGACCATCCGGGTGGCGAGCCTGGTCTCAGGCGATATCTTCCTCGAGCCCAATCTGGCGGCGGCGCTGGCGGTAATCCTGATGCTGCTGCTGGGAGTGGTGACGGCCGCCAACCAGTGGCTGCTGAAAAAGAGCTATGTGAACAAGGGGAACAAACATGCATGACCTGACACCGCGCTGGCCCAGGTGGGTGCTGGGGGCGCTGGTCATCACCCTGTTGCTACCGCTGCTGGCCACCTTGCTGTATTCGATCTCTACCCGCTGGGGGGCAACCTTGCTGCCGGATGGCCTCACCCTCGACTGGTATCTCAAGCTGTGGGGAGATCCGCGCTTCCTCGCCGCCTTCGGCCGCAGCCTGCTGGTCTGCTTCGCGACCCTGCTGCTAGGCACCCTGGTGCTGGTGCCGACCGTGCTGGTGGTGGCCTACTACTTCCCCCGGCTGGATCCCTGGATGAACCTGCTGATCCTGCTGCCCTTCGCGGTGCCGCCCGTGGTCTCCTCGGTGGGGCTGCTGCAGATCTACTCAAGCGGCCCGCTACCCCTCATCGGCACGCCCTGGATCCTGATCGGCACCTGGTTCACCATAGTGCTGCCCTTCATGTACCGGGCACTGGCCAACAGCCTGCAGGGGGTGCCGCTCAAGGATCTGATGGATGCCGCCCACCTGCTCGGCGCCAGCAGCGGACGCGCCTTCGCCCTGGTGGTGCTGCCCTGCCTGCGCAAGGGGCTGCTGGCGGCGCTGTTCCTGTCACTCTCCTTCCTGCTCGGCGAGTTCGTGTTCGCCAACATGCTGGTGGGCACCCGCTATGAGACGCTGCAGGTCTATCTCTACAACATGAGATCCACCTCGGGCCACTTCACCAGCGCGCTGGTGATGAGCTACTTCCTGCTGACCCTGCTGCTCACCTGGGCGGCGAACAGATTCCATCGGTGATCCAACATGTTCCATCTAGAAGTAAGCCAACTGCACAAGTCCTACGGCGAGACCAGGGTCTTTGAGGGGATCGAATTCGGCATCCGCAAGGGGGAGCTGGTGACCCTGCTCGGCCCCTCCGGCTGCGGCAAGTCCACCCTGCTGCGGGCCCTGGCCGGGCTGACCCCGGTCGATGGCGGTCAGGTGCGGGTCGCCGGTGAGGATATCACCTGGCAAGCCCCCCAGAAGCGCGGCATCGGCATGGTGTTCCAGAGCTATGCCCTGTTCCCCAACATGACGGTGTGGGACAACGTGGCCTTCGGCCTCAGAATGAAACCCCAGCCGGGGCGGGAGCTGACCGCCAGCGTGCGGGAGGCGATCGGCCTGGTGGAGCTGGATGGCTTCGAGCGCCGTTACCCGAGCGAGCTCTCCGGCGGCCAGCGCCAGCGGGTCGCCCTGGCCCGCGCCCTGGTGGTGCGGCCACGGATCCTGCTGCTGGACGAACCCCTGTCGGCCCTGGATGCCCGCATCCGTCGCAGCCTGCGCCTGCAGATCCGCGAGATCCAGCAGCGGCTCGAGCTGACCACCCTGTTCGTCACCCACGATCAGGAGGAGGCGCTGACCCTGTCGGATCGGGTGTTCCTGATGAACGAGGGCGCCATAGTGCAGAGCGGCAGCCCGGAGCAGATCTACACCAGACCCGCCAGCGCCTTCGTGGCGAGCTTCATCGGCCACTACAACCTGCTGACCCCGCAGCAGGCCAGTACCCTCTGCGGCCCGCGCACTCATACCCAGCTGGCCCTGCGGCCCGAGTCCATCAACCTGCTGCCGGCGGGCGCCCTGAGCCAGGATCCCAGCCTGCCCGGCATAGTGCGCCAGCAGCAGTTGCTCGGCAACGTCATCCGCTACCAGGTGGAGTGCGCGGCGGGCCTGCTGACGGTGGATCTGCTCAACCGCTCGGCCCGGGATCTGCTGGCGGTGGGCACCACAGTCACCCTGACGGTCGCCCGGGATCAGCTGTGTGAGGTAGCATAACCCCTTGGCGTGCACTCTCTTTTCACCGGTTGCGCCGCCAGCGTGACCGCCGTTTTAATAGCAAGGAGCCGATATGGCACTGGCACTCTTTGATTTGGACGAGACCCTGATTGCCGGGGATTCCGCCAGCCTCTGGCTGGAGCACATGGTGGCGCAGGAGCTGGCCCCGGCAGCCATGGTCGCCGAGGAGCAGGCCATGATG
The DNA here is from genome assembly GCF_963895295.1 of Aeromonas sp. sia0103. Taxonomy (NCBI): domain Bacteria; kingdom Pseudomonadati; phylum Pseudomonadota; class Gammaproteobacteria; order Aeromonadales; family Aeromonadaceae; genus Aeromonas; species Aeromonas sp. sia0103. Next base: position 21,065 of record NZ_CAWQKG010000003.1, on the reverse strand, counting down.
TCCCTCTACCATCAGGGCAAGATGGACATGCACCAGTACATGGCCTTCACCCTGCAGCCCCTGGTGGGCAAGTCCCGCCACTGGCTGGATCAGCAGTGTCAGCACTTCGCCGAGCGGGTGCTGCGGGAACGGATCTATCAGGAGGGGCTGGCCCGCATCGAGTGGCATCGGAAGCGCGGTGACGAGCTGGTGCTGATCTCCGCCTCCGGCGAGCATCTGGTGGCGCCCATGGCCCGCATGCTGGGGATGGATCACTGCGTCGCCATCCTGCTGGAGGAGCAGCAGGGCATGCTGACCGGCCAGACCAGAGGCACCCTGAGCTTTAGAGAGGGCAAGGTGGCCCGCATCGAGCAGCTGTTCGCCGGCCAGGCCGGACTCTGGCAGGAGAGCCACGGCTACAGCGACTCCCACAACGATCTGCCGCTGCTGCGGGCGGTGGCCCATCCCCATGCGGTCAACCCCGCCCCCAGCCTGCGCCAGGTCGCCGAGGCGCTGAGCTGGCCGACCCTGAGCTGGCGGCTGGCGGCCTGAAAACAGAAGAGACCCTCAGGTCTCTTCGTTGCTCAGCAGGCTCCCCTGGGGCGAGACGTCCTCGGCCGGCCCGGGCGGCTGGCCGAGGTAGATGCGGTTCTTGCCATCCCGCTTGGCGCGATACACCTCGGCATCGACGATCTCCAGCAGGCCCTTGGCATCCAGACCGGACGCACTGGCCACCAGCCCGCCGCTGAAGGTCAGCCTGAGGCCGGGTTCGCGCCAGTCCAACGAGGTCACCCCGAGCCGGAACTGCTCAAGCAGCATCAGGCAGAAGTGCACATCCGACTTGACCAGCAGCACCATCAGCTCCTCGCCGCCGTAGCGGCAGACCCAGCCATGATCCCCCAGCAGCTGGTTGCCGAGCGCGGCCACCCGCTTGAGCACCACGTCCCCGGTGTGGTGGCCGTAGGTATCGTTGACCCGCTTGAAGTTGTCGAGATCCAGCATGGCCAGGCAGAAGGGCTGCTGCTCGAGCAGCAGGTGCTGCAGCCGCTCATCGAAGAAGCGCCGGTTGTAGAGGCCGGTCAGCTTGTCCATGTTGGCCTGCTGGCGCACCTCATGATAATCCTTGCTCACCTCGGCCAGCTCGGCATAGACCCGGCTGAGCTCGCGCATCCCCCCCTGAGGCACATCGTCGGGGCGCAGGCGGCTGGCCCGGATCATGGTCGAGATCTCGTCGAGCATGCGTCTGAAGTTGCGGGCCCAGAGCAGGGCCAGCAGCACATAGAGCACGCTGGCCAGCACCACCACCCCCAGCACGTTGAGGGAGGCGCTCGTCACCACGGCCTGCACGCTGGCCGCGGGCTGGACGCTGATCAGCACCCAGTTCCAGCGGGGCAGACGACGGTAGGCCACGTACTGCCGGGACTCGGCATCCAGGAAGATGCCCTCATTCTGGCTGAACTGGGCGCGCCACTGGGGAGAGGGCATGGACTTGAGCAGCCGATCGGGATCCGGCCCCGCCAGCACCTTGCCGGACGAGTTGATGATCATCTGATAACCCGAGCCCGGCTGGCGATTCAGCTGGGCCGAGAAGGGGGCCAGCACGGCATCGATGGCCAGCACGCCCTGCACCCTGCCCTGCTTGTCCACCAGCGCCCGCGCCAGGGAGACCATCAGTATGTTCTGATAGTCGCCATAGCCCTGATAGGGTTCGGTCCACACCATCTGGCCCACATGCTGGCTGGCCAGCTGGTACCAGGGGCGGGACCTGGGATCGTACTCGGCGGGTACTTCAGGCGCGGGGTAGATCAGCATGTTGCCCTGAGCTGTGCCCACATAGGCATAGCTGAGATCGGCGATGACGCCCTTGTAGAGCGCCCACTCCCGCAGATAATGTTCCGGGTTCAGCAAGACAGGGCCGCTGAAGTCCTCGACCTTCACCCGGTCGTAAATCAGGATAAACTGGCGTTCAAGCTCGTTGAGATAGGGCTCGATGAAGGTGTGCTGCAACTGCTGATTGGTGGTGAGCAGGCGCTGCTGCAACTCGCTTTGCAGGCTGCGTTCCATGTGCAGGTAGTAGATACTGCCCAGCATCAGCACCGGCAGAAACAGCAATACCAGCCCCAGTCGCATGCGAGCAACCAGGGACCAGTTTTGCGTGGTAACAACCCGCTTGTCGCGCTTGGCCAATCCAGGCCCCCGGCTACCGTAAGATGTGATGTAGTGTCAGAATATCAGCCCCGCCTGATGGCGTCCAAAAGGAAGCTTGTGATGAGGTCGACGAGAGGGAACTCGCTCAGATGTTGAACCCGGATCTGTTGATGGCGCTGCACTATTGCGCCGTGATCACCCTGACCGGGGCCGTGACCTCGGTCTATTTCCTGTTCCGGCGCGGCATGTCCATCGATCAGGTCCGCAAGCTGCTGCTGGCAGACAGCCTGGCGGCGGTGGCGCTGTTGCTCATCTTCATCACCGGCGTCTTGCTGCTGCTCGCCCACCCGGTGGCGCCGGCCACCCTGCTCGCCAACCCCGGCTATCGCACCAAGCTGCTGCTGTTCTTCGGCATGGCCATCAGCTTCGGCTATCCGAGCCGGCTGTTCCATCACTGGCGCCGCTCCCTGCGCCAGGGGCGCCCGCCCCTGGTCTCCATCCAGCAGCAGTTCTGGGTGATCTGGATCCTGCGCGGCAACCTGCTGCTGCTCGCCCTGCTGCCCTTGCTGGCCAGGATTGCCAATGGCTGAAGCGTTGCAGGCTGATCTGGCTCCTGCGCACCATTCTGCTACCGCTCGCCCTGTTGCCCTTACTGGCCAGGATCGCCAATAGCGGAGAACACTCTGGATCCTGCACACCGTTCTGCTGCTCGCCCTGTTGCCCTTGCTGGCCAGGATTGCCAATGGCTGAGCACTATCGGGATCCTGCATCGCCATGGTGCCGCGATTGACCTCCTCCCCCTCGATCCAAAGATGCAAATCGCTGGCGACAAAGTCCCCCGCACGAGGGTATCGTGGCAAGGGGGCTCAGGAGTGCCTCTTCTACCGCCTGCTCAGGGATGAATCCGTATGCGTTCGAACATGATGTTATTGATGGCCGCCGCCATCTGGGGACTGGGCTTCGTCGCCCAGCGCCTGGGGATGGATCACATGGGGCCTTTCACCTTCAACGGCCTGCGCTTCCTGCTCGGCGCCGCCTCCCTGCTGCCGCTGCTGTGGTGGCTCAAATCGCGCCAGCCTCGGCCGCAACCCGGGCAACCGTCCGGCGATCACCGGTTGCTGCTGACCGGCGGCCTGCTCGCCGGCACAGTGTTGTTCAGTGCCGCCTCCCTGCAGCAGGTGGGACTGCTCTACACCACGGCCGCCAAGGCGGGCTTCATCACCGGCCTCTACATCATACTGGTGCCCGTCATCGGCCTGGCCCTGCGCCACAAGACCGGGACCAACACCTGGGTCGGCGCCCTCATTGCCATGGCCGGGCTCTACTACCTCAGCGTGACCGAAGACTTCAGCATGGGTTACGGGGATCTGTTGCAGGTCGCCGGCGCCCTGTTCTGGGCCATCCATCTGCTGGTGCTGGATCACTACTCGAACCGGGTCGCGCCTATCCGCCTCGCCGGGGTGCAGTTTGTGGTGTGCGGCCTGCTCAGCCTTGGCACGGCGTTTGTCATAGAGACGCCGACCCTGACGGGCGCCGTGGCGGGCTGGCAGGCGCTGCTCTACGCCGGCCTGGTGTCGGTCGGGATCGGCTACACCCTGCAGGTGGTTGGCCAGCGCGGCGCCCATCCGGCCCACGCCGCCATCATCCTCAGCCTGGAGACGGTGTTCGCCGCCATAGGGGGCGTGCTGCTGCTCGGCGAGACCCTGGACGAGCGAGCCGTCGTCGGTTGCAGCCTGATGCTGGCGGGTATGCTCATCTCCCAGATCCGGCTGCGCTGGTGGTGGAAATCCCGTCGGGACAAGGTGCCCAGCCAGTCTTGACGAGCGCGTCATCATCGGCCGGTTGCAACCTGATGCTGGCGGGCATGCTCATCTACAAGATCCGGCTGCGCTGGTGGTGGAAATCCCGCCGGGACAAGGTGCCCAGCCAGTCCTGAATGCAACGAGGCGCCCGTGGGCGCCTCGTTGCTGTCGGGAGCGGCCTAGCCTCTGACGCTGGAGCAGAAGCTGACGTCGTCGCGCAGGGGATCGTCACTCATGCTGTGATAGAGCTCGAAGCAGGGGCCGTCGCTGAACTCCAGCCCGGCGGCCACCACCTCGCCGATATGCTCCTGCCACAGCACGCCGTACTGGCTGCGATCCGTGATGAGATAGCGGGACTGGGCATAGCGGCCGGCGGGGATGAGCTGGCTCTCCACCTCCCCCTGGGTCGATGTGCCCGCCGGCACCGTCACCCCTATGTCGGTGCGGCACAGGGCCGGCGCCGTCACCTCGGGGTTGTCGTGGTAGATGAAGATCCACTCCGCCTCCGCCAGCCCGCGCGCCGCCGCCCACTGATAGAGCCGCTGGCAGACGGGGCCATAGCCCTCACCATAGGGGCCGGTGACGCGAATATAGGCCAGGGTGCGGCCACTCATCTGTTCGGTTTTCATCCTGAAACTCCTCTCGTTTGACACCCCCTCATCATGACCGGCGGCCGGCTCGGATGCGTGTCCATACTTGCTCTCCAGGTGTCCAGCCTTGCTGTTTGGCAGCCGCTCCGGGTGGCTGCGCACCTCACCCGGGGTCATGGCAAACTGCTTGCGAAAGGCCTTGGCGAAGGCCTGGGAGCTGGCGAAGCCTGCCGCCAGGGCCACGCTGGTCACCGGCGCCAGGCCGTAACGCAGCGCCACCGCGGCCCGCTCCAGCCGCAGCCGGCGCTGCATCTCGCCGGGGGACTCGCCGGTGACGGCGGTGAAGATCCGGTGAAAGTGGTAGCAGGAGAGGCAGGCCAGGGCCGCCACCTCGGTCAGGCTCAGCTCGGGATCCTGCTCCAGCGCCCGGATAGCGGGCCGCAGGCGGGCACGATAGTCGATCATGCTACACGTACTCTCCCCATATGGAGCGCATCCACGAAGCGCCCCTGCCGGAACGCATAGGCGGGCGCGCAGCCCTCCTGCTCGAAGCCGAACTTGCGATAGAGCGCGATGGCGGGGGCGTTGTCGCTGTAGACCGTCAGCTCGAGCCGCTGCAGGTTGAGCCAGTTATCCGCCAGATCCACCGCCGCCCCCAGCAGGGCCGAGCCCACGCCACGGCCGGCACAGTCATCCCGGACCCCCATGCCGATGCCAGCCACATGGCGACGACGTGGATTCGGCTCGAGCCAGAGCCCCAGATCGCCGACCAGCAGCTCATCCACTATGGCCACCAAGCCGTAGCCGCTACGCTCCGCCAGCCGTTGCTGCCACATGGCCAGGGTCGGATAGGGAATCTGCAGGGTGCCTGCCTGAGCCTTTGGCATGGCATAGAGATCCCGCAGCCCCTGGGCATCCCCGGCCTCCGCCTGACGAATCCTGATATCAATCATCCCCTCTCCTCCCTGATCCATGAACGTCCGTCCAAAATAGCGCCCTTTGTGTCCGTAGCCAACTCCATTAGGGCTACCTATCAAACACTTAGAGCTGACCGATTGGCCCCGCTCGCGCCCCTTGCCGTATCGTGCCTCCATCATCACAAGGAGATGCCCCATGACTGACAAGAGCCTGCATAGCGCCAATGGCGCCCCCGTCGTCGACAACAACAACAGCCTCACCGCCGGCCCCCGTGGCCCTGTGCTGATGCAAGACATCTGGTTGATGGAGAAGCTGGCGCATTTCGATCGGGAGCGGATCCCGGAGCGAGTGGTTCACGCCAAGGGCTCCGGCGCCTACGGCACCTTTACCCTGACCCACGACATCAGCCGGTTCAGCAAGGCCGACCTGTTCAACAGCGTCGGCAAGCAGACCCCGGTGTTCCTGCGCTTCTCCACCGTGGCCGGGGAGAAGGGCGCCGCCGATGCCGAGCGCGACGTGCGCGGCTTCGCCTTGAAGTTTTACACCGAGCAGGGCAACTGGGATCTGGTGGGCAACAACACCCCTGTGTTCTTCATCCGCGACCCGCTCAAGTTCCCGGACTTCATCCACACCCAGAAGCGGGATCCGCGCACCAACCTGCGCAGCGCCACCGCCGCCTGGGATTTCTGGTCCCGTCACCCTGAATCCCTGCACCAGGTCACCATCTTGTTCAGCGATCGCGGCATCCCCAAGAGCCTGCGGGAGATGAACGGCTACGGCAGCCACACCTTCAGCTTCATCAACGACGCCAACGAGCGCTCCTGGGTCAAGTTCCACTTCAAGAGCGAGCAGGGTCACAGCTTCTACACGGATGAAGAGGCCGCCGCCGTGGTCGGTCAGGATAGGGAGAGCAGCCAGGCGGATCTCTACAACGCCATCGAGCGGGGCGACTTCCCGCGCTGGAAGGTCTATGTGCAGGTGATGCCGGAGGCGGAGGCCCACAGCTACCACATCCACCCCTTCGATCTCACCAAGGTGTGGCCTCACGGTGACTACCCGCTGATCCCGGTCGGGGTGCTGGAGCTGAACCAGAACCCGGACAACTACTTCGCCCACGTGGAGCAGGCGGCCTTCACCCCGGCCAACGTGGTGCCCGGCATCGGCTTCTCGCCGGATCGCATGCTGCAGGGTCGGCTGTTCTCCTATGGCGATACCCAGCGCTACCGCCTCGGGGTCAACCACGGCCTGCTGCCGGTCAACGCCCCCCGCTGCCCGTTCAGCGGCGCCCATCGCGATGGCGCCATGCGCAGCGACGGCAACGGCGGCGCCAGCCCGAACTACCAGCCGAACCGCTTCGGTACCCAGCAGCCGAGCGAGCAGCACGAGCCGGCACTGAGCCTGGAAGGGGCCGCCCTGCACTACGACTTCCGCGACTACGACAGCGATTACTACAGCCAGCCGGGCCAGCTGTTCCGCCTCATGGACGAGGGGCAACGCTCGCGCCTCGCCGCCAACCTGGCCCGCTCCCTCATCCAGGTGGAGGATGACGCCATAGTCGCGGTCCAGCTCAGGCACCTGGAGCAGGCCGATCCGGAATACGCCAAGCGGGTCGAGCTGGCGCTGGCCGCCTTGCAGCGTTAGGCCGCCGGCATGCAATATAAAAGGGGGGGCCATCAGGCCCCCCCTTTTTATGCACTTATTTTTTATCTTGGCGCGCAGCCCAGACTTGCCTGCTGCGCCTGATGAATAAAAAACGGAGCCCTGAGGCTCCGTTTACCGATGCTGTTTCAATCCCGAACGCAGCGCCTTCGCGCTCTGCCCGTTCCCGACCCAACAGGCGCTGGTACCACAAACTACTGCGACGACGTTGGATTGGATAAAGGGAGGAAGAGCGACGCCCGGTCTGAGGAATAAAAAACGGAGCCCTGGGGCTCCGCTTACCGATGCTGTTTCAATCCCGAACGGAACGCGCTTCGCGCTCTGCCCGTTCCCGTACCAACAGGCGTTTGTACCACCAACTACTGCGACGACGTTGCATATTGGAAGAGCGACGAGCCATTTCTTAGGTCCCAGCCAAGAGAAGAAAGAGCCGCATTATGCGACAGAGATCACTTCCATGTCTGTAGCTGGATCAAGAAAAGCCTCACTGGCCCACGCTGATCGTCTCTCTATTGGCGGCCCCTTCGGCGGCGGGCAGACGCACCACAGGCTCGCGCCAGGCCAGGGGGCCGTTGCTCTCCTGCGCGTTTTGCGGGCCGCACTCCAGCCAGCCGTCGCCCTGCTGGATGCGGGCACCGAGGGAGTATTTCTGATCCTGATACCAGCAGACCCGCTCCGGCAAGGCGCCAAGCGGCAGCACCAGCTCCGCCCCCACCCCATGGCTGAGGGAGTTGGCGGCCGGGGCGGCGAGCACGGGGGTGAGACCCGTCAGGGCAAACAGATAAAACGCGGTTCTGAGCATGAGATGAAACCTGTGACGACGAGGGGGAGATCCACTAAAGCGACCATCATTGTCGCCGACTTGACCAATAAATATCGGCTCATCTGGCATTCCGGGGGCAATATGGTAGCCTGCCAGCGACCGCCGCATCCCGCCAGGAAGCGGCGCTCCAGTTCAGGTGATATTGTCGGGATATGGCAATATATACCCTTATTAATCAAATAATTACTTGGATATGTTGTCAATGCGTATCATGCCGTTGCTGCAGGCTACCTGCCTGAGTCTGATGTTGTCCGCCTGCGTTGCCCCCCTGCTGCTGATGAGCCCCACCAGCCAGTTGATGTGGGCGCTGCTCAAGCCGCTGGTCGGTTTCGATCCGAACGAAGTCAACCTGTTCGAGCAGCCGCTGATCAAGGACAGGATGACCGCCATGCTGGGGCCGAATTACGACAACACCATGCAACTGCTCAAGACGGCCAACGAGTTGCAGCAGGAGGGTCCGCTGTTCTACGTCGTCTCCCGCTACGCCCCGGTGCCGGATATCGCCAAGCAGGCTGGCATGGTGTGGAACGCCGATACCAACCAGCTCTCCGTCATGCTGCAGAAGAGCGATGGCGCGACCCAGGTGTTCGGTGAAAACCTGACCGCGGCGACCCCGAGCTGGCCCAGTGCGATGCAGGGATGGCAGAGCCAGGCCACCGCCCTCGGTGACGTCGGCAAGGTGCTGACCGGTTCGAGCGGTTCCCTGCTGGGCAATGTGGTGGGCGCCATGCAACAGAGTGCCACCCAGGCCGTGACGAACTCCGCCAAGCAGGCGGTCGGCGGTGCCACCAACGCGGTGCAGCAACAGGCCAACAAGGCCCTGACCGACGCCACCACCCAGGCGGTGAGCAGCGCCACCGGTACTGTGCAGCAGCAAGTCAGCAAGAGTGCCACCAGCCCCCTGCAACAGGCCAATCAGGCCGTGACCGATTCCGCCAGGCAGGCAATGAGCGGCACCACCAATGCGGTGCAGCAACAAGCCAGCAAGGCCCTGACCGATACCGCCACCCAGGCGGTGAGTGGCGCGACCGCTACGGTGCAGCAGCAGGCCAGCAAGAGTGCCACCAGCCCCCTGCAACAGGCCAATCAGGCCGTGACCGATTCCGCCAAGCCGGCGGTCAGTGCCGCTACCACCACGCAGCAGCAGGCCAGCAAGGCCTTGACCGGGGCTGCCAAGCCAGCGGCCGGTGCCGCCAGCGCGCCGCAGGCTGACAAGGGGACGCAGCAGCAGAGCGAGCAGGCCAGGGCCGATGCCGAAGCCGAGCTGGAGAAGCTGCTCAACTGAGCACCCACGGCACACCAGCCCCACAATGCCAACAGGCCACCCTAGGGTGGCCTGTTGCTTGTCTGCACTGCCTCGGCGGATCAGGGGAGATGGCGATCCTGCTCGGTGGGCTTGACCACCTTGTCTTCACTGTGCTCGATGGCGGTGCGGATAAGGTCGACCCCGGCCCGGATGATCAACACCCCCATGTTGACCAGCTTGACGCAGACCCACATGAAGGTGATGAGCAGTATCAGCTTGAGCACCGTCTGGAACGCTTCCAGGAAGTTCTGCTCCAGTTGACTGGTGAGGCCGTTGGCACTGGTCATCAGCCAGGTGTAGACCTCGCGCACGAACGGGATGCGGCTCGGCATCTCCAGCACGTCCAGGGCGGCGGGCAGGGCCTGGAAGATGACGATGCTACCGAACAGTATCAGAATGACGCCGATGGCTACCCCTAAGAAAAAACCAATCTGTCTCATGGAAGGCCCCAAGAAGTGTTGAATGAAAAGAACAATAGCTGCCAATACTAGGGACTGCCTCGGCGCACGGCAATCCTTGTCCGCCCGGAGCGGGTTCAAACCAGGCCATATATGGCAGGAAATCATTGCCCAAGTATCTGATTTCTGTGAGGCTTACCGCCATTCATCCCCACCCGTCGGCCGCCATGATCCGAACCTGCTGTTTGCTGCTCCTGTTGCTCTTCCCGCTGTTCGGCGCCCAGGCCGCCCCCAGCGCCGCCGCCTGCGTGATCAAGCATCAACAGGCGCTGCTGCTGGTGCAGGACAGGATCTCCGATCGCTACAGCCTGAGCGGAGGCTATATAGATGCGGGCGAGACCCCGGCCCAGGCGGCCCTGCGGGAGCTGTTCGAGGAGACGGGGCTGCGCGGCCGGATCACCGGGGAGCTGGGGCAGTGGCAACGGGCCATGCTGTTCGCCTGCCAGACACTGACTCCCATCCAGGCCCAGCACGGATCGGCTTTTGTCTCCCTGCTGCGGGCCCCCAACCTCGGCGGCGAGATCCTCAACGCCAGGCTGATCGAGCCGGCCTCACTCCCCCATGACCAGCGTCGCTTCCCGACGCAACTCGACTGGCTAGTCCCCAGGCTGGCGCAGGTGGCCGATAGCCAGGTGCAGTGGTTGCCCGACTTCAGCGCCGGGGGGAGCGCCCTGCACAGGGCCGAGCTGCCGCTGATCCAGCGCCTGCAGCGGTGGCTGGGGCCGGACGCGCTCTGGCTTGAGGCCAGCAATCTGCTCGGGGCCGCCCCCGTCCAGCTGGCGCTGCTCTGCCTGTTGCTGCCGCTGCTGGGCTGGCCGCGGCTCTACCGGCTGCTGTTCGCCATGGTGCTGCTCACCCTGCTGGTGCAGCTGCTCAAGGAGGGGATCGGCTGGCCCAGGCCCTTCCATCTGCAACCCGATCTGGGCCAACGCAGCGCCCAGGGCTTCGGCATGCCCAGTGGTCACGCCGCCTCGACCCTGCTGTTCTGGGGTCTGGTGCTGAGCGCGCTGCCATCCCTCAAGGCCTGGCATGGCATGGCGCTGGCCCTGCTGCTGGCCGCGCTGGCGGGGCTGGCCCGCATCTGGCTCGGGGTGCACTTCCTCTCGGATGTGGTGGCCGGCCTTGGCCTCGGCGCCCTGCTGCTGGCCCTGCGCTCGCCGCTGGCGGCGCTGGCGAGGCGGCATGCCTGCTGGGGCCTGCTGATCCTGATCAGCCTGCTGGCGGGCTGGCTGACCCAGTCCAGCGCCCTGGCCGGACTCGCCATGTTCACGCTGGGGCTGGTATCGGGTAATCTGCTACCACTCGAACGAAACCCGGTTCCCGCCATCGGCTGCATGCTGCTGGCCCTGACGGGGGGGCTCCTCATCGGCGGGGGCCTGCTCGCCATGCCAATGCTCACCAGCAGCTCCCTGCTGATCCTGGCCGGACAAGGGTTACTCTATGGCTGCCTGGGGCTCTGGCTGAGCGCCGGCCTCTGGTGGCTGCTGACTGTCATGAATACTGGCTCCGCTCGCCGGGGCCCAACCCCTCGTTAAAGGGAAAGCAATACATATGAAAAAAGTGGATTTGGCCAAGATCACCCTGGGCCTGCTGTTTCTCAGCCTGCTCATCATCTCGTGCTTCATGGTGCTGCGCCCCTTCCTGCCCGCCCTGGTGTGGGCCACCATGATCACCATCGCCACCTGGCCGCTGATGCAGATGGCGCAGCGGCTGCTGTGGGGCAAGCGCGCCCTGGCCGCCCTGCTGATGAGCTGCATCCTGCTGCTGATGTTCGTCATCCCACTGTTCATGGCGCTGGCCAATGTGGCGGAGAAGGCCCCCATGCTGATCGAGCTGGGCACCCGCATCAGCCATTCCCCGCCCCCCGCGCTGCTCTGGTTGCAACAGTTCCCGCTGGTCGGCGGCAAGCTGTATGAGTTCTGGCAGCAGATCCTGGCGAGCGGCGGTCAGGTGCTGTTCACCAAGCTGACCCCCTATTTCGGCCAGACCGCGCGCTGGCTCGCCTCCCAGGCGGGCAATCTCGGCCTGTTGCTGGTCCACTTCCTGCTGACGGTGGCCATCTGTGGCCTGCTCTACCACTCGGGGGAGAAGGCCGCCGACGGCATTCGCCGCTTCGCCCATCGGCTGGCGGGCCCGCGTGGCGACAACGCCGTCGTCCTCGCCTCCCAAGCCATCCGGGCCGTCGCCATGGGGGTGGTGGTGACCGCCCTGGTGCAATCGTCGGTGGCCGGCCTGGGACTGCTGATTGCCGGCATCCCCTACACCATGATCCTGGTGGTGCTGATGTTCCTGCTGATCGTGGCCCAGATCGGCCCCTTCCCGGTGCTGCTGGCCAGCGTCGGCTACCTCTTCTGGAGCGGCGATACCACCTGGGGCACCTTCCTGCTGGTCTGGTCACTGCTGGCGGGCACCATGGACAACTTCCTGCGCCCCTTCCTCATCAAGCGCGGGGCCGATCTGCCGCTCATCCTGATCCTGGTCGGCGTCATCGGCGGCCTGCTGGCCATGGGCATCATAGGCCTGTTCATCGGCCCGGTGGTGCTGGCGGTGGCCTACACCCTGCTGGATGCCTGGATCAAGGAAGAGGATCAGCCCGTCGCCATAGAGGCGCCCGTGCCACCCAGGGCGGACTGACCCCTGCATGAAGACGCCGCCCCCTGGGCGGCGTGTTTTTTTAAGCAAAGAACCGAGTGCGCTCGCCGGCCTCATGACCCCATAGAACCAAAGTTCGAATCGGCTCGCCAAAATCCGAACCAGGGTTCGAGCCACCACCCTTTGTCCCCTACCCTCCACCCGTGCCTCCCGCCACAATGCCTGCTCATCCTGGAGGAACACGACATGAACGAACTGAGAGCAAAACGCGCCCTGATCAGCGGTGGCGCGAGCGGCATAGGGCTGGCCATCGCCGAGGCACTGGCCGCTCAGGGGGTCGAACTGATACTGGTCTCCCGTCGCCAGGCCCTGCTGGAGCAGGAAGCGGCAAGGCTCAGCGCGCGGCATGGGGTGAGAGTCCTGCCCCTGGCGCTGGATCTCTGCGACAGCGCCCAGGTGCGGGCCCGCCATGCCGAGGCCAGGGCACGACTCGGCCCCATCGACCTGCTCATCAACAACAGCGGGGTCGGCAGCGACTATCTGGTGCAGGATCTGCCGGAGTCGGAATGGGACAGGGTGATGAACACCTGCGCCAAGGGCACCTTCCTGCTGACCCAGGCCTGCCTGCCGGACATGCTGGCCCACCAGCACGGCACCATCATCAACATCGCCTCCCAGGCCGCCAAGCACGGCTATGCCAGGGCCAACGTCTATTGCGCCGCCAAGTTTGCCGTCCTGGGGTTTGCCAAGGCGCTGCGGGAAGAGGTCCAGCAGCAGGGCATCCGGGTGCACAGCCTCTGCCCCGGCCTGGTGCAGGTGCCGCCACCGGCCTGCCCCAGCGAGCGCAAGCCCGGCTGGCTGCAGGTCGAGGACCTGGCAGGGGCCGTGCTCTATACCCTGCGCCAACCCGCCCATGTACAGCTCGATGAGCTGGGCATGACGGGGATCTGAAGCCTAGGGGCGAGGACTTGGGGTTGCACGAAACCCTGCTGGCCCCCTGCAACCGTCGGGGCCGCCTTCAGGCCAGCTGATGCAATGTGATGCAGTGAATGCCGCCGCCCCCTGCGGCCACCGGATCTATGTTGACCTGCGCTATCTTGCGGCCCGGGTAGAGGCGAGCCAGCAGATCCTGGCAATGGCGGTCGGCCGCCTCGTCGCCGAACTCCGGCACTATGACGGCCCCGTTGATCGGCAGGTAGTTGATGTAGCCGGCGGCAAAGTCCCGGCTGCGGCTGAAGCGGTTGTCCCGCCCACCCAGCGGGGGCGGCCAGCTGTTTCAATACTTGGCGTCGGGATGACATCTCTTTATTCCTTCAGATTCAGAGGCTGCTCTTGAAACGAGTCCAGGCTCGCATGCGGGCACGCATCCGGGATTGTGCAATATCCTGGCCTGGAATGAGTCGCTCATAGCTGGCCTCATCCAGATAGATATCCGGGTTGCCGGTCATGGTGGCATTCACCATGGATCTGGCGTTGCGCAGCGATCTGGTACCCCAGGCCGAGTGTCGCCATCAGCTGCTGCTGGAGGACAGGCTGCTGCCGGTGGCGACCCCGGCGGTGCTGGCACAACCGGCCGCGGAGCGCACCACCTTGCACGGGGAGCGGGAGATGGACTGGCACCACTGGACCCTGAAGGGAGGTGAGGATCTGCAGTTGCGCACCCAGGGTGCTCAATTTCTCCGATCCCGGCCTGCTGCTGGATGCCGCCAGTGCCGGGCTCGGTGTGGCGCTGGTGAGCGAGCGGCTCTCCCAGCTGGCCAGGCAACAGGGGCTGCTGTTGCCGCTCTCGTCCTATAGGGTAAAAGGGCCCCAATGGAGCATGCTGGTGCATCAGGAGAGCGAGCAGACGCCCCAGTGCCGCACCCTCTGCCACTGGCTGAGTCAGCAGTTTGCCAAGGCCGCGGCCCTCATCGGGGAAGCCGAGGTTGCGAGGCTCTGAAGCGCATCACTGAATCGGCGAGGGCGGCGTGGTTAAATGGACGGCTTCTACCTTGCCGGATATCGATGTGACCCTGTCATCCGACCCCCAGCCACTGCAGCCCTGGCCTGAGTATCTGCAGGCCTCCTGGCTGCGCTGCGCCCATCAGACCAGCAGCCACCTCTGGCACCCGCCCCACAGCGCCAAGGGGCAGACCCTGCACAGCCTGCGCCAACGCAAGCGGGATCTGCTCACCACAGGCGAGATGGCGATGGAGGATCTCTACGAATTCATGGAGGGGCGCCCCTGCGCCCTGCTGCTCACCGACGAGAGCGGCTGCCTGCTGGCCCGCACCGGCCACGGCGAGACGCTTGCGGAACTCGAGGCGCTGGGCTTTGGTCTCGGCGCCTTCTTCAGCGAGGGGCGCATCGGCACCAATGCCATCAATCTGGCGGCGCTGGAGGGGGTGCCGCTGTGCGTCAGCGGCCCCCAACACTTCAACCAGACCCTGCATCCCTGGCACTGCTGCGCCAGCCCGGTCTACAACAGCAACGGCCGCCAGGTCGCCATCATAGCCCTGGTCTGCAAGGTGGACGCGGCGACCCAGGGGGATCTGGCGCTCACCGTCAGCGCCGGTCGCGAGCTGGCTCATCTGCTGCAGATGGAGCGCCTGATGCAGGAGTCCCAGCACCACCTGAGCGAACTCTACGCCCTGCTCGATGGCATGGACGACGGTGTGCTGGCCTGGGATCCGCAAGGCAAGCTGCGCTACCTCAACGCGCTGGCGGCCCGGCGACTGCGGCTAGATCCGGATCTCTGCCTCGGCCAGCCGCTGGAGCGGCACCTGCTGCTGCCCCAGCGCCTGCTGCTCGCCATCCAGGGCCAGACCCCGCTCAGCCACGTGGAGGTGACTCTGGAGCGGCTAGGCGAGCAGACAGGGGAGTTCATCAGTGCGCTGATAAGCCTCAAGCCGCTGCCCGGGCCCGACGGGGTCAGCTTTATCGCCCTGTTCCATCCCATCGACAGGCTACGCGCCATCAACCAGCTGCGCCAGACGGTGCCCGAGCTCTCGGCCCTGGTGGGGGAGTCGAGCGCCATGCGCAAGCTGCTGCGCCACGCCCGCCAGGCGGCCCGCAGTCAGGGGCCCATGCTGCTGCGCGGGGAAGAAGAGGTGGGCAAGGCGCAGCTGGCGGAGGCCATCCACTTTGGCAGCGAGCGGGCCGCCGGGCCCCTCATCAGCCTCAACTGCCAGGCGCTGCCGAGCGAGCGGATGGCGCTGGAGCTGATGGGCTCCGATGAGGCGGGGCAGGAGCGGGCCGGCAAGTTCGAGCTGGCCCACGGTGGCACCCTGGTGCTGGAGCAGGTGGAGTATCTGCCCGCCCCCATGCAGGCGGCCCTGCTGCAACTGCTCAAGACCGGCCGCATCCAGCGCTTCGACTCGGCCCGTATCCTGCCGCTCAAGGTGCGGATCATCGCCACCAGTAGCGCAGCGCTGGAGCAACGAGTGCAGGAGGGGCTCTTCGGTCGCCAGCTGCTCTACGCCCTGCAAGGGTGCGAGCTGTGGCTGCCGAGCCTGCGCGAGCGCGGGGCCGACTTGCCCGCCCTCATCCGCCAGCAGCTGGCGGCGCAGGGGAGCGAGCCCGTCCGCCAGTTCAGCCCGGCGGCCCTCGACTGCCTGCTGGCCTACCCCTGGCCCGGCAACCTGGGGGAGCTGCGCAGTGCCGTCGAGCACGCCCAGCTCCACGGCAGCGGCGGGCCTATCCCGCCGGAGGCGCTGCCGGCGGCCATCCGTCACGGCTATCAGCAACAGGAAGACGAGGTGGTGGGACAGCCGCGACTCACCCTGGCAGAGCTGGAGCGCCAGGCCATCCTGCGCTGCGCCCACGCCTGCAAGGGCCAGGTCAGCCTGATGGCGCAGCAGCTGGGCATCGGCCGCACCACCCTCTGGCGGCGGCTCAAGCTCATCGGCCTGGATCCCGCCGACTATCACGGCTGACGGCGGCTCGGGTCGCGATTCGGCCCGGTAACAACCGGCAGAGAGAGCAAAAAAAGGCCCCGCGGTGGCGGGGCCTGAGCAAGAGGATAGGCGGTGAGAGTCAGTCGCCGAAGCGCTCGTCGGCCAGTTGCCGGAAGCAGGCAAGGGCGGCGTCGGCATCCTCCCCCCGCGCCAGCAGGCTGAGCCTGTCCCCCTGGCGTACGTTGAGCATGGCCAGCCGGGTCAGACTGCGGGGATTGACCTCCTTGTCGCCGCGCAGGAGGCGCAACTCGGCGGCGAAGGGCTTGAGGGCCGCCACCAGACGGGCGGCCGGGCGCACATGCAGGCCATGGGGGTTGTCGACCACCACCTCGCAACGCAGCCAACCCTCATCGGCCAGCGGTGCCGCCTCGATCACTGCCGAAGCCTCTTTGGCGGGCAGCATGGCCTGCTTGGGGCCCAATGCCCCGAGCGCCTCGGCCGCCACCTCATCCAGACCCAGACCGGCGCCAGCCGCCACCACGGCGGCCAGGGTACCCTCGACCAGCGGCGCCGGGCAGAGCCGCACCCGGGCGCTCAGCTCGGGGGGCAACAGCTCGAGGGCTGTCTCGGCGCTCAGCAGGGCGCTGCCGAGATCCATCAACACCAGCACGCCGCTGCCGTCATCCGCCTGTTCTATCGCACTCATCACGGCGATGGCGTCGGTGCCTATGGGGTGCGCGGGGTCATCGACCCCGGCCGCCAGCAGCAGCCGCGCCGGGCTGCCCAGCTGTGCTGCCAGCTCCTGCAATCCGGCCGCCAGGGTGGCGCTGTGGGAGACTACGACTATGCCTATCATGCTACAGCCTCGCTCTGTCACGCAGGGCGGTCAGCAGCAGCAGGGTCGAGGTGGCCCCGGCATCCTGATGGCCTATGCTGCGCTCGCCAAGGTAGCTGGCGCGCCCCTTGCGGGCCTGCATCTGTATGGTCGCCTCGGCACCGGCCGCTGCGGCCACCACCGCCTTGTCCAGCGCCTCGGCCAGCGGCAGCGCTTGCTGCTGCGCCAGCTGCAGGGCCGCCAGCGCCGGCCACCAGGCATCGCACATGGTCTTGTCGCCGGGCTCGGCACGGCCGCGGGAGACTATCCCCTCCACCCCGTCGGCCAGCATCTTGCCAAGCTGGCTCAGGGTCAGACTCTGGCAGGCGTCGGCGCTGGCCGCCGCCCGGATGAAGAAGGTGCCGTAGAGCGGGCCGCTGGCGCCCCCCACGGAGGAGAGCAGGGTCATGCCGGTGGTTTTGAGCACCTGGCCGATATCCTTGTCCGCCACCGCGGGCAGCTTCTCGGCCACCTTGGTGAAACCGCGCTGCATGTTGAGGCCATGGTCGCCATCGCCGATGTCGGTATCCAGGGCGGTGAGATAGTCACGCTGCTCGGTGAAGATGTGCTCGCAATCGAGCAGCCAGTTGACGATTTGATGTTTGCTTAACATGGACTTTCCTTAGCAGCCGCGACGCAGGGCGGGGGTATTGACGGGAGCATCCCACAGGGTCATCAGCTCGTCATCCACCTTGAGCAGGGTGATGGAGATGCCGGTCATGTCGAGGGCCGTGCAGTAGGGGCCGATCAGGTTGCGCACCGGATGGATACCCGCCGCCTCACACAGGGTGGCGAGTCGGCCATAGACGCCGTACAGCTCTGAGAGGGGGGTGCCCCCCAGGCTGTTGACCAGCACTATGACCCTGTCTCCCTCATTCAGCGGCTCGATGAAGCTGTGCTCCTCCTGCCAGCTGCCGGAGGCTCTGTCCCAGTGGCGCAGGGTGCGGCCATAGGGGCTGTTGTCCGCCAGCTCCCTGAACATCTCATCCACCAGGGTATCGAGATCGGTGAAGGGACGACGCGCTATGCCGGGTTCACCGTGGATACCGACCCCGAACTCCATCTCGTTGTCCCCCAGGGTGAAGGAGGGTTTGCCAGCGGCAGGCACGGTACAGGCGTGCAGGGCCACGCCTATGGTACGGCTCTGGTTGTTGATGCGGCGGGCCAGCGCCTCGCAGCGCGCCAGGTCATAGCCAGCCTCGGCGGCGGCCCCCACCAGTTTCTCGCACAGCACTGTGGTGGCGACGCCACGACGGCCGGCGGTATAGAGGCTGTCCTTCACCGCCACGTCGTCATCGATCAGGGAGAAGCCGACCTGGATGCCATCGCCGTGCAGCAACTCCACCGCAGTCTCGAAGTTGAGCACGTCACCGGTGTAGTTCTTCACTAGGAACAGCACCCCGGCGCCACCGTCGACCGCCTGACCGCACTCGTACATCTGATCCGGAGTCGGGGAGGTGAAGATCTCGCCGGGGCAGGCGCCATCCAGCATCCCCTTGCCCACCAGGCCGCCGTGCATCGGCTCATGGCCGCTGCCACCACCGGACACCAGCGCCACCTTGCCCGGCACGGGGGAATCGGCACGGGTGATGTAGTGGGGTTCGATACGGACCTTGAGCTCGGGGTGGGCGGCGGCCATCCCCATCAGTTGTTCACGGACCACGGCATCGACGGCATTGATCAGCTTCTTCATCGCTCACTCCTTGGCTTGCCACCACACGGGTGGGCAAATGGTTGATGGAGCCAGTCTAACGGGATAGTGCGGGATAAAAATGACGGCCCGTTCGGTTCGGATCTGAAACAGAAAAAGCGGGCCCGGCGTTTCACTCTGAAACCCCATGAAGCAAGCAGGGAGAAAATTGTTAGCCGTCTCACAGCCATGAAAAAGGGCCCCGCAGGGCCCTTCGCTATATCTGGAGATATCTGGGTAGGTTAGATGGCCCAACCACCGGCGTAGAAGGTCACCAGCGCCAGGGCGATGATGACGGTGCCGACGTTGAGCTTCTTCCACTCGGCGGCAAACAGGCGGCCAATCACCAATGCCACGAAGCCCAGCATGATGCCGGTGACTATGTTGCAGGTGAGCACGATGAAGACGGCGCACAGCATGCCCGCCAGCGCATCGACCGAGTCGCTGAAGTCCAGCTTGGTGACGTTACCCAGCATCAGCAGGCCGACGTACATCAGCGCCGGTGCGGTGGCGTAGGCCGGCACCAGATAGCTCAGCGGGGAGAGGAAGATCATCAGCAGGAACAGCACGCCGACCAGGGTCGCGGTCAGGCCGGTCTTGCCACCGGCGGCGGTGCCGGCGGCCGATTCGATGTAGACGGCGGCAGGGGCACCGCCCACCATACCGGCCACCATGCTGCTGACGGAGTCGGCGGTCAGGGCCTTGCCGCCACTGATGATGTGGCCACGCTCGTTGACCAGACCCGCCTGACCCGCGACGGCACGGATGGTGCCGGTGGCATCGAACACGGCCGTCATCACCAGGGCCAGCACGGTCGGGATGACGACAGGGTTGAGTGCCCCCATCAGATCCAGGCTACCGACCAGGGAACCTTTCTCGCCGGTCAGGCTAGGCATGGCGAAGAAGCCCTGCCAGGTCACCTTGGGGTCGAAGAAGAGACCCAGCACAGAGATGGCGACTATTACCATCAGGATGCCGCCCGGCACCTTGCGGCGCTCCAGCCCGAAGATGGCGGCCAGCCCCAGCACTGTCATGATGACCGGGAAGGAGGTCACCTCACCGAGCTGCACCGGCAGACCGGCCCCCTCGTTCTTGATCACCATGCCGACGCCGTTGGTGGCGATCAGCAGCAGGAACAGGCCGATGCCGATGCCGGTGCCGTGGGCGATGCCGGATGGCAGGTTGGCCAGAATCCACTGACGCACACCGGTGACGCTGATCAGGGTAAACAGCACCCCCATCCAGAAGATGGCACCCAGCGCAACCGGGATGCTCAGCCCCTGCCCCAGCACCAGGCTGAAGGCGGTAAAGGCGGTGAGGGAGATGGCGCAGCCGATGGCCATCGGCAGGCGGGCCCAGAGCCCCATCAGCAGGGAGCCAAAGGCGGCGATCAGACAGGTGGCGACGAACACAGGCCCCTGCTCAAAGCCCGCGACACCCAGCATATTGGGTACCACTATGACGCTGTACACCATGGCCAGGAAGGTAGTCAGCCCGGCCAACAGTTCCTGACGCACGCTGCTGCCGCGCTCGGAAATGGAAAAATAGGAATCCAAAAAGCTGCCTCTTCCTGCTTGGGCGGCCATATCTTGCGTTGCCATAACTCATCCTAAAAGTGTGAAGGAAATCGTTTGCTTTTATGGCTGCGCAAAATAGCAAGAATTCACCCAGATTGCAGCGACTTCTCCGACTTTTTCCACAAAGTCGAGAAGAAGGGTGCCAGTCGTCACTCATTGCCATCCCCTGAATGGACTGATCCGCCAGAAAGAGACTCCTATACTGCAAGGACCCCTTCCGCCAGACTGGAGATGACCCATGCACACTCGCAATCTGCTGAACGATATTCCCTCCCCTCTGCCTGCCGAACTCTTTCAGGATCTGGTGAGCACCAATCATCTGCGGATAGAGCGCATCGTCTCCCTGGGGCATCAGACCGCACCTGGCGAGTGGTACGATCAAGATGAACACGAATGGGTGCTGATCGTGCAGGGTGAGGCCAGCCTGCTGTTTTCCGATCCGCAAACCGATGAACAGCAGCTGGTGCTGCTGGGGCCGGGCGATCACATCAATATTCCCGCCCGCCAGAAACATCGGGTGGAGTGGACCCACCCCGAGACGCCCACCATCTGGCTCTGCGTATTCTACTGATGGGCGGTCGAGGCAAACGTGCCGCCAAGCAAGGCAGTGTGAAGGTGAAATCGAGGGGGATTTGGCAAATTGCAGGCATGAAAAAAAGCCCAGTCTTTCGACTGGGCTTCTTAATCATTGGCGGAGCGGACGGGACTCGAACCCGCGACCCCCGGCGTGACAGGCCGGTATTCTAACCAACTGAACTACCGCTCCGCAATTTG
>NZ_CAWQKG010000002.1:0-78534 GCF_963895295.1 Aeromonas sp. sia0103 | reverse complement strand
GACAACAGATTTAGATAACGCACACAGTGTGTTCTTTACCGGTTAGTGTGCTGATATGGCTCAGTTGGTAGAGCGCATCCTTGGTAAGGATGAGGTCCCCAGTTCGACTCTGGGTATCAGCACCAGTAAATATTAAAGCCTCCCAATCGGGAGGCTTTTTTGTATTCGCGTTTTTCAGTTCATCGATATCTGCCTGGCATCGAGATAGAAGCGGGCCTGCCCCGACCTTTCTATCTGGATCGCAGCCAGCAGCTTTTCCCCTCGTTTGTACTCCCAACTTCTCTCTATCGACGTCAGAGGGGGTTTGCGGATACCCAGCGTCTGCAAATACTCGTGAAACAGGCTGACGCTTCCGATCTCGGTCAATCCTGCTTTCATCCCCATTACTCCCTTATTGTGGCTGTTTATCAATGGTAGCGTTTTCATATGTATTCAATGTGAACGCTTTTCTATTAAATTGAAGCAAGCTAAGTTACGGGTTGAAAAAGGCCGCAGATGCCTAAAATAGGGAAGAAAAACATGCTGATAAAGAAGGTGCGTCTGGCAGGCAGAGACGGGTTGTGGCAGATCCTCTGCCAGGATGGCCAGATCCTGGCCATCGAGCCCATGACGGTGCCGCTCCCCTCCGAGTCGGTGCTGGATGGCGAGGAGGGCCTCGCCATCGCGCCCTTTATCGAGCCCCATATTCACCTCGATACCACCCAGACCGCGGGTGAGCCGAGCTGGAATATCTCCGGCACCCTGTTCGAGGGGATAGAGCGCTGGGCCGAGCGCAAGGCGCTGCTGACCCACGAGGATGTGAAACGGCGCGCCATCCAGACGTTGAAATGGCAGATCGCCAACGGCATCCAGTTCGTCCGTACCCACGTGGATGTGTCCGACCCCAATCTCATTGCCCTGAAGGCCATGCTGGAGGTGCGGGAGGAGATGAAGCCCTGGGTCGAGCTGCAGATAGTCGCCTTCCCGCAGGAGGGGATCTTCTCCTATCCCAACGGCAAGGTGTTGCTGGAAGAGGCGCTCAGGCTGGGAGCCGATGTGATTGGGGCCATCCCTCACTTCGAGTTCACCCGGGAGTACGGGGTCGAGAGCCTGCATCACATCTTCGAGCTGGCCGACAAGTACCAGCTGCTGGTCGATGTGCATTGCGACGAGATAGACGATGAGCAGTCCCGCTTCATCGAGACCCTGGCCACCCAGGCCTATGAGCGCGGCATGGGCGCCAGGGTCACCGCCAGTCATACCACCGCCATGCACTCCTACAACGGGGCCTACGCCTCCCGCCTGTTCCGCTTGCTGCGGATGGCCGACATCAACTTCGTGGCCAACCCACTGGTGAACATCCACCTGCAAGGGCGGTTCGATACCTACCCCAAACGCCGCGGTGTCACCCGGGTGAAGGAGATGCTGGAGGCGGGCATCAACGTCTGCTTCGGCCACGACGATGTGTTCGATCCCTGGTATCCCATGGGGACCGGCAACATGCTGCAGGTGCTGCACATGGGGCTGCATGTTTGCCAGCTAATGGGATACGAGCAGATCAATGACAGCCTGAAGCTGATCGGTGAGCACAGCGCGCGCACCCTCAACGTGCAGGCGCGCTACGGGCTTGAGGTAGGCAAACCCGCCAACCTGCTGATCCTGCCGGCGGAGAACGGCTTCGATGCGGTGCGCCGCCAGGTGCCGGTGCGCTACTCTATCCGCCATGGTCGCGTCATCGCCGAGACCCGGCCGGCCAGCACCTCGCTGCACCTGCAGACAGAGGAAGTGGTCGATTTTCGCCGCTAGCCACCCCGGGCTTGATCTCGCCACTATCACCAAGCGAGCGCCTTTTGCATAATGCCAGCCTGACACGACGGAGTCCGTTCCTATGCAAACCTGGTTATTTGTTGCCGTCGGTGGCGCCATCGGTGCCTGCCTGCGGTTCGGCATGACCGAACTGCTCGCGCTGCTGCTCGGTCGCCACTTTCCTTATGGCACCCTGGCGGTCAACGTGATCGGCTCCTTCATCATGGGCATCGCCTTTGCGCTGATCAGTCAGGGCCATGTGCTGGAGCATCCGATGAAGCCGCTGCTGATGGTCGGGATCCTGGGGGCGCTGACCACCTTCTCCTCCTTCGCCCTCGATACAGTGGTGCTGGCCCAGCAAGGCGCCTACCTGAAGGCGCTGCTCAACATCGGCCTCAATCTCTTCCTCTGTCTGGCCATGGTCATGCTGGGGATGCAGTTGGTCGCCAGCCGGGTTTAAGGTGTCCGCAGCTCATTGGCTCTGGTAAACTGGCGGCCATTCTTTGCTCTATGGGTGTTTGAGGGATGTCGGAACAGACTACTACTACGCATTTTGGCTATAAAACCGTGGCGGCGACCGAGAAAGAAACTCTGGTGGCTGGCGTCTTCCATTCGGTGGCGGCCAAGTATGATCTGATGAACGATCTGATGTCGTTCGGCATTCACCGCCTGTGGAAGCGCTTCACCATAGATTGCTCCGGAGTGCGCAAGGGCCAGAAGGTACTGGATCTGGCCGGTGGCACCGGCGATCTGACCGCCAAGTTCTCCCGCATCGTCGGCGAGACCGGTCAGGTGGTGCTGGCGGACATCAACGACTCCATGCTCAAGGTGGGCCGCGACAAGCTGCGCAACCTGGGGGTGGCGAACAACGTCTCCTACGTACAGGCCAACGCCGAGGCGCTGCCCTTCCCGGACAACCACTTCGATGTCATCACCATCGGCTTCGGCCTGCGCAACGTCACCGACAAGGACAAGGCGCTCGCCTCCATGTTCCGGGTGCTGAAGCCGGGTGGCCGCCTGCTGGTGCTGGAGTTCTCCAAGCCGGAGAGCGAGGTGATCGCCAAGCTGTATGACCTCTATTCCTTCAAGCTGCTGCCGAAGATGGGCGAGCTAGTGGCACACGACGGCGAGAGCTACAAGTATCTGGCGGAGTCCATCCGCATGCACCCGGATCAGCAGACCCTGAAGGGGATGATGGAAAACGCCGGCTTCGATCAGGTGGACTTCTACAACCTGACTCAGGGTGTGGTCGCCCTGCACCGCGGTTACAAGTTTTAAGGTTGCCTATGCCGATGGATGCCATGGTCACTGGGGTGATCGAAACCAGCCTCAATCAGTTGCTGAGCCTCGACAAGCAGAGCCCGGAGCGGCTGCGCAAGCTGGCGGGCAAGGTGCTCAAGCTGGAACTGCGCGAGCTGAAACCGCTCTGGTTCGTGTTCTCCGACCGGCGGCTGGATGTGCTGGCCGGTTACGAGGGGGAGGCCGATGCCGTGCTGAGCCTGTCGTTGACCGCCCTCGGTCTGCTGAAAGACCCTTCCGCCCTGACCCGCTATATCCGCGAGGAGCGACTCGATCTGAGTGGCGATCCGCAGCTGGTGCAGGCGTTCAGCGCCCTGCTGGGGGAGCTCGACATCGACTGGGAAGAGGAACTCTCCCGCTACACCGGTGACGTGCTGGCCCATACCCTGTGCAGTGGGGCCCGTCAGGCGCGCCGCGTGCTGGGTCGTGAGCTGTGCCGCTCCCAGCGCCAGCTGGCCGAGTACCTGACCGAGGAGGCCCAGCTCGCCCCGGGTCCGCTGGAGGTCGCGAGCTTCAACGATGATGTCGAGCTGCTGGCCCAGCACCTGAAAGCGGTCGAGTTGCGACTGGCTCGCCTCGAGCAGCGGGTGAGCTGATGACCCCGAAGGAGTTCAAGCGTCTCTATCGCATCGTCAGCATTCTGCTGGAGCAGGGCATCGACGAGCTGGTGCCTGCCCGTTATCAACCCTGGCCAGGACGCCTGCTGCGTCGCAGCCTGTTCTGGCTGAAGAACAAGCAGCCGGATCTGAGCCGTGGCGCCCGCATTCGCCTCGCCTTCGAGGCGCTCGGTCCCATCTTCATCAAGTTTGGCCAGATGCTGTCGACCCGGCGGGATCTGCTGCCGCCGGACATCGCCGAAGAGCTGGCCCTGCTGCAGGACAGGGTTCCCCCCTTCTGTGGCCAGGAGGCCAGGCGCCAGATAGAGGCGAGCCTGGGCTGCCCCATCGAGACCCTGTTCGAGGATTTTGACGAGACGCCGCTGGCCTCGGCCTCCATCGCCCAGGTGCACACCGGCCGGCTGAAGGAGAATGGCCGCGAGATCGTCATCAAGGTGATCCGGCCCGACATCGAGCCCGTCATCGAGGCAGATCTGCGCCTGATGCAGGCGCTGGCCCGTCTGGCGGCCCGTTTCGCGCCCCAGAGTGCGCGACTGCGCCCCATCGAGGTGGTGGAGGAGTATCGCAAGACCATACTCGACGAGCTGAACCTGATGCGCGAAGCCGCCAACGCCATCCAGCTGCGCCGCAACTTCACCGGCTCCGATGCGCTCTATGTGCCCGAGGTGTTCACCGAGCACTGTCGCGAGCAGGTTCTGGTGATGGAGCGCATCTATGGCATTCCGGTCTCCGACATCGCGGCGCTGGAGGCCAACGGCACCAACATGAAGCTGCTGGCCGAGCGCGGGGTGGAGGTGTTCTTCACCCAGGTGTTCCGCGACAGCTTCTTCCACGCCGACATGCATCCCGGCAACATCTTCGTCTCCTACGAACACCCCGACAATCCACTCTGGATCGGCATCGACTGCGGCATAGTCGGCACCCTCAACCGGGAAGACAAGCGCTACCTGGCGGAGAACTTCCTCGCCTTCTTCAATCGGGATTACCGCAAGGTGGCCGAGCTGCACGTGGAGTCGGGCTGGGTGCCTGCCGACACCAAGGTGGACGAGTTCGAGTTTGCCATCCGCACCGTGCTGGAGCCCATCTTCGAGAAGCCGCTGTCCGAGATCTCGTTCGGCCACGTGCTGCTCAACCTGTTCAATACCGCCCGCCGCTTCAACATGCAGGTGCAGCCGCAGCTGGTGCTGCTGCAGAAGACCCTGCTCTACGTGGAAGGGCTGGGACGCCAGCTCTATCCGCAGCTGGATCTGTGGCAGACCGCCAAGCCTTATCTGGAAAGCTGGATGCGCGAGCAGGTGGGGCCCAAGGCGGTGCTGAATGCGATCAGGGAGAAGGCACCGTTCTGGGCGGAGAAGCTGCCGGAGCTGCCGGAGCTGGTCTACGAGACCCTGCGCCAGGCCCGTCATCAGCAACACCATTTCGAGCAGATGTTTGCGGATTTCCGCCGGCACAGCCACCGTCAGGGTCAGGCACGCTACCTCTTAGGGGTTGGAGCCAGCCTACTGTTAGTGGGTGTATTCTTGCTGACCCAGAAACAACATATTGAGTGGGGACAAATAACCCTCGCCGGTGCCGGTGTATGCTGGTTGCTTGGCTGGCTGAAAACCCGTTCCCACTAAACAAAACACGGCGCTTCCCGGTGCCAACCACGGAGAACTTGCCGGGCTGGTATCGGCATCCTTTCCGTCAATAACATACTTGCGCACCTCGGGCGCCAATCTTGGAGAAATATCATGGGTGGTATCAGTATTTGGCAGTTGTTGATCATCGCAGTCATCGTCGTGCTGCTGTTCGGTACCAAGAAGCTGCGCGGGATCGGTGGCGATCTGGGGGCGGCGGTGAAGGGCTTCAAGAAGGCGCTGTCCGATGAGCCGGGCACCGAACAGAAACCCGAGCAGAAGGATGCCGAGTTCCCGACGAAGCAGCTGAACGAGGCGGCCAACAGTGCCGACACCACCAAGCAGAAAGACAAAGATCAGGCCTAAGCCATGTTCGACATCGGTTTTTGGGAGCTGGTCGTCATCGGTGTGGTGGCCCTGGTGGTGCTGGGGCCTGAGCGCCTGCCGGTCGCCATCCGTACGGCATCCCACTGGATCAAGCTCATTCGCAGCACCGCTAACTCGGTGAAGTCCGAGCTGGAGCAGGAGCTCAAGTTGCAAGAGCTGCACAACGATCTGAAGAAGGCCGAGCAGTTGCAGATGAGCAACCTCAGCCCCGAGCTGCAGGAGTCCATCGAGCAGTTGAAGGCGGCCGCCCAGTCGGTGAATCGCCCCTATTCAGCGCAGAACGGGCAGCAGAACGAGATCCGTCCGCCGCAGGCGACCCCGACGCCAGCTCCCGAACCGGTAGCGCAGGCTATCGCCGTCCCTGAACCGGGTGCGGTGGAGACTGAGGTAGCCGCCGTCACCCAGGATGCCGCCAGAGAGAAAGGGGAGGTGAGGTCATG
Source organism: Aeromonas sp. sia0103 (assembly GCF_963895295.1). Classification (NCBI taxonomy): domain Bacteria; kingdom Pseudomonadati; phylum Pseudomonadota; class Gammaproteobacteria; order Aeromonadales; family Aeromonadaceae; genus Aeromonas; species Aeromonas sp. sia0103. The sequence goes on along the minus strand of NZ_CAWQKG010000002.1, from coordinate 72,387 downwards.
AGTCAGACCGAACAACCCCTGATCAGCCATCTGGTGGAGCTGAGGACGCGCCTGTTGCGGTCGTTCTCGGCCATCTTGCTGGCGTTCGTCGCGCTCATCTATTTCTCCAACGACATCTACGACTTCGTGGCCAGGCCGCTGCTCAGCCAGCTGCCGGCCGGCACCAGCATGATAGCGACGGATGTGGCGACCCCCTTCATCACGCCGATCAAGCTGACCCTGGTGGTCTCCTTCTTCGTGGCTATCCCCTATCTGCTCTATCAGGCCTGGTCCTTCATCGCCCCCGGTCTGTATCAGCACGAGCGACGGCTGATCATGCCGCTGGTCGCCTCCAGCGCCGTGTTGTTCTATGGCGGCATGGCGTTTGCGTACTACGTGGTGTTCCCGCTGGTGTTCGGTTTCTTCACCAGCACGGCGCCCGCCGGAGTGACGGTGGCGACCGACATCGCCAGCTACCTGGACTTCGTGCTCACCCTGTTCTTCGCGTTCGGGGTGGCATTCGAGATCCCGGTGGCCACCATACTGCTGTGCTGGACCGGGGTGACCAACCCCAAGAGCCTGCGGGAGAAACGCCCCTACGTCATCGTCGGGGTGTTCGTGGTGGGCATGTTGCTGACCCCGCCGGATGTCTTCTCCCAGACCCTGCTCGCGATCCCCATGTGGGCGCTGTGGGAGATAGGCTTGTTCTTCGCCCGTTTCTACACCAGGAAAGAGGACGAAGAGTCGCAGGAACAGACGGATGAGGGGAGCTGAGGCTCCCTTCCTCTTTTCAGGCTCCGCGCGGAGGCGTATGGTAAGGCCCCAATCGGTAGATGGTTTTCAAATACCTGATATGCCTTCCTTTCATTGGAAATTCATTAGCTCATGATCGACATTGGTCTCAACCTCACCAGCGCCCAGTTTGCCGGCGAACAGGCCGAACTGGTGGCCCGCGCCCGCACCGCCGGGGTCGAGGCGCTGATCCTGACCGGCACCGATCTGGCGGGCAGCCGGGAGAGTGCCGAGTTGGCCGCCTCTTGGCCGGGTTACTGCTTCTCCACCGCCGGGGTGCATCCCCACGATGCCAAGAGTGTCGATGCGCATACCCTGCCGGTCCTGCGCGAGCTGGCGGCGCTGCCCCAGGTGGTGGCCATCGGCGAGTGCGGCCTCGACTACAATCGCGACTTCTCCCCCCGTCCGGTGCAGGATGCGGTGTTCGACGCCCAGCTCGCGCTGGCCGCCGAGCTGGGGATGCCGGTGTTTCTGCACTGCCGTGATGCCCATGCCCGCTTCGTCGAGATCCTGCGCCCCTGGTTGCCCAAATTGCCGGGGGCCGTGCTGCACTGTTTCACCGGCTCCGACGAGGAGCTGGACCAGTGCCTGGCGCTGGGGCTGCACATAGGGGTGACCGGCTGGCTGTGCGATGAGCGCCGGGGTCAGCTGCTGCGCGAGCAGGTGGCGCGCATCCCGGCCGGCCGGCTGATGATCGAGACCGATGCCCCCTATCTGGTGCCGCGGGATCTGACACCCAGACCGAAACGCAACGAACCCGCCTATCTGCCGCACATCGCCAAGGTGGTGGCGGCCTGCCGTGGCGAGGCGCCCGAGGCCTTGCTGGCCCATACCAGGGCCACCTCCGCCGCGTTCTTCCAACTTCCTCTTCAGGAGTGATTCATGGCTACAACTCTTCCTGGCGCCTTTCCGGGTCGCCGTCTGCGCCGGGTGCGCAAACATGATTTCAGCCGTCGTCTGGTGCGTGAGAACGTCCTGACGGCCAACGATCTCATCTATCCCGTGTTCGTGCTGGAGGGGGAGAACCGCCGTGAGGCCGTCACCTCCATGCCCGGGGTGGATCGCCTCTCCATCGATCTGCTGCTGATTGAGGCCGAAGAGCTGGTCGCCCTCGGCGTGCCCGCCATCGCCCTGTTCCCGGTGACCCCGCTTCAGAGCAAGAGCCTGCTGGCGGAAGAGGCCTACAACCCGGACGGCCTGGCCCAGCGTGCGACCCGCGCCCTCAAGGCCCGCTTCCCGGAGCTGGGGGTCATCACTGACGTGGCGCTGGATCCCTTCACCACCCACGGTCAGGACGGCATCATCGATGACGAAGGCTATGTGCTGAACGACATCACCACCGAGATCCTGGTGAAGCAGGCGCTCTCCCATGCCGCCGCCGGGGTCGACATAGTGGCGCCGTCCGACATGATGGATGGCCGCATCGGTGCCATCCGTGCCGCGCTGGAGGAGCACGGCTTCATCAATACCCAGATCATGGCCTACTCCGCCAAGTACGCCTCCTGCTACTACGGCCCGTTCCGCGACGCGGTCGGCTCCGCCGGCAACCTCGGCAAGAGCAACAAGGCCACCTACCAGATGGATCCGGCCAACGGCAACGAGGCGCTGCACGAGGTGGCGCTGGATATCCAGGAAGGGGCAGACAGCGTCATGGTCAAGCCGGGCATGCCTTATCTGGACGTGATCCGCCAGGTCAAGGATCAGTTCGGGGTGCCGACCTTCGTCTATCAGGTGAGCGGCGAGTACGCCATGCACATGGCGGCGATCCAGAACGGCTGGCTGAAGGAGAAGGAGTGCATCCTGGAGTCCCTGGTCTGCTTCAAGCGGGCCGGTGCCGACGGCATCCTCACCTACTTCGCCAAGCGGGCCGCCCAGTGGCTGCAGGAAGATGCCCGCCGCTGATAGCCACGGCGCTCTTTCGCTCACGATGCCGGTCCCTGGACCGGCATCGTCGTCTCTGGTGTGCGGATTGCCGGTTTAATAGGCAAGTTTTCGCGAAAACTGGGCAACGGGCCTCGCTCTCGCTGGCAAAGGCTTGATTAATGGGTTTTCTGCCTACATCTTAGATGGTCCAAGCAAGCTTCTGGACGGCAGGGGCTGTAGCGCATTTAGAGGTACCCCAGTATGAACAACCCTTTGCTGACAATGGACTCGCTGCCTCCCTTCAGCCAGATCCAGTCCGATCAGGTACAGCCTGCCGTGACGCAGGCCATCGCCGACTGCAAACAGAAGATCGAGGACGTGCTGTCCCAGCGGGATCCCCATACCTGGGACAGCCTGATAGCGCCGCTGGAAGAGGTCAACGACCGCCTGGCGCGCATCTGGTCACCGGTCAGTCATCTCAATTCCGTGCTCAACAGCGAGGCGCTGCGTGAGGCGCACGACGCCTGCCTGCCGCTGCTGTCCGAGTTCCAGACCTATGTCGGCCAGCACGAGGGCCTCTACCAGGCCTATCGCGAGCTGGCCGAGAGCGACGACTTCCTGCTGCTGAGCGGCGCCCAGCGCAAGGAGATCCAGAATACCCTGCGCGATTTTCGCCTGTCCGGCATAGGCCTGCCCGCCGAGGCGCAGCAGCGTTACGGCGAGATCCAGGCCCGCCTCTCCGAGCTGGCCTCCCGCTTCAGCAATAACGTGCTGGATGCGACCCAGGGCTGGAGCAAGCTGGTGAGCGACGAGGCCGAGCTGGCCGGTTTGCCCCAGAGCGCACAGGCCGCCGCCCGTCAGCTGGCGGAGCACAAGGGCCAGCAGGGTTGGCTGTTCACCCTGGACATCCCCTCCTACCTGCCGGTGATGATGTATGCCGACAACCGCGCGTTGCGCGCCGAGCTGTATGAGGCCTTCACCACCCGCGCCTCCGAGCAGGGCCCGAACGCCGGCAAGTGGGACAACTCCGCCATCATGACCGAGCTGCTCTCCCTGCGCCGGGAGCTGGCCCAGCTGCTCGGCTTCGGCAACTACGCCGAGCTCTCCCTGGCCACCAAGATGGCGGACAAGCCCGAGCAGGTGGTGGGTTTCCTCACCGATCTCGCGGCCAAATCCCTGCCACAGGGCAAGGCCGAGCTGGAGGAGATCCGTACCTTCGCCGCCGAGCAGCACGGTCAGCACGAGCTGGCCGCCTGGGATATCCCTTACTACGCCGAGAAGCTCAAGCAGCACAAGTTCTCCATCTCCGACGAGCAACTGCGGCCCTACTTCCCCGCCAACCGGGTGGTGAAGGGGCTGTTCGAGGTGGTGCGCCGGGTGTTCGGCATCAAGGTGCGCGAGCGCCTCGGCATCGATACCTGGCATCCGGACGTGCGCTTCTACGACATCTTCGACGCCGAGGATGAGCTGCGCGGCAGCTTCTACCTCGATCTCTACGCCCGCGAGCACAAGCAGGGCGGGGCCTGGATGGATGTCTGCCTGGGTCGCCGTTACCGTCAGGATGGTTCGCTGCAAAAGCCGGTGGCCTATCTGACCTGCAACTTCAACGGCCCGGTGGATGGCAAGCCGGCGCTGTTCACCCACAACGAGGTGGTGACCCTGTTCCACGAATTCGGTCACGGCATTCACCACATGCTGACCCAGGTCGACGTGGCCGGGGTGGCTGGCATCAACGGCGTGGCCTGGGATGCGGTCGAGCTGCCGAGCCAGTTCCTGGAGAACTGGTGCTGGGAGTCCGAGGCGCTGGCCTTCATCTCCGGTCATCATGAAACAGGGGAGCCGCTGCCGGCGGATCTGCTGGAGAAGATGCTGACCGCCCGCAACTTCCAGGCGGCCATGCAGATGTTGCGCCAGCTGGAGTTCGCCCTGTTCGACTTCCGCCTGCACCAGGAGTTTGACCCGGCCGATCCGGCGCTGATCCCGACCCTGCTGGCCGAGGTGCGCAGCCAGGTGGCGGTGCTGACGCCGCCGGCGTTCAACCGCTTCCAGCACAGCTTCTCCCACATCTTCGCGGGGGGCTATGCGGCGGGCTACTACAGCTACAAGTGGGCCGAGGTGCTGTCGGCGGATGCCTTCTCCCGCTTCGAGGAGGAGGGGATCTTCAACCCCGCCACCGGCCAGTCCTTCCTGAAGAACATCCTGGAGAAGGGCGGTTCGAAAGAACCCATGGAGCTGTTCCGTGCCTTCCGGGGCCGCGAGCCCAAAGTGGATGCCCTGCTGCGCCATAGCGGGATAGCCACATAAGGTTTGGTGCCCTGCGCAGCCGTGAGCTTCAAGCAGGTACAGTCCCGCGGCAGAGTGGGATCGCCGCGTGATTTTTGAGATAAAAAGGGACCAGCAGGTCCCTTTTTTCAAGGCTTTTTAATATCTTGCGGATAGCATGTTTGCACTGTCCCCGCCTCTTCAGTAGAGTCGGGTTCTACCTTCCAGGGAGAGAAAGAACCTTGCCATGAGGCGAGCACTCGAGTCTGTCTATCAAATCATCTCAAGCCTGTCTCATCTGAGTGGCAAAGGATTTTTCGAGACCTTTGTGAGTGAAATCGCCGCAGCGGTTGAGGCGGATCTCGTCCTCGTTTCAGGTAGGGATCATTCGGGCCTGTTTTTTACCATACATGCCGCTCATCCCTCCTCCCTCGACATAGGCTCCTACAGCTTTCCCCTCGCCGGCACCCCGGGCGAGATCGTCATGCAGCAGGGTGAAGCCTGGTTCAGCGATCGCATCCGTCAGCTATTCCCTCATGCCGCCGTGCTGGAGCGCTGGCAGATCAAGGGCTATGCCGGTATAGCGCTGAAGAATGCCCAGGGCGAGACCATGGGGCTGTGCAGCGTCATGTTCAAGCGGGCCATGCCCAGCATGGACAAGCTCATGCGACTGCTGCGCCTGCTGGCCCCCCTCGCCGGTCGCGAGCTGGCGCTGATGTACCAGCAGCCCTCCCTGCCGGTGCAGACCCAACCTGAGTATCACCATTTCCTGGACACCATGATGTCCCATGCCCCGGTCGGCATCGGCAAGCTGGATCTGGAGGGCCGTATCCTCTGGGTCAACCCGGCCATCGAGAAGATGCTGGGCTACAGTCAGCAGGAGCTGCAGCTGCGCACCGGCGCCGAGATCAACCACCCGGAAGACTGGCTGCTCAGCATCCCTTACTACGAGGAGCTGAGACGGGGGGAGCGTCCCGCCTTCACCCAGGAGAAACGCTACCTGCACCGGGACGGTATGGTGCTCTGGGGCCGGGTGACGGTGACCCTGATCCGCAACAAGCAGCTGCACCCCGACTATCTGATGCTGGTGCTGGAGAATATCGATCCCATCAAGCGGCACGCCGAGCAGCTCAAGCTCTCCCACCGGGTCTATGACAACCTGTCCGAGGCCATACTGGTGTGCGATGCCGACAGCCGCATCATCTCGGTCAACCCCGCATTCGAGAAGATCACCGGCTACAGCGAGGAGGAGGCCTGCGGCCAGCGCCCCAGCCTGCTCAAGTCCGGGCTGCACGATCAGACCTTCTATGCCGACATGTATCACGCCCTCGAGCGGGTGGGGATCTGGCGTGGCGAGGTGTGGAACAAGCGCAAGAACGGCAAGCTCTACCCCCAGCAGCTGATGATCAGCGCCTTGCGGGAGGGGGGGCGGATCAGCCAGTACATCGCCATCTTCAGCGATCTCTCCCAGACCAAGCTGGCGGAGCAGAAGATCGCGGCCCAGGCGAACTATGACAACCTCACCGGCCTGCCCAACCGCTGGCTGTTTGGCCGCTGCCTCGGTCGCTTCTGCGAGCGGGGCGAGCGCTTCGCGCTCATGGTGCTCGACCTCAACAACTTCAAGGCGGTCAACAACAGCATGGATCACCACGTCGGTGATGCCCTGCTGCGGGAGGTGTCGGATCGGCTGGTGAGCCGGGTCCGCACCGAGGATCTGGTGGCCCGCATCGGCGGCGACGAGTTCGCCTTCCTGGTGCCGGGCATCGTCAACCGCCGTCAGGCCGAGGTGTTTGCCAAGCAGGTGATCGGCGGCTTTGCCCGCCCCTTCATGCTGGCCAACCAGCACCTCTATGTGACGGCGACCCTGGGGATCACCCTCTGCCCCAATGACGGGGCAGACAGTGACGAGCTGCTGCGCAATGCCGAGCAGGCGCTGTTCGTCGCCAAGCGGCAGGGGCGGCCACTCGGCACCTACAGCGCCTCCATGCGGGAAGAGGTGAGCCAGCGCCACCAGATGCAGCAGGATCTGGCGGAGGCCATCAAGCTGGCGCAGCTGACCATGGCCTACCAGCCGATCTGGGACAACCGCAGCGGCCGGGTCGCCAAGCTGGAGGCACTGGTGCGCTGGTACCATCCCCACTGGGGCCAGGTCTCGCCGGCGGACTTCATCCCGCTGGCGGAGGAGGCGGGGCTCATCCAGGGGCTGGGGGCGCTGGTGTTGTGGCAGTCATGCCGGGATCTGGCCCGCTTGCAGCAGTCCGGTTTCCCTGAGCTGCAGATGTCCATCAACCGCTCGACCCTGGAGTTTCAGACCATAGATCCGGAGGCGAGCGAGTGGCTCAGGGTGATCCGCCACTTCGGCCTGGATCCGGCGGACATCATCATAGAGATCACCGAGTCCCTGTTGATGGAGAGCAGCGATCAGCACAGGGTGCGGATCGACGCCTTGCGCGAGGCGGGCTGCAAGCTGGCCATCGATGACTTCGGCACTGGCTACTCGGCGCTCAATTACCTGCGCACCTTCCCGGTGGATCTGGTCAAGATCGATCGCTCCTTCGTGCGCCACATCCCCTTCAACGAGCAGGACCGGCTGCTGCTGGACGGCATCATCAACATAGTGCACAACCTCGGCATGCAGGTGGTGATCGAGGGGGTGGAGACCCGCGAGCAGCTCAACTTCCTCTGCCAGAAGGGCTGTGCCTTCACCCAGGGCTATTTGCTCAGCCGCCCGTTGCCCTATGACGATCTGGTGGAATACCTGAGCCTCAATCGCCAGGGGATGAACCTGACCAATCTGACCACGGTGAGCTGATCCCCCGCTTCTGCTATCATGCTCGGCTCCATGCCGTCATGAGTCTTCGTTATGCCCCATATCCAGGTTTTCAGTGAAGTGCCCGCCCGCGAAGGGGAGCTCGATGCCCTGCGGCTGCGGTTGGCCGAGGTGGAGTTCCCCGCACCCTTCGCCCTGGTGCTGACCGAGGCCAGGCTGGAGCTGCGCAAGCTGGACGAACCCAAGCTCGGCGCCGTCTACGTGGACTTCGTGGAGGGGGCCGTGGCTCACAGGCGCAAGTTTGGCGGCGGCCGGGGCCAGTCCATCGCCAAGGCGGTGGGGCTCAAGGCGGGGGCCATGCCGAGCGTGGTGGATGCGACGGCCGGGTTGGGGCGCGACGCCTTCGTGCTGGCCTCCCTCGGTTGCAGGGTGACGCTGATCGAGCGCAGCCCGGTGGTGGCAGCCCTGCTGCATGACGGGCTGGTGCGGGCGGGGCAGGATCCCGAGATCGGTGGCTGGGTGCGGGAGCGGATGCAGCTGTTGCAGGGGCCGGCGGTGGACAACCTGCTGGCGCTGACCGAGCGGCCCGATGTCATCTACCTGGATCCCATGTTCCCCCACAAGCAGAAGTCGGCGTTGGTGAAGAAGGAGATGCGGGTGTTCCAGTCCCTGGTGGGGCCGGATCTGGATGCAGACGCCCTGCTGCCGGCGGCGCTGCAGATGGCCGACAAGCGGGTGGTGGTGAAGCGGCCCGACTACGCGGGCTGGCTCAACGAGCAGAGACCCAGCATGGCCATCGAGACCAAGAGCAACCGCTTCGATGTCTACGTGATGGCGGCGCTGGCGGCGGGCTAGGCGCTGAGCCCGGAGCAGAATCGCATGAAAAAAGAGGGCCAACACAGTTGGCCCTCTTTTTTTTGCGACTGGCGTTCAGTCGGCGGTAGCGAAGCGGATCCGCTTCTCTTCCCCCTGCCAGTTCAGGCTCAGGGTGGCCAGCTCGGCCAGACTGAGCCGCTCGCCACTGTGCAGCACCAGATATTCGACCCCATCCCGAGCCGTGATGGTGTGGATCTTGTCCGCCCACTGCCGCCCGTCCCGGGTGCCGAGACCGACGGCCAGTTGCCAGCGGGCGGCGATCTCGAGCCAGTCATAGAGGTCACAGCTGATGGGTTGGTAATCCTTCATCCGTTGCCTCGACAACGGGGCCCGTGGGCCCCGCTCATCAGAAGTTGAGCTCCGTGGTCGGTGCGGCCACGACCTGGTCCTTCTTCACCATGCCTAGAGTCAGCACATCGCCGGCCAGCTCGGGGTCATCTGAATCGCCGTTGCAGACCAGCACGACGTCATAATGGCCGAGGTTCACGAAGCCCAGCTCATAGCCGTAGCCTCCTCCGGTCTGGGGCAGAACGGGGGCGCTGGCATAGAAGCCGTTATCGAGGTCGGACATGTCCGGATAGTCATCATCCAGCCGCAACCCGTCATAGAAGTAGACGAAGGCCTTGTCGGTCAGCACGCCACCGCAGAGCCCGCTGGCCACTGTGCCCTTGACGGTGGCCACCTCGGTATTGTTCACCAGGCGCACGCCTCTGGGCTTGAGCTTGTAGTGCTCTTCATGACCTGGCAACACCATGGAGTGGCGCAGATCGAACTCGGTGGTAAAGGCGCTGGTGCCGTTGGCGGCAATGGTGAAGGCGTCCAGCTTGAGCTCGTTGCTGGGCACTTCCAGCGGCTTGATCACCCCGTCATCCTGCAACACATAGGAGTAGGGGGTGCCGTCGGCAAACTGGTTTTCTGATTTGGTCCCATCCAGGATCTCCAGCCGCATCTGGCTGTATTCACCGGCGACCACGTCCTGACTGTCCAGCAGTGGGCGGCTGTGTGATCCCTGGTAGGCCAGCAGATCGATGTAGGTAAACTGCGGGTGACCGTTGTCGTCGGAGGGGATGAGCAGGCCGAGTGGGGTACAACCATCGTCCTCGGCACTGGTCAGGAAGCTGGCGGTACTCCAGCCCAGCTCGTTGCCGGTGACGGGATTGATGCTGATATTGGCGACGGCGATACAGACCTTCTGGACGGAATCGACAGGCGCATCGGAGAAGGCCAGGGACATCTTGGCGTTCGATGCGGGGGGCGGGTTCGAGTTGGAGTCGCTGTCATTGCCGCCACAAGCGGTCAGCAGTGCGGTCAGGCCTATCAAGATTAAGGGTTTCATGGCTTCCATTCCTGTTGGAGAGACCTTTCTACTCTAGCCGAGATGGTGAAATGGGGTTGCCGGTGAGCGCTGTGTGATGAGGGGGGCTTTGGCTAAAAAGCCAATTAAATCAATGATGAGCCTTGAATGACACCGAGTGTTGCTGCGAAAGAGATTGTCGGAACCGACGGCGTTGCGGTGAAAAGGGGGCTGATTGGGTGCGAACCCAATCAGGCTTCCAGCAGGCGGGTGGGCCAGCCCATCTTCTGCTGGCGCTCCACTTCGAGGCGCAGTTCGCTGGCCCGCAGATAGTGTTCTTCCAGCCAGCCCTTGGGCAGGGTCAGGGTCAGCGCTTCTTCATCGGCCTGCAGCAGGAAGCTGGGCACAGTGCCCTGGGTGCGACGCATGCAGAGAATGAGCGAGATGCGCAGGATGCGGGCCAGCCGGATCGCCTGGCGGCCGGTGACGGCGCCCTGCTTCTCCAGGGTGTCCAGCTTGAATTCGTCCCGCTGGTTGAACAGCAGGGCAGACAACAGCTTCTTCTGGGCCGGCGTGAAGCCCGGCATGTCGATGTTGTCGATGATGTAGGCGGCGTGTTGCGGCGCCTTCTTGTACTCGATGCAGAGGCCGATCTCGTGCAGCAGGGCCGCATAGCGCAGGATCGGGCGCCCGTAACGTTTGGAGAGGCGCCAGGCCGGTTGCAGCTGGTTGAACGCCTCGATGGCGGTGTCGCGCACCCGCTCGGCGTGCTCCTTGTCCAGCTGATAGCGGCTGATCAGGCTGTCGGCGGTGCGATCCCGGGCATCACAGTCGTGGTTGTTGCCGAGCAGGCCGTAGATCAGGCCCTCCCGCAGCGCTCCGCCCGCGAGCGTCATGCTCTCTATGCCCAGAGTCTCGAAGATGGCGATCAGGATGGCGAGACCGGAGGGGAACACGGTCAGCCGCTCGGCCGCCAGCCCTTCCAGCTGCAGCCGATCCAGCCTGCCACAGGCGATGGCCTGACCCATCAGCTCCTGCAATTTCGGCAGGGTGACCCGCTCGCTCTTGCCCTGCGCCAGCATGATCTCCTGCAGCGCCTGCACGGTGCCGGAGGCACCGACACAGGTACGCCAGCCCAGGGCGCGGTAATCCTCCGCGACCGGTGCCATCACCGCCTTGGCGGCGGCGATGGCCTGGTTGAAGCGGGTCTCGCTCAGCTCGCCGTCACCGAAGTGATTGTTGAGCCAGGTGACGCAGCCCATGTGCAGGCTGTTGAGCAGCTTCGCCTCGCTGTGCTCGCCGATCACCAGCTCGGTGCTGGCACCGCCGATGTCGATCACCAGTCGGTTGCCTTCCCCGGCGGAGGTCCAGGAGACCCCCTCGTAGATGGTCTTGGCCTCTTCCTCGCCCGAGATGATCTCGATGCTGTGGTTGAGCACCCGTTCGGCTTCGCTCAGGAACTCGTCGACGTTGGTGGCCAGGCGCAGCGTCGCCGTGCCCACCACCCGGATGTTGTCGGACGGGATGTCCTGCAACTGCTCGGAGAACAGGCGCAGGCAGTCCCAGCCCCGCTCCATGGCGGCACGGCTGAGACGAAATTCCGGGTCGAGACCGGCGGCGAGGCGCACCTTGCGCTTGACCTTGGTGACGGTGCGCAGGGCACCGGCGACCTCGCGCACCACCAGCATGTGAAAGCTGTTGGAGCCGAGGTCGATGGCGGCATAGAGCGGCGAGTTGTGCAACTGGGCCCGGTCCCTTAGTTCTTGCGGGGCGGGCGACGACGGTTGTTGCTGTTGCCACCACCCTGGCGATCCCGCATGTTGCGGTTCACCGGCTGGCGGTTGCGGAACACCCGTTTCGGGGCGGTCACGTCATCCAGCAGCGACTCGCGATCATACTTGCTGACCGGGATCGGGTGGTGGATGTACTCCTCGATGGCCGGCAGGTTGAAGGCATAGTCTTCACAGGCCAGGCTGATGGAGTGACCGCTCTTGCCGGCACGACCGGTACGACCGATACGGTGTACATAGTCTTCGGCATCGTCGGGCAGGTCGTAGTTGAAGACGTGGGTCACGTCCGGGATGTGCAGACCACGGGCGGCCACGTCGGTGGCGACCAGGACGTCCAGCGTTCCCTTGGTGAACTCTTCCAGGATCTTCATCCGCTTCTTCTGCGGCACGTCACCGGTCAGCAGGCCGACCCGGTGGCCGTCGTTCTCCAGCCACGCATGTACGTCTTCACAGACATGCTTGGTGTTGGCGAAGACGATGGCTTTCTCCGGCCACTCCTCTTCCATCAGGGAGAGCAGCAGCAGCATCTTGTCTTCGTTGGAGGGGTAGAACAGCTCCTCCTTGATGCGTACGCCCGTCATCTGTTCCGGTTCGATTTGCACGTGTTCCGGGTGGTTCATGTGCTCGTAGGCCAGCTCCTGCACGCGCAGGGAGAGGGTGGCGGAGAACAGCATGCTCAGGCGCTCGGTGGCCGGCGGCATGCGACGGAACAGGAAGCGGATGTCCTTGATGAAGCCGAGATCGAACATGCGATCCGCTTCGTCCAGCACCACGACCTGGATGCTGCCCAGATCGATGACCTTGGACTTGAAGTAGTCGATGATGCGACCCGTGGTGCCGATCAGGATGTCGACACCCTGTTCCAGCACGGCCAGCTGCTTGTCGTAGCCCTCGCCGCCATAGGCGAGACCGAGCTTCAGACCGGTGGAGGCGGACATGCCTTCGGCGTCGTTGTAAATCTGGACGGCCAGCTCACGGGTCGGTGCCAGTATGATGGCGCGCGGCTGGTTGATCAGGCGCGGCTGGGTCAACGGGTGGGTCAGCAAATAGTTGAAGGTCGCTGCCAGGAAGGCAAGGGTCTTGCCGGTTCCCGTCTGGGCCTGACCGGCGAGGTCATGGCCTTCTACCAGCAGTGGCAGAGACAGTGCCTGGATGGGCGTGCAATAGTGAAATCCCTTTGATTCCAGACCAGCCAGAACTTCGGGTTCGAGGCCCATTTGGGCGAATTTTTCGGTCGTAAGGTGTGTTTTGCTCATGGCGGTAGGTTATCAGGTTAGGCTTGCAATAATAAACAGGATCATTTCAAATAGGGCAACTATTGCCTTTGTTGATCCATCAATAAAGCCTTAATTACTGACTGGAGTTGGAGATGAGTGACAAGATTGTTCAGCTGAGCGATGCCAGCTTCGAGGCCGATGTAATCAAAGCCGACAGCCCCGTTCTGGTCGATTTCTGGGCTGAATGGTGCGGTCCGTGCAAGATGATTGCCCCGATCCTGAACGAAGTCGCCCAAGAATATGCCGGTCGCGTGACCGTGGCGAAATTGAACATCGATCATAACGCCGACACTCCGCCCAAGTATGGCATTCGCGGTATCCCGACCCTCTTGCTGTTCAAGAATGGCGAAGTGGCAGCGACCAAGGTCGGTGCCCTGTCCAAGACTCAGCTGAAAGAGTTCCTGGACGGTAACCTGTAATAATCAAGAAGGAGCGCATTGCAATAATGCGCTCCTTGTGTTTTATCACCTAGACGCTCATCCCGATTGGTGCTAGCTTATCGTTCGTTTGCTAACCATTTTGCCCGACTCCTTAACAACAGCCTGGCAAGTCAAATCCGATTAGTATCAATCCAGCAGACTGTCTCCTCATTTCAATCCTTGCTTACAGACTCTCACCACTATGAATCTGACTGAATTAAAGAACACTCCTGTGTCCGAGCTGGTCAAGCTTGGCGAATCCATGGGGTTAGAAAATCTGGCTCGGGCCCACAAGAAAGACATTATCTTCGCGATCCTCAAGGCGCACGCCAAGGGTGGTGAGGATATCTTTGGCGACGGTGTGCTGGAAATCCTGACCGACGGCTTCGGCTTCCTGCGTAGTGCAGATGGCTCCTATCTGGCCGGCCCGGACGACATCTACGTCTCCCCGAGCCAGATCCGCCGCTTCAACCTGCGTACCGGCGATACCGTTTCCGGCAAGATCCGACCCCCGAAAGAGGGCGAGCGTTACTTCGCGCTGCTCAAGGTCAACGAGGTCAACTATGACCGTCCGGAAAACGTCCGCAACAAGATCCTGTTCGAAAACCTGACGCCGCTGCATGCCAACGAGCGTCTGCGCATGGAGCGGGGCAACGGCTCGACCGAAGACATCACCGCCCGTGTGCTGGACCTGGCATCCCCCATCGGTAAAGGCCAGCGTGGCCTGATCGTGGCGCCGCCCAAGGCAGGTAAGACCATGCTGCTGCAGAACATCGCCCAGAGCATCGCTTACAACCACCCGGACTGTGAGCTCATCGTCCTGCTGATCGACGAGCGTCCGGAAGAAGTGACCGAGATGCAGCGTATGGTGAAGGGTGAAGTGATCGCCTCCACCTTCGACGAGCCAGCATCCCGTCACGTCCAGGTTGCCGACATGGTGATCGAGAAGGCCAAGCGTCTGGTCGAGCACAAGAAGGACGTGGTGATCCTGCTGGATTCCATCACCCGTCTGGCCCGTGCCTACAACACCGTCATCCCCTCATCCGGCAAGGTACTGACCGGTGGTGTGGATGCCAACGCCCTGCACAGACCCAAGCGTTTCTTCGGCGCCGCCCGTAACGTTGAGGAAGGCGGCAGCCTGACCATCATCGCGACCGCGCTGGTCGACACCGGCTCCAAGATGGATGAAGTCATCTACGAAGAGTTCAAGGGTACCGGCAACATGGAACTGCACCTCTCGCGCAAGATCGCCGAGAAGCGCGTCTACCCGGCCATCGACATCACCCGCTCCGGCACCCGCAAGGAAGAGTTGCTGACCGCGCCGGATGAGCTGCAGAAGATGTGGATACTGCGCAAGATCATTCACCCCATGGGCGAGATCGACAGCATCGAGTTCCTCATCGACAAGCTGGCAGCCACCAAGACCAACGACGAGTTCTTCGATTCCATGAAGCGTCAGCAGAAGTAACTGCTTCCAAGACGTCGAAGAATGCCAAAACCGCGGCCCAGGTCGCGGTTTTTGTTTATCTATTTCCCTGTTGCCTTAGTAGTATGTGAGGCCTCGATGTCACAAGGATAGGGACGTCATGAAGCTGGTATTCCTGATCTGGCTCGGCTGGCTGATGGCCAGCCCGGTGCAGGCCGATTCACTGCCACAGCCGCAGGCTCAGCTGGTGGCGGATGAGGGCCTGCAGGGGCATGTCGATTATCTGAACAGTCGCCTGCGACTGGGGCAGTTTGCCGCCATGGATTCCCTGCTCGAGACGCTGACCCTGGGGCAGCGGGAGTTCCTGCTGCACCGGCTGCTGAGCGGCCTCAAGTCGGCGGGGGCGCCGACCCCGGCGCTGCTGGCCTGGGTGCGGGAACAGGCCGCCAAGGCACCGCTGTGGCTGGTGGAGGGGGAGGTGGACGGTTTCCTGGTCCAGCTGCCCGCCTATGACTTTGCCGCCGAGGCCAGACTGGTGCTCAGCCACTGGCAGCAGCTGGCCTGGCAGGACAACTACCGTCAGCTGCTGGAGCAGAACAGCTTTGACTTCAAGCAGCTCTACTACAGCCGCAACCAGGAGCTGGCGCAGCAGCAGCAGGCGTTGCTGGCCGTGCTCGATGGTCAACCCACCCCCGTGCTCAGGCGCGAAGCCAAGCGACTGGCCTCCCTGCCCCTCTTCCTGCCGGACAACCAGCTGTTGCTGCACCTCATCGATCGAACCGGTGACCCCGGCCTCTATCAGACGCTGTGGCGCCAGCCGGCGGATCACGACAGCCTGGCGGCCCTGCACAGCATCACCCGTTTCTATCGGGGCCAGGAGGCGAGCGATCTGCTGATCGCCGCCAGCCGCAACGACCGCCTGATGATCCCCGCCCTGCAGCAGCTCAGTCAGCTCTCGCCGCTGCCCGACACGGCCCAGCAGTATCTGCTGGCCGAACTCGGCAAGCATCAATATGGCGGGCTGGTGGCCGGCCTGCTGCTGCAGATGGACGAACCCAGGCTGCTGGCCCAGCTGGCGGATCGCCTCACCCGGCAGGAGCAGCGTCACGGCCTGGCCGTCATGCTGCCCGATACGGGTACACTGGATGCGCGACCGGGGTTATAATGCCCCACCGCCTGAACACAGGGTACCCGCATGAAATACAAGGACTTGCGTGATTTCATCGCGCAGCTGGAACAAACCGGACAGCTCAAGCGCATCAGTCGCGAGATAGACCCCTATCTGGAGATGACCGAGATCAGCGATCGCACCCTGCGTGCGGGTGGCCCGGCCCTGTTGTTCGAGAATCCCAAGGGCTACAGCATGCCGGTGCTGACCAACCTGTTCGGCACCCCGGATCGGGTCGCCATGGGCATGGGCCAGCCCAACGTCGGCGCCCTGCGCCAGGTGGGGACCTGGCTCTCCTATCTGAAGGAGCCTGAGCCGCCCCGTGGCCTCAAGGAGCTGATGGAGAAGCTGCCGATCTTCAAGCAGGTGCTCAACATGCCGACCAAGCGGCTCTCCTCCGCCCCCTGTCAGCAGATAGTGCTGGAAGGGGAGGCGGTCGACCTGGATCAGATCCCGATCCAGCACTGCTGGCCCGGCGATGTGGCCCCCCTGGTGACCTGGGGGCTGACCATCACCCGCGGCCCCTACAAGAAACGCCAGAACCTCGGCATCTATCGCCAGCAGAAGATCGGCAAGAACAAGCTGATCATGCGCTGGCTGGATCACCGTGGCGGCGCCATCGATTTTCGCGAGTGGCAGGAGGCCCACCCGGGTGAGCGTTTCCCGGTAGTGGTGGCGCTCGGTGCCGATCCTGCGACCATACTCGGCGCCGTGACGCCGGTGCCGGACACCCTCTCCGAATACGCCTTCGCCGGCCTGCTGCGCGGCAGCCGCACCGAGGTGGTGAAGGCCCTGAGCTGTGAGCTCGAGGTGCCCGCCAGCGCCGAAATCGTGCTGGAAGGTTACCTGGAGCCGGGGGAGATGGCGCCGGAGGGCCCCTATGGGGATCACACCGGTTACTACAACGAGGTGGACGAGTTCCCGGTGTTTACCATCACCCACATGACCATGCGCCGTGATGCCATCTATCACAGCACCTACACCGGCCGTCCGCCCGATGAGCCGGCCGTGCTGGGGGTGGCGCTGAACGAGGTGTTCGTGCCGCTGCTGCAGAAGCAGTTCCCCGAGATAGTGGACTTCTACCTGCCGCCGGAGGGTTGCTCCTACCGGATGGCGGTGGTGACCATCAAGAAGCGCTACCCCGGCCATGCCAAGCGGGTGATGCTGGGGGTCTGGTCCTTCCTGCGCCAGTTCATGTACACCAAGTTCGTGATCGTCTGCGATGACGACATCAACGCCCGCGACTGGAAGGATGTGATCTGGGCCATCACCACCCGCATGGATCCGGCGCGGGACACCACATTGATCGAGCACACGCCGATCGATTACCTCGACTTCGCCTCGCCGGTCTCGGGGCTCGGCTCCAAGATGGGGCTGGATGCCACCAACAAGTGGCCGGGGGAGAGCAATAGGGAGTGGGGTCAGCCCATAGTCCAGGATGCGGCGGTGACCGCGAAGATCGACGGGATCTGGGACGAGCTGAATATTCTCGGCTGATCCCGCGCCTCCACGGCGACGCCGACGCAAAAGAGCGGTATTCGCCGACCGAATTGGGTATTCTCGACTGACCGGACCAGATCGCTGGTCGCCAGAACACAGTGAATCAATGAGCGAAAGCGGGCCGAGCGAGCCCGTCACAAGGATAAGAATGCAACGTATCAAGTGCCGCGTAGAGGAACTGCGCGAATATGTCGACACCATCTGGCATGTGGCCCTGGCGCCGCAGCAAGAGGTCAGCTTCAAGCCGGGCCAGTATCTGCTGGTGGTGATGAGCGACTCGGACAAGCGTCCCTTCTCCATCGCCAACTCGCCGACCCGCTCCGGTGTGCTGGAGCTGCAGATCGGCGCCACCCCGGAGAACGCCTACGCCGGCCAGGTGCTGGCGCGCATGCGCGAACAGGGCGAGATCGAGATCGAGCTGGCGGCGGGCAAGGCCTTCCTGCGGGACAGTTCGCCCCGTCCCCTGATCCTGATGGCAGGCGGCACCGGCTTCTCCTATGCCCGCTCCATCCTGGAGTATCTGATAGCGACCGGCAGCAAGCGCCCGGTGTTCTGCTACTGGGGCGTGCGTCAGGCGCACTGGCTCTACGAGCAGGCGCAGATGCAGCAGTGGGAGCGTGACTACGCCCCGCTCACCTTCGTGCCCGTGGTGCAGGAGCCGGAGGCCGACTGGACCGGCAAGACCGGGCTGGTGCACAAGGCCATCATGGACGACTTCGTCAGCCTGCATGACTACGACATCTATGTGGCGGGTCGTTTCGAGATGGCGGGTGCGGCGCGGGAGGAGTTCAAGGTACTGGGCGCCGAGCCGGAGCGGATCTTCGGCGACGCCTACGAGTTCATCTAAAGCGTTCCTTCGCAGCAGAAACAACAAACCCCAGCCTGGCTGGGGTTTGTTTTATGTGCCGGTAAGGCCGACGGGTCGGCGACACCGGTGGACATCGCGCCGGCTTACTCGCCCTTGGCGCCGAGCTGCTGTTCCAGCTGGGCCAGCTTGGCCTCGAGGGCGGTCAGCTTCTCCCGGGTGCGCAGCAGCACCTTGGTCTGCACGTCAAACTCCTCGCGGCTGACCAGATCCAGCTTGTTCAGCTGGGCTTGCAGCACCTGACGGGTCTTCTTTTCCACCTCTTCACCCATGCTGCGAATGCCGGGCGGCAGGGCGTTCTGTACCTGTTTGGCGATCTCTTCCAGTTTCTTCGGGTCGATCATGGGGTTCTCCTTAAGCAATGACGCCATTCTACCGACAAATCTGCCTCTTTGCCGAGATCGGGGCGGCTTTTTGCGCCCCAGGGCTTAACAGGCTCTGGTCGGGTCTGGTGATGCCAGGGATGCTGCTACCCTCTGGCGCCAGGGTCCAATTCCATTTCCTTGATGTTGTACACAAAAAAATCAGATCAGATGACCGACCAGAGGCTTATTAATTGTTGCGTTGCTGTTAAGATGTTTCGGTCGGGTTTGGACCCTACCCCGTCAGGCTCATCATGGATAACAACATAAAAGAGATAAGGATATGAAAAAAAAGCTAATTTATGCAGCTGTCGTCAGTGCACTGCTGAGCGGTTGTGGTGGCAGCGACGATAAAGAAGGCGATACCTCGAGCTATCTCGATTACCTGCTGAGTGGCTCCAATGCGGTGCGTCCCAGCGCCCTGGCCGCCCGTGCCTCCGACGGTACCCTGAAATTCTCCACCGAGACCGCCGATCTCTCGAACCCGGTCTCCGCACTCTCTACCCTGGATGGCTGGTCCACGACCCAGGCGATCCAGATCGTGCCCGTGACGGCATCCGGCATCACAGTCAAGGCGCCGACGGCCGCCGAATTCGGTGCCGCCGTCGCGCCGCTCTATCTGCTGGAGTTGACCTTCGACAGCGCGGCACTGCGCCCGAGTGGCGTGAAGAAGGTGCTGACCTACGGGGTGGACTTCGTGGTGGCCGAGTCGGCCGGCAAGCTGAACCTGGTGCCGCTCAAGCCCCTCAGCCCCTCCTCCTATTACATGATAGTGGCCACGGATACGCTCAACGACAGCAGCGGCACTCCGCTCAAGGCCGGCAGTGATTACAGCAACTACAAGAGCAATGCCGGCAGCACCGCCCAGGAGCAGTCCATCAACGGTCTGATCACCCTGCAGGAAGGGCTGTTCAAGGCCGCCACCGGCATCACCAGCGACCACGTGATCTTCTCCGACTGGTTCGGTACCCAGTCCGGCGCCGATGTGCTGGTGGCGGTGAAGGGGGCTGCGGCCTCTGTGCTGAAGAGCAGTCCGACCCTGGATGCGGCCGTGCTGTGGAAAGAGGATGCCAAGGGCAATACCAGCCTGCCCGGCACCTACACCCTGGGCGTGGCCAGCCACGACAGCTTCCTGACCAAGCTGGAGGCCGAACAATTCCTGCCGCAGGAGCAGAAGGATGCGCTGGCCGCCGCCTTCGGCACCGGCACCCCGCTCAACGGCCTGGCCCAGATCACCCAGGTCTACACAGGCGCGGTCAAACTGCCCTACTTCCTCTCCTCACCGGCCACCGCCGGTTCTTGGGACAAGGCCAGGACCCAGTCCTGGCACGGTGCCATCCCCAGCCTGTACGCCATCGCCAACGCACTGAAGGCCGGTGACAGCGAGGTGATCGCCGGTCTGGTGGGGGCTGGTGTGGATCCGGCCCTGCTGGGTGAGCTGATCGCCGATCCTAGCCGTCAGGCCGAGCTGCTGGCCGAGGCGAGCAAGCTGATCGGGGTGACCCTCACCTCCGGTGGCAAGGCGCTGGACGCCGAGATGAACATAGGTCGCTTCAACCCGCTGCCGGCGCTGGAAGAGGTGCAGTCCGTGCCGATGCGCATCTTCGCCAAGGACGCGCTCAACACCATCACCGACGTGATCATCTATCAGCACGGCGTCACCTCGGTGAAGGAGAACGCCTACGCCCTGGCGCTGGGCCAGATTGCGGCCGGTGCCAAGGCGGGCAAGAAGGTGGCGCTGGTGGTGATCGATCATCCGCTGCACGGTGAGCGCGGCTATGCCCTGAGCGGCAGCATGGCGACCGTGACCACCCCGGACAACCCGACCCCCTATCTGAACCTGAGCTACCTGACGGTGGCGCGGGACAACCTGAAACAGAGCGTGGCGGATCTGCTGGGCCTGCGCCTGGCGGTCGGTCTGGCCAACGCCAAGGGCGCGCTGGGCGCCGCCGGCGTCAAGGTGCACTTCCTGGGTCACTCCCTGGGGGCCATTGCCGGTGCCAGCCTGCTGGCGGTGGCCAACCAGTCCATCGGCAGTCCTCAGGCGGATGCCCTGTTCAAGTTCGACACCGGCGGCCTGGCCATGCCGGGTGGCGGCATAGCCCCGCTGCTGCTCAACTCGCCGACCTTCGGTCCGACGATCCAGATGAGCGTGCTGACCAGCGGCAGCCCTGAGCTGAAGGCGGCCTTCACCGCCTATGCGCCGAGCTGCAAGACGGCGGTTGCCAGCTGCTTCGTCAACGAGTTCCTGCCGAGCCTGGACGCCGCCACTCAGGCCACCGCGGCCGGCACTGTGCAGAGCTACAACTTCGCGGCCCAGTCGGTGCTGGATTCGGCTGACCCGATCAACCTGGCGCGTGGCATCAAGGCGGACTTCCCGCTGTTTGCCACCGAGATCGTCGGAGATGGCGCCCTGAGCCTGCCGGATCAGGTGATCCCGAACAGCATAGCGACAGCCCCGCTGGGTGGTACCGAGGCGCTGTTCAAGGTGCTGGCGCTGCAACCGCTGACTGCCAGCGGCGCGGCCAACCACCACGCGGCTCGCTTCGTGGCGGGTGGCCACAGCTCGCTGCTGGCACCGGATGAGAACTTCGATCCGACCGGTGCTGTGACCACAGAGATGCAGACCCAGTTCGGCAGCTTCTTTATGAGTGGCGGTACTGCGGTGCAGGTCACCGACAGTTCTCTGCTCAAGCAATAACGCTGCAGACCATAAAAAAACGCCGCCCCTCGGGGCGGCGTTCTCGTTTCTGTAGCCTGGGCGGGGGCCAGCCGTCATGTCGGTCTGTGGTGCCGATCCAGCCAGCCTTGCAGCAGGCCCACCAGCAGGCCCGTCAGGTGGGCTATGTTGGCGGTGCGGGTGCCGAGCAAGTCGAAGAAGCCGAGTATCATCCAGAACAGCATGAAGCCCATCAGCGCCGGCGGCAGGCTGAGGCCGCAGGCCGGCTGCAGCTTGCTGCGCAGCCAGCAGTAACCGAGCAGGGCATAGACCACCCCGGAGAGACCGCCAAACAGCGGGCCGCTCGCGAAGAACTCGGCCACGTTCGGCAGGGCCGCCCCCACCACGAGCAGGATGAACAGCTTGCCGCTGCCGAGGCGCTGCTCGATCTGGCCCCCCAGATACCACCACCACAGCAGGTTGAACACCAGGTGCAGCACCGAGAAGTGGATGAAGGCCGGGGTGATGTAGCGCCATGCCTGCCAGTCGGTGAACTGGGCCAGGGTCGGGTGGAACGCCAGCTGATCGAAGATGGGCAGGCCTATGGCATCGAGGGCATAGATGGCCAGACAGGCGACTATGACGACCAGGGTCAGCGGCCCCGCCTGATGCAGGAAGTCGGTGACGGGATCCGTCATCCCCTTGCTGTAGTCGATGCGGGCATCCGCCCGACCGGATTGCCAGGAGGCCTCCATGTAGCGGGGATGGTTGGGATCGCTCAGGAAGCGCTTCACCTCTTGCTGGGCCTGGGCGAGGCGCTGCTCATCCGCCAGCCAGACCGAGACGCCGAGCTCGGACTGGGTCAGCTCGCACGACATGCCGAGGGTGGCGAGATAGTCCACCAGCGCCTGGGCCATGCGGGCGTCGTCGAGCACCAGCAGCTGGATCATGCGTCGCCCGCCTGGATGGGGAACTCCTTGCGCCAGGCCTCGAAGCCGCCATCCAGGCTGTAGACCTGGTCATAGCCCTGTTGCAGCAGATACTGGGCCGCCCCCTGGCTGCTGTTGCCGTGGTAGCACATCACTATCACCGGGGTGTCGAAGTCCACCTCGTTCATGAAGCGCACCAGGCTGCCATTGGTGAGGTGGAAGGCGCCGACCGCATGGGCGGTCTCGAATGACTGGGGATCGCGAATATCCACCAGACGGGCGTCACCGGCACTGAGCTTCTGGTGGGCATCCTGGGCACTGATATGGGCAAACTGGTCCATTAACCTGTCCTGTGAATAGATGATTGATGCCCAGTTTACCGCAAGCCGCGGCCCGCGCTAAGCCCGCAATGCGCTCCGTCGCCCCTCATCGGCAGGGGCTGCGCAATTTTCTTCAATACCCCCAGGCGGTGGCTCGGTAGGGTGGCGCTGTGTCACCTCAAGGAGTCCTCTTCATGGAAATGAGTCTGTTACTGTCGATGGCCGGGTTTGCGCTGGCCATGTCCATCTCTCCCGGCCCGGTCAATCTGGTCGCCCTCGGCGCAGGGGCCAGATACGGCTTCCACGCCAGCCTGCGTCACGTGGTGGGGGCGACGCTGGGCTTCATCCTGCTGCTTCTGCTGATGGGGCTCGGGCTGAGCGGGGCCCTGGCGCAATGGCCCATGGCGGCCGGTGCCCTGCGCTGGGGCGGTATCCTCTTCCTCTGCTACATGGCCTGGCAGCTGATGGTGGATGAGGGGAGCCAGGGGCACGGCGGCGGAGTACCACCCTCCTTCCTGTACGGCGCCCTGATGCAATGGCTCAACCCCAAGGCCTGGCTGGCGGCCAGCATGGGGATGGGGGCCTATGGGGCCGTCGGCGGGTTGGGGCAGATAGTCCTGTTCACCACCCTCTATCTGGTGATCTGCCTCGGCTCCATCGCCTGCTGGGCCTATGTTGGCAGCCGGCTGCAGGAGGCGCTGCTGTCGCCCCGCCGGCTGCGCTGGTTCAACCGGACCATGGCTCTGCTGCTCTTACTCAGTGCCGGTTACCTGGGGCTGGCTGCCTGACGGCTGAGCTGCAGCTGGTATTGGCCCGGAGTGGCGGCGACCCGGCGTTTGAACTGGCGCTGGAAGTGCGCCTGATCGGCAAAGCCGCTGGCCAGCGCCACCTCGGCCAGGGACTGGCCCTGCCTGAGCAGGGGGCGGGCGTGGCGAATACGGTGATCGATCAGGTAGGCGTGGGGGGTCATGCCATAGTGGCGGGCGAAGCTGCGCACCAGGTGGGAGGGGGTGATGCCGGCCACGGCGCTCAGCTCGGCCAGGGTGAGGGGGCGGGTGCAGTCGTCACGGATCAGCTCGGCGGCCCGTTGCAGGTGCAGCGGCGGGCGATCATCCCAGCTGGCGGGCGTCAGCCTGGCCAGCAGCTGGTGGCTGAACCGCTGGCAGGCCACCTCCTTGGCAAGGGGATCCCGACCCAGCACCAGGCTCTGGTGCAGGTGCTGCAGTCCTTGATACAGCAGAGTGTCCCGGCTGGCGGTCATGTCGAAGGGGCGAAACTCGGAGCCCAGCCCCGCCTCTTCCTGCTGGCCGCGCAGCCAGTCCAGATCGAGGTAGAACATCAGATAGGACCAGGGCTGATCCGCGATGGCGTTGCAGGCATGCACCTCTTCCGGGTTCATCAGCACCAGGCTGCCGCGGCTTACCTCCTGCCTGCTGCGCTGGTTGAGGTAGTGGCTGTGGCCACCCGTGATGGCGCCGATGGAGAAGTGGGCGTGGCTGTGCTTGTCGTAGCAGATGCGGCGGCCATCCTGCACCGCTCGCGCCTCGATAAACGGCAGGGCCGGGTCGCACCAGAAGTGGTGACGATCCGGTACGACTGCTGCCCCGTTCATGTCGGGTTAACCGCCGAGATAGGCCTGCCGTACCGCCGGGTTCGCGAGCAGGGCGGCGCCTGTGTCTTGCAGCACCACCCGGCCGTTCTCCAGCACATAGCCTCTGTCCGCCAGCTTGAGCGCCTGGTTGGCGTTCTGCTCCACCAGGAAGATGGTCATCCCCTTCTGGCGCAGCTGCTCTATGGTGTCGAAGATCTGCTGGATGATGATGGGGGCCAGCCCCAACGAGGGCTCGTCCAGCAGCAGCAGACGCGGCTTGCTCATCAGGGCGCGGCCGATGGCCAGCATCTGCTGCTCGCCGCCGGACATGGTGCCGGCCCGTTGCTCCAGCCGCTCGTGCAGCCGCGGGAACATGGTGAATACCTGATCCAGCAGGGCCGGCTGCTCGGCCTTGTCGACGAAGAAGGCGCCCATCAGCAGGTTCTCCTCCACCGTCAGGCGGGCGAAGATGCGGCGCCCCTCCGGCACCACGGCGATGTCCTTGCGCATGATGCGGGCCGTGGTGAGGGAGTTTATCTGTTCCCCCTCGAACCAGATGCTGCCGCTGCTGGGCTTGGGTTCGCCGCACAGCGTCATCAGCAGTGTGGTCTTGCCGGCGCCGTTGGCGCCGATCAGGGTGACTATCTCTCCCTCCTTCACCTCGACGCTGACGTCGTGCAGCGCCTGGATCTTGCCGTAGTGGGTCGATACGTTGCGAAGTTCTAACATCATGACTCCTAGGATTCGCCCAGATAGGCCTTGATCACGGCCGGGTTGTTGCGGATTTCGTCCGGCTTGCCATGGGCCAGCGGGGTGCCCTGGTTGACCACGAAGATGCGGTTGGAGATCTCCATCACCAGCTTCATGTCGTGCTCGATCAGCAATACCGAGACGCCAAACTCGTCCCTCAGGTTGGAGATGAGTTCGTTGAGCTCATCCGTCTCGTGCGGGTTGAGGCCGGCGGCCGGCTCATCCAGCATCAGCAGATCGGGTCTGGTCGCCATGCAGCGGGCGATCTCGAGCCGGCGCTGCTGGCCATAGGCCAGGTTGCCGGCGGCGCGGTTGGCGAGCTCCTTGAGGCCGACCTTCTCCAGCCAGAAGGCCGACTGCTCCAGCCCCTCCTGCTCGGCGCGGCGGAAGGCCGGGGTCTTGAACAGGCCGGCGATGAAGCCGGTGTTG
Source organism: Aeromonas sp. sia0103 (assembly GCF_963895295.1). NCBI lineage: Bacteria > Pseudomonadati > Pseudomonadota > Gammaproteobacteria > Aeromonadales > Aeromonadaceae > Aeromonas > Aeromonas sp. sia0103. Next base: position 47,066 of record NZ_CAWQKG010000002.1, on the reverse strand, counting down.
AGGTGTCTGTGCTGGGCCACCAGCAGGTTCTCCACCGCCGTCATCTCCTTGAACAGGCGGACGTGCTGGAAGGTCCGCACCACCCCTTTGCGGGCGATGAGGTGGCCGGGCAACCCCTGGATCTCCTCGCCCTTGTAGTTGATGGTGCCGCCGCTCGGGCGGTAGAAACCGGTCAGGCAGTTGAAGATGGTGGTCTTGCCCGCGCCGTTGGGGCCTATGATGGAGATCACCTCGCCCCTGTCCACATCCAGCTTGACGCCGTTGACCGCCAGCAAGCCGCCGAAGCGCATCGACAGATCAGAGACGTCGAGCAACTTGTTGTTTGTATTGTTCAGGTTGCTCATTTTCGTAGCTCCAGGTGAGGACGGCTCATCGGCAGCAGTCCCTGTGGCCGCCAGATCATCATGAACACCATCAGCAGACCGAACATCAGCATGCGGTACTCGTTGAATTCACGGGCCAGCTCCGGCAACACCGTCATCACTATGGCGGCCAGCACCACCCCGATCTGGGAGCCCATGCCGCCCAGCACCACGATGGCGAGGACGATGGCCGACTCGATGAAGACGAAGGACTCCGGGCTGATGAAGCCCTGGCGGGAGGCGAAGAAGCTGCCGGCGAAGCCCGCGAAGCAGGCGCCTATGGTGAAGGCGGTCAGCTTGATGATGGTGGGATTGAGGCCAAGGGATTTGCAGGCGATCTCGTCTTCCCGCAAGGCTTCCCAGGCCCGTCCCAGCGGCATGCGCAGCAGACGGTTGATGACGAACAGGGTGGCCACCACCAGCAGCAGCGCCATCAGGTAGACGAAGATGACCTTGTGGTTCGCGTTGTAGGTGATGCCGAAGAAGTCGTGGAAGGTGCCAAAGCCCCCATCCTTGACGGTGCGGTTGAACTCCAGCCCGGCCAGGGTGGGCTTGGGAATGCCGGAGATGCCGTTCGGACCGCCAGTCAGACTGGTCAGGTTGTTGAGCAGGATGCGGATGATCTCGCCGAAGCCCAGGGTGACGATGGCCAGATAGTCACCGCGCAGCCGCAGCACCGGGAAGCCGAGCAGGAAGCCGAAGGTGGCCGCCATCAGGCCGGCGATGGGCAGGCACTCCCAGAAGCTCAGCCCGAAGTAGGTGTTGAGCAGGGCATAGGTGTAGGCACCGACCGCGTAGAAGCCGACGTAACCGAGATCCAGCAGGCCGGCGAGGCCCACCACCACGTTCAGGCCGAGCCCCAGCATGATGTAAATCATGGTGAGGGTGGCCAGATCGACGGCGCCGCGCGATGCCATGAAGGGCCAGCTCACCGCGAACAGCAGCACCAGGATGGCGGTGATGTTGTAGAGGCGTGGCGCCTCCTCCGGGCTGGGCAGCACCAGTTTGGTGAAGCCGACGGAGAAGCCGCTGATGGAGGCCTGGAACAGTCGGCTGATCTGGCCGCGCATCAGCTGGAACCAGAACACCAAGGCGGCGCCCCCCAGCAGCCAGGCCAGCGACACGTCGAGCCGGCTCACCACCAGCAGGCGGGAGCCATCGGTCTCCAGCTTGAAGCCGAGCAGCCAGAAGGAGAGCACCAGCAGCATCAGGCTGGCGACGCAGGCATGGATGAATTGACGTTTCATCAGACTTTCTCCACTTCCGGGCGACCCAGGATGCAGCCGATAGACATGAACAGCGGCATCAGACAGGTGATAGGCACTTGAATAAATTGACGTTTCATACCTTCTCGACCTCCGGGCGACCCAGGATGCCGGTAGGCATGAACAACAGCACGAAGATGAGCAGGGCGAAGGCCATGACATCCTTGTACTCGGTGCTGAGGTAGCCGGCGGTGAGCGCTTCCACCACCCCCAGCAGCAGGCCGCCGATCACCGCGCCCGGGATGCTGCCGATGCCGCCCAGTACCGCCGCCGTGAAGGCCTTGAGACCGGCCATGAAGCCGAGGTAGGGGTTGATGACGCCGTAATACATGCCGAGCAGTACCCCGGCCACGGCGGCCAGGGTGGCCCCCAGCACGAAGGTGATGGAGATGACCACGTGGGTGTCTATGCCCAGCAGGTTCGCCATCTTGATGTCTTCCGAGCAGGCGCGGCAGGCCCGGCCCATGCGGGAGCGGCCGATGAACTGGGTCAGCGCCAGCATGGTCACGAAGGTCACCACGAAGATGATGAGCTGCATGTAGGAGAGGCTGGCCTGGAAGCCTTCCTCGCCACCCAGGGTCCAGCCCCCGGAGATCAGGGTGGGCATGGCGATATCGCGCGAGCCCTGGGCCATCCGCATCATGTTTTGCAAGAAGATCGACATGCCGATGGCTGAGATGAGGGGGATGAGGCGGTTGCCGCCCCGCAGCGGGCGATAGGCGACCCGCTCTATGGTCCAGCCATAGCTGCCGGTGATGATGATGCTGACCAGGAAGGCGCCTCCCAGCAGCAAAAAGGTGCTGTCGATGCCCATCATCGAGAGCCCGGCCATCACCATAAACGCGACATAGGAGCCGATCATGTAAACCTCGCCGTGGGCGAAGTTGATCATGCCGATGATGCCGTAGACCATGGTGTAGCCGATGGCGATCAACGCATAGGTGCTGCCTATGGTTAATCCGTTCAGCAACTGCTGAACCAGGTAGAGAAGGTGTTCGGACATACTGCGTTCCCTGTACTTGCCCGCAAAGAAAGGAGGGGCGACTCACGTCGCCCCAACCGGCAGATTACTTGAGTTGAGTGGAGGTGCCGTCGGCGTGCCACTGGAACACACCGAATTCGAAGCCTTTCAGGTCACCGTTCGGTGCCCAGGTCAGGGGACCCATGACGGTGTCGACCGGCATGGCCTTGATGGCGGCGGCCACGGCGGCAGGGTCATCCTCACCCGCCTTGGCAATACCGGCAGCCAGGGTCTGCACCGCGGCGTAGGTGGTCCATACGAAGGGACCGGAAGAGTCCTGACCCTTGGCCTTGAAGGCTTCTACGATGGAGGCGTTGGCGGGGACCAGGTCATATTTGTTCGGCAGGGTGACCAGCAGGCCTTCGGAACCCTGACCACCGATGGCGGAGATGTCCTTGTTACCCACCCCTTCCGGACCCATGAACTTGGCCTTCAGGCCCTTCTCGTGCGCCTGGCGCAGGATCAGGCCCAGCTCCGGGTGATAGCCGCCGTAGTAGACGAAATCGACGTTCTCTTTCTGCAGCTTGGCGATCAGGGCGGAGAAGTCCTTGTCGCCGGCGGTGATGCCTTCGAATGCCACCACCTTGACGCCCGCCTTGTCCAGGGAGGCCTTCACGCTGGAGGCGATGCCTTCACCGTACTGTTTCTTGTCGTGGATGACGGCCACACGCTGGGGTTTCACCTGTTCGATGATGTACTTGGCGGCGGTCGGACCCTGGTCGCTGTCCAGACCAATGGTGCGCATGGTCAGCTGGTAGCCACGCTCGGTGATCTTGGGGTTGGTGGAGGCGGGGGTGATCATCAGCACGCCTTCGTCTTCATAGATGTCGGAGGCGGGCAGGGTGTTGTCGGAGCAGAGGTGGCCGACCACGAACTTGACGCCGTCGTTGATCACCTTGTTGGCGACCGCCACGGCCTGTTTGGGATCGCAGGCGTCGTCATAGACGATGGCTTCGATCTGCTTGCCCTTGATGCCGCCGGCTTTGTTGATCTGCTCGACCGCCATCTTGCCGCCGGTGAACTGCATGTCACCGTACTGGGCGACCGGACCTGTGACCGGACCGGCGATACCGATCTTGATGGTATCGGCCGCATTGGCCATGGAGACCGATCCAAACAGAGCCAAAGAAACCGCTGCCCTGACTGCCATTTTGCTCAAGTTATTCATTGATTCGTCCCTTAATCAGTGGATTGTTTCATTTTCCGTGTGCCATTCCGGACCTGTATCCCGCCAGCCCGGCAATAGATAAGGTTCTATCATTCCTCGCTGGGCAATAACAAGATGTTAAAGATACTAACCATGGAGGGGTGGCCAGTGCTTTTGTGAACTAAATAACTGATTTTTTATTTTTGTTTGGAATTTAATTCCAATATGCTCGATTAACATCTTAACAACAAGAGGTTGTTCCGATAAATGCCAGATGAAAAAACTGACGATATTTCATTCTGCGTCTGCTCTCATTTTGACCAAATTTCGTTTGCGCAAATAGAAACGACCGCCTAGATTAGCCAACATTGACAATTCGCTGGCAGCTCTCGTTAAAACCAAGCCTTTATTCGGGAAATCTGCTACTGTTCCGCCTTTGTTATTCAGGAGACCGAGATGGCAACTATTAAAGATGTCGCCTCGCGCGCAGGCGTATCCATCTCCACCGTCTCACATGTACTCAATCACACCCGTCGGGTCAGCGAAGATGCGACCCAAAAAGTGCTTGAGGCGGTGGCAGAGCTCAACTACGCGCCCAATTCGGTGGCGCGCAGCCTCAAGATCAATTCAACCAAGACCATCGGTATGTTGGTGACGACCAGCGCCAACCCCTTCTTCGCGGAAGTGGTGCGCGGGGTGGAGGCTTATTGCTTCGAGCAGGGCTACAGCCTGATCCTGTGCAATACGGAGAACCAGCCGCCCCGTCAGCAGCATTACCTGAGGATGCTGATGGAGAAGCGGGTCGATGGCCTGCTGGTGCTGGGGACCGATATCGATACCCCGCTGCGCGACATGCTGCGCATCCACAAGAATGTGCCGCAGGTGGTGCTGGATTGGGGCACCGAGTGTGATTTTGCCAACGTGATCAACGACAACGCTCGCATCGGTGCGCGCATGGCCGTGCGTCATCTGCTGGAGCAGGGTCACACCGAGATCGTCTGCATCACGGGTCAGATCGACAAGCCGACCACCCAGCAGCGACTGGACGGGGTGCGCGATGCCCTGGCCGAGCAGGGCCTGACCCTGTCGGACGCTCAGATCTTCGAAGGGGACTACGAGAGCCAGAGCGGCTTCGATGCCATGCAGCGCATCCTGGCGCTCAAGCCCCGCCCGACGGCGGTGTTTGCCTTCGACGATCCCATGGCGATCGGTGCCATCTGCGCCGCCTGGGAGGCGGGGGTCAAGGTGCCGGACGACATCTCCATGATCGGCTATGACGACGTGGAGATGGCGCGCTTCTCCAGCCCGCCGCTCACCACCATTCGCCACCCCAAGGCCGAGCTCGGCCTGTTGGCGGTGCAGCAGCTGGTGAGCCGGATCCGCAACAAGGAGCTGGAAGTCGAGTCCATGACGGTACAGCCGGAGCTTATCGTCCGTCGCTCGGTCAAGTCCCTGCGCTGACCCTTCAGCGGCATCCGATGCAACGAAAAACCCCCTCCGTCAGGAGGGGGTTTTTGTTTTTGGGCGCGGCGCGGTCCTTCAGGGCTTGAGGCCGAGCCGCCTGGCGAGCCGGTGCAGGTTGCCGCCGTCCATCTCCAGCGCGCGGGCGGTGGCGGCCCAGTTGCCGTCCTGGGCCGCCAGGGTCTGCTCGAGCAGCCTGAGCTGGAAGGCGTCGGTGGCGGCGCGCAGCCCCAGGCCGGCCGGTTGCGGCAGGGCCGGCGCCTCGGCCATCTCGATCTGGGCCGGGGACGAACCGGCTCCGATCAGGTTGAAGTGGTGGTTGGCGAGGGTCGGCGTCTGGCTGCCCTGCTCGGCGCGGGCCAGCACGGCGGCGCGGTGGATGGCGTGCTCCAGCTCCCGCACGTTGCCCGGCCAGTCGTGGCGATCGAGCAGTTGCAGCGTCTGGGGCTGGATGCGCAGCCGCTCCAGCCCCAGGCTGACCCGGCAGCGTTCGCAAAAATAACCGGCCAGCAGCGGAATGTCCCCCGGCCGCTCCCGCAGCGCCGGGGTGTGGATCGGGAACACGCTCAGCCGGTGATAGAGATCGGCCCGAAATTGCCCCTCCACCACCGCCTGCTTCAGATCCCTATTGGTGGCGGCCAGGATGCGCACATTGACCTTGAGCGGGGTGTCGTCGCCGATCCGCTGCAGATCGCCGTATTGCAGCACCCGCAGCAGCTTGGCCTGCAGCGGTAGCGATAGTTCGCCGATCTCATCGAGAAACAGGGTGCCCCGATCGGCCAGTTCGAACTTGCCCGCCCTGTGGTGGATGGCGCCGGTGAAGGCCCCCTTCACGTGGCCGAACAGCTCGCTCTCCGCCACCGATTCCGGCAGGGCGGCGCAGTTGAGGTAGACCAGCGGCGCCTTGGCGCGCAGGGAGCCCTGATGCACCGCCTTGGCGATCAGCTCCTTGCCGACCCCCGTCTCCCCCAGGATCAGCACGTTCAGCTCCGAGTTCGCCACCACATCGATCTCGTGGCGCAGCCGGGCCATGGCGGGGGAGTGACCTATCATCTCCGGCTGTCCCTGGCTGGTATGGGGGGAGGGGCTGAGCGGCTCGCTGCTCTGGCGGGCGAGCCGCTCCAGCAGCAGGGCATTGCTGAGGGCGGCGGCGGCCAGGGCCCCCACCAGCCGCAGCTCCTCGTCGCTGATGCCGTCGAACTGGGCCGGGTTCATGCCGTCTATGGTCAGGGCGCCGATCAGCGCCTGATCTGAAAACAGCGGCAGGCCGACGCAGGCGTGCACCCTGAAGTCGTCGTGATCCGGGATCAGGCCGTCATAGGGGTCGGGCAGCTGGCTGTCGGCGGGGAAGCGCACCACGTCGCCGGCGCGGGCTATGGCCTCCATGCGCGGGTGATCCTTGAGCGCGAAGCGGCGGCCCAGCACGTCCTGCATCAGGCCGTCGATGGCCAGCGGGATGAACTGGCCCCCCTCGTAGCGCAGCAGGGCCGAGGCATCGGAGTGCAGCAGGCTGCGCACGCTCTGGATCAGGCGGTGGAATCTGTCCTGATGGGAGATGCCGAGTTGCAGATCGAGGGCGATGCGCGCCAGGCTGTCGGTCGAGATCACGAGATATTGTCCAAATGACAGTGTTGTTGTGATTATGACTATATTTGGTGACTGTCTTAATGACAATGACTGTTATGCAGGTGCATTTAAAACAATGAGTTATGAGTTGGCACGTCAACTGCAATAGCGAGTTCAGTCGAACATTCGCTATGGCATTCTGAGGAACCACCGCATGAGCATTCACGTCAAAAACAACATCCACTGGGTCGGCCAACGGGACTGGGAGGTGCGCGACTTTCACGGCACCGAGTACAAGACCCACAAGGGCACCAGCTACAACAGCTACCTCATCCGCGAAGGCAAGAACGTGCTGATCGACACCGTCGATCACAAGTTCAGCCGGGAGTTCGTGCAGAACCTGGCGGCGGAGATCGATCTCGCCAGTATCGACTATGTGGTGATCAACCACGCCGAGGAGGATCACGCCGGCGCCCTGACCGAGCTGATGGCCCGCATCCCGGGTACCCCCATCTACTGCACCCACAACGCCATCGACTCCATCACAGGCCATCATCACCATCCGGAGTGGAACTTCCAGCCGGTCAAGACCGGCGACAGCCTGGACATAGGCAACGGCAAGCAGCTGGTGTTTATCGAGACCCCCATGCTGCACTGGCCCGACAGCATGATGACCTATATGACGGAGGACGCCGTGCTGTTCTCCAACGACGCCTTCGGCCAGCACTATTGCGACGAGCACCTGTTCAACGACGAGGTGGATCAGACCGAGCTGATGGAGCAGTGCCAGCGCTACTACGCCAACATCCTCACCCCCTTCAGCCCGCTGGTGACCGCCAAGATCAAGGAGGTGCTGGGCTTCAACCTGCCGGTGAGCATGGTGGCCACCTCCCACGGCATCGTCTGGCGCGAGGATCCCACCCAGATCATCCTCAAATATCTGGAGTGGGCCGATCACTACCAGGAGGATCGCATCACCCTGTTCTACGACTCCATGTCCAACAATACCCGCATGATGGCCGACGCCATCGCCCAGGGCATCCACGAGGTGGATCCGGGCGTGGCGGTGAAGATCTACAACGTGGCGCGCCACGACAAGAACGAGATCCTGACCCAGGTGTTCCGCTCCAAGGGGATACTGGTAGGTTCCTCCACCATGAACAACGTCATGATGCCCAAGGTGGCGGGCATGCTCGAGGAGATCACCGGCCTGCGCTTCAGAAACAAGCGTGCCTCGGCCTTCGGCAGCTACGGCTGGACCGGCGGCGCCGTGGACCGGATCCAGACCCGGCTGATGGACGCGGGCTTCGACATCAGCATCTCCCTCAAGACCAAGTGGCGGCCGGATGGCTCGGCGCTGGCCGAGTGCCGCGAGCATGGCCGCCAACTCGCCCGCCAGTGGGCGCTGCACCCGCTCGAGGCACCCCGTCCGATCACCACAACCGCCGTGCCCGCGGCCACCGTGGTGGTTCCGACCCCTCAAGCCGTCGCCCCGGCCGCCAGCACGCTGGACGATGACCAGAGCATGCTCTGCGTGGTCTGCCAGTGGGTCTATGACCCGGCCCTGGGCGAGCCGGATCAGCTGGTGGCGCCGGGCACCCCCTGGGCCCGGGTGCCGGACAGCTTCCTCTGCCCCGGCTGCGGCATCGGCAAGGAGGTGTTCGAACCCTGCGCGCTGGAGGCCTGCGTATGAATGCAGCAACCCTGAATGACGCTGGCACCAGCCGGGAGATTGTGGTGATCGGTAGCGGCTTCGCCGCCCAGCAGCTGGTCAAGAGCTTGCGCAAGCTGGACGGCGAGTGGCCCATCCGCCTCATCACCGCCGACAGCGGCGACGAGTACAACAAGCCGGACCTGAGCCACGTGGTGAGCCGGGGCTGCAGCGCCGCGGCCATGACCCGGCTGAGCGGCAGTGAATTTGCCGAGCAGCAGCGCATCACACTGCTGCCCCACTGCCCGGTGCTCGGCATAGATCCCGTCCGGCGGCTGGTGCTGACCGGCCAGGGGGAGTTCCCCTACGGCCAGCTGGTGCTGGCCACCGGCGCCAGCGCGGCGCGGCCCGATATGGCGGGAAGCGAATTCCTTGTCACCCTCAACAGCCAGCAGGAGTATGCCGCCGCCGAGGCATCGATCCGTCAGGCTCGCCGCATCCTGGTGCTGGGGGCGGGGCTGATTGGTTGCGAGCTGGCAATGGACATGGCGGGCGATGGTCGCGAGGTCACCCTGCTGGATCTGGCCGACAGCCCCCTCGGCACCCTGTTGCCGGCCGCCCTGACGCAGCCGCTGCAGCAGGCGCTACGCGCTCAGGGGGTGAGGCTGCAACTGGGGCTGGGCATCGCCGGGATAGACGCGCAGCCCGGCGATGGCTGGCGAGTGACCCTGAGCGACGGCCGCATCTGCGAGCAGGATCTGGTGATCGCCGCGATCGGCCTGCGGCCGAATCTGGCCCTGGCCCAGGGGGCCGGGCTGGCGGTGGGGCGCGGCATACTGATCGACGATCGGCTGCAGACCAGCGATCCCCATATCTTCGCGCTGGGGGATTGCGCCGAGTGGCAGGGGCAGCTGCTCCCCTTCCTGCAACCAATCGTACTGGGGGCCAGTGCCCTGGCCAAGACCCTGCTCGGCACCCCGACCCCGCTGACCCTGTCCCCCATGCTGATAAAGGTGAAGACGCCGCGCTATCCGCTGCAGCTGGCGGGCCGCACCTGGGGTGAAGATCTCGCCTGGCAGTGCCGCTGGAACAGCCAGGGCATGGTGGCCGAAGCCCGTGGCGAGGATGGCGCGCTGTGCGGCTTCGTGGTGGGAGGCGATCAGATGAGTGCCGCCTTCCCGCTGCTGCGCCGGCTGCCCCGCTGATCCGTCAACTATTCAAGGCCGGGCAGACCGGCCATTCGAGGAGAATTACCATGTCCATGCAGCTTATTCCCACCCATTGGGTCGTTCGTCGCTCCACCCCCTTCTTCACCCGCGCCAACGTGCCGCCGGCCCTGCTCAGCCATCACAACACCGCGGCCGGGGTGTTCGGCCAGCTCTGCGTGATGGAGGGCACAGTCACCTATCACGGCTTCGCCGACGAGCGGGCCGAACAGCCGGAGATAAGCCTGGTGATCCACGCCGGCCAGTTCGCCACCAGCCCGCCCCAGTATTGGCACAGGGTCGAGCTGTCCGAGGATGCCCGCTTCAACATCCACTTCTGGGCCGAGCAGGCCGAGTCGGATCGGCCGCTGTTCCACAGCCGCAAGGAGTGAATACCGCGCTCTGCCCATGCAGATCAAAATAATCAACTCAGATGTTTGTTATTCTGAGCCCCTTATCCGAATGAGTGCTATGAGGGAGAAGCATGAGCCTGATCGAAGCCCTGACCCTGGCCGCTGGCCTGGTCTATCTGGCCCTGTTGCAGTGGCGGGCCGGACCCGGTTGGTCGTGGCGCCTCTCCCTGGCGTTGCTGGCGGCCGCCTGGCTGATGGCGGCGGATCCCCTCCTCTGGATCGCGCTGGGGCTGGTGGTCGTTCCCCTCGCCCTGTGGCACAGATGCAGGCCGTTGCCGGCACTGAATGAGATCGACAGCCAGCCGCTGCGGGCCTGGACCCGCCACCTGCTGCTGCTCTGCTGGGGGCTGGTGGCGCTGCAGTATGGGCTCCATCTCTGGCAGTTGGGGCAGGGGGAGACCCCCTGGCTGGTGCGCCCCGACGTGGTCGACGGTTTCCTGCCCATCGCTGGCGGGCTCGGGTTGCGGGCCTGGCTTGGCCAGGGCATCGCGGATCCGCACCATCCGGCGGCGACTGTGACAGTGCTGGTGCTCAGCCTGTCGGCCCTGCTGCTGGGGCGGGCATTCTGTGCCTGGTTCTGCCCGCTCGGGCTGGTGGGGGAGTGGCTGCATCGTCTGCGCAGCCGCCTGCTGCCGGGGGACTGGACGCCGCCAGCCTGGCTCGATGGGCTGCTGCGGGCCCAGAAGTTTCTGGTGCTCGGCTTCCTGCTGTTTATCGTGCTGATCGCGATGCCCGGCTCCGCTCTGCCCGGCTATCTCGCCAGCCCCTACCATCAGGCGGCAGACATGAAGATGGGGGCCTTCTTCTTCAACCTGAACCTGCTCTCCGGGGCTTGCCTGGGCTGGGTGCTGCTGCTGACCGCCGCCTTCCGGCAGGGGTTCTGCCGCTATCTCTGCCCCTATGGCGCCTGGCTGGCCCTGCTCGGCCTGCTGACCCCGCTGCGCATCCGCCGGGATCCGGCCCGCTGCCTGCGCAGCGCGGGCCATGACTGTGACAAGTGCAGCCGCGCCTGTCCCTCCCGCATCCAGGTGCACCGACTCATCGCGGTGCAGAGCCTGGAGTGCAGCGGCTGCCTGAGCTGTGTGGCCGCCTGCCCCAAACGTGCCGATGCGCTGCACCTCGGCACGCCCCGTCGCCGGCTCAGCCCCCAGCGGCTGCTGGGGCTGCTCTGCCTGCTGTTGCTGATGCTGCCGCTGCTGGCCCACGGCCTGCTGGATCTCTGGGTCAGCCAGACCAGCCTGGCGGATCGATACTGGCTGTTGCAACGGCTGCCCTGGTTGAACCACTGAGCCGCCGCTGACGGGAGTCCTGACCAGGGCTGTATAAATATTCCCCGCCAAACTGTTAGCGCCATCCCAAATCGTGGAAGTGGCAATTGATCATGGGCGGGGGCTCTCCATAATGGATCGGGTTAATTGACGTTGTTAATTCCAACCAGATGAGCAACAACATGGCTACCATGATCGCTTCGCCCAAGTGGTTTACCCTGGATCACAAGATCGCTTTCTTCTTCCCGCTGTAATATCCCCGCGGTGCTTGCGCATTTATCAAGATGTGACCGGCCCGTCTGCATACCTAATCTGAAATAGTCTGCACCTGTTCTCGTCTTGTTTATTGGCGAGGCGATGTCGTGCACCCGATCTCATTATTTGCGCGCTGCCAATGTTCTATTTTGGGCGGCTGATGAGACTCATCCTGAATATTTAAATATGGGTGTTTATATTATGGAAAACTTCAAGCATCTTCCCGAACCGTTCCGCATTCGTGTCATCGAGCCGGTCAAGCGTACCACCCGTGCCTACCGGGACGAGGCGATCGTCAGGGCAGGCATGAACCCCTTCCTGCTGGACAGCGAGGATGTCTTCATCGATCTGCTGACCGACAGCGGCACCGGCGCCATCACCCAGGACATGCAGGCCGCCATGCTGCGCGGCGACGAGGCCTACAGCGGCAGCCGCAGTTACTACGCCCTGCAGAAGGCGGTGCAGGAGATCTTCGGCTACTCCCTCACCATCCCCACCCACCAGGGGCGCGGCGCCGAGCAGATCTACATCCCGGTGCTGATCAAGAAGCGGGAGCAGGAGAAGGGGCTGGATCGCAAGAAGATGGTGGCGCTCTCCAACTACTTCTTCGACACCACTCAGGGCCATACCCAGATCAACTGCTGCGTCGCCAAGAACGTCTACACCAAGGAGGCGTTCGATACCTCGGTCACCGCCGACTTCAAGGGCAACTTCGATCTGGTCAAGCTGGAGGAGGCCATCCTGGAGGCGGGCCCGGCCAACGTGCCCTATATCGTCAGCACCATCACCTGCAACTCCGCCGGTGGCCAGCCGGTCTCCATCGCCAACCTGAAGGCGGTCTATGCCATCGCCCAAAAATATGAGATTCCGGTCATCATGGACTCGGCCCGCTTCGCGGAGAACGCCTACTTCATCCAGCAGCGCGAGCCCGGCTACGCCGACTGGAGCATAGAGGCCATTACCATGGAGTCCTACAAGTACGCGGACGGCCTCGCCATGTCGGCGAAGAAGGATGCCATGGTGCAGATGGGCGGCCTGCTCTGCTTCAAGGACGACGGCATGCTGGACGTCTACACCGAGTGCCGCACCCTCTGCGTGGTGCAGGAGGGCTTCCCGACCTACGGCGGTCTGGAAGGGGGCGCCATGGAGCGACTCGCGGTCGGCCTGCGCGATGGCATGCGCCAGGACTGGCTGGCCTACCGCATCGGTCAGGTGCAGTACCTGGTGAATGGCCTCGAGGCGATCGGCGTGGTGTGCCAGCAGGCGGGGGGCCACGCGGCCTTCGTGGACGCCGGCAAGCTGCTGCCCCATATCCCGGCGGATCAGTTCCCGGCCCATGCGCTGGCGTGCGAGCTGTACAAGGTGGCGGGCATCCGGGCGGTGGAGATAGGCTCCCTGCTGCTGGGGCGCGATCCGGCCACCGGCAAGCAGCATCCCTGCCCGGCCGAGCTGCTGCGCCTGACCATACCGCGCGCCACTTATACCCAAACCCACATGGACTTCGTCATCGAGGCCTTCGGCGAGGTGAAGAAGAACGCCAGGAACGTGAAGGGGCTCGACTTTATTTATGAGCCGGCAGTGTTGCGTCATTTCACCGCCAGACTGAAAGAGGTCGAGAGCGTCGAAAAAACAGCGAATAAAAAGAATCAAAAATTAATAGAAGCATAACGAGTCAAGGGCACAGCTTAATCTGTGCCCTTTTTTTTCACTGCTCTGTGAAATAGATATTTGGGAGTGACAGCACATGACACATCAACCATCCGTGATTGGAGGGGCCTGTATCATTGCCAGCGTTTGTGTCGGTGCCGGCATGCTTGGCTTGCCAAGTGCGGGCGCCGGCGCCTGGACAACCTGGTCATCCTTGGCAATCATCCTCACCATGATAATAATGACGGTCTCCGGCTGGATGCTATTGGAAGCATTCAAGCGGTATGAATTAACCGTCTCCTTCAATACGGTCACCAAGGATCTGCTCGGTAGCCGGATCAATATCTTCAACAACATGACCGTCTATTTCGTCGGCGGCGTGCTGCTCTATGCCTATATCACCTCTTCCGGTCTCATCCTGAAGGGATTGCTGGGCATCGACAGCCAGCTGGCATCCGTGCTGTTCGTGCTGGTGTTCTCTCTGTTTGTCTGGCATTCGACCCGGGCGGTGGATCGCATCTCGGTGGTGCTGATCGTCTTCATGGTGCTGAGCTTCTGTTTCGGGGTCTCCGGCCTGGCCTTCCACATCGATGCCTCCCTGTTGTTCAACTCCCTCGCCGACGAGGTCAAGCAGGCCCCCTATGCCCTGGCCATGCTGCCGGTCGCCCTCACCTCCTTCGGCTATCACCACTCGGTGGCCTCGATGCGGGCCTATTACGGTGAGGAGCGCAAGGCAAAGTACGCGATCCTCGGCGGCACCGTCATCGCACTGGTGCTCTACCTGCTGTGGCTGCTGAGCATCTTCGGCAATCTGCCGCGCAGCGAGTTCGGCCCCGTCATCGCCCAGGGTGGGGATGTCGACGTGCTGCTCAAGGCGCTGGCCTCGGTGATCGAGTCCAAACAGGTGGCGAACGCCATCAGCCTGTTCTCCATGGCGGCCATCCTCTCCTCCTTTATCGGGGTCGGGCTCGGGGTGTTCGACTATCTGGCGGATCTGTTCAAGTTCGACAACAGCCGGCGGGGCCGCACCCAGTCCTGGGCCGCCACTTTCCTGCCACCCTTGATCATGTCGTTGCTGTTCCCGTTCGGCTTCGTCGTCGCCATCGGCTATGCCGGCGCGGCGGCGACCGTGTGGGCCTGCATCATCCCGGCCCTGCTGGCGAAAAAATCACGGGAGATTGCCCAGGACGAACCGGGCTTCAGGGCGCCGGGGGGCCAGCCCATGGTGGTGGCCGTCATCCTGTTCGGGGTGCTCACTGCCATCTTCCATCTGCTGGCGATGGCGGGCATGTTGCCCACCTACACGGGGTAGGGAAGGCCCAGCCCGATAACAGAAACGGCGCCTAAGGGCGCCGTTTCTGTCTGTGGTATCTTCGCTCAGGCGGTGGCCGGGCGGCGCATCAACAGCGCCAGCATGATCCCCATGGCGATCAGCACCGCCAGGGAGGAGGCGGCGAGGAAGGGGTCGATCTGCTCCGGTGGCAGCAGCCGGCCATAGAGCAGGTAGAGCCCCGCCGTCATCACCGCCGCCCCCAGCTGGTGCAGGTAGAACTGGATCCGCACCAGTCGCCCGTCGGGGTTGCCGAGCCACAGCTTGTGGCACAGGGCATAGACGAACGAGACCAGAAAACCGACCAGCATGATGTGGGCGTGGGTGACGAACTGCCCGTGATCCTTGCTGGCGGCCATATAGATGCCGAGCAGCATGCCGAGCAGGGCATAGCAGAGGGCGCTGAGTACGAACTTCCTGTCCATGGGGGGCTCCTTGCCGTGAAAACTGGGTTCAGTATAGTGCCACGCCTCCCGCAGACGGGGGCTCACCGGGGGAATAACCCCACAGGGATGACGCCAAAATTTGATACCCGGGGGTGAGCAGGGTAAAGTCACCCCCCCAAAATGGCGGCCCTGCTGCCATCTTGGGATCGGTAGCTAGCCTCAGCCACGTCTTGCCTCGCTGACGCAGAAGCAAGCGGCTAGGGCGCCGATAGCACAGATGAGCGCGATCTTACGATGACAACCGGCGTAGCAGATGCAACGGTCCGCGGTCGCGACCAGATCAACAATCGTCTTTGGGGAAGTAAATGGAACATAAACCATCGTTGGTGGGCGGGGCATGTATCATTGCCGGCGTCTGTGTGGGGGCCGGCATGCTGGGCTTGCCGAGTGCCGGGGCGGGCGCCTGGACCATCTGGTCCATCCTGGCCATCACCCTGACCATGGTGGTGATGACCATCTCCGGCTGGATGCTGCTCGAATCCTATCAGGGCTATCCGCTGCGCGTCTCCTTCGATACCGTGACCCGGGAGCTGCTGGGGGACAAGGTCAACGCCCTCAACAACCTCACCGTCTACTTCGTCGGCGGCATCCTGCTCTACGCCTACATCACCTCCGCCGGCCTCATCATAGATGGCATGACCGGCATCGGCAGCCACTGGGGCTCCATCCTGTTCACCCTGGGCTTCTCCGGGCTGGTGTGGCATTCGACCCGGGCGGTGGATCGCATCTCTGTGGTGCTGGTCATCGCCATGGGGCTGAGCTTCGTGTTCGGCATCTCTGGCCTCTCCCTCAACATCAAGCCGACCCTGCTGTTCGACACCCTGAGCCAGCACGCCAGCTATGCCCCCTATGCGCTGGCCATGCTGCCGGTGGCGCTCACCTCGTTCGGCTACCACCACTCGGTGTCGTCCATGCGCGCCTACTACGGTGAGGAGCGCCGCGCCCGTTACGCCATCCTCGGCGGCACCGCCATCGCGCTGCTGTTCTATCTCATCTGGCTGGTGAGCGTATTCGGCAACCTGCCGCGCAGCGAGTTCGGGCCCGTGGTGGCCCAGGGCGGCAACGTCGACGTGCTGCTCAAGGCGCTGGCCTCGGTGATCGAATCCGAGGCCGTCGCCAACGCCCTCAACCTCTTCTCCATGGCGGCCATCCTCTCCTCCTTCATCGGGGTCGGGCTCGGGGTGTTCGACTATCTCGCGGATCTGTTCAAGTTCGACAACAGCCGCCAGGGCCGCGCCAAGTCCTGGGCCGCCACTTTCCTGCCGCCGCTGCTGCTCTCCCTGCTGTTCCCGTTCGGCTTCCTGATGGCCATCGGCTACGCCGGCGCCGTGGCGACGCTCTGGACCTGCATCATCCCGGCCCTGCTGGCCTGGAAGGTGCGCGCCGGCAAGGGGAATCAAGGCGGCGATGGCTTCCGGGCGCCGGGCGGCCTGCCGATGATAGTGGCCGTCTTCCTGTTCGGGGTGCTGACCGCCCTGTTCCACCTGCTCAACATGGCGGGCCTGCTGCCGGTCTATACCGGCTGATCGACCGCCCTCGCGAGTCGAGCAGAGATAGAGAAACGGCGCCTTCGGGCGCCGTTTTGCTGTGGCCAGCATGGGCGAGTGATGACGCTTCGCCCGCCATCGAAGCGTTGCCCTGGCTGTGGCACTAATCTGTGGGCTCTTATCGCCAAGGAGAGTCAGGGATGTACGATATTCACGTGATGCTGCCCGATAACCCGGGCACACTGGGGCAGTTCGGGATCTTGATGGGGCGGGCCGGTGTCAGCCTGGAAGGGGGCGGCATGTTTACCACGGGCGGAGCCGGTCATGCCCACTTTCTGGTGGAGGACGGCGTCGGCGCGGCCCGGGCCGCCGAGCAGGCGGGTCTGCAGGTGGTGGCGGTGCACGAGGTGCTGGTGCGCCGCCTGAAGCAGGAGCTGCCGGGCCAGTTGGGGGCCATCTGCAGCGCCTTGGGGGAGGCCTCGGTCAACATCATCACCCTGTACAGCGACCATGCCAACCAGCTGATCCTGGTCACCGATGACATCGACAAGGCCCGCGGGGTCACGGCCGAGTGGCAGTGACTGCGGCAAACGGAGAGGAGCGAGATGAGCAAGCAGGAGAGCCTGGAACAAGGATTGGCGCAGGTGGCGGCCGCCATTGCCGATGGCAGTCGGGCCCGCATGTTGTGCGCCCTGATGGATGGACGCGCCTGGACGGCGACCGAGCTGAGCCTGGTGGCCGAGGTGTCGGCCTCAACCGCCAGCAGTCACCTGGCCCGGCTCCAGCAGCAGGGGCTGACGGCCTGCGTCCGGCAGGGCAAACATCGCTACTACCGCATCGCGAGCCATGAGGTGGCGCTGGTCGTTGAACAGCTGATGGGGCTGGTCGACATGGGCGCCGGTGCACTCAGGAGCAAGACTCCGGAGCGGCTGCGCTTCGCCCGTAGCTGTTATGACCACCTGGCGGGTGAGCTGGGGGTGAGGCTCCATGACGGCCTGATGGCCCAAGGCTGGCTGGAGGCTGAGGGCTATGGACTGACCCCGCTGGGGGAGCAGCATTTCGGCCAGCTTGGCATCGACTGCGTGGCGACTGGCAAGCGCCCCTTCGCCTGTCACTGTCTCGACTGGAGCGAGCGGCGCATGCATCTTGGCGGCCAGCTCGGTGCCCGTCTGCTCGACCATATGCTGGCCAAGGGCTGGCTGGTGCGCGGGCTGGACAGCCGCGAGCTGACCCTGACCGCCAAGGGGCAGCGGCTGCTGCAACAACAGCTAGGCGTCGCGCTCTGACGAGCCATGGCCTTGGCGAGGGGATTGCGGCAATAGTAAAGTGAAAGCCGGAATATCGGCCTCAGGTTCATTGATTACGGCCTTGCCATTGCGACCCAGTGGCTGAAAAGCCCCAAACAGAGTCATCATTTGGGGCTTTTTATTTTGAGCGGAGATTTATTCAGACGGGAATGCGGGGTTATTCCACAGGGGTCAGACGGAAGCCTTTGCCTTGCATGCACAGGTTGATCAGCTCTTCCTGCTCTTCATCCTCGATCTTGTTGAGCTTCACCTGATATTGGCATTCGGATAATGCATCGACACGTTGGGATTCGGATGCACCATCTTTCATATATTCACTATTGGGAGTGGAAGAGCAGGCGCTCAGTGCGAAAATGGCGCCTATAACGATAAGATGACGTTTCATGCAGATGCCCTTTAAAGTGATACATATGGTAGATGCTGCCAATATGTTGATTTATAGCTTGGCTCGGCAGCCATCCCAATTAATTCAATGACAGATATGGCACCATTATATAGACCCATGCGCTGCAGATATTAACTGGGGCTGAATGAAGGCGTAGAAAACATTATTGCCCTGCCATCGAATCAATATCTGCCGGGACAGCATATTGACATCCTCCCCTGAAATAAGCACCAGAGCGAATGTTGTGAAAATCCGATGACGCTGCGCTAATTGTGCCTGGGGGTCTGCCAGAGTCCGGTATCAGCGGTAACGGGCGGCGGTGATAAATAGGCCGAAAGTCTCGCACCAGACGATGACGCTGTTGTAGCGAGCCGGGTCGATCCCGGCGGGCAGCGGCACGATAAAGTTGTCGAAGGTCTTCACCGATCCCACCTGCACCATCTGCCCTTTCAGGCGGGCAAAGTCCGCCTCTGTCTCGACAAATTCCGGCGACAGGTAGAGCCGGTAATCGGGCCCCGGCGCCAGCTTGCCCATCAGGCTGATGGCGTGCGGCCCTATGCTCACCTTGCCTTCCCCCCAGTGCAGCCGGTCGCTGTCTTTAAGATCCCGGCGAAAGGTGCCGCTGAAGCTCGCCTGTTGCTGGCTGGCCGCAACCTGTGCATCGGCGGGGGCGGGTGGCGCTATCAGGATATGCCGGCGGCAAAGCCATAGCGCTGCTGTTCTACCTCATCTGGCTGGTGAGCGTGTTCGGCAACCTGCCGCGCAGCGAGTTCGGGCCCGTGGTGGCCCTGGGTGGCAACGTTGACGTGCTGCTCAAGGCGCTGGCCTCGGTGATCGAGTCTGAGGCCGTCGCCAGCGCCCTCAACCTCTTCTCCATGACCGCCATCCTCTCCTCCTTTATCGGTGTGGGTCTGGGGGTGTTCGACTATCTGGCGGATCTGTTCAAGTTCGACAACGGCCGCGGTGGCCGCGCCAAGTCGTGGGCCGCCACCTTCCTGCCGCCACTGCTGCTCTCATTGCTGTTCCCGTTCGGCTTCCTGATGGCCATCGGCTATACCGGCTGAGCCATATAAACAGCCAGCCACCGTCACCGGTGGCATGCAGCAAAACGGCGCCTTGGGGCGCCGTTTTGCTGTGGCACTGACGACGCCAGACCCGTATTTTAGTCTGGAGAGTGCCCTGGATTCCATACGGTCCGGTTTGGGGGCGTACCTGTTACTGCCTGCTTAGCTCATCAGCGGCAGAGACCAGTTGTTCCAGTTGGTGGTGGATCTGGGCACGTTCTAGCTGCTGCAGTGGCTGACGGTTCCATAACACCGGGTTCAGGGTCTGTGAATCGAAGCCAAGAACCGGTTTGCAGGGGTCCTGGCTGAACAGGTTCTGCGCCGCGGCTTGGACGCTGGTGGCAGCCTCAAGGCGCGTAAACATCAGCAGATAGTTGGCCGGGTGCTCGGTCAGATGGTAGGTAAGCTCGCCGATCTGCAGGCTGGTGACGCTCTCCTCCTGCTGCGGTTCAGAGAGCGAGAGGGAGAGAAACAGCTGGCGGATGGCGGCGTGATAAAGAGAGTTCATCTATGGCTCCAGATTGGTAGTGGTGTCATTAGAACAGGTCGCCGTTAGCGGCACTGTTAATGGTGGCTCTCTTTTTTTAGCTTTTCGGTCAGCGAGATAGCGTGCCGCGCTCAGTACAAAAATCGCGACCAATCCCGATAGTCCGTGTTGATCGCCTCTCCTAGACTGGCGGCGAAACATCACAAGAAGACAATCATTATGCAGATTCAAGCACACACTGGCGGCATGCAGGCCGTCGCTCACCACAGTGATGCAACCACAGGGGTTGGCCGGATGGGCCAGCTGGAGGCACGTCAGGTTGCCACCGGGCAGGATGCGATCCTGCTGGGCGGCCGCAATGAACCGCAAAAAGGCCAAGGGCTGCTCTCGCGACTGGGGGCCCAGCTGGCCCGCCCATTCGTGGCTTTGAAAGAGTGGATTGGCAACTTGCTGGGGACGGACAAGAGTACCTCTGCGCCGAAGGCGCAGCAGACTCCAGTAGCAGACAACCTCTCGCTGGCTGAACAGAAACGGCTGCTGTTGCAACAGGCGCTGCCTTTTACCCTAAGCGGTCTCGACAAGGCAAGCGAGCTGAACAGCATCAATGCCGAGCAACTGGGACAGGATCACGCCCGCCTGGCGACCGGCAACGGCGCCTTGCGCTCACTGGCGACTTCCCTGATCGGGATCCGGGATGGTTCCATGCGGCAAGAGAGTCAGACAGCCGCCGCCGGGTTGCTCGAACGCCCCATCGCCGGTATCCCGCTCCAGCAGTGGGGCACGGTGGGGGGCAAGGTGACCGAGCTGCTCGCCAGCGCCACCCCCGAATTGTTGCAGGAGGCGATAAGCCAGCTGCACACCGCGATGGGCGAAGTTGCCGACCTGCAGCGTGCCGTACAGGCCGAAGTTGCTGGCGAACCGGCGCAAAGCGCGACCACTGCTGCCGACGCGGCGCCCGTCCAAAGCGGTGAGACCAAAGGCGTTGCCCGCGAGCAGGTCGCCATGGCGCGTCAGACCCCGGCCCCTGGCTACAAGCTGGCGCTGGATCTTATCAGCTATCAGGCCAGCTACCTGCTGCGGGATCAAACCTCGACCGAGGTGACCCTGAGCAGCAGCGATCTCAACGCCCTGCATCAGCACATTGCCGATGGCTCCATCAATGGCTCCCACATGGCCAAATTGCAGACCCGTGGTGATCTGCAAACCCTGCGCACACTGGCGCTCTCACTGGCCAGTGGCAGCGATGCCAAGAGGGCCTCCCTTGGTCATGCTCTCGACAGCCTCGCCTCGGCGCGCCCCAACCAGCGACTGGTGCTGGGCGGCCTGATGCAGTTTGCCGGTCAGACCGATCAGGCGTGGGCTGACCAGACCGCTGGCAAGCCGGAGGATCGGCTCGATGCCGGGGCGCGACTGCGCTTTGACACCGGTCATATGAAGGCGGAGCTGGATCGTCTCGGCGACAGCGAGGCACGGCAAGTGCTGCAACAGCTGGAAGGGGCTTTTGGTGATCGGGCCAAGGCCATCTGCGACTTCGCGGTGGCGCAGGTCTCCACCTTTGCCGACAGCGAAAGCAGCCCGGAGGCCGTGCTGGTCTCCCGCCTGACCCGCATGGGCAATCTGGTTGGCAGCCTGACCGACACGCTCAAGGTGCGCCTCCAGCTGCCCGAGTCCGCCCGCGGCGAGCCGACCATGATCGACGATGCGGCACAGATGACGCCGCTGGAGCTGGCTGCGTTAAGCCATATCGGTGTTGATGAGCACTATCTGTAAGCGTGCTCATGTTGTCGGATATGAATGAATAAACCACTTGTCCATCACGGGCACCCCCAAAGGGTGCCCGTTTTCCTTGGAGTATTCGCCTTGGCCAGATTATGCGCCCGGTGTGTATTACTTCGCGCTTGCTGGTCCTCTGTGGGCAATGGTTGCAGCAATGACAGTTAGGGATCTCGCTCTGATGATCTGTCATTCCGCTCGTTTGGGCTATAGTTTGGCTCTCTTTGGAGCCTAACTAGGAGCTGGCTATGGCATGGACTATCGATGATTCCCAACCCCGGATCCTCTACAACAAGGACAAGCACGTCGCCGTGACGCCCTCGGCCATGGGCAAATACCATGAGTGGCGGCGGGAGATCGAGCGCGGCTCGGATCCCAAGAGTGCCGCCGGCAAGGTCGGCGATATGCACTACGAGCAGCTGAGCGGCAACAACAAGGGGATATACACGATCCGGCTCAGTCAGGAGCACAGGGTCGCCTTTACCATCAATGGCACCCTGCAGCAGGTCAAGGTGATCAGCATTGGTGGCCACTTTCCCCCGAGTTGAGTGGTCGGGCAGACAGCAAAACGGCGCCTTGGGGCGCCGTTTTTTATGATGCTGCGTCGTCTCCGGCCCTACGGCGACCGGCAGGGCTACTGCCGATAGCGGGCGGCGGTGATAAATTGGCCGAAGGTCTCGCACCAGACGATGACGCTGCTGTAGCGGGCCGGGTCGATCCCGGCGGGCAGCGGCACGATAAAGTTGTCGAAGGTCTTCACCGATCCCACCTGCACCATCTGCCCCTTCAGGCGGGCAAAGTCCGCCTCTGTCTCGACAAATTCCGGCGACAGGTAGAGCCGGTAATCGGGGCCCGGCGCCAGCTTGCCCATCAGGCTGATGGCGTGCGGCCCAATGCTCACCTTGCCTTCCCCCCAGTGCAGCCGGTCGCTGTCTTTAAGATCCCGGCGAAAGGTGCCGCTGAAGCTCGCCTGTTGCTGGCTGGCCGCGACCTGTTCATCGGCGGGTGCGGGTGGCGCTATCAGGATCGGCAGCAGATAGATGCCGGCGGCAAAGCCCGCGCCTCCGACCAGCAGATGGGTGGCCAGCAGCAGGGCCAGGGTCTTGCGTTGCATAACGCCTCGGTCGTTGATTAATTGATGGTAAAACCATACCAGTCTGAGAATGCCATGCCCACCTCGCAGTGGCCGGGTGGGAGGATAATAGGCAGGGGCGTAGAGATGGCAGGTGCCTGTAGGTTCGATTAGCGCAGCGTAATCGAACGCACGGGAAGCTAACTCGTCACTTCACCAGCGGGTTTAAGCGGGAGACAGCACCATCCGATAGCGACCATTCCTTTGACTCTTTGGGATACCCCGATCCCGCAGAGAAGAGTCTCGCGATGGCCCGATGACGCATCGCTAATCGGGGCTGCGGTCCTTCACCGGCAGGCGTGCGCTGCTGCGCAGCAGGGGCAACTGATATAGCACCAGGGCCCCGAGCACCAGTCCGGCGCCGGCCAGCTTGGCCCCGCCGAGCGCCTCGCCATAGCAGAGGGCGCTGAGCAGCAGGGTCCAGACGGGTTCGAGCAGCATCAGCAGTGCCGCGTGAGTGGTGGTCATCTTGCTCAGGGCCAGGGTCAGCAGCAGATAGCGCAAGGTGGTGGCGAGCAGCACGCTGGCGGCAAACCAGCCCCAGGTGGTGGTGCTGACGGAGGCCGGCCAGCTTTCGGTCAGCAGGGAGAGCGTGGTGCCTATGAGGCCGGTCATGGCCAGCTGGATGCAGGTGAGCCAGCGAGCCGGTATCGACTGGGCGAAGTGACGATGGACCGCGAGCTGGGTCCCCAGGGCCATGGCGGCGGCCAGGAACCAGAGCAGGGAGCGGGAGACGCCCCAGTCGGTGCCGCTTGAGAGCAACAGCAGGCCCGCCACGGCCAGGGGCAATGTGGTCCAGTAGTGGCGCCCCGGGCGGGTCTTGAAACCGGCCCAGGCGGCCAGCGGGGCCATCAGGGTGGCGATGCTCATGATAAAGGCGCCGCTGCCGAGGGCGTCGCTCTGACTGATGGCGGTCACCCAGAGCAGCAGGTTGAGACCGAGCAGGGAGCCGCAACCCAGGGCACGCAGCAGCTGGCTACGGCTGAGCCTGGGCTCGTACAGCCAGGCCAGGGGCAGCAGGATCAGGGCCGCCAGCAGGAAGCGACTGCCGATAAAGGCGGCGGGCGGCAGCTCACGTATCGCCTCCTTGGAGAAGAACCAGCCAGCGGCCGCCAACAGGGTGGTGCAGATCATCAACAGTAGGGGCGTGCGGTTCATAGGGTCGCCGTCGGGTCGGGTAAAAGAGGCTGAAACGAGTGAGGGATTGTACACGGAAACGGCGGGCGTGCAGACCTGACCGACAGGGGTCATCCACCCTCCGGGAGCGACCATTTTTTCGATGCTTTGGTGAGTACCCGAGTGGGAGAGTGGGCGATACCCCGATCCCGCAGAGAGGTGTCTCGCGATTGTCCGATTATGCTTCGCTAATCGAACCTTGTATCTTGTTTCTGTGGTGATTAGCTCTCATCACTTGAGGCTGGGGAAGCCCGCATCGAACCTTAAGTCATTGAACTTGTAACGTAGATAGAGCCCCCATCCTCACCTCATCGCCAATCACAACACTGGACGGTAGCCAAGGGCTCGACCCTGTATGCACAAGGCAAGTGGGCGATTTGGTCATTATTCATGAGGAATATGCCATGCACTATCTCGGGATTGATGTGGCCAAGGCCAAGCTGGATTGCTGTCTGTTGCTCGATGTCACCACCTGCAAGCGCAAGACCAAATCCATCCCCAATAACAACACCGGTTTTGCTGAACTGATTATCTGGCTCGGCAAACAGCACCTCTCCCTGCCAGAGGTGCATATCATCATGGAAAGCACCGGTGTCTACCACGAACAGGCTGCCATCGCGCTGCACGAGGCCGGTGTGAGGGTCTCTATCACCAACCCGGCACAAGTGCGCGACTTTGCCAAAGGCTTGGCCATTCGCAGCAAAACCGATGGCATCGACAGCCTGGTCCTGGCGCGTTATGGCGCCTTGCTTCAACCAACAGGCTGGACTCCCCCCACGCCCCAGGCCATAACATTACAGGCATTGCTGGCGCGAGCCGATGCCATTCAACAAGACCTGCTGCGTGAGCGGAATCGGCAAGAGAAAGCGGATGCCACGGACACACCGCACCTTATTCGCCAGTCACTGGCCGATTCGATAACGTTTCTGCAAACACAGCTGAAAAAGTTGCAGCAAGACATTGATGACCACATTGACCGCCATCCAGAGCTCAGGGATGACGTCACCTTACTGACTACCATTCCAGGTATTGGCCTCAAAACCAGCCAACATCTGCTGTCAGTCATGCACCTTCACTCATTTCACAGTGCCGAGCGATTGGCCGCCTATCTGGGGCTGGTGCCCATAGAGCGGCAGTCGGGGAGCTCCCTGTATGGTCGGGCCCGGCTATCCAAGGCAGGACCTGCGCGCGTCAGGGCGGTGCTGTATATGGCGGCGGTGGTCGCCACGCGGCATAACCCCTACGTGAAAGCCCTGTATGAGCGGCTGGTCACGGGTGGTAAAAGCAAGATGTCGGCATTGGGGACTGCGATGCGCAAGTTGGTACATCTGTGCTTTGGTGTCATCAAAAACCGTCAGCCCTATTGCCCAGATTATTGCCAAGGGGATTGCTAAGACAGACGGTATCTACGGCCCTGATCTGGCGTGAACGAGCGATGGTCATGGCGGCTCTCTCCTCGGGTCTCTCGGTTTAAGGAAAGTGGATGGGGAGTGAGTTGTCAGAGCTGGGATTGGGTGGGTGTCCCAGCTTTCCGTGGAGCAGATGCAGACAGACCTGGATAGCTACCTGGAACACTACAACACCCAGCGGCCACATCAGGGCAGGATGATGGAGGGACAGACTCCCTACAGCATGTTCAAGAAGGGTCTGAAATTGATACCGAAAGAAGTGCGCACTAAAGTAGCATAAACAAGACACCGGTTTGAGGCCGGTGTCAGGTGATAACTAGATATGTACATACGATTTTTAGCCCAACATACGAGATAATGCACCATGGGCGTTGCACTTATTATCTGAATTTACAGAGAGCGATCAATTTACATTTGAAAGTTTTGTTATTTTCCCTGATGGATACAAATCCTTATCATTTTTATAGCATGACACAATGTATTTTTCCCCTTTGGTTAATTTCATGGGGATATATATGTAGTTATTGTATGAGTATCCTGCGCTATGATATTTACAACCCACAAAAAGCGTAAACTCACCAGCAGGTAGAATAACTCTCGGATGTCTTAGTTTTAGATCTTTTTGTTGCTCAGTCTTATCGGTTGGGATTGCACTAGTTATAGCTGACATGATTTTTATTGGTTCATCAACGAATGTTCTTTCTATATAAAAAATAGATTCAGATCTTATTTTTTCTATCAGTGTACTGTTCTTGTTATATAGTGCGACATCGTAGCTATTGATTTCATCATCAGTATATATAGTGACAACATCTTGCTCACTTTTTCCTTTGGTTTTTTCTGGGTAAAAATCATCTCCGACAGATGAAATGATTGATGCGCAGCCACTCATGGTGATACAGGCAAGAAATAGTATTGTGTTTTTCATACAGGTAAATTATTGAGAAATGATAACCATTATATGATTTAGTGGCTTCTTATGTGTGATTTAGATCTCGTTGGTATATATCTATAACTGGGTTATTAACTGGTTAATATATGCTCTTGATTCTGTTCTTTAATTAAAAACGGCGCCTCGCGGCGCCGTTTTTATATCACTTAATCAACCTAAATCACTGCAGCAGCGAGATATCCGCTACTTGCAGGAACAGGTTGCGCAGGTTGTTTAGCAGCGCCAGACGGTTGGCCTTGAGGGCCTCGTCTTCTGCCATCACCATCACCTCGTTGAAGAAGGTGTCGACCGGCTCGCGCAGGGCGGCCAGACGGGTGAGGGCCGCCTGATAGTCACCGGCGGCGAACAGCGGTGCCAGCTCGCTTTGCAGGGCGGCAACCTGAGTGGCCAGCGCCTGCTCGGCGGCATCCTGCAGCAGTTCCGGTTTGACCACGGTCGGCAGCTCGCCTTCCACCTTGGCCAGGATGTTGCTGACGCGCTTGTTGGCGGCAGCCAGCGCCAGGGCGGCATCCAGACTGCGGAAGTGGCTGACGGCCTTGACGCGACGATCGAAGTCGAGCGGGCGGGTCGGGCGGCGGGCCAGTACGGCCAGCACCACGTCGGCACCTATGCCTTCGTCCTGATAGGCGGCGCGGAAGCGGCCCAGCATAAAGTCGACCACGTCGGTGACGACGGTCTTGTTGGTCAGCTTGTCGCCGTAGACGCGTACCGCTTCTTCCACCAGTTCCACCAGATCCAGATCCAGCTGCTTCTCGGTCATGATGCGCAGGGCACCGATGGCGGCGCGGCGCAGGGCAAACGGATCCTTGTCACCTTTGGGCAGCATGCCGATGCCGAAGATACCGGCCAGGGTGTCGAGCTTGTCGGCCAGCGCGACGGCGCAGGCTTCCAGCGCGGACGGCAGGGCATCACCGGCGAAGCGCGGCATGTACTGCTCGTTGAGGGCCACGGCCACCACTTCGTCTTCGCCGTCGTGACGGGCGTAGTGCATCCCCATGACACCCTGGGTGCTGGCGAACTCGCCGACCATGTTGGTCATGAGATCGCACTTGGAGAGCAGGCCGGCACGTTTGGCCTGAGCCACATTGGCACCGATGCGCTCGGCGATAAAGCCGGCGACGGTTTCGATGCGCTCGACCTTGGCCTTGACGGTGCCGAGCTGTTGCTGGAACAGCACGGTCTCGAGGCGCGGCAGGCGGGAGGCCAGGGTTTGCTTGAGGTCGGTCTTGAAGAAGAACTCGGCGTCAGAGAGACGGGGGCGCACCACCTTCTCGTTGCCGCTGATGATCTGGCTCGGGTCCTTGGACTCGATGTTGGTGACGAAGATGAACTTCGGCAGCAGCTTGCCGCTCTTGTCGTAGACCGGGAAGTACTTCTGGTCACCCTTCATGGTGTGCACCAGCGCCTCGGCCGGCACCGCCAGGAACTTCTCTTCGAAGTTGGCGGTCAGCACCACCGGCCATTCGACCAGGGCGGTGACTTCTTCCAGCAGGGCGTCGTCCAGATCGGCGACGCCACCGAAGGCGGCAGCGGCCGCTTCGGCGTCAGCCTTGATCTTGGCCTTGCGGGCCATGAAGTCGGCAACCACTTTGCCTTTTTCCAGCAGGATCTGCGGGTACTGGCTGGCGTTGTCGATTTGGAACTCGGGCTCGCCCATGAAGCGGTGACCGCGAATGGTGCGGGCGGAGTCGATCCCCAGGATGGTGGCGGGCACCAGATCGCCGTCCAGCAGCAGGGTCACGGTGAACACCGGACGCACAAACTGGATGGTCTTGTCGCCCCAGCGCATCATCTTGGGGATGGGCAGCTTGGCCAGCGCAGCAGCGACCAGCTCACCCAGCAGATCCTTGGCCGGACGGCCTTCGACCTTGGCGGTGTGGACCAGCCACTCCCCCTTGTCGGTGACCAGACGCTCGGCTTGTTCGACTGTGATGCCGTTGCCACGGGCCCAGCCTTCGGCGGCCTTGGTCGGCTTGCCGTCGGCATCGAACGCCTGGGAGACGGCCGGGCCGCGCTTCTCGACGCTCTTGCTCGGCTGCTCGCCGGCCAGCGCGTGCACTTTCAGCGCCAGACGGCGCGGTGAGGCAAACCACTCGACGTCGCCGAAGGCCAGATCGGCCTTGGTCAGCTCGCCCTTGAGGTTGTCGGCAAAGGCTTCGGCCAGGGTGCGCAGCGCCTTGGGCGGCAGCTCAGCGGTGCCGATCTCTACCAGAAATGTATGTTGTGCCATGTCCGTTCCTTAACCTTGCTTGTTCTCTTCGTCGCTGCGCTTGCACATGGGGAAGCCCAGCGCTTCGCGGGAGGCGTAGTACGCCTCGGCCACGGCCTTGGTCAGGGTGCGAATGCGCAGTATGTAGCGCTGACGCTCGGTGACCGAGATGGCCTTGCGGGCATCCAGCAGGTTGAAGGAGTGGGCGGCTTTCAGGATCCGCTCGTAAGCGGGCAGCGGCAGCGGCGTTTCCAGAGCCAGCAGGTGCTGGGCCTCTTTCTCGTACTGCTCGAAGCAGTGGAACAGGAAGTCCACGTCGGCGTGTTCGAAGTTGTAAGTGGACTGCTCCACCTCATTCTGGTGGAACACATCGCCATAGGTGGTCTTGCCCAGGGGGCCATCGGACCACACCAGGTCATAGACGCTGTCGACGCCCTGGATGTACATGGCCAGACGCTCGAGACCATAGGTGATCTCGCCGGTCACCGGCTTGCACTCCAGGCCGCCCACCTGCTGGAAGTAGGTGAACTGAGTCACTTCCATGCCGTTGAGCCAGACTTCCCAGCCCAGACCCCAGGCACCCAGAGTCGGGTTTTCCCAGTTGTCTTCCACGAAGCGGATGTCGTGGATCTCAGGGTCCATGCCCAGCTCTTTCAGCGAGCCGAGGTAGAGTTCCTGAATGTTGTCGGGGGAAGGCTTGATGATCACCTGGAACTGGTAATAGTGCTGCAGGCGGTTCGGGTTTTCACCGTAGCGGCCGTCGGTCGGACGGCGGGACGGTTGCACGTAGGCGCAGGCGATGGGCTCGGGGCCCAGGGCGCGCAGGCAGGTCATGGGGTGTGAGGTACCGGCACCCACTTCCATATCCAGCGGCTGAATGATGGTACAGCCCTGGCGGGACCAATAGTCCTGCAGCTGCAGGATCAGGCCCTGAAAGGTTTTGACATCGAATTTTTGCATAGTGTTTTTCGCGCGAAATGAGATCAGAGCAAGATTTGCTGAATGTGAACCGAAGGAGTATACCGTCTGGCATGGTCGGATAATAGGCGAAATTGCAGGGGATTCATGGGGTGGCGCCGTGCCGGGCCTGGTTGGGCCGGGATGTTTACCACAGGAAGTCACCGCAGCAGTCGGCATGTCGGGCATCGGAAAAATGACAGGGGATAAGGAATGGAACTACGCTGCGCCTGGGTGACCAAGGACCCGGAATATATCGAATACCATGACAGACAGTGGGGGCGGCCGGTGCACGACTCGCGCGAGCTGTTTGCCAAACTTTGCCTGGATGGTCAGCAGGCGGGTCTCTCCTGGATCACCATCCTCAAGCGCACCGACGGTTACTACCGCGCCTATGCCGGGTTCGACCCCGGGCTCATCATCGCCTTCGACGAGCAGGATGTGGCGCGGCTGATGCAAGACACCGGCATCATCCGCAACCGGCTTAAGGTCCAGTCGATCATCAAAAATGCCAGGGCCTATCTGGCGCTGGAGGCGCAGGGGATCGACTTCGCCGACTTCCTCTGGGGCTTCGTCGGCGGTGCTCCCATCGTCAATCGGCGCCAGGGAAATGGTGACATCCCGGCTACCTCGTCAGAATCTGACGCTATGGCAAAGGCGCTCAAGAAACTCGGTTTTACCTTCGTCGGCAGTACGATTTGCTACGCTTTCATGCAGGCTGTGGGGATGGTGAACGATCATCTGGTGACCTGCCCCTGCCATGCCGAGTGCCAACGGGGGTAGGGTGGCTCCATTATTAGCTCACCGGTTCAGTTGGCATACAGTGATCGCTGCTCAAAATCCGCCTAACCATTTTGAGGAAATTCCCATGTCATTGATCCCATCTCGAGTACGCGCCCTTGGCGGCCTGATCCTGGCTTGCAGCTCTTTGCTGGCCGTGATGCCTGCCCAGGCGACCGATCGCCAGGATTCCCGCGATGTGCGCCAGGAAGTGCGCCCCGAGGTCCGGGAGGCCAAGGTAGATTGTCGTCAGGCCAACAACAAGGACAACTACGAGTGCCGCCAGGACAAGCGTGAAGTGAAGCAGGATGTTCGGGAGAAGGCTCGCGACGTCAAATACTGATCTCAAGCGTCCACCCTGCTGGCGGGTCTGACTGGACCCACCCAGGCTCGGCTCATCGGCGTGAATGACCCAGACAAGTCTGCAGGGGATCGCCCTGCCGGACGTTGCTAGTCGTGGTTCCGTATATAATCAAGTGACGTGATATCCATGTATCCCGTCTACCCTGTGGAGTTAATCATGAAGAAGTTCGTATTCGCGCTGTTGGCCGCCAGTTCCCTGTTGGCTGTTCTGCCTGCACAGGCCACCGAACAGGCCGGGGAACGCCGCGATGCCCGTGATGTGCGTCAGGACACCCGTCAGGAGTCCCGCGACGCCAAGCAAGAGTGCCGCGAAGGTCTGGTCGGCAATGCCGATTGCCGTCAAGAACACCGTGACAGCAAGCAGGAAGGCCGCGACGAGGCCCGCGACATCAAATACTGATCCCGAGCGGCCGCTTGCAAGTGGGCACCATACCAGGCCCCTTGCCGCGGCCATGTTGGCCTCAGTGTATAATTTCAGTAACGCCAAGCCGGTATATTTCGCCTAGCCAAGGAGTCACCATGAAAAAATCCATATCTGTGCTGCTTGCAGCTGCCGCTTTGCTGGCCGCCGTGCCGGTACTGGCAACCGAACAGGCGGAACAACGCCGTGATGCCCGCGATGTGCGCCAGGACACGCGTCAGGAATCCCGCCAAGCCAAGCAAGATTGCCGCAGTGGTGTGTTCGGCAATGCCGATTGCCGTCAGGAACATCGCCAGAACAAGCAGGAAGGCCGTGACGAGGCTCGCGACATCAAATACTGATGAGCGACCTGCATGGGCAGGCGATGCGAGCGTGATGGCAACCATGCCGTCGTGATCAAGATACAAGGGGGCTCAGGCCCCCTTGTTCATTTCCGCGATGCGTGCGCGTCACACTCTGGCGCCCCCCTGAGGTAGAATGCGCGACTCGTCCGGCTCGAGTCGGTTTTTTCAGAGGTTTTTCCCATGCATTTCAAGAAACTAGTTCCAGCGCTTGCTCTGACCATCGCCATGTCCGGCTGTACCACCAATCCCTATACCGGTGAATCCCAGACCTCCAAGGGGGCCTGGGGGGCGCTGGCCGGTGCCGCGACGGGCGCCGCCGTGGGTGCGCTTTCCTCCAGCAAGGGGGATCGCAAGAAGGGGATCCTGACCGGTGTGGCCGCCGGCGCCGCCCTGGGTGGCGGCATCGGTTATTACATGGATGTGCAGGAAGCCAAGCTGCGCGAGAAGCTGCAAGGCACAGGTGTCAGCGTGACCCGTAGCGGCGATCAGCTGATCCTGAACATGCCGAACAACGTCACCTTCGACAGCTCCAGCGCCCAGCTGAAGGCGGCCGGTGCCAACACCCTGTCCGGCGTGGCCATGGTAGTGGCCGAGTTCGACAAGACCCGTCTGAACGTGGTCGGTCACACCGACAGCACCGGCTCCCGCGAGCTGAACATGAAGCTCTCCGCCCAGCGCACCGATGCCGTCGCCGCCCAGCTGATCGGTCAGGGTGTGGCCGGTAGCCGCATCGCCACCAGCGGAGTGGGTCCGGATCAGCCGGTTGCCACCAACAGCACCGCCGCCGGCAAGGCCCAGAACCGTCGGGTGACCATCACCCTGACGCCGACCGCCTGATAATCAATTAGACTCGTGCAACGAAAAGCCCCGCCAGTTCGCTGGCGGGGCTTTTGCTATCTGGCGGACTGGCACAGCGTCTCCTGTTGGAGGGGGCCATCCGCTTCGATTCAGACCGCGGCGGTCAGCTGGACCTCTACCTTGTAGCCTTCGTGGGCGAGACGGGCCTGCACGCAGGCACGCACCGGCGCTGTACCGGCCGGGAGCCAGGCATCCCACAGCGCGTTGAAGGCGGCGATGTCGGCGATGTCCTTGAGGTAGATGTTGGCCATCAGGAGCTTGTCGACACCGGAGCCGTTGGCCTCCAGCAGACGCTGCAGGCTGTCCAGCACCTCGCGGGTCTGCTGGTGAATGTTGGCGGTCTCGGTGGCGGGGACTTCCACCACATAGAGGGTGCCGTTGTGGATGACCACATCTGACCAGCGGGCCGTGGTGCCAATTCGGGTAATGGCTGTCATGTTTGCTCCGGAACTGGGCTCATTGACCCTTGCGGATCAGGTAGCGATAAGGGGCCTGCTCGGTTTCGCTGGCGATCAGGGTGTGATCCATGAAACGGCAGAAACTGGGGATGTCGCGGGTCGTCGAGGGATCGTCGGCACTGACCAGCAGGGTCTCCCCCTCGGCCATCAGCCGCACTTTCTTGCGCACCATCATCACGGGTTCGGGGCAACGAAGCCCGATTGCGTCCAACTCGTGAGTCGCATCGCAGAATAAAGTAGTCATTAATAATCAACCTTCAGCCGCACTTTCTTGCGCGCTATCGTCACGGGTTCGGGGCAACGAAGCCCAATTGCGTCCAATTCATGGGTTGCATCGCAGAATAAAGCACTCATCAATAATCAACCTTCAACCAATTCAGCTGCCAATAATACTCAAGGCGAAAAAATAATCAAATTACAGGGCGATATGCAGCATATGTAACCAAAATGTGATCAGGCCCTATCCACTCCCGGCTCGATGAGTAATATAAAAATTGAACCATATTCAACAAGGAGGTGTGAATATGCAGGTCTCCTACGGCAGATTACAAGCCTACGCAGGCATGGGGTTCCTGTCTTTCGCCATGATAGTGTTGGGCAGCCCGATTGGAAACACTGGTACCTGGTTTGGTGCCATGGTGATGATCGGTCTGGGGCTCTGGATCGAGCTCAGCGACTACTACGACGAGGACGAAGACGAGAACGATCGCTCCTGAGCCACTCAGGCTCTCCCGGTACTCAAAGGCGGACAGGATCCGCCTTTGTCATTTCTGCTCGGCACCGGAGCGGGTCGAGCGCATGGCGCGCTCCAGCTGCAGCGCCGTCTGCTCGGGATTGGCCTTGGTATCGTTGAAGAAGTTGCTCAGCACGTCCATGATCGCCTGGCGCATGTTGGTCGGCGTGGCCATCCCCTCCGCCATGCTGGGCAGCAGGTTGCCATCGCGCTCCGCCAGCCGGAAGTCCTCGTAGGAGCGGATGGCGCAGCGATCGAACCTGCTCATGTCCGGCTGGTTGAGGGCGGGGATGGAGCCCTTCACCCGGTTGAACTCCTCCTGAAATTTCGGCGTCATCAGCAACTGGGCCAGCTCGCCCTGGGCCTGTATCTGGGCGGGATCCCGCTGTTTGAACATGGCGATGGAGTCCAGGTTGTAGCTGAACAGCCCCTGGCTACCCGGGCTGGGCAGGCATTCGATATCCTCCCCTGGCCGATAGTTGCCGGCGCTCAGCTCCCCCTTCACCCAGTCCCCCATGATCTGCATGGCGGCGCCGCCACTCTCCAGCAGGTTGGTGGCCTGGTGCCACTTCAGCCCGGCATACTTCTCCGGCACGTAGCCACGCAGTTGCTGGAAGCGGGTCAGTACCCGCACCATGTCGGGCCCGGTCAGGGTCGCCTCGTCCTGCTCCAGGAAGGCCTTGCGGTAGAACGCCTTGCCGCCTTCCCCCAGCGCCACCGTTTCGAACAGCACCGCCAGCTGCCAGGGCTCGTTGCCGATGGCGAGCGGCGCCACTCCCTGCGCCTTGAGCTGCTCCGCCACCGCCACGAATTGGTTCCAGTCGGTGGGCGGGGTCAGCCCCAGCCGCTCGAACACCTTGCGGTTGAGCCACAGCCAGTTGACTCTGTGGATGCCGGTCGGCACCGCCATCAGGGCGCCGTTCTGGCTGAGGGTTTCGCGCACCATGGGGGAGAGCTGCGGGTACCAGCCGAGGTGTTCGGCCATGGGGCTGAGGTCGCGCAGGAAGCCGAGCCCGGCCCACTCGTGCAATTCATAGCCCTTGAGGTGCGCCGCCTCCGGCGGGTTGGCCGCCAGCGCCCGGCTCTTGAGCACCGTCATGGCGCTCTTGCCGCCGCCGCCCTGCACCGCGAAGTCGTTCCACTGGTTGCCGCGCTCCGCCCATTCCGACTTGAGCACCTCCACCGCCCTGGCTTCACCGCCGGACGTCCACCAGTGCAGCACCTCCACCTGGGCGGCGCCGACCGGCAGGGACAACAGGGCTATGACAGAAAAAGACAACCACTTCATAAGGTTACTACCTTGGTAGGGAGAGGGTGGCCTGCAGGCCACCCTGCGGGCGATTTTCCAGCACCAGATCGCCGCCGTGGGCGTGGGCGATGTTGCGGGCGATGCCGAGGCCGAGGCCGGTCCCAGAGGGATCTGAGCTCAACCGGTAGTAGGGTTCGAAGATGCGCTCCAGCTGATCTTCCGGCAGGCCCTGACCTTCGTCCATGATGAACAGGATCAGCATCTCCTCGTCATCCATGATGATGATGCGCACCTTCTGGCCATATTTGATGCCATTGTCCACCAGATTGCCGATGCAGCGCTTGAGCGCCAGCAGCTTGCCGCGATAGGGCCACTTGCAGTGCCCCTCTATGGTGAGCCGATCCTCGTGCAGGTTCATGGCCTCGGCCATCTGCTCCAGCAGGAGGTTGACGTCGATAAGCTCGATGTTCTCGTGGATGTCGGTCTCCTTCACCGTCTGCAGCGCCCCCTTCACCATCAGCTCCAGCTCGTCGAGATCCTTGCTGAACTTGGCGATCTGGGTCTCGTTGTCGAGCAGTTCGACCCGCAGCCGCAGCCGGGTGATGGGGGTCTTGAGATCGTGGGAGATGGAGCTGAACAGTCGCTCCCTGTCATCGATGAAGCGGCGGATACGCTGCTGCATGATGTTGAAGGCGCGGGTCGCCGCCACTATCTCGGAGGCCCCTTCCTCCTTGAGGGGAGGCTGATCGATGTCCTTGCCGAGATTGACCGCCGCCTTGGCGAGCCGGCGCAGGGGCCGGGTCTGCCAGCGTACCAGCAGGAAGGTGAAGAAGCAGAGGAACACCGTCATCAGGGCGATGAAGCGCACCTGGTTGCTCGGCATCACGGTATCGTCGAGCGTCATGTAGGGGGCGGGCAACAGGGCCGCCAGGTAGAGCCACTCCCCCGGCTCTATCTCGATCTGGGTCACCAGCACCGGGGGATTGATGGGTTCGAGGGAGAGGGTGTAGCGGGCCCAGGAGGAGGGCAGATCCGCCAGCAGGGTGTCGTTGTTGAAGACGTGCAGCTCTTCCGGACGGGAGAAGTCCACCTTGATGGCCATGGCGTCGGAGAGCTTGCGGGCGAGCACCTCCTCCACCTCCTTCAGCACCAGCGTCTTGCGCTCGCTGTCCGGGATGGCGCTGATGTGGATCTCCTCCTCGTTCAGCGACACGAAGAAGCGGCTGCCCCCCATGTTGCGCAGCTGGTCCAGCGCGATATGGCGGTACTGCAGCGGCAGGGACTTGAAGAAGTTGACGGTGGAGGCGGCCGACAGCGCCAGGTTGCGGGTGGTGCTGAGCATGCCTTCCAGCTCCCGCTTCTGGATCTGCTGCATCCAGATGCCGGTGAGTATGGTCTGGGAGAGCAGGATGGCGAGCAGCAACAGCAACAGCATCCGCGACAGCAGGGAGCGGGGCACCAGCGCCTGCCAGAACCGCCGGCTTTTCATGGGATCTCGTGCCTCTTGTCGATCAGCGGGTAGCCGCAGCTATGGCGCTGCGCCTGCCAGAACGTCTGGTCTTTCATGGGATCTCGTGGACTTCGGCGATCAGCATGTAGCCGCTGCCCCGTATGGTCTTGATGATGCGCGGGCTCTTGCCGTTGTCACCGAGCTTCTGGCGCAGGCGACTGATCTGCACGTCGATGCCGCGCTCCATCGGCAGGCTCTCACGGCCACGGGTGGCATCCGAGATGGTGTCTCTGTCCAGCACCACGCCGGGCTGCTGCAGGAACATGCCGAGCAGCAGGGCATCGCTGCCGGAGAGATCCAGCAGGCTGCCGTCGTCGTGGGTCAGCTGATGGCTCAGGGTGTCCAGGGTCCAGTCGGCGAAGCGCAGGCGACGGCTCGGCTCCTTCTCTTTTTCCGGCTGGCGGAATTCGGCCCGGCGCAGCAGCGCCTTGATGCGGGCCTGCAGCTCGCGCGGGCTGAACGGCTTGGCGATATAGTCATCCGCCCCAAGCTCCAGGCCGATCACCCGATCCGCCTCGTCAGACGCGGCGGTCAGCATGATGATGGGCACCTGAGAGTCACGACGGATCTGCTGGCAGAGGGTAAAGCCGTCGTCGCCGGGCATCATGATGTCCAGGATGATCAGATCCGGGCTGTGCTGGGCGAGTTGCTGACGCATCTCGTCGCCCCCTGCCGCCGTCAATACCTGAAAGCCGGCCCGGCTCAGGTATTCATTGAGCAGCTCGCGGATCTCTTGGTCGTCGTCGACGATCAGCAATTGTTTGCTCGTTGACATATGTATGTGCATCCACCCATTTTTTTGTGCAGATTGAACCTGTCGAGGGGGCAAAAAGCAAGCAAGCCCCCCTCCTAATGTGAGGTTATGGGCAATATAGCCCCAGATCCGGGGTTGAGAAG
This sequence comes from Aeromonas sp. sia0103, assembly GCF_963895295.1. Lineage (NCBI taxonomy): Bacteria > Pseudomonadati > Pseudomonadota > Gammaproteobacteria > Aeromonadales > Aeromonadaceae > Aeromonas > Aeromonas sp. sia0103. Next base: position 10,078 of record NZ_CAWQKG010000002.1, on the reverse strand, counting down.
AAAAAAGGCCGACCCAAACGGGGCGGCCAACACGCAGATTCCGACGGCAGGAGATCACCCCGTGTGGCGATCTCCACAGACTCGATGACGGGTCGGTCAGGCCGACCCCACAGCAGACAATTCGGTATCGCCCTCACCCACGAGTGCGGGCGATACCCTGATCTAGCCGAGATGGCCGGATCAGCGACTTTCAGTTCATCACACCCGCTCGAACACGGTGGCGATGCCCTGGCCCAGACCGATACACATGGTCGCGACCCCCAGGGTGGCATCCTTCTCTTCCATCAGGTTGATCAGGGTGGTGGAGATGCGGGCACCGGAGCAGCCGAGCGGGTGGCCCAGGGCGATGGCACCGCCGTTCAGGTTCACCTTCTCGTCCACCAGATCCTGCAGCCCCAGATCCTTGACGCATGGCAGGGACTGGGCGGCGAAGGCCTCGTTCAACTCGAACAGGTCGATGTCGCCGACGGTCAGACCGGCCCGCTTGAGCGCCTTCTGGGTGGCGGGCACCGGGCCGTAACCCATGATGGCGGCGTCACAGCCGGCGATGGCCATGGCCCGTACCCTGGCGCGGGGGGTCAGCCCCAGCGCCTTGGCCCGATCCGCGCTCATCACCAGCATGGCGGCGGCGCCGTCGGACAGGGCCGAGGAGGTGCCGGCGGTGACGGTGCCGTTGACCGGGTCGAACACCGGGCGCAGCTGGCCCAGGGTCTCGACCGTGGTCTCCGGCCGGATCACCTCGTCGTAGTCGTAGAAGAAGCGGGCGCCGCTGGCGTCATGGCCTTCCAGCCCGACGATCTCCCTGGCGAAGCGTCCTTCCAGGGTGGCGGCATGGGCGCGGCGGTGGGAGCGGGCGGCAAACTCGTCCTGCTGCTGACGGCTGATGCCGTGCAGCTTGCCCAGCATCTCGGCGGTCAGCCCCATCATGCCGGAGGCCTTGGCCACCGTTTTGGCCATGCCGGGGTGGAAGTCGACGCCGTGGCTCATGGGCACGTGACCCATGTGCTCGACGCCGCCGATGATGAAGATGTCCCCGTCACCCACCTGGATGGCGCGGGAGGCATCGTGCAACGCCTGCATGCTGGAGCCGCACAGCCGGTTGACGGTGACGGCGCCGACCTGTTTCGGGATGCCGGCCAGCAGGGCCGCGTTGCGGGCGATGTTGAAGCCCTGCTCCAGGGTCTGCTGCACGCAGCCCCAGTAGATGTCCTCGATCTCGTTCGGATCGAGGTTGGGGTTGCGCAGCAGGATGGAGCTCATCAGGTGCGCGGACAGATCTTCTGCACGCACGTTGCGGAAGGCGCCGCCCTTGGACCGGCCCATGGGGGTCCGGATACAGTCGACAATGACTACGTCTTTCATGAATGGATCTCCTTTCCGCAATCAGTAGAAGGTTTTGCCCTGGGCGGCCATCGCACGCAGCTTGTCGCTGACGCGGTAGAGCGGGCCCAGATCGGCATACTGGTCGGCCATGGCCACGTAACGATCCAGACCTATGGTGTCCAGATAGCGGAACACGCCACCACGGAAGGGAGGGAAGCCCAGCCCATAGACCAGCGCGATGTCCGCTTCCGCCGGGGTGGCGACTATGCCTTCCTCCAGGCAGAGCACCACCTCGTTGATCATGGGGATCATCATGCGGGCGATGATGGCGTCCTTGTCGTAATCCTGTTTCGGCTTGGCAATGGGGGCCAGCAGCTCGTAAGCGGCGACATCGGCCACCTTCTTCGGCTTGCCCTTCTTGTCCTGCTCGTAGGCGTAGAAGCCCTTGCCATTCTTCTGACCGAAGCGGCTGGCGTCATACATCACATCGATGGCGGTGCGGCTGGTCTTGCTCATGCGCGCCGGGAAACCCTGGGCCATGACGTCACCGGCATGGTGACCGGTGTCGATGCCGACCACGTCCAGCAGGTAGGCCGGGCCCATGGGCCAGCCAAACTCTCTCTCCATCACCTTGTCGACGGCGGCGAAGTCGGCGCCATCGGCGACCAGCTGGTTGAAGCCGAAGAAGTAGGGGAACAGCACCCGGTTGACGAAGAAGCCAGGGCAGTCGTTGACCACCACCGGCGACTTGCCCATGGCGGCGGCGTAGGCCACCACGCGGTTGATGGTGTCATCGCTGGTCTGCTCGCCGCGGATGATCTCCACCAGGGGCATGCGATGCACCGGGTTGAAGAAGTGCATGCCGCAGAAATTCTGCGGGCGCTTCAGGCCCTTGGCCAGCAGGGAGATGGGGATGGTGGAGGTGTTGCTGGCGAGCACGGCATCATCACCTATGATGGCTTCCACTTCGCCCAGCACGGCGGCCTTCACCTTGGGATTCTCGACCACGGCCTCGACCACCAGATCCACGTGCTTGACGCTGTCATAGCTCAGGGTGGGGGTAATGGCGGAGAGCACCTGGCCCATCTTGATGCCGTCGATGCGGCCCTTCTCGAGCTGGCCGTTGAGCAGCTTGGTGGCTTCGCCCATGCCAAGCGCCAGCGCCTTCTCGTTGATGTCCTTCATCACCGCCGGAATGCCCTTGCTGGCGGACTGGTAGGCGATGCCGCCCCCCATGATGCCGGCACCGAGCACGGCGGCGTGGCTGGTGGCCTTCTTGGCCTGCTTGGCGGCCTTCTTGGCCAGCGCCTTGATGTGCTGATCGTTGAGGAAGATGCCGACCAGGGCCTTGGCGACATCGGTCTTGGCGAGCTTGATGAAGCCTTGCGCCTCGACGTTGAGCGCCTCGTCGCGGCTCATGCCGGCGGCGGCCTCGACGGTTTTGACTGCCATCATCGGGGCCGGGTAGTGCTTGCCTGCCACCGCGGCGACCATGCCGGCTGCGGTGCTGAAGCTCATCATGGCTTCCAGCTTGGAGAGGCGCAGCGGTGCCTTCTTGGCGGCGCGACGGCCCTGCCAGTCCAGTTTGCCGGCGATGGCGTCTCTCATCATCTGCAGGGCGGCGCCGTGCAGGGCATCCGGGGCGACCACGGCATCGATGGCACCCACCTTGAGGGCATCATCGGCACGGACATCCTTGCCGGTGGTGATCCACTCCAGGGCGTTGTCGGCACCGATCACCCGTGGCAGGCGGACTGTGCCGCCAAAGCCCGGCATGATGCCGAGTTTGGTCTCGGGCAGGCCGATCCTGGCGGTGGTGTCAGCCAGACGGAAATCGGTGGACAGTATGGTTTCGCAGCCGCCGCCCAGGGCGTGGCCCTTGATGGCGGACAGGGTCGGGACCGGCAGATCTTCGATGGCACTGAAGATGTCGTTGGCTTTCTTCAGCCAGCCGAGCAAGTCTTCTTGCGGCAGATCGAACAGTTCCAGGAATTCGGTGATGTCGGCGCCGACGATAAAGGCGTCTTTGCCAGAGGTGAGGATCAGACCTTTTAGTTCACGTTCTTGTTTTAATGCGGCGATCGCTTCGCTCAGCGAGAGCAGGGTAGCGCGATCCAGCTTGTTGACTGAACCCGGGGCATCAAACCTCAGCTCGGCAATGCCGTGTTCGAGGTAGCTGACCGACAGGGTTTCGCCTTGGTAGATCATGAGAGTGTCTCCTTGTTCCCACGCGGTGGGGGGCTTTGCTCCTTTCTCCCCAGCAGGGGGCGAGGCTCACTATTGATCCAAAATAAGACAATTTCAACACCTATTTAAAACAATTGTTTAACAGATCTCGAGTAAAAACTCGTTCTGGGTGATGAGACAGAATAAAGGCGCCAGGAGGCGCCTTTATTCTGCTGGTCCGGCTCAGCTGGCCAGCTCCGGCCGGTCGCGGTACTGGTTCAATACCTCGGGATCGGCGAGGGCATGGGTGTTGTTGACGGGCCTGTTGTGCACCACCTCGCGCACCGCCAGCTCCACTATCTTGCCGGACTTGGTACGGGGAATGGCATCCACCTGCAGGATGCGGGCGGGCACATGGCGGGCGGTGCAGTGTTGGCGGATCTGCTGGCGGATGCGCTCACGCAGCAGCTCATCGAGCCGCAGCCCGGCCTTGAGCTTGACGAACAGCACCACCCGCTCGTCCTGCTGCCACTGCTGGCCGATGACGATGCTCTCCTCCACCTCGTCCAGCCGCTCCACGTAGCGGTAGATCTCGCTGGTGCCGATGCGCACGCCGCCCGGGTTGAGGGTGGCATCGGAGCGGCCATAGAAGAGGACGCCGCCGGTGTCGGTCAGCTCGATCCAGTCGCCGTGGCACCAGATGTTGTCGAAGCGATCGAAGTAGGCGGCGTGATACTTGTCGCCGTTCTCGTCGCCCCAGAAGTAGATGGGCTGGGCCGGGAACGGCTTGGTGCAGACCAGCTCCCCCTTCTCGCCCTGCACCGGCTGGCCCGCCTCGTTGAACACCTGCACCGCCAGCCCCAGACCACGGCCCTGGCTCTCGCCGCGATAGACAGGGCTCAAGGGGTTGCCGATGACGAAGCAGGAGCAGATGTCGGTGCCGCCGGAGATGGAGCTGAGCTGCACATCCTGCTTGATCCTCTGATAGACGTAGTCGAACCCTTCCGGCGAGAGCACGGAACCGGTGCTGCAGATCAGCCGCAGGGCCGGCAGCTTATGGGTCTTGATCGGGGCATAACCCTGCTTGTGCAAGGCATCCAGGTACTTGGCGGAGGTGCCAAACAGGCTGACCTGTTCGTCGCGGGCCAGATCCCAGAGTACGTTGCCGTCTGGGTAGAAGGGAGAGCCATCGTAGAGCACCAGAGTGGCGCCGGAGGCAAGCGCGCTCACCAGCCAGTTCCACATCATCCAGCCGCAGGTGGTGAAGTAGAACACCCGCTCCCCCGGCTTGACGTCGCAGTGCAGCTGATGCTCCTTGAGGTGCTGCAGCAGGGTGCCGCCGATGCCGTGGACTATGCACTTGGGTTTGCCGGTGGTGCCTGACGAATAGAGGATGTAGAGCGGATCGTTGAAGCCCATGGGTTCGAAGCTGAGGCTGGCGTCCGGCTGGCTGGCCAGGATCTGTTGCCAATCCTGGCCGAGCAGCAGGGGATGGCCGAGCAGCGGGATCATCACCGTCTGCTCTATGCTATCGATCTGGCCGACCACGCTGGCCACCTTGGCTTGAATGTCGATTCCCTTGCCGTTGTAACGATAACCGTCCACCGCGAACAGCACCCGGGGCCGGGTCTGACCTAAGCGCTCCACCACGCTGGCCTCGCCAAAATCGGGGCTGGTGGAGGTCCAGACCGCCCCCAGGCTGGTGGTGGCCAGCATGGCGATCACGGCCTCCGGAATATTGGGCAGATAGGCGGCGACCACATCGCCGCGCTCTATGCCCTGCGCACGCAACCACTGGCTCAGGCGGGCGACACGCGCCCCCAGCTCGGCCCAGCTCAGGGTCTGGCTCGCCCCTCCCTCGATGCGGGAGATGATGGCCGGGCTCTCGTCCTGGCGGCGCAGCAGGTTCTCGGCGAAGTTGAGGCGACTGTCCGGGAACCAGCGGGAGCGCTGCATGTCCTGGCGGTTCTCCGCCACTATGTTGCCCAGCTCGCCCTTGACGCCACAGTGCTGCCACACCAGCGGCCAGAAGCGGGTGGTCTTCTCCACCGACCATTGGTACAGGTCGGCATAGCTGCGCAGCTGCAGGTCGTGGAAGTGGTTGACCTCGGCCATAAACTGATGGAGGTTGGAGCCTTGCATCCTGTCCTGATCCGGTTGCCACAGGCAAAGGTTGTGCATGAATTGTTCCTGACTGCTTATATCTGCTGGCAGTGTATTGAATTGTTCTTTATTTGTTAATGGCTGGTTTTTGTTTCATAACAAAATCCTTGTAACCTATGCGTTACCTCACGAAGCGACAGCTTGACGGTTCGAGCCAGAATTCGCTTGATGTTATGCTGAAGCCACATTTGCCCGGAGCAGGACGCCATGAGCAGTTACAGTCAACTTTTTGCCCAGCACCTCGACACCCTACAGCAACGCACCCGCGACATACTGCAACAGCAGGGGCTCGGCGGCCTGGCCATTCATTCGGGCCAGACCCACCGCATCTTCCTCGACGATCAGGATTACCCCTTCAAGGTCAATCCACACTTCAAGGCCTGGTTGCCGGTGCTGGACAATCCCCATTGCTGGCTGCTGGTGGATGGGGTGAGCAAGCCGGTCTTGCTGTTCTATCGCCCGGTGGATTTCTGGCACAAGGTGGCGGACCTGCCCAATGCCTTCTGGGTCGACTTCTTCGACATTCGCTTCCTGACCAAGCCGGAGCAGGTGGCGGATCATCTGCCCGCCGACAAGCAGGAGTGGGCCTATCTGGGCGGTCACCTCGAGGTGGGCCAGCTGCTGGGGCTGGGCCAGCCCAACCCGGAGGCCGTGCTCAACTACCTGCACTATCACCGCGCCTACAAGACGCCCTATGAGCTGGAGTGTCTGCGCGAGGCGAACCGCATCGGCGTGCGCGGCCATATCGCCGCCAAGGACTCCTTCATGGCCGGGGCGAGCGAGTTCGAGATCAACCTCTCCTATATGAAGGCGGTTGGACAGGGCGCCAATGAGGCACCCTATGGCAACATCATCGCCATCAACCGCAACGCCGCCATCCTCCATTACACCCATCTGTCTACCCAGCGGGTGCCGGATGCGGAGCGCCACTCCTTCCTGATCGATGCCGGGGTGGATTATCACGGCTATGCCTCCGACATCACCCGTACCTGGGCCTGGCGTCGTGGCGAGTTCGCCGACCTGATCGCGGCGCTGGATGCGCAGCAGCAGGAGATCATCGAGGAGATCAAACCGGGTCGCCGCTACAGCGAGCTACACCTGCAGATGCACCACAGGCTGGCGCGCCTGTTACAGGCCGTGGAGTTGGTGGACATGTCGGTGGACGAGATGATTCACACCGGCGTCACCAATGTGTTCTTCCCCCACGGCCTCGGCCACTTCCTCGGCCTGCAGGTACACGATGCGGGCGGCTTCATGCAGGACGAGCGCGGCACCCATCTGCCGGCGCCCGAGCAGTTCCCCTACCTGCGCTGTACTCGGGTGATGGAGGTGGGTCAGGTGTTTACTATCGAGCCAGGCCTCTACTTCATCGACAGCCTGCTGGAGCCGCTGCGCCAGGGTGAGCAGGGCAAGCGTGTCAACTGGAACAAGGTGGAGGCGCTGCGTCCCTTCGGTGGCATTCGCATCGAGGACAACGTGGTGCTGCATGCCAACGGGGTGGAGAATCTCACCAGACAAGCGGGGCTCTGATGGCGGCAGCCTATGCCATCCCGGCGGCGCCAATGGAGTCGAGTGAGGAGATCAAGAAGAGTCGCTTCATCACCCTGCTGGCTCACACCCCCACGGTCGAGGATGCCAAGTCCTGGATCGGCGAGGTCAAGCGGCAACACCCAACGGCCCGGCATCACTGCTGGGCCTTTGTCGCCGGGGCGCCACAGGATAGCCAGGTGTACGGTTTCAGCGATGACGGTGAACCCTCGGGCACGGCGGGCAAGCCCATGCTGGCCCAGCTGATGGGCTCAGGTGTCGGCGAGATCGCGGCCGTGGTGGTGCGTTACTACGGTGGCGTACTGCTGGGCACCGGCGGCCTGGTCAAGGCCTATGGCGGCGGGGTGGGGGCGGCGCTCAAGCGGCTCGAGACCCGGATTCAACGCCCGCAAACCAGCTCCCTTATCTGCTGTGACTATACCGACATGGGCGCGGTGGAGGCGCTGATCTCCGCCCATCAGGGTCAGTTGCTGACGGCCGATTATGGTCAGCAGGTCCGTCTGCAGGTGTCCTGGGATGCCGCCATCTGGACCCGGATTGCCCAGGAACTGACAGATAGGACTCATGGCCGGGTATCTCTTCGTCCCTTAGATGGCTAGAATCCATCGCTCTTTTAGCCTGAAGAGGGAGCCAGAATGCAGATTCTGAGCATTATTCGTATTGTTGGCCTGCTGGTCGCGCTATTCAGTTCGACCATGCTGCTGCCCGCGATGGTCGCTTTTGGGTACCGTGACGGTGGCGGTGCCGAGTTTGTCAATTCCTTCTTCATCGCCCTGCTGCTCGGTGCCCTGCTCTGGTTCCCGAACCGCCATCATAAGAAAGACCTCCGCTCCAAGGAGGGTTTTCTTATCGTCGTGCTGTTCTGGGTCGTGTTGGGCAGCGTGGGGGCCTTGCCGTTCCTGCTGGGCGAGGTGCCCGGCATGACGGTCTCCGAGGCCTTCTTCGAATCCTTCTCCGGCCTGACGACCACGGGCGCGACCGTGCTGACCGGGCTGGACAACCTGCCCAAGGCTTTCCTCTTCTATCGCCAGCTGCTGCAGTGGCTGGGGGGCATGGGGATCATAGTGCTGGCGGTCGCCATCCTGCCGCTGCTCGGCATCGGGGGCATGCAGCTCTACCGTGCCGAGATCCCGGGGCCGGTCAAGGACAACAAGGTCACCCCGCGCATCGCCGAGACGGCCAAGGCGCTCTGGTTCATCTATCTGCTGCTGACGTCGCTCTGCGCCCTGGCCTACTGGATGGCTGGCATGACCCTGTTCGATGCCATCTGTCACTCCTTCTCCACCCTGTCGGTGGGAGGCTTCTCGACCCACGATGCCAGCATCGGCTTCTTCAACAGCCCGGCCATCAACCTGATCACGGTGCTGTTCCTGCTGCTAGCCAGCGTCAACTTTGCCCTGCACTTCATGGTGTTCGCCCACAAGCCTGTCCGGCTGAGCAGTTATCTGCGCGACTCCGAATTGAAGGTATTTCTGGCCATTCAAGGGGTGCTGGTGCTGATCTGCTTCGTCTCCCTGCTGCTCCATGGCCACTACGCCACCTGGCAGGAGGCACTCAACCACGGCCTGTTCCAGGCGGTGTCTCTCGGGACGACCACGGGCTACAGCACGACCAGCTACGCCGACTGGCCTTCCTTCCTGCCCATGCTGCTGATGTTTTCCGCCTTTATTGGCTGCTGCGCGGGCAGCACGGGGGGCGGCATCAAGGTGATGCGCTTCATGATCCTGTTTCTGCAGGGGATGCGTGAGCTCAAGCGGCTGGTGCACCCACGCGCCATCTATACCCTCAAACTGGGGCGGCGGGCGGTGCCGGAGCGGATCGTCGAGGCGGTGTGGGGCTACTTCGCCACCTATATCATCCTGTTCTTCATCTTCATGCTGCTGTTGCTGATGACGGGGTTGAACGAGGTGACCGCGTTCACGGCCGTGGCGGCCGCCTTCACCAACGTGGGGCCTGGCTTGGGTGAGGTCTCCAGCAACTTTGGCAATATCTCGGCGACGGCCCAGTGGATCCTGGTGGTCGCCATGCTGTTTGGCCGATTGGAAATTTTCACACTTCTGGTACTGTTTACTCCTGCATTCTGGCGTAGTTGAGGTAGGTATGGATAAGATTTTGGTGCTTTATTCTTCTCGGGACGGCCAAACACGGAAAATCGTGGATGCCATGCTGGAAGAGATGCCAGCATGCGAGGTGGTGATGCATGACCTGCATACCCTGCCCATGTGCAACCTCAGCAAGTTCAAGAAGGTGTTGATCGGCGCCTCTATTCGTTACGGCAACTTCCATCCCAGCCTGCTCAGCTTTATCCATGCACATCATGAACAGCTGGAAGTGGCCAATGCGGCCTTCTTCTGTGTCAACCTGACGGCGCGCAAGCCCGAGAAGCAGACACCGCAAACCAATGCTTATATGAAGAAGTTCCTGCGCCTCTCGCCGTGGAAGCCGAAGACGCTGGGGGTGTTTGCCGGTGCGCTGCAATATTCCCGCTATAACTGGTGGCAGACCCGCATCATCCAGCTGATCATGAGGTTGACCGGGGGCAGCACGGACACCAGCAAGGATCTCGAGTTTACCGATTGGGAAAAGGTGCGCAGTTTTGCACGGGAGTTTTGGTCAAAAAGGTAGCAAACCCGCGCCATTGCTCGTTAACGCCCCGCCGATGCGGGGCGTTTTGTTTGATTTATAGGCATTCGAACCGATGAATCGCAAAAAGCAGGCTTTTTTGCATATTTCCCCTTGTCATCGCGGCCTGGCTCCCTATAATGCGCCCCTACCAGCACGGCAGAACACGCCGGACTGATGAGCCAGCTTCCTCGTGAAGTGGGCGCCGAAAGAAAAGCGAAAACAAGCGCTTGACTTTCGAAGTGAGGAGCGTAAT
>NZ_CAWQKG010000001.1:0-122178 GCF_963895295.1 Aeromonas sp. sia0103 | reverse complement strand
AGTTGAGGCAGTTGAGGCAGTTGAGGCAGTTGAGGCAGTTGAGGCAGTTGAGGCAGTTGAGGCAGTTGAGGCAGTTGAGGCAGTTGAGGCAGTTGAGGCAGTATAAGATTCCCTTAAAAGAAAAGCCGGGACAAGCCCGGCTTTTTCTTTATCACTCAGCAGCTGCTTCAGCAGCGGCCGGGCGGTCTACCAGCTCAATGTAAGCCATAGGGGCGTTGTCGCCTGCACGGAAACCGCATTTCAGAATGCGAGTATAACCGCCGGCGCGCTCCAGGTAGCGCGGGCCCAGTTCATTGAACAGCTTAGCCACGATCGCGTTATCGCGAGTACGGGCAAATGCCAGGCGACGATTAGCAACGCTATCAGTCTTGGCAAGGGTGATCAGCGGTTCAACTACACGACGCAGCTCTTTTGCCTTAGGCAGAGTCGTCTTGATGATCTCATGACGAACCAGGGAGCTGGCCATGTTGCGGAACATAGCCTGACGATGGCTACTGTTCCGGTTCAGTTGACGACCACTCAAACGATGGCGCATGACCTTATCCTTCTAACTAAATCTGTGAAACCCGTAATCTGGATTACTCGTCAGCGATGCTGGCGGGCGGCCAATTCTCGAGGCGCATGCCAAGAGACAGACCACGGGAGGCCAACACGTCCTTGATCTCAGTCAGGGACTTCTTACCGAGGTTAGGAGTCTTAAGTAACTCAACTTCGGTACGCTGTACCAGATCACCAATATAGTGGATAGCTTCTGCCTTCAGACAGTTCGCAGAACGAACTGTCAGCTCCAAATCATCGACAGGACGCAGCAGAATCGGATCAAACTCGGGTTTCTCTTCTTTCTTCTCGGGCACGCTGACATCGCGCAGATCCACGAAGGCTTCCAGTTGCTCTGCCAGAATAGTGGCAGAACGACGGATGGCTTCTTCAGGATCCAGAGTACCATTGGTCTCCATGTCGATAACCAGCTTGTCCAAGTCGGTACGCTGTTCCACGCGTGCTGCCTCAACATTGTAGGCAATACGAACGATGGGGCTGAACGCGGAGTCCAGCAGCAGGCGACCAATAGGACGCTCTTCATCATCGTTGTGAACACGAGCAGAAGCAGGCACATAACCACGACCGCGCTGAACTTTCAGGCGCATGCTGATTTCAGCATTGGCACCTGTCAGGTGGCAGATTACGTGCTCCGGGTTTACGATCTCGACTTCATCACCGTGAGTGATATCACCAGCGGTAACGGGGCCTGTTCCAGACTTGGTCAGGGACAGAGTTACCTCGTCCTTGCCTTCCAGCTTCACAGCGATACCTTTCAGGTTGAGCAGGATTTCAAGAATGTCTTCCTGTACACCTTCTTTGCTGCTGTACTCGTGCAGTACTCCGTCAATTTCGACTTCAGTAACCGCACAACCGGGCATAGATGACAGCAAAATACGACGCAGGGCATTACCCAGCGTGTGGCCAAAGCCACGCTCAAGCGGCTCGAGAGTCACTTTCGCATGAGTCGGGCTAACTTGCTCGATGTCAACTAGCCGCGGTTTAAGAAAATCTGTTACAGAACCCAGCATTGTGTCCTCTCTTTAGAAGCTAGCTTTACTTGGAGTAAAGCTCGACGATCAGCTGTTCGTTAATGTCGGCAGACAGGTCGGAACGCTCTGGCAGGCGCTTGAAGGCACCTTCCATCTTCGCGGTGTCAACCTCTACCCAAGTCGGCTTCTCACGCTGACCAGCAACTTCCAAGGAAGCTTTGATACGCGCTTGCTTCTTAGCCTTCTCACGAACGCAGATCACGTCCTCAGGGGATACCTGGAAAGAAGGAACATTCACAACGCGGCCGTTTACCATGATGGCTTTGTGGCTCACCAGCTGACGAGATTCAGCACGGGTAGCGCCGAAGCCCATACGGTAGACGACGTTGTCCAGACGACCTTCCAGCAGCTGCAACAGGTTTTCACCGGTGTTACCCTTTTGACGGGCAGCATCGCGGTAGTAGTTGCGGAACTGTTTTTCCAATACGCCGTAGATACGACGAACTTTTTGTTTCTCGCGCAGTTGCACACCGTAGTCAGACAGACGCGCTTTACGCGCACCGTGTTGACCTGGAACGGTGTCAATCTTGCACTTAGAATCAATCGCACGAACACCAGACTTCAGGAAGAGGTCGGTGCCCTCACGACGGCTAAGCTTAAGCTTAGGACCGATATATCTTGCCATCTTCTTTCTCCAACAATCCTAGACCAAGTAGCTACAGCGTTATACGCGGCGCTTCTTGGGAGGACGACAACCGTTGTGCGGGATCGGAGTCACATCAGTAATATTAGTGATGCGGAAACCAGCCGCGTTCAGAGCGCGGATGGAAGACTCACGACCGGGACCCGGACCTTTGACCATGACTTCCAGGTTCTTCACGCCGTATTCTTTGGCGATCTCACCAGCACGCTCAGCAGCTACCTGGGCAGCAAACGGAGTGGACTTACGGGAACCACGGAAACCGGAACCACCAGAGGTAGCCCAAGACAGAGCATTGCCCTGACGGTCAGTAATGGTCACGATTGTGTTGTTGAAAGATGCATGAACGTGTGCAATACCGTCGCTCACTTGCTTTTTAACGCGCTTGCGAGCACGAGTCGGAGTTTTAGCCATTTTCTACCTTCCCGTTACTTCTTGATAGCCTTGCGCGGACCCTTACGGGTACGAGCGTTGGTCTTGGTACGTTGACCACGAACAGGCAGGCTACGACGGTGACGCAAACCACGGTAGCAACCCAGATCCATCAAGCGTTTGATGTTCATGGAAATCTGACGACGCAAGTCACCTTCAACGGTGAATTTACCTACTTGCTCGCGCAGACTTTCGATCTGAGCTTCGTCCAAGTCTTTAATTTTCACATTCTCAGCAATACCGGCTGCGGCACAGATGGCCTTGGAGCGGGTACGACCGACGCCATAAATCGCAGTCAACGCAATGACTGCATGCTTATGGTCAGGAATGTTAATGCCAGCGATACGGGCCACTGTTCACTCCTACGTAGCGTAGATAACGACCACCACAAAGCCCGTGAGCGGATACGTGGCGGTCAACCAATACACAACAAAAGTTGGCTGGCTATAATAGCCAGCACAACTATTTGTTGCAAGTACTAACCGTAAAAATTAGCCTTGGCGCTGTTTATGCTTTGGCTCGCTGCAAATCACACGCACCACACCGTGACGCTTGATGATTTTGCAGTTACGGCAGATTGCCTTAACGGAAGCACGAACTTTCATTGCTTAACTCCGTAACTACGCCGACCTTTAGCGGCCGTAGCCCTTCAGGTTGGCCTTCCTCAGGACGTCGCCATATTGATGAGACATCATATGGGTTTGTACCTGAGCCATGAAGTCCATGATAACTACCACGATAATCAGCAGCGAAGTGCCACCGAAGTAGAACTGTACGTTCCAAGCAGTCATCAAGAACTGGGGTACCAGACAGATAAAGGTGATATAGAGCGCACCTGCCAATGTCAGGCGAGTCATAACCTTATCGATGTAACGTGCTGTCTGCTCGCCCGGGCGGATCCCCGGGATAAAGGCTCCACTCTTCTTCAAGTTATCTGCTGTCTCGCGGGGGTTGAACACCAGCGCGGTATAGAAGAAGCAGAAGAAGATAATGGCTGCTGCATAGAGCATCTCATACAAGGGTTGACCCGGCTGCAGGACCATAGAGACCTGCTGCAGAACGTCAGCTACCTTGCCCTCGCCCTGACCAAACCAAGAGGTAATGGTCCCTGGGAAGAGGATGATGCTGGATGCGAAAATCGCAGGAATCACACCGGCCATATTTACTTTCAATGGCAGGTGTGTGCTTTGCGCGGCGAATACCTGGCGGCCTTGTTGACGCTTGGCGTAGTTCACGACGATACGACGCTGACCACGTTCCACGAACACCACAAAGTAAGTCACTGCGAAAACAATCAAGCCCAGCAACAACAACAGCAGGATGTGCAATTCCCCTTGACGTGCCTGTTCGGCCGTAGCGCCAATGGCATGAGGCAGACCAGCAACGATACCCGTGAAAATAATCAACGAGATACCATTACCAATCCCACGCTCGGTAATCTGTTCACCCAACCACATCAAGAACATGGTACCGGTGACCAGACTCACAACGGCCGTGAAATAGAAGCCCAAACCCGGATGAGTCACGAGTCCCTGCATCATATTCGGCAGACCGGTTGCAATACCAATGGCCTGGAAAGTTCCCAAAACCAGCGTGCCCCAACGGGTATATTGGCTAATCTTGCGACGGCCGGATTCACCTTCTTTCTTGAGTTCAGCAAGAGCGGGGTGAACCACAGTCAGCAGCTGGATAATGATCGACGCCGAAATGTACGGCATGATCCCCAGTGCAAGAATAGAAGCACGCGAGAGTGCACCACCACTGAACATGTTAAACATCTCAATGATGGTGCCCTTCTGTTGTTGGAACAACTCGGCCAGTACGGCGGCGTCAATACCAGGAATAGGCACATAAGAGCCTGCACGGAAAACGATAATCGCCCCGAGAACGAAGAGCAGACGGCTCTTCAGTTCACTCAGACCACCCTGTGCTTTAACATCCAATCCTGGTTTCTTAGCCATTGTACTGATTATTCCTCGATTTTACCGCCAGCGGCCTCGATGGCTGCACGTGCACCTTTGGTGACGGACAGACCACGAACGGTCACAGCACGGTCAATGTTGCCAGATAGAACAACTTTAGCGAAAACGATGTTCTTAGTAACAACACCGGCTTGCTTCAGAGTGCTCAAATCGACCACATCACCTTCTACCAGGGCCAGTTCGTTCAGACGCACTTCGGCAGATACCAAAGATTTGCGAGAGAAGAAACCGAACTTCGGCAGACGGATTTTCAAAGGCATCTGACCACCTTCGAAACCGTTGCGGACTTTACCGCCACCGGAACGAGAGGTTTGGCCTTTCACACCACGACCACCAGTCTTGCCCAGACCTGAACCGATACCACGGCCCGGACGGTGCTTAGCAGACTTGGAACCTGGGGCCGGAGACAGAGTATTCAGACGCATGCTTAGCCCTCCACCTTAACCATGTAATAAACCTGGTTGATCATACCGCGTACGCAAGGAGTATCTTCCAGCTCGACGGTGTGACCTATGCGACGCAGACCCAGACCACGCAGAGTCGCCTTATGCTTTGGCAGACGGCCGATAGAGCTGCGAGTTTGAGTTACTTTTACAGTGTTAGCCATGTCGCATTACCCCAGAATTTCTTCAACGCGCAGACCACGCTTGGCAGCGATCTGAGCCGGGGATTGACCCTGCACCAGAGCGTCGACAGTTGCGCGAACAACGTTGATTGGGTTGGTGGAACCGTAGGTCTTAGCCAGCACGTTGTGGATACCAGCAACTTCCAGCACAGCACGCATGGCGCCGCCTGCAATGATACCAGTACCTTGTGAGGCCGGCTTCATGAACACGGTGGAGCCAGAGTGAACACCACGCACCGGATGGTGCAGAGTGCCATTGTTCAGCTCAACTTTGCTCAGGTTACGCTTAGCCTGTTCCATTGCCTTTTGAATGGCAGCTGGAACTTCACGGGCTTTACCGTAACCGTAACCTACACGGCCGTTACCATCACCCACCACGGTCAACGCGGTGAAGGACATGATACGACCACCTTTAACAGTTTTCGAAACACGGTTTACTGCAATCAGCTTTTCTTGCAGTTCGCCGGCTTGAGATTCGACTTTAGCCATCTTCGACTCCTAGCTTAGAACTGAAGACCAGCGTCACGAGCAGCGGTAGCCAGAGCGGCTACACGACCGTGATACTTGAAACCGGAACGATCGAAAGATACGTTCTGAACGCCTTTGGCAATAGCACGCTCAGCGATTGCTTTACCTACTGCGGTAGCTGCATCAGCATTACCGGAGTATTTAAGAGCTTCACTGATGGCTTTCTCTACTGTAGAAGCAGAGGCCAGAACTTCGGAACCGTTGGCTGCGATAACCTGCGCGTAGATATGACGCGGGGTACGGTGAACAACCAGACGGGTCGCTCCCAGTTCCTGCATCTTCTTCCGAGCACGAGTAGCACGACGGAGACGAGCTGCTTTCTTGTCCATAGTGTTACCTTACTTCTTCTTAGCTTCTTTAGTACGCACTTGCTCGTTGGCATAGCGTACACCCTTGCCCTTGTAGGGCTCCGGAGCGCGGTAAGAACGGATATCGGCGGCGACTTGGCCAACCAGCTGCTTGTCCACACCACGGAGAACGATCTCAGTAGCGGTCGGGCATTCAGCGGTGACACCAGCCGGCAGCGCATGCTCTACCGGGTGAGAGAAGCCCAGAGCCAGCGCGACAGCATTGCCCTTGATGGAGGCTTTGTAACCTACACCAACCAGCTGCAGCTTACGCTCGAAGCCTTGGGTAACACCGATTACCATGTTGTTAGCCAATGCACGTGCAGTACCGGCCTGAGCGTCAGCACCAGCGATGCCGTCGCGCGGGGCGAACTTCAGTACATTGTCTTCTTTGGTCACTTCTACACCGGCGTGGATGGAACGAACCAGAGAACCTTTACCACCTTTGATGGACAGTTCCTGACCGTTCAGAGTCACCTCTACGCCAGCAGGAATAGTGACGGGTGCCTTAGCAACGCGAGACATTTCCGACCTCCTATTAAGCGACGTAGCAGATGATCTCACCACCCATGCTTGCCTTGCGGGCAGCACGGTCGGTCATCACACCTTTAGACGTGGACACGATAGCAACACCGAGACCGCCCATAACTTTCGGCAGATCAGTAGTGCGCTTGTAAATACGCAGGCCGGGACGGCTCACGCGTTGGATCAGTTCTACAACCGGCTTGCCCTGGAAATATTTCAGTTCAATTTCCAGTTCCGGCTTCACATCACCTGCTACGGAGTAGCCAGCGATGTAACCTTCTTCTTTCAGCACTTTGGCAATAGCCACTTTCAGCTTGGAAGAAGGCATGGAAACCGCAACTTTGCTCGCCGCTTGACCGTTACGGATGCGGGTCAGCATGTCCGCGATCGGATCTTGCATGCTCATAGTCTAACTCCCGAGATTCTTACCAAGAGGCCTTTTTGAGACCTGGAATTTCGCCCTTCATGGCATGCTCACGCACCTTGATGCGGGACAGACCAAACTTGCGCAGGAAACCGTGCGGACGACCAGTAATATTGCAACGGTTACGCTGGCGGGACGGACTGGAATCACGGGGCAGCTGTTGCAGTTGCAAGACAGCATCCCAACGCGCTTCTTCAGAAGCGTTCATATCAACAATGACAGCTTTCAGCTCGGTTCGCTTAGTGGCGAACTTGGCTACCAGCTTCGCACGCTTTGCTTCACGTGCTTTCATGGATGTTTTAGCCATAACCCTAACCTTACTTGCGGAATGGGAAGTTAAAGGCAGCCAGCAGAGCACGGCCTTCTTCATCGGTATTCGCGGAAGTGGTGATGGTGATATCCAGACCACGGACGCGATCGACTTTGTCATAGTCGATTTCCGGGAAGATGATTTGCTCACGCACGCCCATGGAGTAGTTACCACGACCATCGAACGCTTTAGCGTTCAGGCCACGGAAGTCACGGATACGCGGTACGGAGATGCAAATCAGCCGTTCCAGGAACTCCCACATACGCTCGCCACGCAGGGTTACTTTACAACCTATCGGGTAGCCTTCACGAATCTTGAAGCCCGCAACAGATTTGCGAGCTTTGGTGATCAGTGGCTTCTGACCGGAAATGGCAGCCATATCGGCAGCAGCATTTTCCAGCAGTTTCTTGTCAGAAATCGCCTCACCAACACCCATGTTCAGGGTGATTTTCTCGATCCGAGGGACTTGCATGATCGTCTTGTAACCGAACTGCTTTGACAGTTCTTTTGCTACATCGGATCTGTAGTAATCATGCAGTTTCGCCATCGTTAAACTCCAATTACTTCACAAGTTCGCCGGTAGATTTGAAGAAACGAACTTTTTTGCCGTCTTCAATCCGGAAACCAACGCGATCAGCCTTGCCAGTGGCAGAGTTGAACAGCGCTACGTTTGAAACATCGATCGGGGCTTCTTTGGTGATGATACCGCCAGCCTGACCCAAAGCGGGTACCGGCTTCTGGTGTTTCTTCACCTGGTTGATGCCTTCCACGAGAACCTTACCTTTAGCGATCAGAACTTGAGTGACTTTGCCACGCTTGCCCTTGTCTTTGCCGGTAAGAACAATCACTTCGTCTTCGCGACGGATTTTAGCTGCCATCGTTCGACTCCTTACAGTACTTCGGGTGCCAGGGACACAATCTTCATGAACTTCTCATTACGGAGTTCACGGGTCACCGGGCCAAAAATACGAGTACCGATTGGCTGTTGGTTGCCGTTAAGCAAAACAGCCGCATTGTTGTCGAAACGGATGACAGAGCCGTCCGGACGACGAACGCCTTTACGGGTGCGTACGACCACCGCGTTATACACATCACCTTTCTTCACTTTACCGCGAGGAATAGCTTCCTTGATGGAAACCTTGATGATGTCGCCGATGCCGGCGTAACGGCGGTGCGAGCCACCCAGAACCTTAATACACATTACACTGCGAGCGCCGGAGTTGTCGGCTACACCCAGCATACTTTGCATCTGGATCATTTTAGTGCTCCGCTTTGTTTACTTCTTATCCCTTCCGGGATCTGGCTGCCTTCAAAAGGCGCGAAACTATAACACAGCTTCTTTTGAAAAGATAGCCTAAAAAACAAACGGCCCCGAAGGGGGGCCGTTTGGGCAAAAAATGACCATTAGGCCTTTTCTACGACAGCAACCAGGGTCCAGGACTTGGTCTTGGACAGCGGGCGGCATTCGCGGATTTCCACGAGGTCACCAGCTTTACACTCGTTGTTTTCGTCATGTACGTGCAGCTTGGTAGTGCGCTTGATGATCTTACCGTAGATCGGGTGCTTTACCTTGCGCTCGATAGCGACGGTGATGGACTTGTCCATCTTGTCGCTAATTACACGACCTTGCAGAGTACGGATTTTGTCAGTCATTACGCACCTGCCTTCTCTGTCAGTACAGTCTTAATACGTGCGACGTCACGACGCACTTGTTTCAGAGTGTGAGTCTGAGCCAGCTGGCCGGTGGATGCTTGCATGCGCATGTTGAATTGCTCACGCAGCAGACCCAGCAGCTCCTGGTTCAGTTCATCGACGCTCTTTTGACGCAGATCTTGGGCTTTCATCACATCACCGTCTTAATTACGAAAGTGGTCTGAACGGACAGCTTGGCAGCGGCCAGGGCGAAGGCTTCACGAGCCAGAGCCTCAGGAACACCATCCATCTCGTACAGAACCTTGCCAGGTTGGATCGGGCATACCCAGTATTCGACGTTACCCTTACCTTTACCCATACGAACTTCGAGGGGCTTTTCGGTAATCGGCTTGTCCGGGAACACACGGATCCAGATCTTACCCTGACGCTTAACGTGACGGGTCATGGCACGACGGGCTGCTTCGATTTGACGAGCAGTCAGTTGACCACGGGTAGTCGCCTTCAGGCCAAAGGTACCGAAGGAAACTTCGTTACCAGAGTTGGCCAGACCGCGGTTACGACCTTTGTGGGTCTTGCGGAATTTAGTACGCTTTGGTTGCAACATTTACCGAATCTCCTTACTTAGCAGCGCGGCGCTTGTTGTCACGCTTGGGCTTTGCAGGAGCTTGCTCTTGAGCAGCGGCAGCATTGACTGCAGCCAGACCGCCCAGAACTTCGCCCTTGAAGATCCAAACTTTGACGCCGATCACACCGTAAGTGGTGTGGGCTTCAGAAGTTGCGTAGTCGATGTCGGCACGCAGGGTGTGCAAAGGCACACGACCTTCACGGTACCATTCGGTACGCGCGATTTCAGCGCCGCCCAGACGACCGGACACTTCCACTTTGATGCCCTTGGCACCCAGGCGCATGGCGTTCTGTACGGCGCGCTTCATAGCACGACGGAACATTACGCGACGTTCCAGCTGGGAAGTGATGCTGTCGGCAACGAGTTTGCCATCCAGCTCCGGCTTGCGGACTTCGGAAATGTTGATCTGAGCAGGCACGCCAGCAATGACGGCGACGGCTTTGCGCAGTTTCTCAACGTCTTCGCCTTTCTTACCGATCACAACACCCGGACGAGCGGTGTGAATGGTCACACGGATGCTCTTGGCCGGACGCTCGATGGTGATCTTGGACAAGGACGCGTTTTTCAGCTCCTTGGTCAGGAACTGGCGTACTTGAAAATCGCTGTACAGGTTGTCAGCGAAGTCTTTGGTGTTCGCGAACCAGGTAGAATTCCAAGGCTTGGTAATACCCAGGCGAATGCCATTAGGATGTACTTTCTGACCCATTGCTTATCTCCCAGCCTTAGCGTCGGATACCACTACAGTGATGTGAGCGGTACGCTTGAGGATACGATCCGCGCGACCTTTGGCACGAGGACGGATGCGCTTCATGGAGGGACCTTCGTCGACCATGATAGTAGCAACACGCAGGGCGTCGATGTCGGCGCCTTCGTTGTGCTCAGCGTTTGCAATGGCAGATTCCAGCACTTTCTTCACCAGAACAGCAGCCTTTTTCGGGCTGAAGGTCAGGAGAGTCAGAGCCTTGTCTACGGACAGACCACGTACTTGATCGGCTACCAGACGAGCTTTCTGGGCAGAAGTACGGGCATAACGGTGTTTAGCGATAGCTTCCATCATTTATCCCTTAGCGCTTCTTAGCCTTCTTATCAGCAGCATGGCCGCGATAAGTACGAGTCGGTGCGAATTCACCCAGTTTGTGACCGATCATTTCTTCGGTAACGAAAACCGGAACGTGCTGACGACCATTATGGACAGCGATGGTCAAACCGATCATATTCGGGATGATCATTGAACGACGGGACCAGGTCTTAACCGGCTTTTTATCCCCGCTTTCCACCGCTTTCTCTACCTTCTTCAGCAAGTGCAGGTCAATAAAAGGACCCTTCTTGAGAGAACGTGGCATGGTGATTCCTCTATGTTAACAATTACTTGTTACGACGACGTACGATGTACTTGTCGGTACGCTTGTTCTTACGGGTCTTGAAGCCTTTAGCCTTCTGGCCCCATGGGGACACAGGCTGCATGCCTTTGTTACGACCCTCACCACCACCGTGCGGGTGATCAACCGGGTTCATCGCCATACCGCGAACGGTCGGACGAATACCACGCCAGCGGTTTGCACCGGCTTTACCCAGTTGACGCAGCATGTGCTCGGAGTTACCGACTTCACCGATGGTAGCGCGGCACTCGGCCAGAACTTTACGTACTTCGCCGGAACGCAGACGCAGAGTTACATAGTTACCATCACGCGCCAGGATCTGGATGAAAGTACCAGCGGAACGAGCCAGCTGGGCACCTTTACCAGGTTTCATCTCTACGGCGTGAACGGTAGAACCGACCGGGATGTTGCGCATCGGCAGGGTGTTACCCACCTTGATTGCAGCATCAACACCAGAAGCGATAGCGTCACCAGCTTTCAGGCCTTTCGGCGCCAGGATGTAACGACGCTCACCGTCTGCATACAACACCAGAGCGATGTTAGCGGTACGGTTAGGATCGTATTCCAGGCGTTCTACTTTGGCCGGGATACCGTCTTTGTCGCGCTTGAAGTCGACGATACGGTAGTGTTGCTTGTGACCACCACCGATATGACGGGTAGTGATACGGCCGTTGTTGTTACGACCACCGGACTTGCTTTTGCTGTCCAGCAGAGCGGCGAAGGGCTTACCCTTGTACAGCTCTTGATTGACGATCTTAACGACGTGGCGGCGGCCCGGAGAAGTAGGCTTGCACTTAACGATTGCCATTTTTCAGAACTCCTCTTACTCGGCTGCGCCCATGAAGTCGATGTCCTGACCAGCTTTCAGGGTCACATAAGCCTTTTTCCAATCGGAACGACGGCCTACACGCGCACCTGAGCGCTTGGTTTTACCCTTCATGTTCAGGGTACGGACGGTCTCAACTTCGACCTCGAACAGTTTCGCAACTGCAGCTTTGACTTCCGCCTTGGTGGCATCAACAGCAATCTTGAACACGATAGTGTTCTGCTTTTCTGCGACCATGGTGCTCTTTTCAGAGATATGCGGAGCCTTCAGAACTTTCAACAAACGCTCTTCGCGGATCATGCCAGCATCTCCTCGATTTGCTTAACTGCATCAGCAGTCATCAGAATCTTGTCGAAAGCGATCAGGCTGACCGGGTCGATACCGGCAACGTCACGCACGTCAACTTTGTACAGGTTGCGAGCAGCCAGGAACAGGTTCTCATCGACTTCAGCAGTCACGATCAGAACGTCAGTCAGTTCCATCTCTTTCAGCTTGGCGATCAGTTCTTTGGTCTTCGGCGCTTCGATGCCGAATTTCTCAACAACGATCAGGCGCTCTTGACGTACCAGCTCGGACAGGATGCTACGGATAGCGCCGCGGTACATCTTCTTGTTAACTTTTTGGCTGTGATCTTGCGGCTTAGCAGCAAAAGTCACACCACCGGAACGCCAAATGGGCGAACGGATGGAGCCAGCACGGGCACGACCAGTACCCTTCTGACGCCACGGCTTTTTGCCGCCACCAGACACTTCAGAGCGAGTCAGCTGCGCACGAGTACCCTGACGGGCACCTGCGGCATATGCAACGACGACCTGGTGAACCAGAGCTTCGTTGAATTCGCGCCCGAAGGTAGTCTCGGAAACTTCAAGAGCGCTCTTGGCGTCTTTCATTACCAATTCCATTACTATCTCCTCAGACGTTACGCTTTGACGGCAGGTTTGACGATCACGTTGCCGTTGGTTGCACCCGGTACTGCACCTTTGATGAGCAGCAGGTTACGTTCAGCGTCAACACGAACCAGTTCCAGGTTCTGAGTCGTTACACGCTCAGCACCCATGTGACCAGCCATCTTTTTGCCCTTGAATACACGACCCGGAGTCTGGTTCTGACCGATAGAACCCGGAGCGCGGTGAGACAAGGAGTTACCGTGGGTCATATCCTGGGTGCGGAAGTTGTGGCGCTTTACAGTGCCCGCAAAACCTTTACCCTTGGATGTGCCAGTAACGTCTACCATCTTAACGTCAGCGAGAAGATCTACTTTCAGCTCGCTACCAACAGTGAAAGTTTCACCGTTGTTCAGGCGGAATTCCCACAGACCGCGACCGGCTTCGACACCAGCTTTGGCGAAGTGGCCAGCTTCCGGCTTGGTTACACGGCTGGCTTTTTTGGCGCCAGTGGTAACTTGAATAGCGTTGTAGCCGTCGGTTTCTACAGATTTGACCTGAGTTACACGGTTAGCTTCAACTTCGATAACAGTCACCGGGATAGAAACGCCATCTTCAGTGAAGATGCGAGTCATACCCACTTTGCGACCTACAAGACCGATTGTCATTGTTATCAACCTCTTTCCGTAATTAACCCAGGCTGATCTGGACGTCTACACCGGCTGCCAGATCCAGACGCATCAGGGCGTCTACGGTCTTGTCAGTCGGCTCAACGATGTCTACCAGACGCTTGTGAGTGCGGATCTCGTACTGATCACGCGCATCTTTGTTGACGTGCGGGGAGATCAGGACGGTGAAGCGCTCTTTGCGAGTCGGCAGCGGGATAGGACCGCGAACCTGCGCGCCAGTGCGCTTTGCAGTTTCAACGATTTCCGCTGTGGATTGATCGATCAGGCGATGATCAAAAGCCTTCAGGCGAATACGGATTCTTTGGTTCTGCATTGACAGAGCTCCAATAGATAAAAGAACATAAATCGACACCGCCCGACCGAGATTACTCCCGCCAGAGGTGCGATTTTTCACGTTTCCTCCCATATCGGGAGGACTGTATCGCTGGCGACTCGTAAACGGGAAGCTCAGCAGCAGACCAATCGTCTGGCTTACCTCATGGGTAAGCGGAGGGGATTATACGGATTTTTTCAATTCGCGCAAGGGAGGGCGGACAGATAGTGCGCAACTTTGTGTGGCGGATGGATCTCGCTGACGATCCCCTGCCCGCCTACCGCAAACCGGTAACGACAATGTTGCAAACAGGCTGATAGACTGCGCCCTTGCCTCTGTCAGCGGAACGACCCCGATGCTCAAAGATCAGAAAAAAGCCTACCAATATGGACTCTGCGCCGTCGCCCTCTGGTCGACGGTGGCCACCGCCTTCAAGATCTCCCTCGCCTACTTCGAGCCGGTGCAGCTGCTGCTCGTGGCGGCCCTGACCTCGACCCTGACTCTCGGCGCTATCGTTGCCAAACAGGGCAAGCTGTCGCTGCTGCGGAGCTATATCAAGGAGCGTCCATTCTACTATCTGGCATTGGGGGTGCTGAATCCCTTCCTCTATTACCTGCTGCTGTTCAAGGCCTATGATCTGCTGCCCGCCCAGCAGGCACAGACCCTCAACTACACCTGGGCCATCACCCTCAGTCTGCTGGCCGTCCCCTTCCTCGGCCAGAAGCTGCGCCGCCGCGACGGGGTCGCCATAGTGCTGGGTTACTTCGGCGCCCTGGTGATCGCCACCAAGGGGGATGTGTTCGGCCTGCAGTTCGACAGCCCGCTCGGGGTGACGCTGGCACTGGTGTCGACCCTGATCTGGGCCGGCTACTGGATCCTCAACACCCGCAACCAGGGCGATCCCGTGGTCAGCCTGCTGCTCGGCTTCCTCATCAGCCTGCCGTTTATCGTCGTGGCGACCTGGCTGCTCTCCGACTTTGCCATGACCGCCTGGCAGGGTTGGGCCGGCGCCATCTATGTCGGCCTGTTCGAGATGGGGTTCGGCTTCGTGCTCTGGTTGATGGCCCTGCGCCACGCCACCAACACGGCGCCCATCAGCAACCTCATCTTCATCTCGCCCTTCGCCTCCCTGGTGCTGCTCAACCTGCTGATAGGCGAGACCATACACCCGGCGACCCCCATAGGGCTGGCCCTGATAGTGGCGGCCCTGCTCATTCAGCAGCTGAAATACGGCAAGCGCTACCGCAAGACGAGCGAACCCCAGGCCTGACAATGCAAAAGGGGCGCATCCATCGATGCGCCCCTTCTCAATCCATCCACTCCAGCGGCTGGTGCTTGGGCAACCGGATCTCCACCAGCAGGCCCCCCAGCTCCGAGTCTCCCAGCCGTATGGTGCCGTGGTGCTGAGACACTATCTTGGCGACGATCGCCAGCCCCAGCCCGCTGCCACCGCCGGTGCGCGCCACGTTGCCCTGGGTAAAGGGCTTGAGGACCCGGGAGTGATCCTGAGCCGGAATGCCGGGGCCGTCGTCCGACAGCCGCAGCCGCACCCAGTGACCGTCATCTTTCAATTCCACCTGCAACCGGCTCGCCCCATAGCGCCGCGAGTTGCCCGACAGGTTGTTGAGGATGCGGCGAAGGCTGATGGGGTTGCAGGCCACCCGCACCGCCTGCTCCGGCAAGACCAGCTCCAGCTCCAGCCCCTGATCGGTCTGCATCAGCAGGGCATCGTGGATCAGCTGGGTCAGATCGATCTGCTGGGTGTCCAGCCCCTCGTCCGGGCGTATGTAGTCGATGAACTGATCGATGATGCCGTTGGATTCGTCGATGTCCGCGTTGATGCTCTCCCGCAAGTACTCGTCTCCGGACGACATCATCTCGGTCGCCAGCCGGATGCGGGTCAAGGGGGTGCGCAGATCGTGGGAGACCCCGGCCATCATCAGGTTGCGCTCCTCGATCAGCCGCTTGATGGAGCTCGACATGTGGTTGAAGGTGCGGGTCAGCCGGCGCACCTCCCGCGAGCCTCGTTCCCCCAGCGCATCGGGGAAGTTGCCGCGCGCCACCGCCACGGCGCCCGCCTCCAGATCCTCCAGCGGACGCACCAGCTGGCGGGCGAAGCGCCAGGCGGCAAACAGGGTCACCACCAGCAGCACGCTCATGTAGATGATCAGCGGCTCGATGTCGTCATCCTCGATCTCGGTCAGCGGGATCCGCACCCATATCTGGCTGGCATGGGGCGGCTGGATCCAGATGATGTAGTGATCCTGGATCTCGACCCGCACCTTGGTCGGCCCCTTCAGCTCGCGGCTGATGTTCTCTTCCAGATAGGCGTAGGGTTTGGAGTCGTTGAGCCCGTGCTGCTCCGCTTCGCTCTGGGTATAGATGTCGCTGCCGGTGGCCACATAGACCAGCGCCTCGGCATCTTCGCTCAACGCCAGCTGCTTGCTGTCGATGGGGAAGATCAGCTTGACCTGATTGGCCAGCAGGTGGCTGATCTGCTTGACGGTGGGCGACAGCAGATAGTTATAGAAGGTGACATAGGAGACAAACTGATAGACCACCAACACGGCAGCCAGGAACCAGAGCATGCGGGAGAACATGCTGCTCACTTTCTTCATGCGCCATCACCGTCCGGCACAAACACATAACCCAGACCCCAGACGGTCTGCAGGTAACGGGGCTGGGCCGGGTCCTGCTCCAGCAGGCGGCGCAGGCGGGACACCTGCACGTCTATGCTGCGCTCGGTCGCGGTGTACTCGCGGCCCCGGGCCAGGTTCATCAGCTTGTCACGGGAGAGCGGCTCGCGGGGGTGGCTCACCAGCACCTTGAGCACCGCAAACTCGCCGCTGGTCAGGGCGACAGGGTCGCCGTCGCGGCTCAGCTCGCGGGTCGCCAGGTTGAGTTGATGAGCGCCGAAGCTCACCACCTTCTCGGCGGAAGAGGGGGCGCCGGGCAGCTCGACGGTGTGGCGCCGTAGCACGGCGCGGATCCGGGCCAGCAGCTCGCGAGGGTTGAACGGCTTGGGCAGGTAGTCATCGGCCCCCATCTCGAGCCCGACGATGCGATCCACCTCGTCCCCCCTGGCGGTGAGCATCAACACAGGGATCTGGTTGCCCGCCTCGCGCAGGCGGCGGCAGATGGAGAGTCCATCCTCCCCCGGCAGCATCAGATCCAGCACCATCAGGCTGAAGTTCTCACGGGTGAGCAGCCGATCGGCCTGCTCACCGTTGGCGACGCCCCGCACCATGAACCCCTGCTCGGTGAGGTAACGCTCCAGCAGGGAGCGTAATTTCAGATCGTCGTCGACCACCAGGACCTTGTATTGCTGACTCATCGCTGCCTCTTCTCTCTCTCTCTCTTCTGCCCCAATACTAGGGCTCCCCCCGGCAACGACAAAGCATAAATATGTTACCGGTTATTACCCTCATCCCGGGAACCACGGGGGATGGCACTCGCGCTGGACGAGCTTGTGGCACCTTTTTGCTCGACAGCCAGACGCCAATGGCTAAGATCCCGGGCAGCACAATGCAACCCGCCACGCTGGCGCAAGGGATTGATAAGCTCATGAAAACCAAACTCATCACCCGCGAAGGCTACAACAGACTCCGGCAGGAGCACGACACCCTGTGGCGCGAAGAGCGGCCCGAGGTCACCAAGAAGGTGGCCTGGGCGGCTAGCCTGGGGGATCGCAGCGAGAACGCCGACTACCAGTACAACAAGAAGCGGCTGCGGGAGATCGATCGGCGGGTGCGTTACCTGCGCAAGTGCCTGGAGGAGCTGACCATAGTCGATTATGCCCCGTCCCAGGAGGGCAAGGTGTTCTTCGGCGCCTGGGTCGAGGTGGAGAGTGAAGAGGGAGAGACCAAGCGCTTTCGCATCGTCGGCTATGACGAGATCTTCGGTCGCAAGGATTACATCTCCATCGACTCCCCCATGGCCCGCGCCCTGCTCAAGAAGGAGGTGGGGGATGAGGCCATAGTGCGCACCCCCGTCGGTGACGCCTGCTGGTATGTCAACGAGATCAGCTATCCCAAGTAAGCACCCGCCAGGGGCCAACCCCCACAGGGCCCGAGTGCGCCGCCCGGCTCGGGTCCTGCCGTTCACAAACGCTATTCGATATAACTGGCCCCGTCCCACCCCGCAGGTCAACTCCTGACCTGCTCGCATGGCCCGGGGTGGCATCCCCCGCGCCGACCCCATATAGTGCTCACATTTGGCGCCTCGACGCCCAGACCCGACCACAGGGACCCCAGATGCACAGCCATGTAATTGAGAGACAGATTGCCGGTGAGCTGAATGCCCGCCCGGAACAGGTGCAGGCCGCCGTGCGCCTGCTGGATGAGGGCTCGACCGTGCCCTTTATCGCCCGTTATCGCAAGGAGGTGACCGGCGGTCTGGACGACAGTCAGCTGCGTACCCTGGAGAGCCGCCTCGGCTATCTGCGTGAACTGGAAGATCGCCGCCAGGTGATCATTCGCTCCATCGAGGAGCAGGGCAAGCTGACCCCCGAGCTGGCGCGCGAGCTGAACGGTGCCGACAGCAAGACCCGGCTCGAAGATCTCTATCTCCCCTACAAGCCCAAACGTCGCACCAAGGGGCAGATGGCCATCGAAGCAGGGCTGGAGCCGCTGGCCAATCTGCTGCTCACCGACCCCATGCAGGATCCGGAGCAGGAGGCGGCCCGCTTCCTCAATGCCGAGCAGGGAATAAACGACAGCAAGGCCGCCCTCGACGGCGCCCGCTACATACTGATGGAGCGCTTCGCCGAGCAGGCCGATCTGCTGGAGAAGCTGCGGGACTACCTGTGGCAAAACGCCACCCTGCGCGCACGGGTGGTGGCGGGCAAGGAGCAGGAAGGGGCCAAGTTCAAGGACTACTTCGAACACGATGAGCCGCTGCACAAGGCCCCCTCCCACCGGGTGCTGGCCATGCTGCGTGGCCGCAACGAAGGGGTGCTCAACCTGGCGCTGGTGACCGGCGACGACGAGAGCGCCAGCCCCTGCGAGGGCATCATCACCCATCACCTCAGGCTGAACCTGCAGGGCCGGCCGGCCGACAAGTGGCTGCAGGGGGTAGTGAGCTGGACCTGGAAGATCAAACTCTCGCTGCAGATGGAGACCGAGCTCATCGGCCGCATCCGCGAGAGTGCCGAGGAAGAGGCGATCAAGGTGTTCGCCATGAACCTGCAGGATCTGCTGATGGCGGCGCCGGCCGGTATGCGCTGCACCATGGGGCTGGATCCGGGCATCCGTACCGGGGTCAAGGTGGCCGTGGTCGATGCCACCGGCAAGCTGGTCGATCACGCGACCATCTACCCGTTCGAACCCAAGAAGCAGGTCGATCAGAGCCTCAGGACCCTGAGCGAGCTGTGCCAGAAGCACAAGGTCGAGCTCATCAGCATCGGCAACGGCACCGCCTCGCGGGAGACCGACCGGCTGGTGAGCGATCTGTTCGAGCGCTATCCCGCCGCCAAGGCGCAGAAAATCGTGGTGAGCGAAGCCGGCGCCTCCGTCTACTCCGCCTCCGAGCTCGCCTCCCAGGAGTTCCCGGATCTCGACGTCTCCATCCGCGGTGCCGTCTCCATCGCCCGCCGGCTGCAGGATCCCCTGGCCGAGCTGGTCAAGATCGATCCCAAGAGCATAGGCGTGGGTCAATACCAGCACGATGTGGGTCAGAGCCAGCTGGCGCGCCGGCTGGACGCCGTGGTCGAGGATTGCGTGAACGCGGTGGGGGT
The DNA here is from genome assembly GCF_963895295.1 of Aeromonas sp. sia0103. NCBI lineage: Bacteria > Pseudomonadati > Pseudomonadota > Gammaproteobacteria > Aeromonadales > Aeromonadaceae > Aeromonas > Aeromonas sp. sia0103. Next base: position 102,673 of record NZ_CAWQKG010000001.1, on the reverse strand, counting down.
GGATGTGAACACCGCCTCGGTCGCCCTGCTCAACCGGGTCTCCGGCCTCTCCCAGACCCTGGCCCAGAACATAGTCGCCTACAGAGACGACAACGGCGCCTTCCACAACCGCCAGCAGTTGCTCAAGGTGAGCCGGCTCGGCCCCAAGGCGTTCGAGCAGTGCGCCGGCTTCCTGCGCATTCGCGGCGGCAGCAACCCGCTGGACGGCTCGGCGGTGCACCCGGAATCCTATCCCGTGGTGGAGCGGATCCTGGCGCAACTCCAGCAGCAAGTGGAGAGCCTGCTCGGCAACGGCAGCCTGCTGCGCGGCCTGAGGGCCGCCGACTACACAGATGAGCGATTCGGGGTCCCCACGGTCACCGACATCATAGGTGAACTGGACAAGCCGGGCCGTGACCCGCGCCCCGAGTTCAAGACCGCCACCTTCAAGGACGGGGTGGAGAAGATCAGCGACCTGGTGCCCGAGATGGTGCTGGAGGGCGTGGTCACCAACGTCACCAACTTCGGCGCCTTCGTCGACATCGGCGTGCATCAGGACGGGCTGGTGCACATCTCCTCCCTGACCGATCGCTTCATCAAGGATCCCCGCGAGGTGGTCAAGGCGGGCGACATAGTGCGGGTCAAGGTGCTGGAGGTGGATGCCCCGCGCAAGCGGATCAGCCTCACCATGCGCCTCAATGAGAAAGCCGGCGAGAAGAGTGGGCAGCAGGCCCGCAAACCAGCCGAGCCGCGTCAAACGATGGGCGCGCCCAAGGCGAGAAGCGAGCCGAGGCCGGCCAATCCCATCGGGGGGGCCATGGGCAACGCCTTCGCCGCCGCCCTCTCCAAGAACAAGAAATAGCCGACCAGCACGATGAAAAAGCCCCGAAAGGGGCTTTTTCATGGGTCTTCGCCAAGGCTGAGGAGTCACAGGCCATCGAGGTTGCCCTGCACTGACAGTAGGCGACTTAGATATCCAGGCTGAAGCTCTGACGGGGGGCTGGCCTGACCGCCTGCCGATAGTGCTGGGCGATGATCTGATTGCGTCTGTCCATATAGGCACCGAGCGGGCCGGATGCACCGCTGGCAGGCTCGACCTCCATCAGCTCCCTGCGGGCCTGCGCCTGCTTGAGCGTGGCGGTGCGGGCCACGCTCAGATCCTGGGAGGAGGGCTCGGCCGGTGCCAGGGCGGCGGCGCGCACCTGCTCATGCTGGCGCATCTCACGACCCCGCTCCACCCGCTGCTGTTGCTTCTGTTGCTCCTGCTGGCCTGACTCCTGCTGCCTGCGCTTCCCGTCTTCATCGGTGGCGTCGACAAAGCGCTGGGGCGCCGCCGTCGGGCTGGCTGGCGTACTCTCACGGGAGGATTGGGCAGCGGGGTTGGCCTGGGCGGCCCTGGACTGGTCTTTCTGGGAGGCCACGCCGGACTCGGCAGCGGAGGCCTCGCCCTGGCGCGCCTGGGGTACGAGTTCGGTGCGGCGATTGTCAGTCTGTGCCGATTCCGTCTGCGGGTGCAGCTGATTGGGAATCATCGGCGGCAGACCGACGTTGATGTTCATCTCACACCCTGATGTCGATCAGGGTACCCAGCATGTCGCTGGCGGTCTGGATCACCTTGCCGGAGGTGCCGGCCTGCAGCTCGGCCACCTTGAGGGTGACCAGCTCGTCCGGCAGCTCCACCCGATCGCCGACCGGCGTATTGAGGCGGGCGATCTGGCCGGATGCCTGCTCGGCGAGCAGTTCCGCCCGCTGGAATCCCTGTACTCCCGTCGTCATGGCGGAATCGATACGCATCATCTTGCTCCTCTGACTGTTGACTGATTATTCACCACCCAGAGGAATTATTGAAGCCTGCCGCTCGCTTTTCAGCCGATGAACTCCCGCACCATGGCGATGAACTGCGCCGGATGAGAGATGAAGGGGGCATGGGAGGCCTTGTCCAGCACCAGGCTGCGGCTATGGGGATAGCGCTCGTCCAGCAGCGGGATGGCCGCCTTGGGCACCAGCGAATCCAGCCGGCCGTAGATGCGCAGCCAAGGCAGGCTGAGCGTGGTCAACTCATCCCGCAGATCGACGTCGGCCAGCAGGCCGAGGCCGGCCTCCAGCGCGGCAAGCTGGGGCGCTGGGCGCTCCGCCAGCCAGTGGCGCAGCTGGCGGATGTCATCCCTGGCGTGCTCGCTGCCCATGGCCTGGATCGCCAGGAAGCGCTCTATGGTCTGCTTGAAGTCCCCCGCCAGCATCTGGTTGAAGCCGGCCAGCACCTTGGGCGCGATGCCGGGCCACTCATCCCGCGCCATGAAGCAGGGCGAACTGGCAACCGTGATCAGGGATTGCACCCGCTCAGGATGAGTCAGCGCCAACTGGCTCGCCACCAGGCCGCCGAGGGACCAGCCGAGCAGATGGCAACGCTCCGGCAATACGCTGGCCACCTGCTCTGCCAGCCAGGGCAGGGAATAGTCACTCCCGTCGTTCAGAGGACTGTTGCCGAAGCCGGGCAGATCCACCAGATGCACCCGATAATGGTCCGCCAGCTGCTGGGCTATGCCGTGCCAGACAGCGCCATTCATGCCCCAGCCATGCAACAACACCAGATCCGGCCCCTGGCCAAACCGCTCAACCGATATGCTCATCTAGACTCAAGATCCCTGTTTATCCGCTTGGTGCCTGCATGTTAAAGCGGCTGCTCGCCAAAGCAAGTCCGATCCTAGGCAGTCGGGCCGACTGGCTGGGGCTCTGTCTGCTCTGCCGCCAGCCCTGTGACGACCAGCCCCTGCTGTGCGACTGGTGCCAGCGGGCCCTGCGACAACAGGAGCCTCGCTGCCAACTGTGCGCATCCCCGCTGCCGGCCGAAGGGATCCTCTGCGGCCGCTGCCAGCGCCGGCCACCGCCCTGGCAGCGATTGCAGGTGATCGGCGACTACCTGCCGCCCTACCCCCTGCTCATTCCCCGCCTCAAGTACTCGGGCCAGATCCTGCTGGCGTCCCCCCTGGCACGGCTGCTGGCAGACCATCTGGATCTCGCGCAGCCGCCCGAGGTCATCATTCCGGTGCCGCTGCACTGGTGGCGACACTGGTGGCGCGGCTTCAATCAGGCGCAGGAGATCGCCGACGCCCTCGCCGAGATCACCGGCATCCCCTGCGACAGCGGGCTGCTGCGCCGAGCCAAGGCCACCCCGCAGCAGACCAGGCTGAGTGCCGGCCAACGTCGGCGCAACCTGCGCGGCGCCTTTCAGATCCGAGCCCACCACTATCGCCACGTGGCACTGCTCGACGATGTGGTCACCACGGGCGCCACCGCCGGCCAGCTCACCCGCTTGCTCCACGAGAGCGGCGTCCAGCGGGTAGAAGTCTGGGCAATCTGCCGCACCCTGAAGCACCTGAAATGACGCCCCTACTGAGCAGGCTCCACTCGGCTGCTCATTTTTATAACCACACAATGAAGGAGCAACGGAGTGGGCACTTTGCCGCTCTCTGTCGCGGCATTAAGCACAGCAAGCAACTACTGCCATGCTACCCAAGCCCTGCCAAGAGAGTTATCATGAATACCCTAGTCGTACACTCAGGTTTATGAGGATAGTGATGATCAGCATTTCCGACACCGCCCAGGCGCATTTCCGCAAGCTGCTGGAAAATCAGCCTGATGGCACCAATATCCGGGTGTTTGTGGTCAATCCGGGAACCCAGAACGCCGAGTGCGGCGTCTCTTATTGCCCACCGGATGCGGTGGACCCGGAAGATCAACACCTGCCTTTCAGCGGCTTCGACTGCCTGGTCGATCCCCTGAGCTCCCCTTATCTGGTGGATGCCACCATAGATTTCGTCACCGATCAGATGGGCTCCCAGCTCACCCTCAAGGCGCCGAATGCCAAGATGCGCAAGGTCGCCGACGATGCCCCCCTGGCCGATCGCATCGAATACGTGCTGATGTCAGAGGTGAACCCCATGCTGGCCGGTCACGGTGGCAAGGTGACCTTGATTGACATCACCGACGACAAGCTGGCGATTTTGCAGTTCGGTGGTGGTTGCAACGGCTGCTCACAGGTGGATTACACCCTAAAAGAGGGGATCGAGAAGCAACTGCTGGAGAAATTCCCGGGCGAGCTCAACGGCGTGAAAGATGCCACCGAGCATCAGCGTGGTGATCACTCCTACTATTGATCGGCCCTGCCCGCTCATGAAAAAGGCCCCGCCAGATCCTGGCGGGGCCTTTTGCTATCCGGCGAGCCGAACAGGGTCACTCGTCGCGCTTGTCCCGGCTGAGCAGGGCGATGGCGGCTTCTTTCGGGTTCTTGTCCTGATAGAGCACCTGAAAGATCTGTTCGCAGATGGGCATCTCGACGCCGCAGCGGGCCGCCAGCAGATGCACCTCCTTGGTGTTGCGATAGCCTTCCACCACCTGGCCGATCTCGGTCATGGCGGTCTCCACCGTCTTGCCGGCCCCGAGCGCCAGTCCGAAGCGGCGGTTGCGGGACTGGTTGTCGGTGCAGGTCAGCACCAGATCCCCGAGCCCCGCCATCCCCATGAAGGTCTTGGCATCGGCACCGAGGGCGGCGCCGAGGCGCTGCATCTCCACCAGACCCCGGGTGATGAGCGCTGTCCTGGCGTTGGCGCCAAAACCCAAGCCGTCGGAGAGGCCGGCACCGATGGCGATGACGTTCTTGACCGCCCCGCCCAGCTGCAGGCCGATGAAGTCCGGGTTGGTATAGACCCGGAACGAACGGCCACAGTGCAGCAGCAGCGAGAGATCGTCGGCGAAGTCGTCGTGGGTCGACGCCACCGAGATGGCGGTCGGCAACCCGGCGGCCAGCTCCCTGGCGAAGGTCGGGCCTGAGATCACCGCCAGCGGGATATCCTCACCCAGCACCTCGCGGGCCACGTCCTGCAGCAGCCGGCCACTGTCCGGCTCCAGCCCCTTGGTGGCCCAGGCGATACGGGTATCGGGGCGCAGGAAGGGCTTGACCCGGGCCAGCACCTGACCGAACACATGGCTCGGTACCACCAGCAGCAGCACGGGGGCGGCTTGCACCGCCTGCTGCAAGTCGGCAGTCAGCTGCAGATCGGCGGGGAAAGGGACATCCGGCAGGAAAGCCTTGTTGCAGCGATCTTGTTCCAGCACGGCGACATGAGCGGGGTCGTGACCCCACAGCAGGGTCGGATGACCGTTGCGCGCCAGAGAAATGGCAAGGGCGGAGCCGTAAGACCCCGCCCCCAAGACCGAGATAGCGATCTGGTCGGCCATTATCAGGCTTCCGCAGTCGCCTGCTGGGCCTGTGCCTGCGCCATGTGCTGGGCAAACAGGGCATCGAAGTTAACCGGTGCCAGGTTCAGCTGCGGGAAGGAACCCTTGCTCACCAGGTTAGCCACGGCTTCGCGGGCATAGGGGAACAGGATGTTGGGGCAGAAGGCGGCCAGGCAGTGAGCCAGCTGCGGCTCCGGCAGGTTACCGATGGAGAAGATACCGGCCTGCTGCACTTCACACAGGAAGGCGGTCTCGGTTTCCAGCTTGCAGGTCACGGTCAGGGTCAGCACGACCTCGTACACGCCGTCGGCCAGCACGCTGGTCTTGGTGTCCATGTCCAGCTTGACGTCCGGCTGCCACTCTTTCTGGAAGATGTGCGGAGTGTTCGGCGCTTCGAAGGAGACATCCTTGGTGTAGACACGCTGGATGTGGAATTCCGGTTGCACTTCCTGGTTGTTGATTTCGTCAGCCATTTCGTTTGATTCCTTTTTAAGAAAATGAGTGGGCGCAGGCCCTTAAATCAGCGTTTTTTGGTTACCGGCAGATTCTCTGCACGCCATTGGGCCATGCCACCGCTGAGCGTATACACCTGCTTGAAACCGGCCTTGCTCAGTAGGCGACCCGCGCCACCAGCGGTCATCCCCGACTCGCACACCACTATGATGGGGGCATCTTTATGCTTTTCAACCGGACCCAGATTATTGGCCTGGATCTGGGTGAGGGGCAGGTGATGAGCGCCGGCCAGGTGGCCCTTGGCAAACTCTTCCTGACTGCGAATGTCCACCACTGTGGCACTTTCACGGTTGATCAGCAGGGTGGCGGTGTGGTTGTTCACCGCCTTCACCGGAGAAAAACGAGCACGCACCGTGGTGTACACCAGGGTGCCTGCCAGGCCGAACCAGGCTGCTGCCAGCAGCGGGTTGCGGGCCGCAAAATCCAAATACTCTTGCATCTTCTACTATCCAGGGACCAAGACAAGGGCCCGAGTATACATGGGGCCCCCGATAAGATCAGCCATCTTGGCGGCAAAGCGAGAGCAAGCTCCCATCAGGGGTTGAGCGCGGGTTGCCCCCATGAAGAGCGGCTATAGATGCGGGTCTGGCGGGCATGCAAAAGCGGTTGTAAAGACGATGACGAGGTTGGCAGACAAGCCGGCAACATGCCGAAAACGGGCCGATAACAGCAAAAAAACCAGGCCACAGAGGGGCTTGGCTATCAGGTGACTATTTCGGCAGATGTAGTAATATTACGCTAGTTTCACTTCCTGCAATTCATTCCTATCCGAGAGGACATAGCCTTATGTCAACAGCTAAGAAACCTTTGGTTCTGGTCATCATGGACGGTTGGGGCTACAGCACCAAGCAAGAGCACAACGCCGTCGCTGCCGCCAAGACCCCCAACCTCGACCGTCTCGCCCATGATTACACCAGCACCCTGATCTCCGGCTCCGGCCTGGATGTGGGTCTGCCGGATGGTCAGATGGGCAACTCCGAAGTGGGCCACGTCAACATAGGTGCCGGTCGTATCGTGTATCAGGAGCTGACCCGCATCTCCAAGGAGATCAAGGACGGCGACTTCTTCCAGAACGTCGAGCTGGCCAAGGCTGTTGACGGCGCCGTGACCAACGGCAAGGCCGTGCACATCATGGGTCTGATGTCACCGGGTGGCGTACACAGCCATGAAGAGCACATCATGGGCATGATCGAGATGGCCGCCAAGCGTGGCGCCGAGCAGATCTACTTCCACGCCTTCCTGGATGGCCGCGACGTGCCGCCGCGCTCCGCCCAGTCCTCCATCGAGCAGTTCGATGCCCTGTTTGCCCGTCTGGGCAAGGGTCGCTTCGCCTCCATGATCGGCCGCTACTTCGCCATGGACCGTGACAACCGTTGGGACCGCGTGCAGCAAGCCTATGACCTGATGACTCAGGGCAAGGGCGAGTTCACCGCCGACAGCGCCAGCGAAGCCCTGGCCGCCGCCTATGCCCGCGACGAGAACGATGAATTCGTCAAGGCCACCCGCATCGGTGCCGCCGCCCCCATGCAGGATGGCGATGCGTTGATCTTCATGAACTTCCGTGCCGACCGTGCCCGCGAGATCACCCGCGCCTTCGTCGACAGCGACTTCACCGGCTTCGCCCGTGCCGTCACCCCTGCGCTGAACTTCGTGATGCTGACCGAATACGCCGCCGACATCAAAACCACCTGCGCCTACCCGCCCACTGCCCTGGTGAACACCCTGGGTGAGTGGCTGGCCAAGCAGGGCAAGACCCAGCTGCGCATCTCCGAGACCGAGAAGTACGCCCACGTCACCTTCTTCTTCAACGGTGGCGAAGAGTCCTGCTTCAGCGGTGAGGATCGCGAGATCGTCGCCAGCCCGAAAGTGGCCACCTATGATCTGCAGCCGGAGATGAGCTCCGAAGAGCTGACCGACAAGCTGGTCGGCGCCATCAAGAGCGGCAAGTACGACGTCATCATCTGCAACTACCCGAACGGCGACATGGTCGGTCACACCGGCGTGTTCGATGCCGCGGTCAAGGCCTGTGAGGCCGTCGATCACTGCATCGGTCGTGTCACCGAGGCCCTGGCCGAGGTGGGTGGCGAATGCCTGATCACCGCCGACCACGGCAACGCCGAGAAGATGCTGGACGAAGAGACCGGTCAGGCGCACACCGCCCACACCAATCTGCCGGTTCCCCTCATCTACTTCGGTCGCAAGGCCGAGGTGCTGGAAGGTGGCAAACTGTCCGATCTGGCCCCGACCATGTTGACCCTGATGGGTCTGCCTGTGCCGCCGGAAATGACTGGCAAGCCCCTGATGATTCTGAAATAATCCTGCCCCATGCGGGGATGCGAAGTTATTTCAACCAAAACCAGTCGCGTCGGCCTGTTGGCCGGCGCGCTGTTTTTTTGCCTGATCGGCGCTGCCGGCACGGCCCAGGCTGCCAACCAGCAGCTCGGCACCATGCAGTCCCAGATCAAGGAACAGCAGAAGACAATCAAGCTCAGCAAGCAGGAGCTGGCCAAACTCAATACCCAGCTCAAGGCCGATGAGCAGGCCATCTCGGCCGCCGCCGCCAAGCTCGATCAGACCAAACTGCAGCTGAAGCAGAACCAGCAAAAGCTGGTGAACCTGCAGCAGGACAAGCTGGATCTGGAGCAACAGGCCAAACATCAGAAACAGTTGCTGGCCAAGCAGGCGGAAAGCGCCTTCCAGGCGGGCAACCACGACTACCTCAAACTGCTGCTCAATCAGCAGGATCCGGCCAAACTGAGCCGCGCCCTCGACTATTTCGACTATCTCAACAAGGCCCGCATCGAGGCCATCGACGCCCTGCGCGCGACCCGCGCCAAGCTGGCCAAGAACCAGCAGGCGACCCAGGAGACCGAAAGCAAACTGCAAGCCCTGCTGAGCGAACAGCAAGCGTCCCACCAGAGCCTGCTGGCCAGCCAGCAGAGCCGTGCCAAGGTGCGCAACCAGCTGCAGCTGTCGGTGCAGGATGACGAGCAGAAGCTGACCAAGCTGGTCAAGGCGGAGAAGGCCCTGAAGGCCCGGCTGGAAGAGCTGCGCCGCCAGCGGGAAGAGCAGGAACGCCGTGAGCGGGCCGAGCGGGAGCGGCTGGCCAAGATCAAGGCCGAGCAGGAGCGCCAGCGCCGCCTGGAGGCGCAACGCCTGGCCGCCGAACAGAAGCGGCTTGCGGAACAACAGCGGATCGCGGCGCAACAGCAGAAGGCCGGCGAGCAGCAACGGCTCGCCGCCCAACAGCAGAAAGTCACCGAGCAACAAAACAAGGTGACTCAACAGCAAGCCGCCGCCCGCAGCAGCGCCAAGGCAAGCACCGGCGGCTACGGTGGCCTCAGCACCAATGGCAGCCTGCGCTGGCCGGTACAGGGCCCGATCCTCATCTCCTACGGCTCGGCTCGCACCGCCGAGCTCAAGTGGAAAGGCACCCTGATCGGCGCCAGCGAAGGCACCCAGGTCAAGGCGGTGGCGCCAGGACAGGTGGTCTACGCCGACTGGCTTGACGGCTTCGGCATGCTGCTGGTGATAGACCATGGTAAAGGCTATATGAGCCTCTATGGTCACAACCAGTCACTGCTGCGCCAGGTTGGCCAGAGCGTGGAGCAGGGCGAACCCGTGGCCCTGGTCGGCGACAGCGGCGGCCAGGACAGACCCGGCCTCTACTTCGAGATCCGCTATCAGGGTGAGGCCATCAACCCGACCAAGTGGTTGGCCAAGCGCTAACTGGTATTCAAGAGCACATGCCATCGAGCGCCTCATGAAAAAAGCCTGCATCCGCAGGCTTTTTTCATTCTGGCCCTGGCCCATCTCGCTGGCCGATGACGAAAACTTACGAAGTTTCCCGCACCATCCTGGTTGGCGCCATCAGGGGAAGACGACCATGCCGATCTGCTCCAGCAGCCCCTGCTGCTGATCCTCGCTTATCTGCACACCGTCCAGCTTGACCAGACGCAGATCCAGCCCGGGCAGGTCGCACTGGCGCAGATCGCAGCCCTGCAGGTTGAAGCTGCGCCAGTCTATCTGGCCAAACTCGGAGCCGCTGAGATCGGATCCCGCCAGCGAGGCACCCAGCAGGCTGGCCCCCTGCCAACGGTTGCCGCTCAGCTCGCACCGCTCCAGCAGGCAGCCGTCGAAGTTGGCGTAGCTGAAGTTGTTGCCGGTCAGATGGGCCTCGCAGAAGTAGCTCTTGACGGTGATCTGGTTGGCGAAGCTGGCACGGGCGAAGTTGATGCCCATGGCCTGGCAGTCGCGCAGCTCCAGCCCGAGGCACTGGCTGCGGCTCAGATCCGCCAGGGTCAGGTCGCAGCGCAGGAAGCTGGCCTCCCGCAGATCGCAGCCCTGCAGCGAGCAGCCGAGTTCGCGCTCCCGTTCGTAGAAGCTGCAGTCGACGAAGCGGCTCTCGCTCAGATCCAACCAGGAGAAGTTGCAGTCGATGAAGCGGCAGTCCGCGAACTGCTCCCCTTCCACTTCCTGCTGCTCGAATCGCTTCCCCTCGAAGCACTTGCCCTTGATCATCCGAAATTTCTCCTAATGATGGCGTCATATGCTGACTTTATTGCGTGAAAAAGGTAATGTTACCTGTAACATTGCTGCCGGAACCCAAGATGAACGACACCCGCAAACGCCGCCCCACCCTGCAAGACATCGCCGATCAGACCGGGGTCACCAAGATGACCGTCAGCCGCTACCTGCGCGATCCACACACAGTGGCCGAGGGCACCCGGGGACGGATCGCCGCCGTGGTGGAAGAGCTGGGCTACATCCCCAACCGGGCACCGGACATTCTCTCCAACGCCACCAGCAAGGCGATCGGCATCCTGCTCCCCTCTCTCTCCAACCAGGTCTTCTCCGCCCTGGTGCACGGCATCGAGACGGTGACCCGCCCCGCCGGTTACCAGACCCTGCTCGCCCACTACGGTTACAATCCGGAACAGGAAGAGGAGCAGGTGGCCTCCCTGCTCTCCTACCACGTGGATGGCCTGATCCTGTCCGACAGCCTGCACACCGAGCGCACCCGCAAGATGATCGCCACCGCCGGCATCCCTGTGGTGGAGACCATGGATCTGCCGCAGAACCCCATCGACATGGTGGTCGGCATGGATCACCGGGCCGCGGCCCGGGCCATGGTAACAGAGATGCTGCGCCGGGGGCGCCGCAAGGTGGTCTACCTGGGGGCACGGCTCGATGTGCGCACCCAGCTGCGGATGGAGGGCTACTACCAGGCGATGGCCGATTTCGGCCTCGATGGCCAGCACCTGCTGACCGAACAATCCTCCAGCTTCACCCTGGGCGGCCAGCTGCTGGAGCAGGCGCTGGCGCGCTACCCCGATCTGGACGGCCTGTTCTGCACCAACGACGATGTGGCGGTCGGTGCCCTGCTGCAGTGCCAGGCCAGGTGGATACCCGTGCCCCAGCAGATCGCCATCGCCGGCTGCAACGCCCTCGACATCGGCCACGCCATGACCCCCAAGCTGGCCAGCATAGTCACCCCGCGCGAGGAGATAGGCCGTGAGGCGGCAACCATGCTGCTGGCCCGCCTGGGCGGCCAGCCCAGACCCGACAGCCGCATGGACTTGGGCTTCTCCCTCTATGTAGGGGAGAGTCTGGGCTGACCGCCTCTTCTCTCCCATCCCCAGACCCCTCTCCCACTGGCCGAGGGGCGAAAACAAACAGGCCACCCTGAGGTGGCCTGTCTGGTTGTTCTAAACGATATGTGACTAACGTTTAACCAATTCAACCGCTTCGCGGGAGAGGCGAGTCACCTCTTCCCAGTTGCCGTTCTTGACCGCATCGGCCGGCAGCATCCAGGAGCCGCCGACGGTGGCGACGCATTTCAGCGCCAGGTAATCGGCGACGTTGTGCGGGCCTATGCCGCCGGTGGGGCAGAAGCGGACCTGCGGCAGCGGCGCGGCGATGGCCGCGAGCGCCTTGGTGCCGCCGTTGGCCTCGGCCGGGAAGAACTTCAGGTGGCTGTAACCCGCCTCCAGCGCCTGCATCACCTCGGAGGCGGTGGCGACCCCGGGGATCAGCGGCGCCGTGCTCTTGGCGGCGTGGGCCAACAGCGCCGGGGTCATCCCCGGCGAGATGACGAAGCGGGCACCGGCGGCCACGGCGGCATCGAACTGCGCGCAGTTGAGCACAGTCCCCGCCCCCACCATGGCCTCCGGCATCGCCTTGGCGATGAGGGCGATGGCATCCAGTGCCACCGGGGTGCGCAGGGTGATTTCGAACACCGAGATGCCACCCGCCAGCAGCGCCTGTGCCATCGGCAGGGCCTGCTCCAGGTCGTTGATGACCATCACGGGCACCAGCGGGGAGGCGGCAAACACCTCGGCAGGGGTCACTTTCCAGTTTTGCATAGCTCATCCTCAGTCAAAGATGGTGGCGCCACACTCGGCGCTCGATACCGCGCGACGCATCACGCTAAACAGTTCACGGCCCCAGCCCTCCTGCTCCAGGCTGAGATCCGGCTCGACCGGGGTACGGCCGGTCAGATCGGTCAGGCAATCCAGGCGGCCCGATTCGGCATCCACCCGCAGCAGGTCACCGTCTCGCAGCAGGCCGATGGCGCCGCCGTGCAGGGCCTCAGGGGTGACGTGGATGGCGGCCGGGATCTTGCCGGAGGCACCGGACAGGCGGCCATCGGTGACCAGCGCCACCTTGTGACCCGCCTTCTGCAGGTTGCCGAGCACCGGCATCAGCTTGTGCAGCTCCGGCATGCCGTTGGCGGCGGGGCCATTGTGGCGCACCACTATCACCGCATCCAGATTGAGTTCGCCGGCCTGGTAGGCCGCCTCCACCGCATGCTGGGAGGAGAAGACCTTGGCCGGCGCCTCGATCACGCGATATTCCGGGGCCACCGCCGAGACCTTGACCACGGCACGACCCAGATTGCCGGACAGCAGCTTGGTGCCGCCAGTGGCCTGGAACACGCTGCCTGTGGGAGAGAGCACGCTCGCATCGCCGCTCTCGCCGACCGGCTGCCACGTCAGCTTGCCATCCACCAGCAGGGGGCGACTGAGGTAATCCTGCATCTCGCCGAAGGTCGGGGTGGCGTCCATGTGGATCAGCCCCTCCTGTGCCAGCCGGCGCATCAGGCCGGGCACGGCACCGGCCTGCTCGAAGGCGTTCACATCGGCCGGGCCGTTCGGGTACATGCGCACCAACAGCGGCACCACGTCGGAGAGATCGCTCAGGTCGTCCCAGGTCAGGTGCAGGCCGGCGGCGCGGGCCAGCGCCACCATGTGGATGCTGTGGTTGGTGCTGCCGCCGGAGGCGAGCAGGGCCACCAGGCCGTTGACCAGGGAGCGCTCGTCCAGCACCTCGCTCAAGGGGCGATAGGCCGGTGAGCCGGGGATCATGGCGCTGATGCGGCGCGCCGCCTCGGCGGTGAGGGCGTGGCGCAGCTCGCTGTGGGGATGCACGAAGGCGGATCCCGGCAGCATCAGGCCCATGGCCTCGAACACCAGCTGATTGGTGTTGGCGGTGCCATAGAAGGTGCAGGTGCCGGGCGCATGGTAGGCGCCGCACTCCATCTCCAGCAGCGCCTCGCGGCCCACCTGACCGGCGGCATACTGCTGGCGCACCTTCACCTTGTCATCGTTGCTGATGCCGCTGGCCATGGGGCCGGCCGGCACGAAGGCGGTGGGCAGGTGGGCATGGGAGAGCGCCCCCATGATCTGGCCCGGCGCTATCTTGTCGCAGATGCCGAGCAGCAGGGTGGCGTCGAAGGTGTTGTGAGAGAGGGACAGCGCCGTGGCCTGGGCGATGAGATCCCGGGAGAAGAGCGACATGTCCATCCCGGGCTGGCCCTGGGTGACGCCGTCACACATGGCGGGCACCCCGCCGGCGACCTGGGCACTGTGGCCCAGCTCGGCCAGGGTCGCCTTGATCTGGTCCGGGTAGCCCTGATAGGGCTGATGGGCACTCAGCATGTCGTTGTAGGCGGTGACTATGCCGACGTTGGCGCGGGTCAGATCGAGGATGCGACCCTTCTCGTCCGTGCTGCAGGCGGCCACGGCGTGAGCCAGATTGCCACAGGCCAGGGCGGCGCGGGTCTTGCCCTGCTCCGCCTGACGCTGAATGCGGGCCAGGAAGGCCTGGCGACGGGTGGCACTGCGCGCACGAATGCGGGCGGTGACCTCGAGGATGATGGGATGAGTCATATTGCTTGCTCCAGTGCGGTGACGGCGCGGTCGACAACCTGTTCGAAGCCGCCGTCGATATCGATACAACATACCCCAGCTTCGCCATCCGGGCGCTCCAGCGCATCGAATTGGCTCTGCAGCATGCTCTCGCGCATGAAATGACCGTGACGGGCCTTCATCCGCGCCAGGATCAGCTCGTAGTCCCCATCCAGGAACAGGAACCTGACCGATTCGTTGCCCTCGCGGATCTGATCGCGATAGTGGCGCTTGAGGGCGGAGCAGACGATCACCCCCACCTCGTTCTTCTGTTCCAGGCTGTAGGCCGCATCGCGGATCCGCTCCAGCCAGGGGGCGCGATCCTCATCGTTGAGTGGGGCGCCGCCCGCCATCTTCTGAATGTTGGCACGAGGGTGCAGATCGTCGCCGTCGATAAACTTGGCGCCGATGACCTGAGCCACCCGAGCCCCGACCGACGATTTGCCGCTGCCGGAGACGCCCATCACGATAATACTCTTACCAGCCATTGTTTGACCTCTATCCCATTTCTCAAAAAACGTACCGTAGATGACTTCTAACTTATCACGTTACCGGTAACATGTTACCGGTAACGTGATGACATGTGAAGTGGTGCACAGATTTGTGCAAGACGATAACTGGAACTTTTGAGGATAGAAAAATTATGGAAGGTGTGGCTAATACCCCCGATGTCGCCTACCTGCTTTCGGTAGCAGGCGGTGCAATTATCATGTTGTTGCTGTTGATAATGCGCTTCAAGATCCACGCCTTCGTCGCCCTGACGCTGGTCAGCCTGGTCACGGCCCTCGCCACCGGCGTGGCCTACGATCAGGTCGTAACGACCATGCTGGGCGGCTTCGGTAGCACCCTGGCCGGGGTGGCCCTGCTGGTCGGTCTCGGCGCCATGATAGGCCGGATCCTGGAGATGACGGGCGGCGCCAAGGTGCTGGCCGATACCCTGATCAGCCGCTTCGGCGCCCATCGCGCTCCTCTTGCGCTCGGTGTGGCCTCCCTGCTGTTTGGCTTCCCCATCTTCTTCGATGCGGGCCTCATCGTCATGCTGCCCATCATCTTCAGCGTGGCCAAGCAGTTTGGTGGCTCTGTGCTCAAATATGCACTGCCATCTGCGGGCGCCTTCGCCGTGATGCACGCCTTCATGCCCCCCCACCCCGGCCCCGTTGCCGCCAGTGAGCTGCTTGGCGCCAACATCGGCCTGCTGACCATAGTCGGCCTGCTCGTCGCCATCCCGACCTGGTATCTGGGTGCCTATCTGTATGGCCTGTGGGCCGGCAAGAAGTTCGACCTGCCGCTGCCGCCGAGCTTTACCGACCCGGCGGCCATCCCGGCCGGCCAGCTGCCAAGCTTCGGCCAGGTGATCTCCATCCTGCTGCTGCCGCTGGCACTCATCTTCATGGATACCGGCCTCAACACCCTGGGTGCCATGGGGATGGTCGACAAAGGGGCTGATTGGGTCAATATCCTGCGCATGGTCGGCAAGACCCCGATCGCACTGCTGATCACCCTGCTCTACGCGGTCTGGGTCTTCAGCAAGCAACAGGGCAAGATACAGCTGGAGAAATTCTGTAACGATGCGCTGGCCCCCGTCTGCGCCGTCATCCTGGTGACGGGTGCCGGTGGCATGTTTGGCGGCGTACTGCGTGCCAGCGGCATCGGTGCTGCCCTGGCGGACGTGCTCTCTGACACCGGCATGCCGGTGATCCTGGCCGCCTTCCTGGTCTCGACCGCCCTGCGGGTAGCCCAGGGTTCTGCGACCGTGGCCCTCACCACCACGGCGGCCCTGATGGCGCCCATGGTTGCCGCCACCCCCGGCCTGAGCGAACTGGACCTGACCTTCATCGTCATCGCCATCGCCGGTGGTGCGACCGTGCTCTCCCACTTCAACGACTCCGGCTTCTGGCTGGTCGGCCGCTTCCTCAACATGGATGTGAAGACCACCCTCAAGACCTGGACCGTGATGGAGACCCTGCTCGGCACCATCGCCTTCCTCATCGTGGCCATGGCCAGCGTGGTGTTTTAACCTCGCCAGACAGACGGGTCGGGACCTCTCCCGACCCGTTTTCAATGGACGGCTCCCAGAGCCGTCGATTCTTTGTTGGGTATTCACCGCCTAGATTGCTAGAATCGCCTATTCATTGCCCCGAGTGGAACGCTTAACCCCGTGATTTCAGGTTTCTCTATGCATTCATCGGCACATTATCGACAGTTGCTGACTCGTCTGCCCCAGATCGCGGTCCCCGCGGATCGGTTCCAGGTGCTCAGCAGCGCCAAAGAGTTCAAAAGCAGGATCCTCTCGCTCATCGCCAGCGCGACCCAGCGCATCTATCTCGTCGCCCTCTATCTGCAGGATGACGAGGCGGGACGGGAGATACTGAGCGCGCTCTACGCCGCCAAGCAACGCAACCCCGCCCTCGACATCAAGCTCTTCGTCGACTTCCACCGCGCCCAGCGCGGCCTGATCGGCAAGGGCAAGCAGGGGGGCAACCACCTGATGTATCAGGAGATGGCCGCCCGCCACGAGCACCAGATCGCCATCTACGGCGTGCCGGTGAAGGGGCGTGAGCTGCTCGGCGTGCTGCACCTCAAGGGCTTCATCTTCGACGATACCCTGCTCTACTCGGGTGCCAGCCTCAACGACATCTACCTGCACCAGCAGGAGCGCTACCGCTTCGATCGCTACCACCAGATCACCAGCCCTGAGCTGACCCGCAGCATGGTCAACTATGTGGACGATGTGTTCCTGCGCAGCGAAGCGGTGCAGCGACTGGATCGGGCCGAGATCCCCAGCGCCAAGCTGCTGAAGGGGCCGATCCGGCGTTTCAAGCACAGCCTGCGCACCAGCCAGTATCGCTTCAAGAGCACGCCGCTGGGGGCCGAGGACGTCGCCATCACCCCCATGGCGGGGCTGGGCAAGCGTGGCAACCAGCTCAACCGGATGATCCGCAACCTGGTGCGCGCCACCGAGCGGGAGATCTTCATCTGCACCCCCTATTTCAACCCCCCCAAGGAGTTGAACAAGGACGTAGAGGCGCTGCTCAAGCGCGGCTGCAAGGTGACCATAGTGGTCGGTGACAAGACAGCCAACGACTTCTTCATCCCGCCGGAGGAGAAATTCTCCACCATAGGTGGGCTGCCTTACCTGTACGAGACCAACCTGCGCCGGTTTGCCGAGCGCAACCAGCGTCACATCGACTCCGGTCGCCTCAACCTGATGCTCTGGTGCTGCGAGAAGAACTCCTATCACCTCAAGGGCATCTTCGTGGACGAGGAGTGGGCGCTGCTCACCGGCAACAACCTCAATCCCCGCGCCTGGGCGCTGGATCTGGAGAATGGCCTGCTGGTGCACGATCCGCACCGCCACCTGCGCGAGCGCTTTGCCGAGGAGCGGGCCAACATCCTGGCGCACGCCCGTCGCATCAGCCACTTCGACCAGATAGAGCAGATCAAGGATTACCCCGAGCAGGTGCGCAAGCTGCTGGCCCGGATCCACAGGGTCAGGGCTCATATCCTGCTCAAGCGGATCATCTAGACCGCCATCCGGCTTCCGGATCAGCCCCCATCCAAAGGCCTCCCGTTTTCGGCAGGCCTTTTTCAGATGCGGCAACCCAACCCGGCTCACAGCAACACGGCTTGCATCGAGCCATCAACAACCCCTATCATCTGGACATATTTACAGTATTTTCGGGCATCTAATTGATGAAATTGGATAAAATCTCCCTCGATAGCCTCAAGGGCGTCGGCAGCAAGATGCTGGAGAAGCTCGAGCGGCTGGGGCTGGCGACGGTACAGGATCTGCTGTTCCACCTGCCCCTGCGCTACGAGGATCGCACCCAGGTGTGGCCCATCGGCGATCTGCCGCCCGGGCTGCACGGCGCCGTCGAGGGCGAAATCCAGGACACCCAGCTGGTGATGGGCCGCCGCCGCATGCTGGTGTGCCGCATCAGCGATGGCACCGGCAGCCTGACCCTGCGCTTCTTCAACTTCACCGCCGCCCAGAAGAACAGCCTGGCCCCGGGTCGCCTGCTGCGCTGCTTTGGCGAGGTGCGCCCCGGCAAATACGGGCTGGAGATGGCCCACCCCGAGTACAAGCTGCTCGGCGAGGAGCAGGCCGGCCAGACCGAAGAGGCACTCACCCCCGTCTACCCGACCACGGAGGGGCTGCGCCAGCTCAGCCTGCGCAGCCTCACCGATCAGGCGCTGGCCCAGCTCGAGCTGTACGGGGTGGAGGAGCTGCTGCCCGCCGGCCTCTACCCGCACCAGATAGAACTCGCCGCCGCCCTTCGCCTGCTGCATAGACCTCCCCCCTCGGTGGCGCTGGCGCTGCTGGAAAGCGGCCAGCATCCGGCCCAGCAGCGGCTGGTGCTGGAAGAGCTGCTGGCCCACAATCTGTCGGTGCTGAAGGTCCGCGCCCAGGCCCAGACCCAGCTCGCCCGAACCCTCAAGCCGGCCCCCACCCTGGTCAAACAGTTGCTCGGCGCCCTGCCGTTCAAACCGACCGGGGCTCAGAGCCGGGTGGTGGCGGAGATCAGTCAGGATCTGCAACGCAGCTACCCCATGATGCGGCTGGTGCAGGGGGACGTGGGCTCCGGCAAGACGCTGGTGGCGGCGCTGGCGGCGCTACAGGCCATCGGCAACGGCTGCCAGGTGGGGCTGATGGCACCGACCGAGCTGCTGGCCGAGCAACATGCCATCAACTTCGCCCACTGGCTGGAGCCGCTCGGCATCAAGGTCGGCTGGTTGGCGGGCAAGCAGAAGGGCAAGGCCAGGGAAACCCAGCTCGCCGCCATCGCCGATGGCAGCGTCAAGATGGTGGTGGGCACCCACGCCATCTTCCAGGAGCAGGTGGTGTTCCAGCGCCTCGCCCTGGTGATCATCGATGAACAACACAGATTCGGGGTGCACCAGCGCCTCGCCCTGCGCGAGAAAGGGGAGCGGGAGGGGGTACATCCTCACCAGCTGATCATGACCGCGACCCCCATCCCCCGCACCCTGGCGATGACCGCCTACGCCGATCTCGACACCTCTGTCATCGACGAGCTGCCGCCGGGCCGTACCCCCATCACCACTGTCGCCCTGCCGGACAGCCGCCGGGGCGACGTGATCGAGCGGGTCAAGCTGGCCTGCGAGGAAGGCAAGCAGGCCTACTGGGTCTGCACCCTGATCGAGGAGTCCGAGGTGCTGGAGTGCCAGGCCGCCGAGGACACCGCCGCCGAGCTGCAGAACCTGCTGCCCGGCCTGCATATCGGGCTGGTGCACGGCCGCATGCGGCCGGTAGAGAAGCAACGGGTGATGGAGGAGTTCAAGGCCGGCATCTTGCAGCTGCTGGTCGCCACCACCGTCATCGAGGTGGGGGTAGATGTGCCCAACGCCAGCCTGATGATCATCGAGAACCCGGAGCGGCTCGGGCTGGCCCAGCTGCACCAGCTGCGCGGCCGGGTCGGTCGCGGCTCTGTGGCCTCCCACTGCGTGCTGCTCTATCACGCCCCCCTCTCCAAGACGGCCCAGAGCCGGCTCGGGGTGCTGCGGGAGACCAGCGATGGCTTCCAGATCGCCCAGCGCGATCTGGAGCTGCGCGGCCCGGGCGAGTTGCTCGGCACCCGCCAGACCGGCTTGGCCGATCTCAAGATCGCCGATCTGGTGCGGGACCAATCGCTCATCCCCCAGGTGCAGAAGCTGGCGCGCTACCTGATGGACAGACACCCTAGCCACGTCGATCCGCTGATCCGCCGCTGGCTGGGACTACGGGATCACTATTCCAACGCCTGACACCCCATTGAGAACAGAAGAAGGAAGCCGATGAATTGCTGGCTTCCTCATGGGCAAACAGATTATCCATATCAGGTTGCTCCGCCGCAGGCCGGGGCTGCGGGATCACTATTCCAACGCCTGACAACCCATTGAAAACAGGAGGAAGATGTCGATGAATTCCTGGCTACGCGCCCTGCTCTATGTATTCGCCTTCCTGCTGCTGTTCGTCTGGGTGGGTCTCGGCCTGTTCGACGCCGAACGAGCCAGGGGCCCCATCGCCAACTGGCTCAGCCAGCAGACCGGGGTGCAAGTCACCATAGGCCGGCTGGTATTCAACCCACTCCATCCCTACACCCTGCTGGCGGAGCAGGTGCAGTACGGTGACGCGGTGAAGCTGGACAAGATCTACCTGGAGATAGACAGCATCGACTGGCTGAACCGGGATGTGCGCATCGCCCACCTGGATCTCATCCGCCCCCTCATCAGGCTGCCGCTCCCCAACCAGTTGCCGACCCTGCCGGTGCACTCCCTCACCATAGGGGACAGCAACATCGACAACCTCAGCCTGCAGAGCGACGGGCTCATCCTGCGCGGCCTGAGCGCCACCCTGAGCGACTGGGAGCTGATCGATCCCAGGCACCAGCCCCAGGCCAACCTGAGCCTCAGCATCAACCAGCTCGATAGCCCCAGCCTGACCCTGGCTCGCCTCAACCTGAAAGGGCGACTGGAAGGCCAGGTGCTGAGCACGGACAAGCTGACCACCAACCTGTTCGACGGCCTGCTGGAGACCGGCATGGTGCTGGACTGGCCCGCACGCAGCTTGCAGCTGCGCGGCCTCAAGGCCCGTGGCATGCGGGTCGAGCTGGACAGCCTCGACCAAGCCGAGTTCCCCCTGCGCCGGATCAGCCTGGATCGGGGCCAGTTCGACGAAACCAGCGTCAACGCCAACGCCCAGGAGCTCGCCCTCAACAACTTCAGCGGCCAGCTCACCGCCTTCGAGTGGCAGGCGGGCAGCCGACCGACCGGTTACCTCACCGGCTCTCTGGCCGATCTCGGTCGTGGCCTGTTCCAGCTGGAAGAGATCAAGGGGCGGCTCGCCTTCTCGCCAGAGCAGCTCGATGCGGAGCTGCAGGGCAAGGCTTTTGATGGGGAGTTCAACCTGGAGCTGGCGCTGGATCCCGATCTTCAGAAGCTGACCCTGAAGGAGATGACCCTGAGCGGCATGGACATCAGCCTGCCGGATGGGTGGTGGCAGGATTGGCAAGGCTGGCGCCCGCAGCAGATCGAGGTGCGCAAGCTGGCCTTCGATCGGCTCAAGGTGCTCTCCTTCGACGACAGCCTGCCCCTGTCGCTGACCGGCTGGCAGCTCTACCTGACCGATCTCAGCCTGCGCGGCGATCAGCCGGGCCCCCTGCTCGGCCGGGCCAGGGTGGAGAGCAAGTGGTTCGAGCTGGTGTGGGACGGTCTCTCCGCCCGCAACGGCGAGCTGGATGGCGAGCTGACGCCGAGCTCCTGGCAGCTCAACAAGCTGTCCAGCACCTTGCCCGACGAGGGGGCCATCGAGCTGAGCGGCCAGTGGGGCAAGGAGCCTGGCCAGAGCAGCCGCCTGCGACTGCAGGGCAAGCAACTGGATCTGGAGCAGTGGAGCAAGCTGCTGCGGGCCCCCATCTCGCTGGCGGGCAAGGTGGATCTCGATGTCGATCTGCAGGCAGATATGAGCAAGAAGCTGACCGACTGGCGCAGCACCCTGCAGGGCAGCCTGAGCCTGGATGCCAGGGATCCTTTCTGGGACAAGGTGAAGATAGATCCGCTGCTGGATGAGTGGTTCAAGGGCGCCACCCCGCCGACCCTGACGGCGGACGGCCTGTGGCAGGTGATGCAGCAGGGGGATACCCCCTTCTATCGCGTCAAGCTAAACGCCAAGGCCGAAAACGGCCTGGTCCAGATCGAACAGGCGGGCGCCTCCACCATCACCCACCTGCTGGCCCTGCAGGGAGGCGTCGATCTGGCCAACGGCCAGTGGCAGCTCGATCTCGGCGCCCTGAACGGGCAACGCTGCGCCGAGCTGCTGGCCCGCTGGCGCGGCCCGCTCGACGCCCCGACCCTGAGCTGGAGCTTCCCGGCCGAGGCCTCCTGCGGCTGGGAGGCCGGCGTACGCTACCCGGCCCAGGGCCGCAGCAGCCCGCTCTGGCGCCCACAGCCCAAACCAGCGACCCCAGACACCAACAAGGCCTCATGATGAGGCCTTGTCATTGAACCGACAGACGGTCGAGCCCCCTAGCCGCCCCGCTTGATGGGCAGCACCACGTACTGGCCGACGAACTCCACCGCCAGCTTGCGGCCGCTGAACAGCTGCACCCGCAGGCTGAACTTGGCCGACTCCCCGGTCTTGAGCGGCGCCAGCACGGCAGGCATCCCCTCCCGGGCGACCCTCGCCTCCGGCTCCTCGCTCACCGGTCTGTAGTATTTGATATTGCCCTCGGCCAGCACGGTATCGCCACCCAGCCCGGCCTCCTTGAGCTGCAACCAGATGAGCCCCCAGCCCGCCAGCACACACTGGCTGTAGATGCTGCCGGCAAACATGGTGTCGTGGACGTTGAGGTTGGCCGCCAGCTTGGCCTTGAGATGAAAGGTCTGGCCGTCGTAATGGGTGATGTGCACCCCCATCTTCTCGCTGATGGGGATGCCCCGCGACCAGCGGGTGGTGAGATCCTGACACCACTCCGGGCGATACTGGATGGTCTGCAGCGGGCTCAGGGACTTGATCATCTGGCGGTGGGTGATGCGGCCGAAGGAGACAGGTCCTTCCCCCACCTCGAGGAAACCGCAGCGGCGGTAGAACTCCACCGCCTCCTGGCGGGCGTTCATCACCAGCCGCTTCACCTTCTCGTCGCGGGCGAGCTGCTCGAGATCCTCCACCATGCGGGCCCCCAGCCCCTGACCCCGAAACTCGGGTTTCAGCGCCATGAAGCGGATCTGGGCCTCGTCACCACCGACGAACAGCCGGCCGACGGCGATGGGGGTACCGTCTTCGGCCAGCATCAGCCGATGAATGGCGACGGTATCGTATTCGTCCCGCTCGGAACCTATGGGCAGATTGAAAGGCTTGCGCAGCAGCTCCCAGCGCAGTTGGTAGTAGCTTTCCAGCTCGGCTGCCGTTTGGGGGGTGACCACCCGGTACATAGATACATCCTTGAGTTACACTGGTCGAAAACCATCTTGCCGTGCAAATTCATGGACTTCAATCCGCAAGCGTACCAAGCCGAACACTTATTGCACCTCAGCGCCAAGGCCGAGCGCCGGCTCTGCATCCTGGAAAACGCCGAGCACCGCTGGCTGGAGATGGACGGCGTGGTGCAATCGGCCATGTGCCTCAGTGAGCCGGACCGGCTCTGCCTGCCCCATCAACAACACATAGCCGCGCGGCTGCCAAGCCAGGCGAGCCGGATCCTGGAGCTGGGGCTGGGAGGGGGTGATCTCACCCGCCATCTGGGGGCACGCTGGCCCGAGGCTAGCCACGACTGCGTGGATCTGGATGCCGAGGTGCTGACCCTCTTCCAGGCCTTCTTTCAGGCGCCAGGGGCACCCTCTGCTCGGCCACCACGCCTGCATCACGCCGATGCGCTCCGTTTCCTGTTAGACAGCAGGGAGCACTACGATCTGGTGCTGCTCGATCTGTTCAGCCAGGACGGCAACCCCCGACTGCTGTTCCAGGCCCCGCTCTATCAGGCGCTGGCCCAGTGCCTGCGCGGCACCCTCATCATCAACCTGCTGCCACGCACCCGGCTGGAGCTGGAGCAGGCGCTGCGGCTGGCCGAGGAGTGGGTCGGCCCCACCCAGGCCTATCCGGTTCCCGGCTACCTCAACGTGATCCTTCACGCCACCCGTCAGGACGCCACCTAGACCTGCAGCCAGAAGGTCACTGGGCCGTCGTTGAGCAGCCGCACCTGCATGTCGGCGGCGAAGCGGCCGGTCTCGGTCGGCAGGCCGCTATTTCTCGCCTGGGCGACGAAATAGTCGTAGAGCCGCTCGGCATCGCTCGGGTGAGCGCCGCCGGAGAAGCCCGGCCTCATCCCCTTCTTGGTATCCGCCGCCAGGGTAAACTGGGACACCACCAGCAGGCTGCCGCCGGCCTGGGTCAGGCTGAGGTTCATCTTGCCGTCCGCATCGGAGAAGATCCGATAGCCGCTCACCTTGTGCAGCAGCTTGTCGGCCTTGGCCTCGTCATCCCCCTGCTCCACCCCGAGCAGTACCAGCAGACCGGCGTCGATGGCACCGGTCACCTCTCCCTCGACGGTCACGCTGGCCTCGGAGACCCGCTGAATCAATGCGATCACTCATCACTCCTTTGTCTTGTCAGAAAGAAACGACCGCCAAGAGGCGGCCGTTGATGTTAGCAACAAGGTGTGGGCTCAGCCCAGCTCCTCTGCACCCGGTTTCTCATATTCGCCGAGACAGGCGGTGGTCTCGGCCCCCAGCAACACCACCAACCAGCTCAGGTAGACCCAGACAAACAGGATAGGAATGGTCGCCAGCGCGCCATAGATGGCCTGATAGGAGGGGAAGTTGGTGATGTAGATGGTGAAGCCGCGCTTGGCCAGCTCGAACAGGCTCGCCGCCACCAGGGCGCCGATGAAGGCGTGGGTCAGCCGCACCTTGCAGTTGGGCACCACGGTATAGATCAGCAGGAAGCCGAACACGGAGAACAGGAACGGCAGACCCCGCAGCAGCCAGTAACCCACCCCGAACAGCGCCTCGCCCTGGAAGAACCGCAGCGAGATGATGTAGGAGGAGACGGCGATGCTGGCGCCGATGAGCACGGGCCCCAGGGTCAGGATCATCCAGTACATGGCGAAGGCCTGGGCCAGCGGCCGGCTCTGGGTCGAGCGCCAGATGTAGTTGAGGTTCTTGTCGATGGCCGAGATCAGCATCAGGGCGACCACGATCAGGGCGCCGATACCGACCGCCGTGGTGTTGGTGGCATTGGCCACAAAGCCGTCGATGTACTCCTTGAGCGCCTCCCCGGCGGTCGGCACGAAGTTGTGATAGACGAACTGCTCCATCGCCTGCTTCAGGGTCTGGAACACCGGGAAGGCCGACATCATGCCGAACACCACGGCGACCATGGGCACCAGGGAGAGCAGGGTTACATAGGCCAGGTAGCCGGCGGTGACGGTCAATCTGTCCTGCTGGAAACGACCCCAGACAAACTGGGCGAAGTGGGCGCCATCGTGGCGCAAGAAGGAGAGGGCGTGCCCGAGGCGGCTAGCGATTGTGTTCTGCATCGTGGTTCTCAGAGGCTTCATCATGCAGATATTGTGTCAGATGGCGTGGCCATTTGACCACCCGTGGCCGGATGGAGTTGGCCTATACCCCGCCAAACGGCCATAAAAAAAGAGGCCCGAAGGCCTCTCTCTGTCTGTCGATGCACAGATATCAAGCACGACCGGCGCGCTTGCGATCCATCTCGGTCAGCAGTTTCTTACGAATACGGACAGCCTTTGGAGTCACTTCAACCAACTCATCGTTGTCGATGAACTCGAGAGCCTGTTCCAGGGTCATGCGGATCGGCGGGGTCAACACCTGAGCTTCATCGGTACCGGAGGCACGCATGTTGGTCAGCTGCTTGCCCTTCAGGCAGTTTACAGTCAGATCGTTGGAGCGGGAGTGGATCCCGATCACCTGGCCTTCGTACACCTCGGTAGCATGACCGATAAACAGACGACCGCGGTCTTGCAGACCGAACAGGGCGAAAGTCAGGGCCTTACCGGTGGCGTTGGAGATCAGCACGCCATTCTGACGCTCACCGATGCTGCCACCCTTGTGCGGACCGTAATGGTCGAAGCTGTGATACAGCAGACCAGTACCGGAAGTCATGGTCAGGAACTCGGTCTGGAAACCGATCAGGCCACGGCTCGGGATCATGAAGTCAAGACGGACGCGGCCCTTGCCATCCGGAGTCATGTTGGTCATCTCACCCTTACGCAGGCCGAGTTGCTCCATGACTGAACCCTGGTTCGCCTCTTCCACATCGACAGTGACTGTCTCATACGGTTCGTGAAGCACGCCATCGATGGTGCGCAGGATAACTTCCGGACGGGATACCGCCAGTTCGTAGCCTTCGCGACGCATGTTTTCGATCAGGATGGACAGGTGCAGTTCACCACGACCGGATACACGGAACTTGTCCTGGTCATCAGTGTCTTCCACACGCAGGGCCACGTTGTGAACCAGCTCCTGGTCCAGACGCTCACGGATGTTGCGCGAGGTAACGAACTTGCCTTCTTTACCGGCAAACGGTGAGGTGTTGACCTGGAAGGTCATGTTCACGGTCGGCTCATCAACGGACAGAGCCGGCAAGGCTTCAACTGCGTTGTTATCACAGATGGTGTCGGAGATTTTCAACTCACCCAGACCGGTGATGGCGATGATGTCGCCCGCTTGCGCGCTTGCCACTTCAGTACGAGCCAGGCCCAAGTAACCCAGTACCTGACCAACCTTGCCAGTGCGAGTCTTGCCATCAGCACCGACAACGGTGACCTGCTGGTTGCTCTTGACGCGACCACGGCTGATGCGGCCGATACCGATAACACCCACATAGGAGTTGTAATCGATCTGGGAGATCTGCATCTGGAAGCCGCCATCAGGATCGGCATTCGGTGCTTTCACGTTATCAACGATGGCCTGGAACAGGGGTTCCATGCTGTCGGACTCGACGTTCTGATCCATGGAGGCCCAGCCGTTCAGAGCAGAGGCGTAGACAACTTTGAAATCCAGCTGGTCATCGGTGGCACCCAGGTTGTCAAACAGGTCAAAAACCTGATCCATAACCCAATCAGGACGGGCGCCCGGACGGTCAACCTTGTTGATGACCACGATCGGCTTCAGACCCTTAGCGAAGGCTTTCTGAGTTACAAAGCGGGTTTGCGGCATCGGGCCGTCAACGGCGTCGACCAGCAGCAGCACGGAGTCAACCATAGACAGAACCCGCTCAACCTCACCACCGAAGTCAGCGTGACCCGGGGTATCGACGATGTTGATGCGGTAGTCATTCCAGCGGATCGCAGTGTTCTTGGCGAGAATGGTAATACCACGTTCCTTTTCCAGGTCGTTGGAATCCATCAGACGCTCTTGACCATCAGTGGTACGGTCCAGGGTTCCAGACTGCTGCAGCAGCTTATCAACCAGGGTAGTTTTGCCGTGGTCTACGTGCGCAATAATCGCAATATTGCGTAAATTCTCTAACATTCTCGCCTCAATCACCGGGTAAAATTGGGCGCTAATTGTACTCTCGCCTTTGTGATCTGCCTAGCATAATTGCAGTGCATTCGCGCACAACAGGGGATCAGGATCATAGACCCCATGCTGAAAGCCTGCTTAGATGGGGGCTGATCGTGCTGGCGCACCACGATGGTGCACCAAAACGATCCAAGGTTGCACCACTTTGAAGCGCGACCCTGTACGAGAGCTGGTATCCCGACAGCCTGAAACGGTGCAAATGCCCTGAAATCAAGCTGTCACAAACTTGGCACGATACTGGCTTATGTGAATGTGACGACGCATTCACCCAAAGAGTTTTAACACCGGAGGTTACTTAGCATGTCAGCCCAGAACGTTTTGGCCCTGATCCAGGAACACGAAGTCAAGTTTGTTGACCTGCGCTTTACCGACACCAAGGGTAAAGAGCAGCACGTATCCATCCCTTCCCACCAGGTCAACGAAGAGTTCTTCGAAGACGGCAAGATGTTCGATGGCTCCTCCATCGGCGGCTGGAAGGGCATCAACGAGTCTGACATGGTGCTGATGCCTGATGCGGCCTCCGCCAAGCTGGATCCGTTCACCGAAGAGACCACGCTGAACATCGTCTGTGACGTGCTGGAACCGGCAACCATGCAAGGTTATGACCGCGACCCGCGCTCCATCTCCAAGCGTGCTGAAGATTTCCTGAAAGCCAGCGGCATCGCTGACACCGTGCTGTTCGGGCCGGAGCCGGAATTCTTCATGTTCGACAACATCACCTTCTCCAACACCATGGGCCACAGCTTCGTGAAGATCGAATCCGAAGAAGCTGCCTGGAACTCGGGTACCGAGTACGAGCACGGCAACAAGGGTCACCGTCCCTTCGTCAAGGGTGGTTACTTCCCGGTTGCACCGGTTGACTCCTCCCAGGACATCCGCGCCGCCATGTGTCTGGTGCTGGAAGAGATGGGTCAGGTTGTCGAGGCGCACCACCACGAGGTGGCTACCGCCGGTCAGAACGAGATCGCCACTCGCTTCAACACCCTCACCCTGAAGGCCGATGAAGTACAGGTTCTGAAGTACGTGATCCACAACGTGGCCCACGCCTACAACAAGACCGTCACCTTCATGCCGAAACCCATGTTCGGTGACAACGGCTCCGGCATGCACTGCCACCAGTCCCTGGCCAAGAACGGCGTCAACCTGTTCGCCGGCGACCTGTACGGCGGTCTGTCCGAGATGGCGCTGCACTACATCGGCGGCATCATCAAGCACGCCAAGGCCATCAACGCCTTCGCCAACCCGACCACCAACTCCTACAAGCGTCTGGTTCCGGGTTACGAAGCGCCGGTCATGCTGGCTTACTCTGCCCGTAACCGTTCCGCCTCCATCCGTATCCCTGTGGTGCCGAGCCCGAAAGCCCGCCGCATCGAGGTGCGCTTCCCGGATCCGGCTGCCAACCCGTACCTGGCCTTCGCAGCCCAGCTGATGGCCGGTCTGGACGGTATCATCAACAAGATCCATCCGGGCGATGCCATGGACAAGAACTTGTATGACCTGCCGCCGGAAGAAGCCGCAGAAGTGCCGACCGTTGCCGGCTCCCTGGACGAAGCCCTGGCCGCACTGGACACCGACCGCGAGTTCCTGACCCGTGGTGGCGTGTTCAGCGATGACTTCATCAACTCCTACCTGGAGCTGAAGCAGCACGATGTGGATCGCGTACGCATGACTCCGCACCCGCTGGAGTTCGAGCTGTACTACTCCGTCTAAGCCGACACGCTTGTTTTATCGTGAAAAAAACCCGCCAGATGGCGGGTTTTTTGTCTGATCGGTCGAGTCACAGCGCCATGGATCCGGCCATCAGCCCGGCACCCATGTCATCCCATCGGCTTATCTTATCCCCATGGGTCCGACAATCGGTCTGAGCGTTTTTTCTCTGATAGGATTAAACAGGACACCGTCAAGGAGAGATGGATGAAAAATTTACACCCGATATGGATGCTGGGCCTGTTGCTGCTGATGCCCTGCGCCGCGCAGGCCGCCACAGTCTATTCCTGGGTCGATGCCAATGGCGTGACCCACTACACCGATGCCCCTCCCCCCGGCAAACGGGCCAAGGAGCTGGATCTGCGGGTCTCCCCCCTCATCGGCACGGCCCCCCACTCGGTTCAGGTCGACAACTTCAATAGCCTGACCGGTGTCGATGCCAAGAAGGCGCAGGAAGCCAGCCCACTGGCGATCGCGCTGCTCTCTCCCGAACCGGGCAGCACCCTGCGTGACAACACCGGCAACGTGGTGTTTCAGGCCGAGGTCAGCCCCCATGTCCCGGTACAATACGATGTCCGCCTCACCCTGAACGGCAAGGCGGCCCCCCTCGTTCATAACAGCCTGGCCATCCGGGTCGAAAACCTCGATCGCGGTGCCCACGAGGTACGGCTCGAGCTGCTCGCCAAAGACGGTACGATCCTTGCTAAATCTAAACCAGCCACCTTTTACCTGCACAGAACGACGGTAGATCCAGCTCCCAAACCCACCCCCAAGGCCGATTAGGGGTGATGTGATGCACCGATGCGGGTAAACTCAATGCACCATATCGGTGCATTATTGGTGTGCAGCACCGTTTTAGGGAGAAACCTGTGCCAACCCGCTCGGATCATGCCAAGACCCTCTTGGACAACCTGTTGACTGCCGTCATCCTGATGGATGAACGGCTCTGCATTCAATTCGTCAACCCGGCGGCCGAACAACTGCTCTCCCTCAGCGAGCGGCGACTGATCGGGATCGAACTGCCCCACCTGCTGGAGCACATCTCCCTCGATCTGCAACGGTTCAAGCAGTGCCTCATTTCGGGGCAGGGCTTCACCGACAGCGAAGTCACCCTGGTGGTGGAAGGGGAACCCAGGCTGGTCGAGATCAGCGTGAGCCCCATGGCCGACCACGAGCAGCGGCTGATGGTGGTGGAACTGCGCAAGATCGATCAGCAGAAGAAGATCAGCCAGGAGCTGCAGCAACATGCCCAGCAACAGGCGGCCAAGGAGTTGGTGCGCGGCCTGGCCCACGAGATCAAGAACCCGCTGGGTGGCCTGCGCGGCGCGGCCCAGCTGCTGCAAAAGGAGCTGCCGGATCCGGCCCTGCGCGAATACACCGGCATCATCATAGAGCAGGCCGATCGGCTGCGGGTGCTGGTCGATCGCCTGCTCGGCCCCCAGCGCCCCGGCCGGCACCAGATGCACAATGTGCACTCTGTGCTGGAGCAGGTGCGCCGCCTGGTGGATCTGGAACTGCCGCCCCAGATCCGCATCGAGCGGGACTACGACCCCAGCATTCCGGAGTTCGAGATGGAGCCGGATCAGATGCAGCAGGCCTTCCTCAACATGGTGCGCAATGCCGCCGAGGCGCTGGGGGAGCAGGCCGGGTTCATCCGCATCAAGACCCGTACCGCCTTTCAGGTCACCATCCACGGCCAGCGCTACCGGCTGGCGGCCGAGATCAAGATCATCGACAACGGCCCCGGCATCCCCGATGCCATCCGCGACACCCTGTTCTACCCCATGATCACCGGCAAGGAGGGTGGCACCGGCCTCGGCCTCTCCATCGCCCAGAACCTGATCGATCAACACAAAGGCCGCATCGACTGCATCAGCTGGCCAGGTCACACCGAATTCACCATCTATCTACCGCTTCGCAAATAAGGGAACCTCATGACAGCAAAAGTGTGGATCGTCGATGACGACAGCTCCATCCGGTGGGTCCTGGAGCGCACCCTTGGCAGCGAAGGCTTCGAATGCGAGAGCTTTGCCGATGGCGAAGCCCTGCTGAGCTCGCTGGAGATGCGCTCGCCGGACGTGATCCTGTCCGATATCCGCATGCCGGGCATCGACGGGCTCAGCCTGCTGGAGCAGATCCACCGCCGCCAGGCCGATCTGCCCATCATCATCATGACCGCCCACTCTGACCTCGACAGCGCGGTCAACGCCTACCAGCGCGGCGCCTTCGAATACCTGCCCAAGCCGTTCGACATCGAGGAGGCGGTGACCCTGGTGCGGCGCGCCGAGAACCATCTGAAGGAGCAGCGTACCAAGCGCAAGGCACGCCAGCAGGAGCCAGGCAACAGCCCCGAGATCATCGGTGAGGCGCCGGCCATGCAGGAGGTGTTCCGCGCCATCGGCCGGCTCTCCCGCTCCAGCATCTCTGTGCTGATCAACGGCCAGAGCGGCACCGGCAAGGAGCTGGTCGCCCACGCCCTGCACAAGCACAGCCCGCGCGCCCACAAGAACTTCATCGCCCTCAACATGGCGGCGATCCCGAAAGATCTCATCGAATCCGAGCTGTTCGGCCACGAGAAGGGGGCCTTCACCGGTGCCAACAACATCCGTCACGGCCGCTTCGAGCAGGCCGACGGCGGCACCCTGTTTCTCGACGAGATCGGCGACATGCCGCTGGACGTACAGACCCGGCTGCTGCGGGTGCTGGCCGATGGCCAGTTCTACCGGGTCGGCGGCCATCAACCGGTACAGGTGGACGTGCGGATCATTGCGGCGACGCACCAGAACCTGGAGAAACGGGTCGCCGATGGCGAGTTTCGGGAGGATCTGTTCCACCGCCTCAACGTCATCCGCATCCACATCCCGGCCCTCAAGGAGCGGCGCGAGGACATCCCCCAGCTGGCCCATCACTTCCTGCTGCGCGCCGCCAAGGAGCTCAATGTGGAGGCCAAGAGCCTGCACCCGGATACCCAGGCCTATGTCAGTCGCCTGCCCTGGCCGGGCAACGTGCGCCAGCTGGAGAACGTCTGCCGCTGGCTGACGGTGATGGCCTCGGGTCAGGAGGTGCTGGTGAGCGATCTGCCGCCCGAGCTGCTGACCCCCATCACCAGCACGGCGGAGCCGGGCCAACCCGCCTCGTCCGGTGGCTGGCAGCAGCAACTGCAGGATTGGGTGGCCAGTAAGCTGGCGCTGGGGGAGACCGACATCCTGGCCGACGCCCTGCCCCAGTTCGAGCGCATCATGCTGGAGACGGCGCTGGAGCACACTCGCGGCCACAAGCAGGAGGCCGCCCGCCTGTTGGGCTGGGGTCGCAACACCCTGACTCGCAAGCTGAAGGAGCTCGACATTCCCTGATGCCCGAGGAAAAACGATTCCCATCACGCCTTGACGAATCGCCGACCGATAAGACCCCGTTTGCTTGCAAACGGGGTATCTTTTTTAGGAGCCCTGCCTAGAATGGCAGGCTTTCCAACCCGACTCGCAGAAGGCGCCTCCATGATTGACAGATCCCTCCCCCTGACCGACCTGCACCGCCATCTGGATGGCAACATCCGCCCGCAGACCATTCTCGAGCTGGGTCGCCTGCACAACATCCGGTTGCCCGCAGACGAGCTGGAGGCGCTGCGCCCCCACGTGCAGATCGTCGAGAACGAGCCGAGCCTGGTCGCCTTCCTGAAGAAGCTGGACTGGGGCGTGGCCGTGCTGGCCGACTACGATGCCTGTCGCCGGGTCGCCTATGAAAACGTGGAAGATCTGCTGTGCGCCAGCATCGACTATGCCGAACTGCGTTTCAGCCCCGCCTACATGGCGATGGCCCACAAGCTGCATCCGCAGGGGGTGGTGGAGGCCATCATCGACGGCGTCGCCGCCGGCAGCCGCGACTTCGGCATCAAGACCAATCTCATCGGCATCATGAGCCGCACCTTCGGCACCGCACAGTGTCACGCCGAGCTGGAGGCCTGTTTGGCCCAGCGTGACCACCTGGTCGCCATCGATCTGGCCGGTGACGAGCTGGGCTTCCCCGGCGAGCTGTTCATCGATCACTTCCGCAAGGTGCGCGACGCGGGCATGAGAGTCACTGTGCACGCCGGTGAGGCGGCAGGGCCCGAGAGCATGTGGCAGGCCATCCGTGAACTCGGCGCCGAGCGCATCGGTCACGGCGTAAAGGCCATCCAGGATCCGCGCCTGATGGCCTATCTGGCGGAGCATCGCATCGGCATCGAGTCCTGCCTCACCTCGAACCTGCAGACCACTACGGTGGCTAGCCTCGCCGATCACCCAGTCCGCCAGTTCCTGGCCGCCGGCGTGCTGGCCTGCCTCAACACCGACGATCCCGCGGTGGAAGGCATAGATCTGCCCCACGAATACGAGGTGGCCGCCCCGGCCGCCGGCATGACGGCGAGCGAGATCCGCACTGCCCAGCAAAATGGCCTCACCCTGGCCTTCCTGAGCGATGGCGAGAAGACCGAACTGAGCGCCCGCGCCGCCCAGCGCTGAGACTCATGCCTTAGCGCCCAATAAAAAAACCGCCGAGGGGCGGTTTTTTTATGTTCCAGGCACACAACCGAGTCAGATCACCCGAGAGAACTGCTGCTGGCGCGCCTTGTTGCGCAGGTAGACATCGAAGCACATGCAGATGTTGCGGATCAGCAGCTGGCCGGTAGAAACCACCTCCAGACCCTCTTCGGTTCTGCGCACCAGACCGTCGTCGACGAAGGTCTGCAACAGCTTGAGGTCTTCCGCGAAGTACTCCTTGAACACCAGGCCATGGGCCTGCTCGACGGCGGCGAAGTTCAGGGAGAAGTCGCAGATGAGGCGCTTGATCACCTCGCGGCGGATCAGGTCGTCCCGATTGAGGGAGCAGCCCTTCCACTGGGCATGACCCAGTTCTTCCACCTGAGCGTAATAGGCCTTGAGCTCTTTCTGGTTCTGGGAGTAGGCATCGCCGATCATGCTGATGGAGGAAACCCCCAGCCCCAGCAGATCGCAATCCCCCTGGGTGGTGTAGCCCTGGAAGTTGCGGTGCAGATTGCCCTCGCGCTGCGCCACCGCCAGCTCATCATCGGGCTTGGCGAAGTGATCCATGCCGATGAACTGGTAGCCTTGGCCGGTGAGGAAGGCAATGGTGTCCTGCAGCATCGCCAGTTTCTCCCGAGGCGCGGGCATGTCCTCTTCCTTCAGCTTGTGCTGGGCGGCGAACCGGCTCGGCAGATGGGCGTAGTTGAAGATGGAGAGACGGGCCGGATCCGTCTTGAGCACTTCCTCCAGGGTGTGGTGGAAGCTGTCGCGGTTCTGGTGCGGCAGGCCGTAGATGAGATCGAGGTTGGTGGAGCGGAACCCCAGCTCGCGGGCACGCTCCAGCATGGCGCGGATGAAGTCGTTGTCCTGCTCGCGGTTGACCGCAACCTGGACCGCCTTGTTGAAGTCCTGCACGCCGAGGCTGATGCGGTTGAAACCCAGCTCCCGCAGCACATTCAGCATGTCGATCGCGATCTCGCGCGGATCCACCTCTATGCTGATCTCGCCCTCGTCCGCGAACCGGAAGTGTTCGCGCAACATGGCCATCAGGCGACGGGTCTGGGCTTCATCCAGATAGGTGGGCGTGCCGCCGCCCCAGTGCAGCTGGGTCACCAGCCGGTGCTTGAACAGCGGCGCCTGGGCCTTGATCTCCTGCTCGAGGAAATCGAGGTACTGATCGGCCTTGTGTTGGTGACGGGTGATCACCTTGTTGCAGCCGCAGTAGTAACAAAGCTTGTGGCAGAAAGGGATGTGCACGTAGAGCGACAGGTTGCGCGCCGGATACTGCTCGGCGGCATGAACGAAGTCCGGATAACCGAAGCGCTCGTTGAACTCCAGCGCGGTGGGATAGGAGGTGTAACGCGGACCGCTGTAGTTGTATTTCTCGATCAGGGCCTGGTCCCACACAATCTGGTCTGCTTGCACGCTTGCTTCCTCTTT
Organism: Aeromonas sp. sia0103; assembly: GCF_963895295.1. Taxonomy (NCBI): domain Bacteria; kingdom Pseudomonadati; phylum Pseudomonadota; class Gammaproteobacteria; order Aeromonadales; family Aeromonadaceae; genus Aeromonas; species Aeromonas sp. sia0103. The sequence goes on along the minus strand of NZ_CAWQKG010000001.1, from coordinate 68,046 downwards.
CTTCTTGTTATCACCGAATCAACTGAAAGTCCTTCAGTCGCGCCACATCCTTGAGGATCTGCGCTTCCAGCTCGGCCTCGTAGCCACTGCGCTCGAGATCCATCCTCATCACTTCGTTGCGCTTGAGCGCCCGCCGCGCCTCGTGAGTCGGCATCTCCTTCACCTTCTCATAGAGGTCGTACAGGCCGGGAAACTCGCTGGCAAAGGCGCGCCCGCCCTGGATCTGCAAGGCATCCAGCAGATTGGTCAGCCGGATGGCCCCCTCGGAATAGTCACACTGACCATCCCGCACCGCATGGGCGATGACCCTGACGCTGTCGAGGATACGTTCATTGCGGGCCGCGATGGCACGCAGCTGCATGTCGCGCTGGCGCTTGAGGCGGGCCAGCAGGGTACCGGCGTAGACTGCCAGCCCCAGCAAGATCAGGCCACCCAACAGGGCGGCCAGCATCCATCCACTCATCACTTTTTCTTCGGCTCTGGCTTGGGTTCAGGCTGATAGTCGACCTTGCTGAAGCGATCCCACAGCTCCTCTTCGGAGGCAGGCTGGCTCGGCTCGTCATACTCTTCGTCAAAGGAGCCATCGTCGTCTTCGTCTTCATCGGTGTCGATGATGCCGAGTTCATCCATCAGCTCCTGATAACGATCCACGCGCTGGTCGACCCAGGCCTGCTCGGCCGCGTCCAGGGTCTCGCCGGTATCCAACCGATCCAGCAGGTCGTTCAGGCGATCATCGTTCTCGATGGCGGCAAGTTCCTGCTCCGGCGTCATCAGCAGCGCCTTCTCTTTCAGCGGCTTGGATGAAACCGGTTTGGTTTTCTTCTCTTCCACGATCAGCGCGACCGGTTTGCGAGAACCGATGCGTGGATCCTTGGCCTGCTTGCCACTACCGCTCTTGTTGGACTGCTCTGCCTGCTGGCGGGAGCCTGCCTTCAAGCCCTTGCGCTTGGCAGCGCGTTTGCGCTCACGGCCTTCTATGGCACTGGCATCTGATTCTTTGCGCTTGCCGGTAGGCTTGCGGGTGGGTTGTTTGGCCGACATGAATGACTCCGAGAAATATCTGGATTGAAGCCCGCGCCCGGGAGGATCTCGTCCGGGGAGGATGCTGAGGCGGGGAACAGTAAATCTGGAACAAGAGTGGGATCCCGCACCAATTCGGCCATATTTGGCCGCTGAACACCGCAGGATCGGCATCCTCTGGGCATGTTGCTGGTATTTTGACACAGAATGGCTGGGCGGGTTAATGACTCAACAGAAAAAAGGCAGCCGAAGCTGCCTTGATATGCTTATGCGAGTCCCATTCCCTGGCTGCGAATCGCCTTTTCCCTTGGCGTACCTCTGCGCATCATATCTTGGGGTCTTCCTGACCCTTGTTGGTCAATCCTGAATGTGCGTGTGCTTGCCTGACCCGTCCCGATGACGTCCTGCCATCCATCCGGGGTGGTTGCCTCCCGCAGCCCCGCTCGTCCCGAGCGGTCACCATCCTGGTCTTTCAATCCGTTGCTCATCACTTGCGCCGAGCCGACTCCCTGTCTCGCCTTCCCGAACCTGAATCCGCTCGCTGGGCCACTCCATGTACCCACTGTAGCAACTTGGCAAAAAGGCTCAATCCACTCAGAATGTTTTCAAACGAACATAAATCTTCAATTTTAATTCAACATATTGAAAATTATCGTTTCTATAATGAAAGCCATGACTAGTTTCAGCCCGGACCAGGCTTGGAAATGGGAGATCTCTTACAACAATGCAGGCCATTTAGAGTAAATGGTTTTAAAGGTCAAAAATAAACGGGAAACCAATGGTTCCCCGTTCTTTTCAATAAGATAAACCGCAGGTGCTATCAGTGCAGACCGGCCACGTATTTGGACAGCGCCTCGATATCCTGATCCGTCAGCTTCTTGGCCACGTCCCGCATCATGCCGTTCGGATCGTTCTCACGGGCCGCCGCACGGAAAGCGGTAAGCTGGGCCTTGATGTAGGCGGGATGCTGGCCTGACAGGCTGGGATACTTGGCCTGCTCGACACCGGAGCCACGCGGTCCGTGGCAAGCGGTGCAGGCCGCCAGACCACGACTCATGTCTCCTCCCATGTAGAGCGCCTTGCCTGCCGCGACCACGTCATCCGGCACCGCGACCGGGGTGACCTTCTGGGTGGCATAGTAGGCGGCCAGGTCGTCCATATCCTGATCGGACAGGGGCAACGCCATGGGTCCCATGATAGGTGCAACCCGGCCAGTTTGGCCAGAAGCAGCAGCCTTCAGTTCAACTAATTGTTTTTTGATATATGATGCGTGCTGACCAGCAATCTTGGGATACATATCGACTGGGCTGTTACCGTCCGGTCCATGACAAGCCGCACACACGGCAGCCTTGGTTTGTCCCGCAGCGGCATCGCCCTTGGCTTGTGCCATCCCCGTTACGCCAACCATCAGAGCAAGAGTAATGACTAGGTTCTTCATGGCGTTCCAACTTCTCGTTATTAGGCTTCCAGATCCCATGCCGCTGAAGGCATGTTAAAATAAACGCGTTTAAGCGACGCTATTTTACACGATTTCACATAAAAGTAACTCTATAACCCTCTATCTCTATGGGGAATTTACGTTGGATACACAAACTCTGAATTTCAATAAGGTGCATTTTGTGACCAGCGCACCCGACATCCGCCACCTGCCAAATGATGGGGGTGTCGAGATTGCGTTTGCCGGCCGTTCCAACGCCGGTAAGTCATCTGCATTGAATACCTTAACCAAACACAAGAACCTGGCACGGACCAGTAAGACCCCGGGCCGTACCCAGCTGATCAACCTGTTCGAGCTGGAACCGGGCAAGCGTCTGGTCGACCTGCCTGGCTATGGTTATGCCCAGGTACCGCTGGAAATGAAGCTCAAGTGGCAAAAGTCGCTGGCAGAATACCTGCAGCGCCGCGAGTCCTTGAAAGGGCTGGTGATCCTGATGGATATCCGCCACCCGCTCAAAGAAACTGACATGAACATGCTGGAGTGGAGCTCACACCGTGAGCTGCCGGTCATACTGCTGCTGACCAAGGCCGACAAGTTGAGCCCGGGTCCCCGTAACAATCAGGTGATCAAGGTACGCCAGGCCGTGGCCGAACTGGGTCCGCAGATCCAGGTCGAGGCTTTCTCTTCCCTCAACAACATAGGCGTCGAGAAGCTGGCTCAAACCCTGAGCGGCTGGTATCTGTCCAATGCCGAGATCGCTCCGGTAGACATCGACGAAGACCACCAGATCGAGGAGTAAGTTACTCCTCATCTTGCTGCAATGAGCGGAGTTGGCCCTCCGCTGATTGATTGAAAGACTTTCAAGCCACCCCTCGCAGATCCCTCCTCACCCCGACAACGGTCACCCCGATCGACCATAAACAACAAGTCATTTAATATCAGATAGATAATGAGTTTGACCGCCTAGAGAATTAACTTTCAATCGCCTTGATAGCGTTTTCATTATTTCAGCGAAAGAGATCATGCCGAAGGCACTTCAAGAACGAAAATGAAAATTTATTACAACAATGAAAGGGGAAGGGACAAAAATGAGGCCAGTCCCGCTATCTGCGGTCTGGCCTGAAGCAATGAGTTCAAAAAATTGGGAAAAAGCTAATTCTCGAGAACAAAGACGATTGGTTTTCCTCAAGAAACATCTCATTCTAGCAAAAAATCGATCAAATTAAAGCATTTACTCTAAACTGGGTGCATAAAAAAACACCCCGACGATAACTCATCGGGGCTGCTATTCAGCCACATTCAATTACGTGAAATAAAAGGTCTGAAAGATAGAACATCTTACCTCTGTACCCTACGTCGAGAACTGTACAGCAAAGCAGCAAAAAGTGAAAGTAATTTATGTAATTTAGTTTCATAAAAAACGTATAAGAAAATTCACTTTATTTTTCATATAGATAAAAAAATCCCCAGTACGAATACCGGGGAGTTATAAAGGTGACTAGCTAGCACTTCCTCAACTATCTAGTTAGTCAGCGCCATTTCACTCAAGTTCCGCTGTATTGAAAAAAAACTTGAAAATCTTGCAGAAAAAACGAGAATCTACACATAAGGCATTGTTATTTAGCAACTTTTATTTCATCCACTGCATGTTTTAATACCATGCAAATAATACCAACGCGGGTGATAGCCACCTTTCCCACCAATGGTGACCGATGCCGCCATCGGAAAAGCGCCCAACTGCTGGGCCGGAAAATCCACATGCCGCTCATCGAACCCCAGCCTCATCCCTCGAGACACCGAACCTGACTCACAGTATCCCCAGGTTACGCTTCAGCTCTCTCAATACCTGCTTGGTCCCCGGCCGGATGCCTCGCCACACGGTGAACGCCTCGGCCGCCTGCTCCACCAGCATGCCCAGTCCATCCATGGTGTGCAGGGCGCCATGTTGCTTGGCCCAGTGAATGAAGGCGGTATCCGCCGCACCGTACATCATGTCGTAGATGGCGACACCGCCGTGGATCATGGCCGGCGGCAAGGGGGGGAGGTCCCCCTGCAGGCTGGCGGAGGTGGAGTTTATGATGAGATCGAACGAACCTCTCAGCTGCTCATAGGCCTGGGCCATCACCGCCCCCAGATCCTGGAATTCGGCGGCCAGCTGCTCGGCCTTGGCGTGGGTTCGGTTGGCGATCACCAGCTCGCTCGGTCGCTCGGCCAGCAGGGGCGCCAGCGCCCCTCGGGCGGCACCACCCGCCCCGAGCAGCAAGATCCGGCTACCGGCTAGATTCACCCCATGGGCCTTGAGATCCGCCACCAGGCCGGCACCATCGGTATTGTCCCCGAGCAGCACCCCGTCATCGGTCAGCTTGATGGTGTTGACCGCCCCGGCCCGCTGGGCCCGTGGGCTCAGTCGAGCGACCAGGGAGAATGCCTGCTCCTTGAAGGGCACTGTCACGTTGCAACCCTTGCCCCCCTCGGCGAAGAAGGTCTGCAGGCTGGCCGCAAAGTCATCGACTGCGGGCTCGGCCAGGCCATATTCCAGCGCCTGCTGGGTCTGCCTGGCAAACAGGGTGTGGATGAAGGGAGACTTGCTGTGGCGCACCGGGTGGCCAAAAACCAGATAACGATCCATCAAATATATCCATCGAAGGGCGGTCTCCCGATTTAACGGGTTTTCCCCCGGGGGGACAAGCCGAATCTCGGCCACGAAAAAGGGCCCTTGGGCCCTTCTTCTCACAACCAGTTTCTGGGGGTGAGGTAGTCGCTGTAGAGCAATGCCTCCTGACTACCGGGCTCAGGTTGCCAATCGTACTCCCAGCGCGCCAGCGGCGGCATCGACATCAGGATCGACTCGGTGCGGCCACCGGTCTGCAGCCCGAACAGGGTACCCCGGTCGTAGACCAGGTTGAACTCCACGTAACGGCCGCGCCGATAGAGCTGGAACTCCCGCTCCCGTTCCCCATAGGGCAGCGCCTTGCGCCGCGCGATGATCGGCAGATAGGCATCGAGGTAGCCTCTGCCCACCGCCCGCATAAAGGTGAAACAGTCGTCAAACGGCCAGCGATTCAGATCGTCGAAGAAGAGGCCGCCGACGCCACGTGTCTCATTGCGGTGCTTGAGGAAGAAGTAACGATCGCACCACCCCTTGAACTCGGGGTAGATCTCCTCGCCAAAGGGCTGGCAGAGATCGTGCGACACCTGATGCCAGTGCAGCACATCCTCGGCAAAGGGGTAAAACGGTGTCAGATCGAAGCCACCGCCGAACCACCAGATGGGCTCTTCACCCTCTTTCTCGGCGATGAAGAAGCGGACGTTGGCATGGCTGGTCGGCACATAGGGATTGTGGGGGTGGATCACCAGCGAGACGCCCATGGCCTCGAATCTGCGCCCCGCCAGCTCCGGCCTATGGGCGGTCGCCGAGGCCGGCATGGCATCACCATGAACATGGGAGAAGTTGACGCCCCCCTGCTCGATCACGGCGCCCTGGCGCAGCACCCGGGTACGGCCACCACCGCCACCCTCACGGGTCCAGGCGTCTTCCACGAAGCGCCCTTCCCCATCGGCCTGCTCCAGGCCCTGGCAGATCTCGTCCTGCAGTTGCAGTAGGAAGGCCTTGATCTGGGCCACGTCCGGTTTGCTCATCTCGTCTCCAGTCGGGCGGGAGCCTGTCCTGCCCGTCTTATTATGGTGTCGCTACCAAGGTCAGAGGCCGCTCGCGGCCTGGCAAAGAAGATACGCCCTCAAGAGGGGCGAATGACGGCGCCGGTTCTGGCGTCCTTGATCTCGGACGGATTGGCCTGTTCACCCACTTCGCCTGGCAGGATATAGGCCAGCAGGTGCGCCAGCGGCGCGCCTATGTCGGCGATGCAGCGAGCGGGCGCTTCACCGGTCAGATTGGCACTGGTCGACACCAGCGGCTTGCCGAAGGCGCGACACAGCGCCTGCACCTGAGGATGCGCCGTCACTCGAACCGCCAGGGTATCGAACTGGCCGGTGAGCCAGGCCGGCGTCGTGGCACGGGCGGGCATGATCCAGGTGAAGGGACCAGGCCAGCTCGCCTGCACTCGGGTAAGCTGATCGGCACTGAGCTGACCCAAATCGATGTAATCCTGCAACTGCGCCAGATCGGCGGCAATCAGGATCAGCCCCTTCTCCACCGGACGCTGCTTGATGGCCAGCAGACGCTGCACGGCAAGCTCTGAATCGGGATCACAACCCAGGCCGAACACGGCCTCGGTCGCGTAGGCGATCACCCCGTCATCGCGGAGGGCGGCAATCGCTTGTTCAAATTCATTTGGCATAGAAAAAATGCGGTAGCCGAGCTACCGCCTCATCACTGATTGACATTGAGCCTGCTAGAGCGGCAACCGCTTGTTCAGATTCATTTTCCCTGGAACGCAGAAAAAATACGACCCGTCAGGCTGGCTGCCGCCTCATCGCTTACTTGAGCAGTTGAGCCTGCAGGGCAGCATCCTTGGCCATCACCTCTTCGGCATTCTTCTGGCGCTCGGCGCGTACCTTGACTGCCAGTGCGTCATCGGCCACGGCCAGCATCTGGGCAGCCAGATAACCGGCGTTCTTGGCACCGGCCTTGCCGATCGCCACTGTCGCCACCGGCACGCCACCCGGCATCTGCACGGTGGAGAGCAATGCATCCAGCCCCTTGAGCGGGCCACCATCGATGGGCACCCCGATCACGGGACGGGTGGTGATGCCGGCCACGGCACCAGCCAGGTGGGCGGCCAGCCCGGCGGCGCAGATGAAGACCTTGCAACCACGGGTTTCGGCATCGGTGACATACTGATGGGTCGCGGCCGGGGTACGGTGCGCGGAGGTGACCTTCACTTCCACTGTGATATCAAACGACTTGAGGACTTCAAGGGTGGATTGCATCACGGGAAAATCTGAATCAGAGCCCATCAATACGGCAACAAAGGGTTTATTCATGGTGGGAATTTCCTTACTCCAAGTGGGGGGTTGAAGTTCGCCGAAAACGTTTCAATTTGGTTACGGCGGCGGGATTATACCTGCTCACTCTGATGGCCGCATTTCTTTTGCGGGCAGATCCACCTCAGATTTCCCCTCACTTTCTTCTCCACCATGATGCCCCAGCCACATTCGGGACAAGGCATGGGGATCGGCTTGTCGTTAACCACATATTTACAATGGGGATAGCCATCACAAGAGTAAAACTGCTTGCCGTAGCGGGAGGTGCGGCTCACCAGATGACCCTTGCCACACTCGGGACAGAGGATCTGGGTGTCGTCGCTTTCCTGCAAGGATTCGATGTGCTGACAGGCCGGATACTGGGTGCAACCGACGAACAGGCCGTAACGCCCCTTCTTGATCGCCAGCGGCTGGCCGCAATCCGGGCAGGCGGAACCTTCCAGCACCTTCTCGATGTCGCGGCCGGATGGCGTCAGGGAACGGATGTAGTCGCAGGCGGGGTAGGCTGAGCAGCCCAGAAAGAGGCCATGCTTGCCTTGGCGGATCACCAGCTCGGCACCACACTGCGGGCAAGGCTCTCGCTCGAACGCGTTCTCGTGGGCAGAAAAGAGGTGATGATCGATTTTTGACATGGGCCGCGCCTTGAAATCCAGATGGCCTGAATTCTACCAGCGCGGCACCGGACTGTCAGTGAATGACACCGTCTGACTCGTCAAACACCAGCTCTTCCATCTGCTGGTAGGCATTTTCACTGCCCGGTACGTTGAACAGCACCATCATGACGACCCACTTCAGGTCATCCAGCTCGATATCCGGCTTATCCAGCTCGAGCAGGCGCTCGATGCAGATCTCGCGGGTTTCGGCATTCAGCACCTGAGCCTGTTCCAGAAACAGCAGGAAGCCACGGCATTCGGTGCTGAGGCGGGCCAGCTCTTGCGGGGCATAGATCCGCATCGAGCCTTGTGCGCTGGCGGAGACATACACCTCCCGTTCGCTGTCATGCAGATTGGCCAGCCTTTCCAGCCAGTTGAGCGCCTTCTCGATCTCGTCCTGATTGAAACCGGCTCGGCTCAGTTCGTCGGTGAGTTCATCCTGCTCTACCATCACATCAGCATCGCTGTGGATGTAGGTCTCGAAAAGGTACATCAATACATCAAACATGATTCGCCCTCCTCGTTCTGACGTATCCACCGGCTACCGCCATCACTGCACCGGCCAGCTCCAGCTCTACCAACCTGCCCAACACCAGTTCGACAGGAAGCCGGGACCGCTCGGCAACGGTATCCACGCTCGTGGCTTCATAATCTACGTTATCCAACAAATCGGCATAAGGCAATTCGCTATTATGCGAAGGCTCGGGTGAATGACTCGCCGGTCTCGCCAACGGCACCAAGGCGGGCAGTTCCTCCATGACATCGGCCGCAGTCAAGACCAGTTTGGCCCCCTGCTGGATCAGCCTGTTGCAGCCCAATGCCTGCACATTCTGCGGGGCACCGGGTACGGCGAACACCTCGCGCCCCTGTTCCAAGGCGTAACGGGCCGTGATGAGGGAGCCACTCTGTTCGGCCGCCTCCACCACCAGGGTACCGAGGGAGAGCCCGCTGATGATGCGATTGCGACGGGGGAAGTGCTCGGCGAGCGGCCCCTTGTCCGGCGCCAGCTCGGAGATCAGCAGGCCGCCGCGTTCCAGGATTTGCATGGCCAACCCCTGATGACGCTTCGGATAGAGGCAATCGAGGCCGGAGCCCAACACCGCCAGCGTCACGCCCCCGGCCGTCAACGCCTGCTGATGACAGACGCCATCGATGCCAAGCGCCAGCCCCGAGGTGATCGCCAGGCCGCATTCCACCAGCTCGGCGCACAGCCGAGCCGCATTGTCCTTGCCGGCATAAGTGGGATGGCGCGTGCCCACCATTGCCAACTGGGGCAGCGCCAGCGCCTCCAGCGCGCCACGGCAATAGAGCAGCAGCGGCGCGGCGGGGATCTCTTTTAACAGGGAGGGATAACTGGGGGTATCTGGACAGATGAGATGCTGACCCGGCCTGCTCGCCCAGAGCAGCCCCTGCTCTACCTCGGGCAGTGGCCACCTGAGTTCGCGGATCTGGGCCTCGCTGAGGCCCATCTCTCGAAGCCTGGCATCGTCGCAGGCAAACAGGGCGACGATATCCCCCTCGAAGTGGGCCAGCAGGCGAGATGCTGTGACAGGACCTATGCCAGTCACCGCATCCAGCGTCAGCCACAGTGCGAGCCGTTCGAGTGGAGGCGACACGTCAGAAGTTGGTGACCTGGTAACCCGAGCTGACCATCTCCTGACTCTGCAGGATGAGGCCATAGCTCAGCTTGTCGTAGACCTTGAACAGCATGACCCTGGCGACGGCCTCAGATGGCAGGGCTGACTTGCCCGCCGAGTAGAAGGCCTTGTTATACACTGAGGCATATTCGCGGTATGAGACCTTGCCATCCCTGTCCACCATCTCGGCGCCCGGGCGCTGGATCTCGAGCACATCGCCGGGGGCGACCCGATCCCGCAGCCCCTTGTTGATGAGCACCACATCAAACTTGCCGCCGCCGCGCGCCTTGCTCGGCAGTTCGACCACATAGCCGGGGGAGATGGTTGGCGCCGCCTTCGGCATGAATACGGCGGAGAGACTCTCCTGTGGCGGTAGCGGGATGATCTTATCCCCCTGATACACCTCGCGCCTGTTGTGTGTCAGCGTGACTCTGGTGCTGTCGTTGGCCAGCCGCTCCTCCGCCCGCACCGTGCCGACGAAAACGGCCTCCTGACCGAGCTGCTCCCCGGTCTGCCTGTCCTTGTAGGTCACGCCCGGGTGATAAACCCCGTAGTCCTGGCCCGGGGTCAGCGAACCCCGCACATAGAGGGTATCCCCCTCCAGCATGCCGACGTGCTTCTCGTTATTGCCGAGCACATAGGGCAGGTCCTTGACCTGCTGGCTGTCAGCCAGAATGTGGTCGGTCTGCAGGAAGGGACCTATCTCGCTGAGTGGCAGGGTCGGGATCGGGCTGGCCTTGTTCTCGTAGCGGTTCTTGGGAGACAAGTGAATGACCTGTTTGCCGCCCTGGCTGGCCTTGCCGAGGCGAGGCTCGCCATTGACCCAGCTCAGTTGCAGCACGTCACCGGGGTAGATCCAGTGCGGATTGGCAATCTGGGGATTGATGTTCCAGAGGCGTGGCCAGAGCCAGGGCTCGGCCAGGTATTGGCCCGAGATGTCCCAGAGGGTATCCCCTTTCTGGACGACATAGCTGTCTGGATAACCGGGTTTTAGCGTCAGCTGGTCGGCCATGGCACCATTGGCCAAGGCTGTCGCCAGAGAGGCGAGGATGATTTGCTTCAGATGCATAACACTCCCTGTTACTTCTGCACGCAAAGTGTTGCTGTTTTTTGTCGACGTAAATGACTAGAATTACGTCAATATTGACTGCGTTTATATGAAACTAAAGAAAAAACTATGGCCATTCTAGATGTATTGCGTTTCCCCGATGAGCGCCTGCGTACCATCGCAGCCCCTGTCGAGACCATTACACCCGAGTTACAACAGATTGTAGATGATATGTTCGAAACCATGTACGCGGAGGAAGGCATAGGCCTGGCCGCGACTCAGGTCGACATTCATCAGCGCATCATCGTCATCGACGTCTCTGAAGACCGTGAAGATCAGCTGGTGCTGATCAACCCGGAGATCCTCGAGCAGTCGGGCAGCACCGGCATCGAAGAGGGTTGCCTCTCCGTCCCCGGCAGCCGCGCTCTGGTGCCGCGCGCCGAGTGGGTCAAGGTGCGGGCACTGGATCGCCACGGCAAGCCGTTCGAGCTGGAAGCGGACGATCTGCTCGCTATCTGCATACAGCATGAGATGGATCATCTGGTCGGCAAGCTGTTTGTGGATTACTTGTCCCCGCTCAAGCGCCAGCGCATCCGTCAGAAGCTGGAAAAGATGGCTCGTGAAGATCGCAAAGCCCTCTGAGGATCTGCCCCATTGAATAAGCTGAAACTGATTTTTGCCGGTACTCCCGACTTCGCCGCCCGTCACCTGGCGGCGTTGTTGTCTTCCGACCACGAGGTCGTCGCCGTCTATACCCAGCCCGACAAGCCGGCGGGCCGTGGTCAGAAGCTCAGCGCCAGCCCGGTCAAGGAGCTGGCCCTCGCCCACAGCCTGCCGGTCTACCAACCCGCATCCCTGCGCAACGAAGCCGCACAGGCCGAGCTGGCCGCCCTCGGCGCCGATCTCATGGTGGTGGTGGCCTACGGCCTGATCCTGCCCAAGGCGGTGCTCGACACCCCGCGGCTGGGTTGCCTGAACGTGCACGGCTCCCTGCTGCCACGCTGGCGCGGTGCCGCACCTATCCAGCGCGCCATCTGGGCGGGCGATGCCGAAACCGGCGTGACCATCATGCAGATGGATGTGGGGCTGGATACCGGCGCCATGATCCGCAAGGTGAGCTGCCCCATCGCCTTTGATGAGACCTCTGCCAGCCTCTATGACAAGCTGGCCGAGCTGGGACCGCAGGCGCTGGTCGAAACCCTCAACGCCATGGCCGCCGGTGATACCGCCGCCGAGGCGCAGGACGATGCCCTGGCCAACTACGCCCAGAAGCTCTCCAAGGAGGAGGCGCGCATCGACTGGTCCATGGAGGCCGTCGCCATCGAGCGCTGCATTCGCGCCTTTAATCCCTGGCCCATCAGCTGGTTTGAAGTGGCGGAACAGACCATCAAGGTCTGGCAGGCAGAGGTGCTCGAGCAGGAACACGGCCAGACTGCCGGCACTCTGCTCAAGGCCGACAAGCAGGGGATCGACATCGCCACCGGCAAGGGCGTGCTGCGCCTGCTGACCCTGCAACCGCCTGGCAAGAAGGCCATGTCCGTCTCGGATCTGCTCAACTCTCGCCGCGACTGGTTTGCACCCGGCACGCAATTGAATTGAAACAAGCGGGGCCCGGGCCCCGACTTGCGCATCTAAGGTAACTCTATGAAAACACGTGCACAGGCCGCTCTCGTTATCCAACAGGTGCTGGATCAGGGCCAATCCCTCTCCGCTGTTCTGCCTGCTGCCCAGGAGAAGGTGGCGCCTCGCGACCGCGCCCTCCTGCAAGAACTCTGCTATGGCACCCTGCGCTGGCTGCCCCGCCTCGACGCGGCGGTGAGCGAGATGATGGACAAGCCGCTCAAGAACAAGAGCCGCATCTTCCATTATCTGATCCTGGTCGGCCTCTATCAGCTCATCTACACCCGCATTCCGGCTCACGCCGCGGTGGCCGAGACCGTCAACGCCGTCAAGCTGCTCAAGGGCACCTCCCTGCGCGGCCTGATCAACGGCGTGCTGCGCAACTTCCAGCGCAGCGCCGAAGTCATACTGCTGCGCATCGACCGCGTCCCCAGCATCCGGCTCGGCCACCCAGAGTGGCTCACCAAGCGACTGCGTCAGGCCTATCCCGAGGATTGGGAATTCATCATGGAGGCCAACAACCAGCGCCCCCCCATGTGGATCCGCAATAACGGCCAGCGCCAGAGCCGCGAGCAGATGCTGGCCCGCATGGCCGAGGTCGGCATCAATGCGGTGGCTGGCGAGGAAGGGGACGACTGCATCCTGCTGGAGCGCCCCTGCGACGTGACCAAGCTGCCCGGCTTCGAGCAGGGCGACTGCTCGGTACAGGACGGAGCCGCCCAGCAGGCCGCCCGCCTGCTCGACCCGCAACCGGGTGAGTGGGTGCTGGATGCCTGCGCCGCCCCCGGTGGCAAGACGGCTCACCTGCTGGAGCTGCAACCCGCCCTCGCCGGCGTCATCGCCGTCGATGCGGACGAGAACCGCCTCAAGCGGGTGCAGGAGAACCTGGATCGTATCGGCATCAAGGCCCGGGTGATCCATGGCGATGCCAGCACGCCGGACCAGTGGTGGCCACAGGGTCAGTTCGATCGCATCCTACTCGATGCCCCCTGCTCCGCCACCGGCGTCATCCGTCGTCACCCCGACATCAAGTGGTTGCGCCGGGATCAGGACATCCGCGAGCTGGCCGAGCTGCAGCGCCGTATCCTCAACGCCCTCTGGGCCAAGCTGAAGAGCGGGGGCACCCTGCTCTACGCCACCTGCTCCGTTCTGCCGGAAGAGAACCGCGACCAGATCCGTGCCTTCCTGGCCGACACCAGGGACGCCAGGCTGGTGCCCCTGCACGAGCAGGACACCCCGGCTTGTCCGGGTCGCCAGTTCCTGCCGGGTGAGGCCGAGATGGACGGCTTCTATTATGCCAAGCTGATCAAGCAGTAAGCGGCAACTGTCGAGGCTGCATCCGGGCGCCTTCCTACGGGCTGGCGCCCTCTCTTCGAAGCAACAGCGTTGAGTAAGATTTCCCTATGCAGATCATCATGTCGGGCATCAGACTGGCTGGCCACCTCAGTAACGGAACAACCTTGGGTAAGATCTCCCTATGAAAATCATCATTCTGGGTGCGGGTCAGGTCGGCGGCACGCTAGCCGAGAACCTCGCGGGTGAAAACAACGACATCACCATAGTAGATACCGACAGCGACCGTCTGCGGGAGCTGCAGGACAAGTTCGATCTGCGGGTGGTGAACGGTCACGGCGCCCACCCCAGGGTGCTGCGCGAAGCGGGCGCCCAGGATGCCGACATGCTGGTGGCGGTCACCAACAGCGACGAGACCAACATGATCGCCTGCCAGGTGGCCTACTCCCTGTTCAACACCCCGAACAAGGTGGCGCGCATTCGCTCCCCGGCCTATCTGGTGGAGCGGGATCGGCTGTTCCTGCCGGAATCCGTGCCGGTGGATCACCTGATCGCCCCCGAGCAGCTGGTGACCGACTACGTGCGTAGGCTGATCGAATACCCGGGTGCGCTGCAAGTGGTGGACTTCGCCGGTGGCAAGGTGGGGCTGGTGGCGGTCAAGGCCTACTACGGCGGCCCCCTGGTGGGCAATGCGCTCTCCACCCTGCGGGATCACATGCCCAATATCGAGACCCGGGTGGCCGCCATCTTCCGTCAGGGCCGCTCCATCCGCCCCCAGGGTACCACCATCATAGAGGCGGATGACGAGGTGTTCTTCGTCGCCGCCGCCGGCCACATCCGCGCCGTGATGTCGGAGCTGCAGCGGCTCGAGAGCCCCTACCGCCGCATCATGATAGTCGGGGGTGGCAACATAGGTGCCGGCCTCGCCCGCCAGCTGGAGAAGCGCTACAGCGTCAAGCTGATCGAGCGCAACCAGAAGCGGGCGGAGCAGCTGTCGGAGCTGCTGGAGAACACCATCGTCTTCTGTGGCGACGCGGCGGATCAGGAGCTGCTGGCGGAGGAGCACATCGATCAGATCGACGTCTTCATCGCGGTGACCAACGAGGACGAGTCCAACATCATGTCGGCCCTGCTCGCCAAGAAGATGGGCGCCAAGAAGACCATGGTGCTGATCCAGCGCAGCGCCTACGTGGATCTGGTGCAGGGCGGCTCCATCGACATCGCCATCTCGCCCCAGCAGGCCACCATCTCGGCCCTGCTGACCCACGTGCGCCGGGCGGATATCGCCAACGTCTACAGCCTGCGCCGCGGCGCGGCCGAGGCCATTGAGGCCATAGCCCACGGGGACGAGAACACCTCCAAGGTGGTGGGCAAGACGGTGGGCGAGCTCAAGCTGCCGCCGGGCACCACCATAGGCGCCGTGGTGCGCGGCGACGAGGTGCTGATCGCCCACGATCGCACCCAGATCCAGCAGGATGACCACGTGGTGATGTTCCTGGTGGACAAGAAGTACATTCCGGAAGTGGAACGCCTGTTCCAGCCAAGTCCCTTCTTCCTGTAACCTGCCCATGCATCAGGCGACAGCATCCAGACCCGGACCTTTCAAAAAGGAATCGTCCGGGTCTTTTGTTAATCAACGACCAGGTTATCTCCCATGATCAAGCTGCGTCCCATCGTCTTCACCCTCGGGCTGGTGCTCTCCAAGCTGGCCCTGTTCATGTGGTTGCCCACCCTGCTGGCGCTGCTCACCGGTTCCGAGGGCTTCGTCGAATTTCTCAAGTCCGTGCTGATCACCCACGGCGCCGCCCTGCTCTGCCTGCACTACGGGCGCAAGGCGGAATTTCACCTCGGGGTGCGGGAGATGTTCCTGCTCACCACCTCGGTCTGGGTGGTGGCCTGCATCTTCGGCGCCCTGCCCTTCTTCTTCATCAACCACATCGACTTCACCGACGCCTACTTCGAGACCATGTCCGGCGTCACCACCACGGGTTCCACAGTACTGTCCGGGCTGGACGGCATGGCCCACAGCATCTTGCTGTGGCGCTCCATCCTGCAGTGGCTGGGGGGGGTGGGTTTCATCGTGATGGCGGTGGCCGTGCTGCCCTACCTCAACGTGGGCGGCATGAAGCTGTTCCAGACCGAGAGCTCGGATTGGTCCGACAAGAGCGCACCGCGCGCCAAGACGGTGGCCAACAACATAGTGGTGGTCTACCTGGTGCTTTCCATGCTCTGCTTCCTCGCCTACTGGGTGAGCGGCATGACGCTGTTCGAGGCGGTCAATCACTCCATGACGACGCTGAGCACCGGCGGCTACTCCACCTCGGATCAGTCCATGTCCCACTTCTCCAACTCGGCGCACTGGATCGGCACCCTGTTCATGTTCCTCGGCGGCCTGCCCTTCCTGCTCTACATCCAGAGCCTGAACCGGCGCGACAACAGCCTGCTCAAGGATGCCCAGGTGCAGGGCTTCTTCTGGCTGGTGGTCTGGGTGACCGTCATCGTCACCTTCTATCTCTGGGTCAGGGACATCTACGGCTTCATGGACGCCCTGCGCATCAGCAGCTTCAACATCGTCTCTGTGCTGACCACCACCGGCTTCGGCCTCGGCGACTTCGGTACCTGGGGGCCGCTCACCAGCATCATCTTCATCATTCTGCTGGCGCTCGGCGCTTGCTCCGGCTCCACCGCCGGGGGGCTCAAGATCTTCCGGGTGCAGGTGGCGTTCGCCCTGTTCAAGAAGCAGATGCGCCAGCTGATGCACCCCTCCGCCGTCTTCCCCCAGAAGTACAACGGCCGCCCGGTCAACGACGCCATCATCCGCTCCATGATCTCCTTCGTGCTGGCCTATTTCGCCATCATCTTGCTGATCGCCGCCCTGCTCGCCGCCATCGGCCTGGATCCGCTGACCGCCATCTCCGGCTCCATCACCGCTGTGGCCAACGTGGGTCCCGGCATGGGCCCCATCATAGGACCCAGCACCAACTTCGCCACCCTGCCGGATGCGGCCAAGTGGATCCTCTCCTTCGGCATGCTGCTGGGTCGACTCGAGATCCTGACCGTCGCGGTGATCTTCTTCCCCTCGTTCTGGCGGCAATAAGGCCGGAGCGGCGGATCCTGATGACAAAAAGGGCAGCCCATGGGCCGCCCTTTCCATCTGCTTTCGACCATCTCAGTCGGCGGAGTCTTCCCGCTCCAGCGCGCGGTTGATCAGCGGCTCCGGCAGCGGCTTGGTCACCTCCACTCCCAGCTCGCGAAAGCGCTCGGCCTGGGCTATCAGGTTGCCGCGGCCGTTGACCAGCCGACCCATCGCCTTGTCGTAGCTCTCCTGCGCCTTGTGCAGGCTGCCCCCCATCTGCTGCATCTCCTCCACGAACAGCCGCAGCTTCTCGTACAGCCGCCCGGCCCGCTCGGCAATCTGGCGCGAGTTCTGGTTCTGGCGCTCGTAGCGCCACAGGTTCTCTATGGTGCGCAGCGCCACCATCAGGTTGGTGGGGCTGACCAGCAGGATGTTGTGATCCAGCCCGTAGCGCACCAGGGAGGGGTCGGCCTCCAGCGCGGTCAGGAACGCCGGCTCCACCGCCACGAACATCAGCACATAGTCCAGGGTGCGCACCCCGGGCAGTTGCTGGTAATCCTTGCGACCCAGCTCGCGGATGTGGTTGCGCACCGAGGCGATGTGCTCCTTGAGCGCCACCGCCTTCTCCAGCGTGTCGTCGCTGTTGTACCAGCGCTCGTACGCGGTCAGCGACACCTTGGCATCGATGATGATGTCTTTCTCTTGCGGCAGGTGGACGATCACGTCCGGCTGGTAACGCTTGCCCTTGTCCACCTCGATATTGACCTGGGTGTGGTACTCGTGGCCCTCACGCAGGCCGCATTCGGAGAGGATCCTGGCCAGCACCACCTCACCCCAGTTGCCCTGCTGCTTGCTGTCGCCCTTGAGGGCCCGGGTGAGCGCCGCGGCCTCCTCGGTCATGCGGGCGTTGAGCTCGGCGAGGCGCTCCAGCTCGAACTTGAGGCTGTGGCGCTGGGCCGTCTCCTGGGCGTGGGTCTCTCCCACCTGACGGCGGAACCCCTCCAGCTGCTCCTTGAGCGGGGTCAGCAACAGATCCAGGCTGTGCTGGTTCAGCTCGCGGAAGTTGCCGGAGTTCTGCTCGAAGATGCGGTTCGCCAGGTTCTCGAACTGCTGGCTGAGACGGGCCTCGGCCTGCTGCTGCAGTTGCAGCTTCTCGGCGCTGGCGATGCGCTCGCTGCGCAGGGTGGCTTCGGCATCCTTGAGGCGGGCGGTGAGCTTGAGCAGCAGGGTTTGCTGTTGCTCCAGCTTCTGCTGGCCCAGCATCTTCTCGTCCTGCAGCTCGTCGAATCTGTCCTGCAGCGCCTGATGGCGCTCCTCGGTCAGCAGCGTCTCCTCCCGGGCCGCGCGGCGACCCACCAGCCAGCCGAGGCCCAGGGCGAGCAGACCCGCCAGCAACGCAGGCAGCCAGCTCGTCATCGGGATCATCGCCGACTCCGCTGGCGCAGGAAGAGTTCGAGGTAGCGGTTGAGCAGCAGCCAGAGCAGGACATAGATGAGGTAGGCGGCCAGCACCACCCACTTGTGGCTATTGACCCCGGTGTCGAGCTCGGCGAACTCGATACCCTTGATGCGGCAATAGGCCCACATCAGCAACGGGAAGACATAGAGCAGGGAGGCACGCCAGAGAAATAACCACATGTGTATGTTCGACCACGCAAAAAGATCTGCCTAGCTTACACAAGGCCAACCCGGCTTGCGATCCTGCGCCACGCTATTCTCTGGCTTGCCGGCGGAAATCTGGCTAAAATTAACCCCTAATAGGTATTCGGGGTAGGCATGACTCACTTTTTCTGTCGCTGGTTGATGCACGCACTGGGAAGCCCCGCCAAACCGGCCGTGGCTTGCCATGAGGCGCGCCCGCCCTGGGCCATCGAAGAATCCCAATACCTCGCCCTCTGCAACCGTTGCGGTGAATGCTTCAAGGCCTGCCCCAACGGCCTGCTCAAACCGGCCGATCAGCCGGAATACGACGGTACCCCCATCGCCGGCACCCCTGTGCTGGATCTCGCCTGCGGCCAGTGCAGCTACTGCGGCAGTTGCGCCAGAGCCTGCCCCACGGGGGCGCTGGATCTGCGGCTCGGCCGCCAGGTGCAGACCCGGGTCAGGATCGAGGCGAGCTGCCAGGCCCGCCAGGGCTTCTACTGCCTGCTGTGCGAGGATGCCTGCCCCCAGCAGGCGATCAAGGCCAGCAGCGAGGGGGTAAGCGTCAACATGGCGGCCTGCGACGGCTGCGGTGCCTGTGGCCTCGCCTGCCTGCACGGCGCCATCACCCTGATCCCGCAACCCTAGCCCGCACAACCCCCGGATGCCAGAAAGCACAGAGGGGCCCTTGGGCCCCTCATGGTCTGCCTCGGCCTTATGCCATGGCCAGGACGTTGTCTTGCTCTATCCCCAGCAGGTGGCAGAGCCGGGTCGGATCCCGCACCGCATCGGCCAGGGTGTATTCCCCCAGCACCTCGAGGAAGGCATTCATGGCGCGGCGCAGTATGCCCTGGATGCGGCAGCCGCCGGAGAGGCGGCAGTTCTCGCGCTTGCAGTCCACCGGACAGAGCACGTGCTCCATGTCCATCACCACGTCGCGCAGGTTGATGGAGACCGCGGAGCGACCGAGGCGGATGCCGCCGTGCTTGCCACGGATCGTCTCGATGTAACCCTTGATGCCGAGCTGATGCACTATCTTGACCACGTGGTTGCGGGAGATGGCGAAGGTGTCGGCCACCTCGGTGATGGTCGACAGGCGATCTCCCGGCTGGATTGCCAGAAAAGTCAGGGTCCGCAGGGCATAGTCGGTAAATCGTGTCAGTTGCATGGTCGCACTTGCCTCTTACTACAAGCCAGAAATCAGGACGACAACCAGGGGCCAAGGGACGGGGATGGTGCGTGCGCCCGCACAGGATCCGCATCTTGAGCCGAGTCGTGGAGTGACAAGGTTAAGAGCAGCCCGGACGGGTGTCGACGAAGATGTACATAAATCGACACTTTCTTTGATTGATCGCAAACTTGCCGGCTTGGGGCAGGGTTTCGGCCATTTCTGGTGGCTAAATTCCATCGGCCGGCGCGGGGTCAAAGACGGGAGAATCGGTTCGGACTATCGCCCTCAGTGGGGCTGTCTCAGCCAGGTTTTCAGGGCCTGGGAGGGGATGGAGCTCTCCGACGCCACCGCGAAGGCGCCCCAGTCCACCGCGCACTGCAGGGCATCCTGGATCGCCATGCCACGGGCCAGGCCGTGGATGAGGCCACCGGCGAAGGCATCCCCCGCCCCCGTGGTATCCACCACCGACACAGGCCGCGCCGCGACCCGGATCTCCTCCTCGCCGTGGATGGCCACGGCCCCCGCCTTGCCCTCGGTCAGCACCAGCCACTCCAGTTGCTCCCCCGCCAGGCCGCGGGCATGCAGCCAGGGATCGGCCACCTCCGCCAGATCGGCGCGGGAGGCCACCAGCACATGGCAGGGACGGCGGGCCTGGCCGCCCTTGGGGTACTGGGCCACCACGAAGCTCTTGCCGAGCATCTGGCGCATGTAACCTATGATGGCGGTGCCGGGATAGTTGACGTAGAGGCAATCCACCCCCTCCACCGGCAAGTCGCCGGGCAGATCGGGGCGACGGGGACGGCGCAAGATGGTGCGCTCGCCGGTGGAGTCCACCAGGATCAGCAGCTCGCCGGTCTCGCCACCGAAGCGCTCCACCTGGCTGCAATCCAGACCATGGCTCGCCGCCTGCTCCAGCAGCCAGTCGCCAGTCTCGTCCAGCCCGATGCGCGAGGCGATGCGCACCTCGTGCCCCGCCCACACCAGGCCGATGCCGGTGTTGGCGGCGCCGCCCCCCAGCCTGCGCCCCTGATCCAGGTACTGCAGACGGGCCCCCGCCACCAGCGGTTCGCCCAGGGAGAGCACATGGTCACAGTTGAGGTTGGCAAGCAACAGGATGCGGGACATGGGTACCTCTAAGGCAGGAGGGCACAGTCGCATCATCGGCCGGGGCCGATAATGCGAGAGGGTCAGTAGACGGGCAGTTCCACCCCGGTCATCAGCTCATCGATACGCGCCTGGGTCGGCTGCTGCATGACGTTCTGGATCACCTCCTTGGTGAGGTGCGGCGAGAAGGAGCTGATGAAGTCATACATGTAGTTCTGCAGCAGTATGCTCTTGCTGAAGCAGAGCTGGGCCGGGCAGGGCGCGAACAGGTACTCCAGGTTGATGGCCACCAGGCCGGGGGCATCGGTGTCGTCGGCCACCAGCGACGAGATGATGCCGATGCCGAAGCCCAGCTCCACGTAGCGCTTGATGACGCCGGCATCCATCACCGTCATGTAGTAGTTGGGGGTGAGGCCGGCGGCCTGGAACACCTGATCCTGCACCTGACGCCCGGTGGCGCCACTCTCGTAGCTGAGGATGGGGTACTGACAGAGCTGCTCCAGGCTCGGCTTCTTCACCTTGGCCAGCGGGTGATCCTGCGGCACCACCAGCGACAGGGTCCAGAGGTAGGCGGGCAGTGCGATCAGCTCCTTGTCGAAGCCGATCTCGTGGGCCACGATGGAAAAATCGGAGTAGCCCTTGCTGATCTGCTCCTTGTTGGCCGACATCACCGGGTGCAGGTGGAACGAAATCTTGGGGTACTTCTTGGTGAAATAGGTGACGCTCTTGGGCAGCAGGTAGCGCGCTATGGTGTGGGTGGTGTGGATGTTGAGCGTGCCCACGGTCGGATCCAGGTACTCGCGGGAGATGGCCTTGATCTTGCCCTCGATGTTGAGCATCGCCTCGGCACACCTGATGATCTCCTCGCCCACCGGGGTGATGCGATGCAGGTGCTTGCCGCGGCGCTCGAAGATACGCACCCCCAGCTCGCTCTCCAGCAAGCCGATCTGCTTGCTCACCCCAGGCTGGCTGGTATAGAGCGCATCGGAAGCGACGGAAACATTGAGATTGTGGTCCCGCACCGCGATCAGATACTTCAACTGCTGTAGTTTCAAGGCTTCACCCTCACAGGCTGGCGCGGCTGTCATTGGATGGACAAGGCCGCCACAAATGGCGGCCAGTGTACCATCCGAACTTGGCATATCACCGCTTGATCCTTCATTTTGCTACAAAATCTAGCATCTGCAGGGGTTATATGACAAACGGGGTTCAGCGCACGGCGGGCCCGACCGGCAGCATGCCGAGAAACTGCAGCAGCCACTGCATCATGGTGGCCGAATCGACCTCCCCTTCCAGCGAGGAGAGGCTGCTCTGGTAGTGCTCATCGGGCAGCCGATCCCGTCGCCGCTCGATCAGCGCCCGGTTGTACTCCACCGAGAACTCGGGGTGGCCCTGAATCGCGACTATGTGATCCCCCTGCAGGAACATGAAGTTCGGGCAGAAGTCGTTGCCCGCCAGCAGGGTCGCCCCCGGCGGCAGCTGCTCCACCTGATCCTGGTGGCTGGCCAGGATCCGGATCGTGTCCAGGCCGGGCTGCATCCAGGGCTTAGCCTCCTGCATGGGGTGGACGGAGACGCCGAGCCCCCAGCCCTTGGTGGACTTCATCACCTCCCCCCCCAGTGCCTGGGCGATCACCTGATGGCCGAAGCAGACCCCGGCCAGCTTGACGTTCTGATCGTGGGCGCGCCGGATCCAGTCGCGCAGCGCCAGGATCCAGGGCAGATCGCTGTAAGCATCGTGGCGCGAGCCGGTGATGAGCCAGGCATCGCATTCGTTCAGATCGGCCGGCAGCTCGCCATCGAGCGCCGACCATACCCGGTATTCCAGCGCCGGGGCCAGCGCCCGGAAGCCCTTGATAAACATCTCGGAGTAAACGGGGCCAAAACTCCCCGCCAAATCGGGGTCCAGCCGGTCACAATCGAGAATTCCCAGTCGCATCTGTCACTCCTTCACAGGGATAGCGGGGCACTCCGGCGGATCCCTCCGCCGGGCCATGCCTGGGCTAGCTACTGCATGGTTGGTCATTTCATGGTCGGCATGGAGAACTCGGCGCCGGCCCGCAGGCTCTGTGGCCAGCGTGCGGTGACTGTCTTCATCCGGGTATAGAAGCGTACCCCATCCGGCCCGTGCATGTTGAGCGGCCCGAAGATGGACCGCTTCCAGCCACCGAAGCTGTGAAACGCCATGGGCACCGGGATGGGGACGTTCACCCCTACCATACCGACCTGAACCCGGGTGGTGAAGTCCCTTGCGGTATCCCCGTCGCAGGTAAAGATGGCGGTGCCGTTGCCGTACTCGTGATCGTTGATGAGCCCGAGCGCGGTTTCATAGTCCGGCGCCCGCACTATGG
Source organism: Aeromonas sp. sia0103 (assembly GCF_963895295.1). Taxonomy (NCBI): domain Bacteria; kingdom Pseudomonadati; phylum Pseudomonadota; class Gammaproteobacteria; order Aeromonadales; family Aeromonadaceae; genus Aeromonas; species Aeromonas sp. sia0103. The sequence goes on along the minus strand of NZ_CAWQKG010000001.1, from coordinate 45,052 downwards.
CGAGCACCGGCCCGAAGATCTCCTCCCGATAGATGCGCATCTCGGGGGTCACCCGATCGAACAGGCTGCCGCCGATGAAGTAGCCTTCGCCGTGGCTGACGCCACGCCCATCCACCCGCAGCTGGGCTCCCTCGGCCACCCCCTGATCCACGTAGCCGCGCACCTTGGCCAGATGCTCGCGGCTGATGAGCGGCCCCATCTCGTTCTCCGGACTGGCGCCCAGACCCGGGCCGACCCGCAGCGCCTCCACCAGCGGTGTCAGCTTGGCCACCAGGGCATCGGCAGTGACCTCGCCGACCACCACGGCCACCGAGATCGCCATGCAGCGCTCGCCGGCCGCGCCATAGGCCGCTCCCATCAGGGCGGAGACCGCCTGATCGAGATCCGCATCCGGCATCACCAGCATGTGGTTCTTGGCACCGCCCAGCGCCTGAACCCGCTTGCCGTGGGCCGAGGCGGTGGCATAGATGTATTCGGCTATGGGAGTGGAGCCGACGAAGGAGACCGCGGCCACCCGCGGGTCGGTCAGCAGCACATCCACCACCTCCTTGTCGCCATTGACCACGTTGAGCACCCCGTCCGGCAGACCGGCCTGCTTGAGCAGCTCGGCCATCCGCAGGGAGAGCGAGGGATCCTTCTCGGACGGCTTGAGGATGAAGCTGTTGCCGCAGGCCAGCGCCACCGGGAACATCCACAGCGGCACCATGGCCGGGAAGTTGAACGGCGTGATGCCGGCACAGACCCCCACGGGCTGCATCATGGAGTGGCTGTCCACCCCGCGGCCCACGTTGAGGGAGTGCTCCCCCTTGAGCAGATGAGGGATGCCGCAGGCAAACTCCACCACCTCCAGCCCCCGAGTCAGCTCGCCCTGGGCATCGGAGAACACCTTGCCATGCTCGCGGCTGATGAGCCGGGCCAGCTCGTCGCGATGCTCCTCCATCAGCGCCTTGAAGCGAAACATCACCCGCGCCCGTACCAGCGGCGGGGTCTGGGACCAGTCGGCGAAGGCCTGCTCGGCGATGGCGATGGCATCGGCGCACTCGGCGGCGGTGCTGAGCACCACCTGTCCCTGCTGCTGGCCGGTGGCCGGATCGAAGATGGCGCCGAAGCGCTCGCTGTGGCTCTCTTTCGTCTCACCGCCGATGAAGTTGCTAACCCGGTATGTCATATATCCTCCTTGATGGGTAATTCGTCTCAATCCTGTGTGGCGTCATGAGATCGGCACGCAGGAAGATGGCGCCCGCAGCGCGGGCACCATGCAAAAATAAGGTGAAAAATCAGTCCTGTGCCTGCAGGGCATCCTGCAGCAGGGTGAACAGATCGTCGATCTCGCTGCGCTCTATGATGAGGGGTGGCGACAGGGCGATGATGTCGCCGGTGACGCGGACCAACGCCCCCTTCTCGAAGCAGCGCACGAACACCTCGTAGCCACGCTTGCCCGGTGCATCCGGCATGGATTCCAGCTCGATGCCCGCCACCAGACCGTAGTTGCGCACATCCTTCACATGCTTGCAGCCCTTGAGGGAGTGGGCCGCCTCCTCCCAGTAGCCCGCCAGATCGGCGGCGCGGTTGAGCAGATTCTCGTTGCGGTAGATCTCCAGGGTCGCCAGACCGGCGGCGGCGGCCACCGGGTGACCCGAGTAGGTGTAGCCGTGGAACAGCTCTATGGCCCCCTTGCCCGCCGCTATCATGTCGTCATAGATGTGGTTCTGCACCAGCACGGCCCCCATGGGGATGGCGCCGTTGGTGAGCCCCTTGGCACAGGTGATCATGTCGGGCATGACATCGAACTCCTGGGCGGCGAAGGGGGCACCCAGTCGGCCGAAGCCGGTGATCACCTCGTCGAAGATCAACAGGATGCCGTGCCTGGTGCAGATCTCCCGCAGCCGCTTGAGGTAGCCCTTGGGCGGCATGATGACGCCGGTGCTGCCGGCGATGGGTTCGACGATGACGGCGGCTATGTTGCTGGCATCATGGAGGAAGACGATCTTCTCCAGCTCGTCGGCCAGGCTGAGATCCTCCTCGGGCAGGCCCTTGGTGAAGGCATTCCTGGCGATGTTGAGGGTATGGGGCAGATGATCCACCCCGGTCAGCAGGGAGCCGAACCACTTGCGGTTGCCGGGGATGCCGCCGACCGAGATGCCGCCGAAGCCGACGCCGTGATAGCCGCGCTCGCGGCCGATGAGGCGGGTGCGGCTCCCCTGGCCGCGCGCCCGCTGCCAGGCCAGCGCTATCTTCAGCGCCGTGTCGACGGCCTCAGAGCCGGAGTTGGTATAGAAGACGTGGCCGAATCCCTTGGGGGCTATCTCCACCAGCTGGTTGGCCAGCTCGAACGGCAGAGGGTGGCCCATCTGGAACGTGGGGGCGAAATCGAGGTGGGAGATCTGCTGGGAGACCGCCTCGGCAATCTCGCGCCGACCATGGCCCGCGTTGCAACACCAGAGCCCGGCGGTGCCATCCAGTATCTTGCGGCCATCCTCTGAGTGATAATACATCCCCTCTGCCGACTTCAGGATACGCGGCGCCGCCTTGAACTGCTGGTTGGCGGTGAAGGGCATCCAGAAGGCGGACATGTCGGAGGGAGTATTGATGTCGCTTATCGGTTTCATGGTCACCTCATCCTTAAGGCGTTTAGTAACGCTTGGCTTGTGCCTATTAAATTAAACACCTGAATCCATAAAAAAGGGCCATTTATCGCCCCTGCTTGGTGTCACCCTCTTGGGGTGGTATAAGATATTTAACACAATTTTAATAATAGTAAACAGTCAAGGAGTGTCTATCGATGGATATCGGTCACCGCCTCAAGGCGGTTCGCACCAAGGCGGCCCTCTCCCAGCGCGAGCTGGCCAAGCGCTCCGGTGTGACCAACGGCTTTATCTCCCAGATCGAGAAAAATCAGGTGAGCCCGTCCGTGGCCTCGCTGCGCAAGGTGCTGGAAGGCATTCCCATGTCGCTCGCCAGCTTCTTCACCGATGAGACGGAGATGGATTCCGAGGTGATCTTCCGTGCGGACGACATGCCGGATCTCGGCACCCACCCCATCAGCTATCGGCTGGTGGGCCACAGCCGTGCCAACCGCGCCATCGGCATGATGCAGGAGATCCTCCCCCCCGGGGCCGACACCGGCGACGACATGCTGAGCCACGAAGGGGAAGAGTGCGGCATCGTCATCCAGGGTCAGGTCGAGGTGACCGTCGGCGAGCAGATCCACCTGCTGGCGCCGGGGGATGGCTACTACTTCGACAGCCGCACCCCGCACCGTTTCCGCAACGTGGGCGAGCAGGAGTGCGTGCTGATCTCGGCCAACACCCCGGCCAGTTTCTGATGACGGAGCGGCCGCCTTTGGCGGACGGGCGGGCCCACCAGCCCCGGTGATATCCCCGTCCGTTGCCAAAGGCTGACGGGGGCAAATGTTTAACAAAGTTGTACACATATGATTTACAAGCGGCAGGATGTTTAGCATATTGATACGCGGAGACTATCTTTGCCGGTTTAAGGAGTGAACATGAGTGACCTGACCCTGGCCCAGTGGCAACACAAGGCCGCCCATCTGACCCTGCCCTCACAAGCCTTTATCGACGGCAGCTACCGGGACGCCGTCAACGGCGCCACCTTCGACTGTATCAACCCTGCCAACGGCCAACTGCTGACCAAGGTGGCATCCTGCGATGCCGCGGATGCCGAGCTGGCGGTGCAAGCCGCCCGCGCCGCCTTCACCGACAAGCGCTGGAGCGGGCTGGCCCCGAAGCAGCGCAAGCAGATCATGCAGCGCTTCGCCGAGCTGATGCGCCTCAACAAGGTGGAGCTGGCGCTGCTGGAGTCGCTGGACATGGGCAAGCCCATCGGCGACGCCATGGGCTATGACGCCCCCGCCGCCGCCAACTGCATCGCCTGGAACGCCGAGGCCATCGACAAGATCTACGATCAGGTCGCCCCGGTCGAGGAGAGCGCGCTGGCGCTGGTGACCCGCGAGGCGCTCGGGGTGGTGGCCGCCATCGTCCCCTGGAACTTCCCGCTGGTGATGGCCTGCTGGAAGCTGGGACCGGCGCTCGCCACCGGCAACTCCGTCATCCTCAAGCCGTCCGAGAAATCCCCCCTCACCGCCCTGCGCATCGCCGGTATCGCGAAAGAGGCGGGCATCCCGGATGGAGTCTTCAACGTGCTGCCAGGCTTTGGCCACACAGTGGGTGAGGCGCTGGCCATGCACATGGACGTGGACTGCATCACCTTCACCGGCTCCACCAAGATCGGCAAGCATCTGGTTCAGTGCTCCGGCAAATCGAACCTGAAACGCGCCTTCATGGAGTGTGGCGGCAAGAGCCCCAACATCATCATGGCGGACGTGCCGGATCTGGACGCCGCCGCCAAGAGCGCCGTCGGCGCCATCTTCTACAACCAGGGCGAGGTGTGCACCGCCGCCTCCCGCCTGCTGGTGCAAAACAGCATCAAGCCGCAGTTCATGGCGCGGCTGCTGGCCCATGCCCGCGAGTGGATCTCCGCCAACCCGCTCGACCCCGCCACCCGCATCGGCGCCATGGTGGACAGCATCCAGCTGGAGCAGGTGCTGCGTTACATCGAGATCGGCCAGCAGGAGGGCGCCAAGCTGCTGCTGGGGGGCCAGCGCACCAACCAGGAGAGCGGTGGCTTCTATATAGCCCCCACGATTTTTGATGAGGTGACGCCGCAGATGCGCATCTTCCGCGAGGAGATCTTCGGCCCCGTGCTGGCGGTGAGCGGCTTCGACACGCTCGAAGAAGCCATAGCGCTCGGCAACGACAGCGACTACGGCCTGGCCGCCGCCATCTGGACTGCGGACCTCAATCAGGCGATCAAGGGCTCCCGCGCCCTGCGTGCCGGCACTGTGTTCGTCAACAACTGGGATGGGGGCGACATGACGATGCCGTTCGGCGGCTTCAAGCAATCCGGCAACGGCCGCGACAAGTCGCTGCACGCGCTGGAGAAGTACACCGAGCTGAAGAGCACCTGGATCCAGCTCGATTAATGTCAGAAATGAGCCGATGTGACGAAAGAGGGGGAGAAATCCCCCTTTTCCATTTTTACCCTTTCATCACCCGCCTCAATCGATATAATCGTCAAATAGACAAGCTGTTAAATATAAAGATAAAAATGCTGTTTTTTCTGGGAAGTGTACTGTTTCTGGTAGTGGGGTTGCCGCTCCTGTTCTTCGTGCTGGGCCAGGGTGAGGCCTATGTGATCTGGGGCCCCTGGATCTCCGCCATCGTACTCATGCTGTGGCTGCTGATGGATGTGGAGAAGATCCGCCGTGGCGGCGGCCGCTGAGCCGGTTCCATGCTGTAAAAATCTCGCCAAGCCTCGTTTATTCACTTCTTTCCCCCCAAAAGTATCGCTACACTGATTTTTTGCGATGTTTTCCAACATCCGACTCTGAAGGTTATCCACATGCAGCAACAAATTCAGCGCCAGGGCGTCATCTATGCCCTGTGTGCCTATACCCTTTGGGGCCTGGCGCCCATCTACTTCAAGACCATTTCCGCCGTCCCGGCCGCCGAGATCCTGACCCATCGCATGATCTGGTCCTGCGTCCTGCTGCTGGTGCTGACCCTGCTCGGCCGCCAGTGGCACAAGGTGCGGGCGGTGCTGCGCCAACCCAAGGTGCTGCTCACCCTGGCCTTCACCTCGGTCACCGTCGGTGGCAACTGGCTGCTGTTCATCTGGGCCATCAACAACGGCCACATGCTGGATGCCAGTCTCGGCTACTACATCAACCCGCTGTTCAACGTGCTGCTCGGCATGCTGTTCCTGAGCGAGCAGCTGCGCCGCCTGCAGTGGTGGGCCGTGGGGCTGGCGGTGATCGGGGTCGCCGTCCAGCTCATCGCCTTCGGCTCCCTGCCCTGGATTGCACTGGTGCTGGCCTCGAGCTTCGCCATCTACGGCCTCATCCGCAAGAAGCTGGCCCTCGATGCCCTCACCGGCCTGCTGATCGAGACCCTGATCATGCTGCCCCCCGCCGCCATCTACCTGTGGGGATTCGCCGACAGCCCCACCAGCCACCTCACCGAAAATGACTGGCACCTCAACCTGCTGCTGATCGCCGCCGGGGCCGTCACCACGGCGCCGCTGCTCTGCTTCACCGCGGCCGCCACCCGGCTCAAGCTCTCCACCCTGGGTTTCTTCCAGTACATAGGCCCCAGCCTGATGTTCATCCTGGCGGTGACCCTGTACGGGGAGTCGCTGGCGCTGGACAAGATGATCACCTTCGGCTGCATCTGGAGCGCGCTGGTGCTGTTCAGCCTGGACGGGCTGCGCAGCGGCAAGCGCCGTCAGGCCGCGGGTTGAGGCCCAGGGTGCGCTGTGGTCGACGCAATAATCTACAAGCCAATCGCCGGCTTTCGGGTTATCAATAGTCGATGAGCGCACCCCAATCCCGCATCCATTACTGGCAATCCCCGCTGCTGCCGGGGGTTGAACTCTCCCACTCCCACCACAGGGAGTTCAGCTATGGCCGCCACGTACACCTGGACTATCACATAGGTCTGGTGCAGCAGGGCGGCCAGAAGTTCATCCACAAGGGCAGCAGCCACAACCTGGTGCGCGGCGAGCTCTCCACCGTCAACCCGGACGAGATGCACGACGGCCTGAGCCTGCTGCCGGAAGGCTACGAGGTGCGGGTGTTTGCCATCGCCCCCGAGCAGCTGGCGCGCTGGCTGCCAGACAACCCTGAGCCCTTCTTCGACAAAGGGCTACAGGCCAGACCCGACCTCTATCAGGGCTTCGCCCGGCTGCACATGTACCTGGATCGCCCCCAACCGGACGGCCTGCTGGCGGAGAGCCGGTTGCTGGCCCTGCTCGGCGATCTGCTGCGGCTGGCACCGGAGCGCCACGCCCTGGCGGATCCCCAGCTGCGCTACCTGCGCGATTATCTGCTGGGTCAGCTGGATCAGCGCCACAGCCTGGAGGATCTCGCCGCCCAGTTCGGCCTGGATCGCTTCACCTTCCTGCGCCAGTTCAAGAAGAAGACCGGCATGACCCCCTATGCCTGGCTCAAGCGGCTGCGCCTCGAACGCGGCAAGCTCCTGCTCGCCCGCGGCCTGCCGGTGAGCGAGGTGGCGCTGGCGGTCGGTTTCTTCGATCAGAGCCACTTCCACCACGGCTTCCGCCAGGCCTTCGGCCTCACCCCGGCGGACTACCGCCAGCAGATGCAGTCGTTCACAGGCCAGTCGAGCTGACGGCCACCGGCCCGACCGATTACCACCGGCAGATGCAATCTTTTACAAGCCAGCCCCCGCCCCTATCCCCCATGCTGCCACCTCGTCGTCTTTCCTGGAGTTATGTCATGTTCACCAGCCTGTTTCTGACCATAGGTCTCATCCACCTGATCGCCCTGGCGAGCCCGGGTCCCGACTTCGCGCTGATCCTGCGCACCAGCCTGCACAGGCCCACCGCCCTGGGGGCGGCGCTCGGCATAGCGCTCGCCATCCTGCTGCACGCCACCCTCAGCCTGACCGGCATCAGCCTGCTGATCGCCAGCCAACCCTGGCTGTTCATGGCGGTGAAGATAGTGGGTGCCCTCTATCTGGGCTGGCTCGGTTGGGGGGCGATCAAGGCGGCGCGGCAGGAGAGCGCGACGCTGGCACTCAGGGCCGGCGGCGAGCTGCAAGGCTGGAACCGGGGGCTGCGGGCCGGGCTCGCCACCAACCTGCTCAACCCCAAGGCGCTGCTGTTCTTCATGGGCCTGCTGGCGGCCATGGTGACACCACAGGTGGACGGCCTGACCCGTGGCCTGCTGATCCTGGAGCTGTTCCTGCTGTCTCTGGCCTGGTTCGGGCTGCTGGCCTGGAGCCTCTCCACCGCACGGGCCCAACATCTGCTCGGCCGGGTGCAACGGCCGCTCAATCTGGTCACCGGCCTGCTGTTTGGCGCCGTCAGCCTCTCCATCCTGGTGGAACTGGCCGGCGAGGCGAGCGCCTATATCTGAGCCATGCAGGCCACACCCGTCGCCGAGTGGACCCAGCGCAGTAGGGTGAAACGGCCGCTCAATCTGGTCACCGACCTGCTGTTTGGTATCACCCGCCCAGTCTCTCCATCCTGGTGGAGCTGGCCGGCGAGGCGAGTGCCTATATCTGAGCCATGCAAACCACGCCCGCCGTAGAGCGGGCTGGTGTCGGACTCATTGTGGGATTAGGATGCAGGCCGTCAACTCACCACAATAGTTTAAGGATGCATCGGCATGACTCGAAAATGGTCGCTCCCCATCGTGGCACTCGCGGGGGGAGCGTTACTCTGGCTCGGCAACACCTTTGGTATGAAATGGGCCCTGATGGCCCTGATCGGATTCGGCTTCGGCTTCACCCTCTCCTTCAGTCGCTTCGGCATAGTGTTCGGTTGGCGCGAGATGCTGACCAAGCGCAACAGTTACTATGTGCGGGTTCACCTGCTCACCATCGCCATCGAAATTCTGCTGTTCACCTGCTTCCTCTCCTTTAGCCACGCCCTGTTTGGCGATGCCATGGTGGGCAATGTGATGGCCATCGGCATTCCCTTCATCGTCGGCGCCTTCCTGTTCGGGATCGGCATGCAGCTGGCGGGGGTCTGCGCCACCGGCACCCTCTACTGCTGTGGCGAGGGCCAGCCCCGCTTCTGGCTGGTGCTGCTCTGCTACGGCATCGGTACCCTGATCAGCAACCAGTTCCGCCCCACCTTCGACGCCACCTTCTCCAGCCAGATCGTGCTGGCCAAGGATCTGACCGGCAATATCTGGAGCGGCATGTTGCTCAACCTGGCGCTGGTCGCCGTGCTGTTCCTGCTGTTTCGCAAGAGTGAATTGAAGCGCACCGGCGAGATTAAGCCCATCTTCGGCGGCGGCAACCTGTTCTGGCGCGACGGTCGCTTCACCGTGCTGACCGGCGGCATCCTGATCGCCCTGCTCAACTCCGCGGTGGTGGCTCTGCACGGCTCGGCCTGGACCATCACCGGCGCCGTCTATGACATGGCGCTGCGCGGTGCCTCCCTGTTCGGCCTGTTCGAGGGCAACCCGAAATTGGCCCAGCCACTGTTCACCAACCCCATGGTCGGCATGTTCTGGCTGGGGATCCTGGGGGCGGCGCTGGCTCGCTGTCTCAGCGGGGGCGGCAGCCACACCCCGATCCGCCTCGGCAACAGCCTGGCGGCTATCCTCGGCGGTTTGCTGATGGGGATGGGCGCCATGTACAGCGCCTGCAACCTCGGCGGCTTCTTCGACGGCACTGCGTCGGGCAGCCTGCACGGCTGGGTCTGGATGCTGATGGCCCTCGGCGGCAGCCTGATCGGCATCCGCCTGCGGCCGCTGTTCAAACTCTGATGCAAGCACGGGATGGGGCCGATCTGGGTCGGCACCATCCCGCTCTTCTTCGCCAAGCGGGTTCCCCCTGCCGGCACTGCCTCCCGATCCCCCTCTCAGCCCAATGCCCTTATCAGCAGCAAGAGCGCGAAGCCGGTGAACATCACCGCCGACAACCGGTTGATCCCCCTGGCGAAGCGATCGCCATAACCCTGCAGCCCCACCCAGCGAAACACCAGGCAGTAGCCGCCGTGCACCAGCAGCACCACGCCACTGAAGCTCAGCGCCAGCAGCATGCACTGGCCCAGCGCCCCCTGGCGAAAGTCGATGAACTGGGGGAACAGGCTGGTGAAGAAGATGATCGCCTTGGGGTTGAGCAGGCTGATGAGCACCCCCTTGGCGAAGCTGCGCAGACAATCCCGATCCGTGGTCGTGCCCACCACTGGGCTGACCCCGCGCTGACGCCAGGAGTTCACCCCCAGGTAGAGCAGATAGAGGGCGCCCCCCAGGGTGAGGATCTGCTGGCCCCCGGCCAGCCAGTGGGTAAACCAGAGCACCGCCAGCGAGGCCAGGGTTGCCACCAGCAGTATCCCCACTGCCACCCCGATGAAGCCGGCGATGGCGTGGCGGGTGCCCCGGGTCAGGGTGTTGCCTATGGTGTAGATCACCGCGGGGCCGGGACTGAGCACAGTCCCCAGGGCGAGCAGCAGGTAGAGGGCGTAATATTCGAGACTCATCGCAGGGCATTCCGTGGTCGATTGGATGCCGCCCAGTATATTGACAGCCTCTTCGCCAGCCAGACATAGTGGCGCTCGGCTTTATAAACCAGGAGTTTAGAGTGGATCGCCTGACCGCCATCGAGATCTTCGTCGAGGTCGCCCGCGCCGGCAGCTTCAGTGCCGTGGCGGATCGCTTCGAGATGACGCCGGCCATGATCGGCAAATACATCAAGTGGCTGGAGGCCAGGGTCGGCTCCCGCCTGCTCAATCGCAACACCCGCTGCCAGAGCCTGACCGAGGCGGGCAGGGAGTACCTCGGCGGTTGCCAGAGCCTGCTGCAACACTATCGGGAGCTGGAGCAGAATACCCAGGCCCACACCGGCCAGGCGACGGGCAAGATCCGCATCAATGCCCCCATCACCTTCGGCAGCTATCGGCTGACCCCCCTGCTGTGCCGCTTCATGGCGCAATATCCGCAGATCCGCATCGAGCTGGATCTCTGTGATCGGCTGGTCGATGTGATCGGCGATGGTTTCGATCTCATCTTCCGGGTCGGCACCCCCAAGGACGCCGCCTACATCGCCCGTCCGCTGAGCCACTCGGCCTCGGTGTTCTGCGCCTCCCCCCTCTACCTGCAACGCCACGGCACCCCGCTCGAGCTGGCGGATCTGGCTCGCCATCGCTGCCTGGGCTTCACCCCCTGGCTGACCCAGTCCGGCCTGGCCGCGGAGTTTCCCCTCGAGCAGCTGCACCTGTGGGACAGCCCCTTCATCAGCAACCATGGCGGCGCCCTCAAGGTGGCCGCCCTGAACCATGCGGGCATAGTGCTGCAACCGCGCGCCCTGCTGAGCCAGGAGCTGGCCAGCGGCGCCCTGCTGGAAATCCTGCCGGATGCCCTGCCCACCCCGCGCCCCGTCAACATGCTCTACCCCGCCAGGGAGCCCATGCCGCTGCGGCTGCGACTGCTGATCGACTACCTCAGCGAGCATCGCCACGAGCTGGACATAGCGGCCTGACGGCGGGCCGGCTCATTCCCCGCGCTGTTTCACCCTGCGCAGATAGACATAGCCCTCGCCGGGGCTGCCCCAGCGCTGATGGGCGTCGTTGTCGTAGGCCCTGTCCAGCAGCCTGACGCTGTTGGGACCGATCCAGAGGTATTGCACCAGGGTGCTGGCGCCGCCGAAGTTGGTGGCGCAGCTGCCGACCCTGCTGTGGCCAGCGTATTCCCCGGAGGGTTGGCGGGTCAGCCAGATCTCGCAGCCCTGGCGCAGGGAGAGTTGTTGCGGAGTGAGGGAGTCGAGCAGTTCGGGCTTGCGCCAGGCGCCGGCGAAGTCGATGGCCCTGGGCATGGTCAGCTCGGCCATCAGGATGCGGCCGTCCGGCAGCGGGGAGAAGCGGTAGATGCGCTGACGAAACGGGCGCACCGCCCGCTCGGTCAGGAATTGCTCGGCATAGACCCAGCGAAAGCCGCTGTCACCGGGCCAGATCTCCACCAGCCGCAGCTCGGCGCTGGTGAAGCGGCGATCGTAGCCGGCCTGCTCCTGGCTGGAGAACTCGCCGGTGAACCAGGAGAGCAGCGGCTCCATGCTGGCCTGGCTCGCCAGGGTGGTCGCCGGCGCGGCAACAAAGGGGGTCGGCGCCGCCCACACCAGGCTGGCGTAAAACAACCCGAACAGGGCAGCCATCAGCTGTATCATCGAATCCTTCCGAGTCGCTTGCATGGCGGCGATTATATGAGCGAACGGCGGCAATAACCTCTACCTTGATCAACTCCTTGCAGATCTATCGAAAAATCACTCGGTTAGCGAAAGAAGCTGACGGCAGGGACCAGCCTCGCCGCCTCAGCCAAGATAGGAGAGCACCGCAAACTCGTTGCCGCCAAATTCGAACGCGGCCACCTCGTGCATGCCCATCTTCTCGTGGGCGCGCAGCGAGGCGATGTTGTCACGCCGAATGAAGAGGATCCCCTCCCGCGCCGGCAGCTGGTGCCGCAACGCCGAGAACATCGCCTGCGCCAGGCCCTGGCCCCGCGCCTCGGCGGCCACGCAGATGGGGCCGTACACATAGGCATCGGGCGCCCCCTCATAGGCGGAGAACATGGCCCTGACCACGGGCACCTCTATGGTCATGGCCCGCGAGCCGGTCACCAGGAAGCCAGTCACCCGCCCCTCCCGGCGCGCGACTATCAGCGGCATGGCACCCATCATCTCGGCAATCTTGTCCCGCGGCAGACTCGCCGCCAGGGAGCCACCGCGATCGGCCTGATTCTCGGCCTGCAGCGCCGCTATGCCATCCAGATCGCCCTCGACCGCGCACCCGATCACGACCTCGCTCATGTTCACACTCCTGCCAATCTCTGTCTGTGTTGAGGGCCACCCCGCACCAGCCGGGCTGGGTCGCCGTATCAGAAAGGCCGTATGAGTCTCTTGCATGGCGGCGATTATATGAGCGAACGGCGGCCATCGCCTCCCCCTGCTGCAAATACAGTGGCCGCCACCCCCCCCTGATGCCGACCTGGGTGATAGCCGTTTGACCAGGAGGCCGAGGCGGCGTCCGGCCTGCGGCTATGGCGCCTTGACCGCGGATGAAAAGCCGGCCCATGCTTGTCCATATCCGAGTCACAAGGAAGTGAGTCTGCCATGAGCCAATCCCGCTTTTCCCCCCTCGATCCCATCTCCCGCCACTCCGAGATCCTGTTCGGCCTGCTGATGGTGCTCACCTTCACCGGCTGCTTCAACGCCCTGGAGGCGGGGCAGGCGGAGGTCAAGGAGCTGCTGATCGCCGGCATCGGCTGCAACATCGCCTGGGGCATGATCGATGCCATCGTCTACCTCATCACCACCCTGGCCGAGCGCGGCCGCTCCCTGCGACTGCTGCAACAGCTGCGCCTGCTGCCGCAGGGGGAGCCGGCGGCCCTGCTGGCGATCCGCGATGCACTGCCGCAACTGCTGGCCGAGATCAGTCGCGACGAGGAGCTCAGAGGCTGGCAGGCTCGCCTGAACGAGCACCCCACCACGGCGTTGGGCCGCATCTTCTTCTGGAACGATCTGCGCAACACTCTGGGGGTCTTCCTGCTGGTGTTCCTCTCCACCTTCCCCGTGCTGCTGCCGTTCATCTTCCTCGATGACACCGTGCTGGCGCTGCGCCTCTCCCACGCCATCGCCCTGCTGATGCTGATGCTTATCGGTCATGGCCTGGCCCACTACGCCGGCTCCCCACGCCCCTGGCTGATCGGCATCCTGTTCGCCGCGGCGGGCGCCGTGATCGTCGTCATCACCATCGCCCTTGGCGGCTAAGCCGCCGCCTCCCATCCCGCCACCATCCCTGCGCCTGTCCTTCTCCCCTCGCCCCCTGGCGGCCAGGGGTGGGGCGGGCACGGCGCCCATGAGCGGCTATCCTTGTGCGGGACCCCAGGAAGAGGAATGAATCATGACGACAGGAACGGTACGACTGCACAGGGTAGTCAAGGCCCCGCCGCTGCGGGTCTATAGAGCCTTCATCGAGGCGGATGCGTTGGCCAAGTGGCTGCCGCCCCACGGCTTCACCTGCCAGGTACACCAGCTAGACGCCAGCGTCGGCGGCACCTTTAGGATGTCGTTCACAAATTTCGGCACCGGCCACGGCCACTCCTTCGGCGGCGAGTACCTCGAGCTGGTGCCAGGTGCGCGCATTCGCTACACGGACAGCTTCGATGACCCCAACCTGCCGGGGGAGATGCGGGTGACCATCAGCCTCAGCCCGGTGCTGTGCGGCACCGACCTCGCCATAGTGCAGGAGGGGATCCCCGCGGTGATCCCGGTCGAGATGTGTTACCTCGGCTGGCAGGAGTCCCTGACCCAACTGCTTGCCCTGGTCGAGCCCGAGATACCGGGTTAGCCGCGCGGGCGGCGCACCCATATATTTGGCCAAACGGCGACCCTGGGTCGCCGTTTTCTATCTGCCTGCCGCCACACATATGGTCCGGCGCTCGACCGGCGGCGACCCGGCCCGCCACGCCTGTTGCTCCCCCCAAACGCAGAGAGCCTGCCGACATGGCAGGCTCTCTGGCGAAAGGCTAGAACGCTTATTGCAGGTTCAGGCCGCCCAGGTAGTCCTTCTTGCCGAGATCGACCCCCGCCTGACGCAGCAGGGCATAGGTCATGGTCAGGTGGAAGTAGAAGTTCGGGATGCCGTACTCATGGACGCAGGTCTTGCCATCCATCCCCTTGCCACCGGCCCAGTAGGGGAAGTAGTGGCCGCTCTCGAACCGGCCGTAGTCGGCGTCCAGCTTGCTCTGCAGGAAGGCGATGGTCTTTTCGACATGAGTGCGCAGATCCGCCATGGTCTTGGGCTCGTCCCCCATGACCGGCATCTCGCTGTGGCTGGCGGTGGCGACCACGGCGCGGGCCGAGTCACAGCAGATCAGCACCTGTTTGGAGAAGGGCAGCATGTCGACGATGAGGCGCTCGCCGAAGAAGTTGTCCACGTTGAACTTCTTGGCCTCGGCATGGGCGGCGGCCTTGGCCAGGCAGCCGTCGAGGTTGGTCAGCATCTTGATAAACTGGGCGGTAATGTCACGGTTCATGGTGCGTTCTCTAATCGGGTTGAAGGCGGATGTGCACGAGCGGCCCCCACTATAGCGCATCCGTTTTCCGGTTCGAGCCCATGGCGATAAAAAGCCCAGGGAGCGAGCGTGATCCGCGACAGGTTATGGCAACCATTGCAGAGGGTCGTAGATTTCCTCTCTCCAAGGTGCCGCATAACGTCGCCCACCACCGGACGGCACGAGTCACTTGCATAATGGAAGTAAGGACCGTATGGTTACTTCCATTATGCAAGTAACCTGATGACCCCACATGCGCAAGAAGAGTCTGAGTGAACAGCAGTGCCCCATCGCCCGCAGCCTGGATCACGTCGGTGAGTGGTGGAGTCTGCTGATTATCCGCGATGCCATGCATGGCCTGTCGCGCTTCGATGAATTTCAAAAGAGCCTTGGCATCTCCCCCAACATACTGACCCGACGCCTGACCGCCCTGGTCGAGGGGGGCCTGATGGAGAAGCGGCTCTACTCCGAGCGGCCCCCTCGCTATCAATATGCGCTCACCCCCCGCGGCCAGGATCTCAGCGCCGTGCTGATCGCCCTGCTCACCTGGGGCAATAACCACCTGGCTCCCGAGGGGGCCAGCATCCAGCTGAGGGATGCCCAGACGGGTGAACTGGTCGACCCCATGCTGGTGGACAGGCGCACGGGTCAGGAGATTTCACCCTCGCGCCACACCCTGGTGCCGGGACCGGCCGCCAGTGATGGCATGAAGCAGCGTCTGCACCATGCCAATGGCGTGATGAGCGGCGATAACCCTTCGAAACAGGAATCAGAATCATGAGCTCAACTCGCATCGTGGTGACAGGAATGGGAGCGGTGACCCCGCTTGGATATGGGGTGGAAACCGTGTGGCAGCGGCTGTTGGCGGGCCAGTCCGGCTTGCGCCGCCTGCCGGAGGCCTTCACCGAAGGGCTGGCCGCCAAGGTGGGCGCCATGGTGCCCTCCCTGGCCGAAGATCCCGTGGCCGGGTTTGACCCCGATGCCGTGGTATCGACCAAGGAGCAGAAGAAGATGGATCGCTTCATCCTGTTTGCCATTGCCGCGGCCAAGGAGGCCCTGCTGCAAGCCAACTGGGCCCCCAAGACGGCGGCGGAGCAGGAGCGCACCGCCACCATCATCGCCTCGGGCATCGGCGGCTTCCCCGCCATCGTCGAGGCCGTGCGTACCACGGATGAACGGGGACCGCGCCGCCTATCTCCCTTCACCATCCCCTCCTTCCTGGTCAACATGGCGGCGGGCCATGTCTCCATCAACTTCGGCTTCAAAGGGCCGCTCGGGGCGCCGGTCACGGCCTGCGCCGCAGGGGTGCAGGCCATTGGCGACGCCGCCCGACTCATTCGCTGCGGTGAGGCCGACATCGCCATCTGTGGCGGGGCCGAAGCCACCATAGACCGCGTCAGCCTGGGCGGGTTTGCCGCGGCCCGCGCCCTGTCGTCCGCCTATGCCGATGATCCCGAAGCGGCCTCCCGTCCGTTCGATGTCGACCGCGATGGGTTTGTCATGGGCGAAGGGGCCGGGATCCTGGTGATTGAATCCCTGGAACACGCCCTGGCCCGGGGTGCCACCCCCATAGTGGAGCTGGTGGGGTATGGCACCAGTGCCGACGCCTATCACCTCACCGCCGGTCCCGAAGATGGCGACGGCGCACGCCGCGCCATGATGACGGCCCTGGCTCAGGCCGGCATTCAGGCGGCGGATGTCCAGCACCTCAATGCCCATGCCACCTCGACTCCGGTGGGTGACAAGGGAGAGCTGGCCGCCATCAAACGCGTATTTGGCGATGACAACCAGATTGCGGTGACCTCCACCAAGTCAGCCACCGGCCATCTGCTGGGGGCCGCCGGGGGCATAGAAGCCATCTTCACCGCCCTGGCCATTCGCGACCAGAGAGTGCCCGCCACCCGCAACCTGCAACACCCCGATCCGCTCGCCGACGGCGTGGACATAGTGCGGGGCGCGGCCCGTGACATGCGGATCGAGCACGCCATCTCCAATGGATTTGGCTTTGGCGGCGTGAATGCCAGCGTGCTGTTCAAGCGCTGGCAGGGAGCCTGATCTCGCCGGCGGGTGAACATCATCATGCCGGCTGAATGGGCGGCGAACTCCCCGCCCGGGCGCTCGCCGACTCTTTCCATCATCTTGGATACCCATCTTTTTGATGTCGAGCACCAACCCCTCTACGACTCGCTCAGAAAGGTGGGTGTCCCAGATTTGTCTCCCAGATTTGTCACCAGCCGCCCCTCTGAATCGCTAGCCCCGCTTCATATCACACCCCGGCATGTCATCCGATGCCGGGCATGACGTTGCCTGAATAAGAGGCTTTTTAGGCCAGAACCGTCGCCTTGTTGCTCCAACTCCAGCCCCTGAGCCAACCATCCATCACCCCATCACCAGCCTGGCTACGGCTTACTCAGAAAGGTGGGTGTCCCAGATTTCTCGGTTCGATTAGCGAAGCGCAGTCGGACGATCCCTTTGATTACAGCCTGTCGGCAAGGGTGACAGCCTCTGACTGGGTTGCCTGTGTATCAGCAAATAGCCGCCTGCCGAGATGGCGGTTCAGCAGCAGAGGGGGCAGCAGCGTGAGCAGCAACCAATGGGTATGGGGCAGGATAAAGGTCCAGATGATCTCGTGAGGCTGCCAGGTCGAGGCGGTCGCCGTCATAAAGGCGGTGTCATAGGTCTGCCACAGCCAGAGCCCGGCAAAGAGTGGTGGCAGCAGCGGGCGGGGTATCAGCAGAAACAGGGGGCAGAAGACGCAGGCGAGCAAAACGCTGAACTCCAGCATGGGCAGCGCCAACTCGGCAAAGGTCCGCCCCGAAGAGAGGCCGCTCCATTGTAGGGACATGTCCTCGGTCAGTGCAGGCCACCAAGAAGCGTATTGGAACAGGGTAAACGAGAGCAGAAACAGCAGGCTGGTCAGCAGTGCCAGCGCCGTTTTCCGTAAAAACCACCGCCACGACCAGCACAGTATCGGCATCCATTTAGACATTAATGACTCCCATCTGGTGACGGGGCAGTATGCCTTGGTTCGCGGCACCGTCAAAGCAGCATCTTGGGACACCCACCTTGGGGTGATGACACGGAGGCTCACCTCAGAAAGATGAGTGTCCCAGATGTCATTGGTGACCGAACGGCGCAGCCAAACCCGGCTGCGCCATGGAGAGCAGGGCATTTGGCAGCGCCACTACTGGGAACACCTGATCCGGGATGCGCAGGATTACCGCCATCCATATGGATTACATCCATATCAACCCGCTCAAGCATGGCCATGTCACGCGGGTGGCCGACTGGCCGTATTCCACCTTCCATCTCTATGTGGCAAGCAGCATCTATCCGCAGGATTGGTGAGAAGATGGGCCGTAGATATGCTGGAGTAAACCTCTCATAACGCAATGTTCGAGTGTTACTTAACAAATCGAACCTACGGCCAATAATCTACAACTTGCGGAGTTTGTTATCTTCTTTTTCTTTGAGTACTTTTTATCGCCATATATGAGGTTTCATATAAAGTAAGCAATTTCCCCATTTGGCTATCAATCGCATCATGTTTTTCTGGATTTCTTAATTTCTGTAATAATTTAGATATGAATTTAGCGGGCAGTTTTATTATCAAAGCCTGATGTGACTGATGCATTTCTCTTGTCCAGTCTAAATCTTTGCCTGCTTTCAATACTTCATCATCATCCCTATTAATTATGAATCCAAGCTTTCCATAGACACCAGTCAAATATGATTGTAATTGCCTATATTCTGAAGCGCCCAAATCAGAATAGTTTTTTGCATCAAACACAACTTGCCTAGCCTTATAGTCCTCTAAAACTCTCTTCCAAAAATCAGATTTGCCTCCATTTGTCCCTATAATGTCTCTTCTTTGAACTGCGCTACCATTTGGATGTTTTTTTATATCTGTCAGGTGCGAGGCAAATACAATCCTTAATGCATCCAAGCACCACTGTTCAAATTCAACAGCACCTTCAACACCATGAGGAATCTGATCTAAATGCGTAGTTATTTGGCCAATGGTTTTATTTCTTATAGCTGAGTTCTCAGACACCACACTGATATCATATTCATCATTTATTTCCTCAGCTTCTTCCGGAGTAAGCGCATTTTTATTTAGATTTAACCCTAGCCAATAGCATGGATGAATTAATAGACGATCATCATTCTCGAATCCCTTATCGGGAGTTCTGCCATCATGACAAAATGAAAAAGAGGATGTGTTTTTGTCATATATACCGATGAATCCGACACTATATAGGCTCTGTAGTATCCCACTTGACTTTAATAATCTCACCTCGGAAATTATTTTGGGATCTGCACTATCATCAATTACTTCTTGAGATGCTTCAATTCGTTTTAAACATGTATATACGGTTAATTCCGGTTCAATATTTCTGAATAGGCTAGTTATTAGCTGAATAGATGGAAATATTTTTTGATATTCTTTCCACAAATCTTCCAACCTTGCCATTGAAATAGATCTGGCGGCATATTCTAGATCAGGACTTATAATTATTTGCCGCCCCTCTCTAAAGGCTGAAAAAAATGCCTCATTTAGTAATGAAAGTAAATCTCTTGGCCGGTACAGCGTAAACTGAAGACATCTTTTAAATCCATTTCGCCCCTTTAGGTCATCAGCAGCGCATCTATCCCAAACTCGCTGATCCTTTTCAATATCTAGACAAAATGCAACTTTCATTCTTTTTGCAGAGAGCATCAATAACTGTGCCCAGTCCCAGTGTAATCGAATAACTTGCCCCTCAATATTTCTTGAGTAATCCGGATCCTCCTTTGATAAAGCTCGAAATATATTGTCTCTTAAAAATATAATTGGTCTGATACAATTGGTTTTCTGGTTTAATTCAATTGAGGCATATGTAAGTCCCGCAATTATTCCAATTCCTAGGTTGTCTGGCTCATAAGCCTCATCGAGTTTATCCATTAATATAATAACTCGCCGATCAGCACTAGTAAGAAGCTTTATAATACTGGCTTCAATTTCAGATATTTTTAAATTAAACTGCAAATCCCCAATGGATTCTTCTGGGTTTGTTTCATCTAAATATTCTTTCGCAATAATCCTGCATCGCCTTAATATATCACCATGCACTGATATCCATCGTTTAGTGTGTTCATTTAGTACTACATCTGATGCAATGTGTGATGAAAGTTTATAATGCGATGATATATGTGATGCTATCTCCATTAATATAGCGTAACGCCATAATAACCGAGTTGCTGCACGAGCTAAATTAAATGACCCAGTAAATGGTTTTAACATAGATCGAAAACCGATTATTTGTGTGTCATCAGGAGAGAAGCTTAACACCAATATTTTTCTATCTTTTTTCCAATGCTCATGTAACTGAATGAACAAT
This sequence comes from Aeromonas sp. sia0103, assembly GCF_963895295.1. Taxonomy (NCBI): domain Bacteria; kingdom Pseudomonadati; phylum Pseudomonadota; class Gammaproteobacteria; order Aeromonadales; family Aeromonadaceae; genus Aeromonas; species Aeromonas sp. sia0103. The sequence goes on along the minus strand of NZ_CAWQKG010000001.1, from coordinate 25,072 downwards.
GCGCTTTTGCCTGTCCCACGTCTTCCAACCACTACCGTTCTATCATCTGTCTCGATTAATGCTCTAAAATCTGCGGTCTCGATAAATGCACTACTCAGCATTGGTCTATCATTTTCTGCTGTAGTATCACCAAATGGATTTGATTTAGAAGTGACATTATTACTCATATATATCCTCTAGATGATAAAGCCGCAGATATCATTCGAAAATGGTTTGCAATAATTTGGCTCAACACTCTATATAAAGCAATAGACCATGGTTGTATCATAATAAGATGTTTATCATGCTTATGGACACAGATTAATATCTAGACCGTGATTTGTGTCACGCCTCGTACTGGGAGTGAGAGGTTCGATTCGAATAGTGAAACACAGACGGCCCCTCCCCTTAAAGATTTTTGATAACAGTTATAAAAACAACCCGGCCTAAGCCGGGTTGGTTATATCAAAAGGCGGGAAAAATCAGAGCGCTTCCAATCTGGCATACGCCGTCACCAACCACTTGGCGCCGACCTCGTCGAACTGGATCTGGACCCGGCTCTGCTGGCCGACCCCTTCGAAGTTCAGCACTATGCCTTCGCCGAATTTCGGATGGAGCACCCGTTGGCCGAGCTTGATGCCGCTGGCGTCGAAGCTCTGCTGCACCTCGTTCTGGCTAAAGCGGCCGTACTGGGTGGGTCTGCTCACCTGAGTGCGCAGCCGGATCTCTTCCAGACACTCGGCGGGCATCTCGCGGATGAAGCGGCTCGGCTTGTGGAACATCTCGCGGCCATAGATGCGGCGGCTCTCGGCATAACAGATGTAGAGCTTCTCCATGGCGCGGGTCATGCCCACGTAGCAGAGGCGGCGCTCCTCTTCGAGCCGGCCCGACTCCTCGGTGGATTGCTGGCTGGGGAACATACCTTCCTCCACGCCGACCAGCAGCACCAGCGGGAACTCCAGTCCCTTGGCACTGTGCAAGGTCATCAGCTGCACCGCATCGGCGTATTCGTCCGCCTGATTCTCGCCGGACTCCAGCGCCGCGTGGGCGAGGAAGGCCGACAGATCGCTCATGTCTTCCAGCTCGTCCGGCCGCTGGTATTGACGGCAAGCCGTCACCAGCTCGTCCAGGTTCTCCACCCGCGCCTGGGATTTCTCCCCTTTTTCGGCCAGATACATGGCCTTGAGGCCGGAGTGCTGGATGGCGATGTCCGCCTGCTGATGCAGAGGCAATAAGGAGACCTTCTCCTCCAGCGCGTCGATGAGATCGACGAAGCCGCGCACCGCGTTGCCGGCGCGACCGGTCAGCACCTTGTCATTGAGCAGCACCCTGGCCGACTGCCAGAGGTTGAGCCCCTGATCCCGGGCGTTGTTGCGCAAGATCTCCAGGGTGCGCTCGCCTATGCCCCGGGTCGGGGTGTTGACGACCCGCTCGAAGCTGGCGTCGTCGCCTCTGTTGTTGATGAGGCGCAGGTAGGCCATGGCGTCCTTGATTTCCTGCCGCTCGAAGAAGCGCAGGCCGCCGTAGATGCGGTACGGCATGGCGTCCTGCATCAGCGCCTCTTCCAGCACCCGGGACTGGGCGTTGGAGCGATAGAGGATGGCGCAGTCGGCCAGCAGGCCGCCCTTCTCCTTCCAGTCCTTGAGCCGGCCGACCACGAAGCGGGCCTCGTCCACCTCGTTGAAGGCGGCGTAGAGCGAGATGGGATCCCCTTCCGCCCCCTCGGTCCACAGCTCCTTGCCGAGCCGCTCCGAGTTATTGGCGATGACGCAGTTGGCGGCCTTGAGGATGTTGGCGGTGGAGCGGTAGTTCTGCTCGAGGCGAATGGTCTCGGCGCCCTGGTAATCGGTCAGGAAGCGCTGGATGTTCTCGATCTTGGCGCCGCGCCAGCCGTAGATGGACTGATCGTCGTCCCCGACGATCATCACCTTGCCGGACTCGCCCGCCAGCATCCGCAGCCAGGCGTACTGGATGCCGTTGGTGTCCTGGAACTCGTCCACCAGGATGTTCTGGAAGCGATCCCGGTAGTGTTCGAGGATGTGCGGCTTGTTCAGCCACAGCTCGTGGGCGCGCAGCAAGAGTTCTGCAAAGTCCACCAGCCCGGAGCGATCGCAGGTCTCCTGATAGGTCTTGTAGATCTGCTGATAGGTGCGGGTGACGGGATCGCCGTAGAGATCGATGTCGCCGGGGCGCAGGCCTTCGTCTTTCTTGCCGTTGATGTAGCCCATCACGGCGCGCGGTGCCCAGTGCTTCTCGTCCAGATTCAATGCCTTGAGCACCCGGCGGATGAGACGATACTGGTCGTCGGAGTCGAGGATCTGGAAATCCTGCGGCAGGCCGGCATCCAGATGATGGGCCCGCAGCAGGCGGTGGGCGATGCCGTGGAAGGTGCCGATCCACATGCCGCGCACCCCGTCGCCTATCACCTTCTCGACCCGGCCGCGCATCTCGGCGGCCGCCTTGTTGGTGAAGGTCACCGCTATGATGGAGAAGGGTGAACAACGCTCCACCTGCATCAGCCAGGCGATACGGTGCACCAGCACCCGGGTCTTGCCCGAGCCGGCGCCCGCCAGCACCAGCAGATTGCTGCGAGGGGCCGCGACCGCGTCTCGTTGCTTGTCGTTGAGCCCGTCGAGCAGGGTTGAAACGTCCATCACCACTCCTGTTTATTTATACAGGCGGCGATTATACGGCCTGAGCGGCCAGAGACCAAATCGTCGTGCGGCCGCTCCCGTCACGGGCGGATCGCCCGCCTCCCATGCCACAGATTGGCGCCAATGGAAGCTTCCTTTTTCATCAAGGGAAGAAAACGCTTGCTTATAACACCATGAATATAAACAAAAATGTCATTTGAGCCTTATTAATCGCAGCATTTACATCTGAAAACAAGTACAAAAACAAACACTTATAAATCAATTTGCTTATATTTCAAACCGTTAACGCAAACGTTTTTCCTTTATGATCCCCTTGACCCACACGATGGCTCACTTACAGTTAGCCGGCGTGCTTTATGACCTGCTGATAACAGGTTGTGGACCCTCACATAACAATCAAGGATACGATCGTGACTAAAGTGCTCAAGCTGGCCACCGTGGCCGCCCTCACCCTCGCTGCCCTGTCCGCCCAGGCAGCCTCCGATCCCGCCGTCATCTATGATACCGCCGGCAAATTCGACAAATCCTTCAACGAAGCCGTGTTCCGTAATGGCGTCGAAGTCTACAACAAGGACAAAGGCGTCAAGGTCAAGGAGTTCGAACCCCAGAACGAAGCCCAGCGTGAGCAGGGTCTGCGCCGTCTGGCCAGCCGTGGCAACAGCCCCATCGTCGCCGTCGGCTTCAACATGGGTTCCGCGGTAGAGAAAGTCGCCACCGAATTCCCGAAAACCCAGTTCACCATCATCGACATGGTGGTCGACAAGCCGAACGTCCAGTCCCTCATCTTCAAGGAGCATGAAGGCTCCTTCCTGGTGGGTGCGCTGGCAGCCATCGCCTCCAAGAGCGGCAAGGTCGGCTTCGTGGGTGGCATGGACATCCCGCTGATCCGCAAATTCCAGTGCGGCTACGAGCAGGGTGCCAAGTACATCAATCCGAAGATCGACGTGTACCAGAACATGACCGGCTCCACCCCGGCCGCCTTTGCTGACCCGGCCAAGGGTGCCGAGCTGGCCAAGTCCCAGTTCGCCAAGGGCGCCGACGTGGTCTATGCCGCCGCCGGCGGTACCGGTATCGGTGTCTACCAGGCTGCCAAAGATGAAGGCAAGCTGGCCATCGGCGTGGATTCCAACCAGAACCACCTGCAACCTGGCACCATGCTGACCTCCATGGTCAAGGATGTTGGCCTGGCCGCTTACAAGTCCTGGGATGACGCCGCCAAGGGCAGCTGGAAGCCGGGTATCCAGACTCTGGGTCTGGCCGAAGGCGGGGTGGATTGGGCACTCGACAAAGACAACGAGAAGCTGATCACCCCGGACATGAAGGCCAAGGTTGACGCCATCAAGGCCGACATCATCTCCGGCAAGGTCAAGGTGCACGACTACATGAGTGACAACTCCTGCAAATACTGAGTCACCGCTACTACTCTCAATCCAAGATGACCGGCCCGTACGGGCCGGTTTTTAGTCTCTAATTCATGACCCGCAAGGACTGCATCATGGACCAGACAGATCGCTATGCCATCGAATTAAGAGGTATCGATAAGCGGTTCGGCGAAGTGTACGCCAACAAGCAGATCGACCTTCAGGTTCAAAAAGGCAGTATTCACGGCATCGTCGGCGAAAATGGCGCCGGCAAGTCGACCCTGATGAGCATCATCTACGGTTTCTACCACGCCGATAAGGGCGAGATGCTGATCGACGGTAAACCGTTCAAACCCCATGGCTCACAAGATGCGATCGGCGCAGGCGTGGGCATGGTGCACCAGCACTTCATGCTGGTGAACAATTTCAGCGTGCTGGAGAACGTCATCCTCGGCGCGGAAAACGGCTGGCACCTTGGCCAGAGCCTGGCGGCGGCCGAGAAGTTGCTCGGCGAGCTGGCGCGAGACTATGGTCTCGAGGTGCCGCTGCACGAGAAGGTGGAGGATCTGCCGGTGGGCCTGCAACAGCGGGTCGAGATCCTCAAGGCGCTCTATCGCGGCGCCCGCATCCTGATCCTCGACGAGCCGACCGGGGTACTGACCCCGCAAGAGGCGGATCACCTGTTCGAGGTGCTCAAGAAGCTGCGGGATCAGGGCGCGACCATCATCCTCATCACCCACAAGCTGCGGGAGATCCTGGCCATCACGGATCAGGTCTCCATCATGCGCCGGGGCGAGATGGTGGCCCACGTCGCCACCAAGGATACCGACAAGGAGCAGCTCGCCGAGCTGATGGTGGGCCGCAAGGTGCGCCTCAAGGTCGACAAGGGCGCCGCCCAGCCGGGCGCGGCCAAGCTCAAGGTCGAAGGCCTCAGCTACATCGATGACAACAAGGTGGAGCGGGTCAAGTCCGTCAGCTTCGAGGTGCGGGCCGGTGAAGTGGTCGGCATCGCCGGCGTCTCCGGCAACGGCCAGTCCGAGCTGCTCAGCCTGCTCGGCGGCATCCTCCAGCCGAGCAAGGGCAGCTTCACCATCACCGGCGGCGGCAAGGCCCATGAGGTGAGCGTGGCACAGCCGGCCGATCCCGAGATGGTGCGCAACTTCGGTCTCGGCCATATCCCGGAAGATCGCCACAAGATGGGGCTCATCAATCGCTTCGAGGCGAAAGAGGCCTTCATCCTCGGCTATCACCGCCGCCCCCAGTACAACAGGGGCTGGCTGCAGAACAAGGAGGCGATCCTGCAGGATTGCCAGGCCAAGATGGACAAGTGGGACGTGCGCCCGCCCCATCCCGACCACAAGACCGCCAACTTCTCCGGTGGCAACCAGCAGAAGCTGGTGATCGCCCGCGAGGTGGAGCAGAACCCGGATGTGCTGCTGATCGGTCAGCCGACCCGGGGCGTCGACATCGGCGCCATCGAGTACATCCACCAGCAGATCATCGCCATGCGCGACAAGGGCAAGGCCGTGCTGCTGGTGTCGGTGGAGCTGGACGAGATCATGAGCCTGTCTGACCGGATCCTGGTCATCGCCGATGGTCGCATCGTCGGTGAGCTGGATGGCGCCAAGGCGGACGAACGCACCATAGGGTTGATGATGGCTAACATAGTCCCAGACGAGATTGCCAAGGAGGCTCGCCCATGAGCCAGACACGTATTCCTGCCTGGATCTCCGTGGGCGTGCTGCCCGCGATCAATATACTGCTGGCCTTCCTGGTGTCGGCCATCCTGTTCTATTACCTCGACATCAACCCGCTCGATGCCGCCGACATCATGTGGTACGGCGCCTTCGGCACCGGCGAGGGGATAGGCTTCACCCTCTACTACGCGACCGGCTTCATCTTCACCGGTCTGGCGGTGGCGGTGGCCTTCCACGCCGGTCTGTTCAACATCGGCGGTGAGGGCCAGGCCTATATCGGCGGCCTCGGCGTGGGGCTGGTCTGCCTGCTGCTCGGCGATGTGCTGCCGTTTGCGCTGCTGCTGCCGCTCGCCATCATCGCCGGTGGCCTGTTCGGCGCGGCCTGGGCCTTCATCCCGGCCTGGCTGCAAGCCAAGCGCGGCAGCCACATCGTCATCACCACCATCATGTTCAACTTCATCGCCGCCTCGCTGATGGCTTACCTGCTGGTCGATGTGTTCAAGCCGCCAGGATCCATGGCCACCGAGAGCAAGGTGTTCGCCGTGGCGAGCTGGCTGCCGAAGATCAGCGAGCTGGCGGCCGGTTTCGGTGTGGCGATGCCGAACAGCCCGCTCAACATCAGCTTCGTCTGGGCGTTGATCTGTGCCGTGCTGGTGTGGGTCTTCATCTGGCATACCCGCTGGGGTTACGAGATCCGTTCGGTCGGTGCCAGTCAGAGCGCCTCCGCCTACGCGGGCATCTCCTATCCCAAGGTGGTGATCCTGGCCATGGTGATCTCCGGCATGCTGGCGGGCTTCTTCGCCCTCAACGTGCTGCAGGGTGAGCTGCACCAGATCAAGCTCAACTTCGTGGAAGGCTTCGGCTTCACCGGCATCGCAGTGGCCCTGATGGGGCGTAACCACCCGGTTGGCGTCATCATCGCCAGCCTGCTGTTCGGCTTCCTCTATCAGGGCGGCGCCGAGCTCAGCTTCGAGTTCGGGGTGGATCGCAACATAGTGGTGGTGCTGCAGGGTCTGGTGATCCTGTTCTGCGGCGCGCTTGAGCACATGCTGCGTCCGCGCATCGAGCAGTGCTATCTGGCATTTGCCAACCGCTCAACCGCGCAAGTCAAAGGAGCCTGATCATGTTCGAAACCCTGATATTGATGCTGGATGCGACCATACGCACCGCGCCACCGTTGATCCTGGCTGCCATGGCGGGCATGTTCTGCGAGCGCTCCGGGGTGGTCAACATCGCGCTGGAAGGCAAGCTGCTGGCGGCGGCGTTCGCCAGCGGTGCGGCGGCGGCGGTCTCCGGTTCGGCCTGGATCGGGCTGGGCGCCGGGGTCGGTGTCTCAGTCCTGTTCGCCCTGCTGCACGGCTTCTCCACCATCACCCACCGCGGCGATCAGGTGGTGAGCGGCATGGCCATCAACATACTGGCGGCCGGTCTGACCGTTACCCTTGGCCGTTACTGGTTCGATCAGGGCGGCCAGACTCCGGCGCTGTCCGGCGCTTCGCGCTTCGCCCCCATCGATCTGCCCTATGCCAAGGAGCTGTATGACGTGCCTGTCGTCGGCCAGCTCTACAGCGAACTGCTGAGCGGTCACTCCCTGCTGGAGTACGTGGCGTTCGCCGCCGTGCCCCTGGCCTGGTGGGTGCTGTTCCGCACCCGCTTCGGCCTGCGTCTGCGCGCCGTGGGCGAGGCACCGGCCGCGGTCGATACCGCCGGCATCTCAGTGGTGCGGATGCGCTACACAGCGCTGATGATCGGCGGCCTGCTTGCCGGCATCGGTGGCACCTACCTGGCCGTGGCCCAGACCGCCCAGTTCATCCCCAACATGAGCGCGGGCAAGGGCTTCATGGCGCTGGCGGCGCTGGTGTTCGGCAAGTGGAAGCCCTGGAGCGCCATGGCGGCCTGCCTGCTGTTCGGCTTCCTCGACGCCGTCGCCATCCGGCTGCAAGGGGTCAGCATCGGCGATTTCCCGATCCCGGTGCAGGCCATAGAGGCGCTGCCCTACGTACTGACCGTGTTCCTGCTGGCCGGTTTCATCGGCAAGGCGGTGGCGCCCAAGGCGCTCGGCACCCCCTACGTCAAGGAACGGGAATAGCGGCGCATGGCGTCATCAAGCAAAAGGCCCACGCAAGTGGGCCTTTTTTATGGCGCCTGTTTATACCGCCGGAGCACTCAGCCGATGGGCCGCACCAGCACGGGTTGGGCGGGATCGCTCAGCCGCTCGGCCAGATAGTCCACCAGCAGCCGCACCTTGGGAGAGAGGTGGCGGTTGTGGGGATAGAGCGCCCAGATCCCCTCCTGTGGTGCCCGCAGCTCGGGCAGCAGCTCGATCAGCTCCCCCCGGGCGAGATGCTCACTCACGTAGTAGTCCGGCAGCTGGATGATGCCTATCCCCTTCAGGGCCGCGTCCAGCAGGGCATGGCCGCTGTTGCACTGCAGCAGGCCGCGCACCCGCACGCTGTGGGGCTGCCCGTTGAGGGTGAAGTGCCACTCATCGCCATTGCCTGCCAGGCAGCGGTGGCGGGACAGCTCGGAGAGGCTGTTGGGCATGCCGTGCCGCACCGTGTAGGCCGGCGAGGCGCACACATAGGGCACCCGCTGCGCCAGCTTGCGCGCCACCAGGGTCGAATCCTTGAGATGGCCGAGCCGGATCGCCAGATCGAACCCCTCGTGCACCAGATCCAGCAGCTGGTTGGTGAGGTTGAGGGTCACCTCCAGCTGGGGGAAGCGCACCATGAAGTCGTTCACCAGCGGCGCTATGCGGCTCTCGCCATAGGAGACCGGGGCCGTGATGCGCAGCAGCCCCTGCGGCTGGGCCTGATGCTGGCCGAGGGCCAGCTCGGCCTCGTAGAGGTTGTCGAGCAGCTGGCGACAGTGGCGGTAATAGATCTCGCCCAGCTCGGTGAGCCGCACCTGACGGGTGGTGCGCAGCAACAGCTTGGCCTGCAGCCGATCTTCCAGCTGCGCCACCTGCCGGCTGACCTGGGCCACCGACACCCCCAGCTTGCGCGCCGCCGGGGTAAAGCCCCCCTGCTCCGCCACGCTGACAAACTCACAAACGCCTTCCCAGCCGAACATTATTACCTATGTGTAAAAGTGATTTGAGATTTAGCCTTATTATCACCAAATCGGCGGGAAACTACACTCAACGTCCGAACCCTTTTCCGTTCACCCATTCAACAAGAGGACGTCATCCATGGCACAGGTTCAGAGCATCAAGTGTAAGGCCGCCATCGCCTGGGGCCCGGGCCAGCCCCTCTCCATCGAAGAGGTGGAGGTCATGCCGCCCCAGGCCGGTGAGGTGCGGGTGCGGATCAAAGCCACCGGCGTCTGCCACACCGATGCCTTCACGCTGTCAGGTGAAGATCCGGAAGGGGTCTTCCCCTGCATCCTGGGCCATGAGGGCGGCGGCATCGTCGAGTCCATCGGCGAGGGCGTCACCAGCGTCAAGGTCGGGGATCACGTCATCCCGCTCTACACCCCGGAATGCGGCGAGTGCAAGTTCTGCAAGTCCGGCAAGACCAACCTGTGCCAGAAGATCCGCGCCACTCAAGGCAAGGGGCTGATGCCGGACGGCACCACCCGCTTCTCCAAGGATGGTCAGCCCATCTATCACTACATGGGCACCTCCACCTTCAGCGAATACACGGTGCTGCCCGAGATCTCCATCGCCAAGGTGGATCCGGCCGCCCCGCTGGAAGAGGTGTGCCTGCTCGGCTGCGGCGTCACCACCGGCATCGGCGCCGTGATGAACACCGCCAAGGTGAAGGAGGGCGAGAGCGTCGCCATCTTCGGGCTGGGGGGCATAGGCCTCTCCGCCGTGATCGGCGCCCGCCTGGCCAAGGCCGGCCGCATCATCGCCATCGACATCAACGAGAGCAAGTTCGAGCTGGCCCGCAAACTCGGCGCCACCGACTGCATCAACCCGAACGACTATGACAAGCCCATCCAGGAGGTGATCGTCGAGCTCACCGACGGCGGCGTCGACTTCTCGTTCGAGTGCATCGGCAACGTCAAGGTGATGCGCGCGGCGCTGGAGTGCTGCCACAAGGGCTGGGGCGAGTCGGTCATCATAGGCGTCGCCGGTGCCGGCCAGGAGATCAGCACCCGTCCGTTCCAGCTGGTCACCGGCCGGGTATGGCGCGGCAGTGCCTTCGGTGGGGTACGCGGTCGCAGCGAGCTGCCGAGCTATGTGCAGCGCTACATGCAGGGGGAGTTCCGCCTCGACGACTTCATCACCCACACCATGTCGCTTGAGCGGATCAACGAGGCGTTCGAGCTGATGCACGAAGGCAAGAGCATCCGCACCGTCATCCACTACTGAGCCATGACAGCCCCGCCCGCCAACGGGCCGGCGGGGCCAGGAGTCCTTCGATGAATCTGGACATCATCAGCAGCAACAAAAGCTTCGGCGGCTGGCACAAGCAGTATCGCCACCGCTCTGACCTGCTCGATTGCGAGATGCGCTTCGCCGTCTATCTGCCCCCCCAGGCCCTCACCGGCCAGAAGGTGCCCGTGCTCTACTGGCTCTCCGGCCTCACCTGCACCGATGAGAACTTTATGCAGAAGGCCGGTGCCCAGCGCATCGCCGCCGAACTGGGCATCGCCCTGGTGGCGCCGGACACCAGCCCGCGCGGTGACGGCATCGCGGACGACCCCGGCTACGATCTCGGCATGGGGGCGGGCTTCTACGTCAATGCGACCGTCAACCCCTGGCGCGACCACTACCAGATGTATGACTACGTCACCCGCGAGCTGCCCGAGCTCATCGAGACCCACTTCCCGGTCTCGACTCGGCGCGCCATCAGCGGCCACTCCATGGGGGGACACGGAGCCCTGATCGTCGCCCTGCGCGAGCCTGGCCGCTATCGCTCGGTGTCGGCGTTCAGCCCCATCAGCCACCCGAGCCGCTGCCCCTGGGGCCAGAAGGCGCTCGGCGCCTATCTCGGCAACAACCCCCTGCTGTGGCAGGAGTGGGATGCCTGCCAGCTGCTGCGCCACCACGAGCCAACCCCTCTGCCGACCCTGGTGGACGTGGGGCTGGACGATCCCTTCCTGGACGAGCAGCTCGGCATCGATGCCCTGGCCGAAATCGCGGCGACCAAGGACTGGCCGCTGGAGCTCAACCGCCACGCCGGATACGATCACAGCTACTACTTCGTGGCGAGCTTCATCGAGGCGCACCTGCGCTTCCACGCCCGTCACCTCGGCGAACAGCTCTAACCGCGCTCGCGGGTCGGCAAGAGTCGAGGCCCGGCTTGGCCAAGGAACAGGAATCAAGGATGAATCTCTTTACCACACTGCTGGCCACACCGGATCGCTTCGAGCAGCTGTTTGCTCAGGTGCCCGGCGACCGCCTGAACTGGGAGCCCGCCAACTGGGCCGGCATCCCCTCTGAGCGCTTCTCGGCCCAGGGGCACCTCTGCCATCTGCTGGACATAGAGATGCTGGGTTATCAGCTGCGCTTCCGGCGCACCCTGGCTGAGACGCTGCCCCTGCTGGCCTCCCTCGATGGCTATCAGCTGGCGCAGGATAACGACTACCCACGGCAGGATCCCGCCGTGCAGCTGGCCCGGTTTCGTGCCGCCCGAACCCAGACGGTCGACTGGCTCAGCGCCCTGCCTGCCTCTGCCTGGCGCCGACGGGCCCACTATGGCAGCTATGGCGAGGTGACGCTGGATGGGCTGGTACGCCTGCTCGCCAGCCATGACCACCAGCATCTCGCCGGCATGCAATGGCTGTTGATGCGACTCAATGCGGATCTGGGGCTGCAGCTCCCGCTGGAATGAAGCCGCCTCCGTGACGGCGCCCCATGAAAAAAGGCCCTTTCAGGGCCTTTTTCTCGTGCCGTGCTCAGCTCCCCTCGCGGGTGACCGAGCCTGAGCCCGCGACCCGCTGCTCGACCTTGGGGTCGCCCCAGTAGGCGATGCTGCCGGAGCCGGCGATGTTGATGTTGAGCCGCTCCCTGGCTCTAACCTCCACGTCGCCACTGCCGGCGATATTGACCTCGGCCTCGCCGCTCTCCAGCCGGCTGCCCTGCACATCACCGGTGCCGGCGATGTTCAGCTCGAGCGTTCGGACTGTGCCGGATCCCAGATCCAGTCCGCCCGAGCCGGCGATATTGCCCTCAAGGCTGTCCAGCTCCAGCCGCTGGGCCTGGATACCGCCGGAACCGGCCAGTGACAGCACCAGCTTGTCGCCCTTGAAGTGACCTATCTCCCCCTGGCTGTTGCCCGCCAGGGCCAGCTCGCGCAACCTGGGCAGGGTGATGGTCAGCTCCAGCGGCTCGGTGGGGGCAAGCTTATAGCCATCCTCGACCTCGATCTCCAGCTGGTTGCCGCGCTCGGTGACGCTGAGCAGCGGCAGCAGGTTCTCCTGCCCTCTGATGCTCAGCCCCGGCTCGTCACCGGCCAGGATCCGTATGGTCGCCGGCACCATGGCCGCGACCCTGTCTATCTCGCCGAGCGGCTGCCGCTGCTCGATGACGGCTCCCGTCCCCACCACCTCGGTATCCTCCTGCCAGCTGCACCCACTCAGCAGCCCCAGGATCAATGCCATCCCCATCATCCGTGTCATGCCACATTCCTCGTTGTCATTGGTCATATCCCATGTCTTGGTCTCTCAAAATGGCAAACTCCATGCCATATCATCAACCATATGATTTACATCAATATATATGGATCACTTGGCATGCTGACCGATAAACAGAGAGTCATTTAGACCACAAATTGGTCAGACTGACCAGCCCCAGTCGGGGTGGCGGCTCCCGGTTGACCGCACCTCCCGGGGGCCACTACGCTGATAGGCCATGGAAGTTTTCTGTTGTGCCACCGGTCTGTTGAGCCAATAGTAATAGCCTGTTGCCCATACGGCCCGCCATGGCGGCCTTGTCGCCATCACTGTCATGTCAGTCTTCACTGCCAACGAGGAGTCAAAGCGTGACCCAAGCCAGCCACCAGTTCGCCAGCACCAGCGGCCTGCCTGCCCCGACCCGCACCCCGCTGCTGACCGGTGAGGATCCCGAGCTGAAACGGCGCGAGCTGCTCGACTACTTCTGCCAGACCTTCGCACTCTACGACAGCCTGTTCGACTGCCTGGCCGATGAGCGCGCCTGGTTCAACAAGGCGATCCCGCTGCGTCATCCGCTCATCTTCTACTACGGCCACACCGCCGCCTTCTTCATCAACAAGTTGCTGGCAGCCCGCCTGATCGACAGCCGCATCGACCCCCGCATCGAGGCCATGGTCGCCATCGGGGTGGATGAGATGAGCTGGGACGATCTGGACGAGACCCACTACGACTGGCCCGGGGTGGCCGAGCTGCGACACTACCGCGCCAAGGTGCGCGCCCGGGTGATCGACTTCATCCAGCAGATGCCACTGACCCTGCCCATCGACTGGCAGAGCCCGGCCTGGGTCATCCTGATGGGGACAGAGCACGAGCGCATCCACCTCGAGACCTCCAGCGTGCTGATCCGCCAGCTGCCGCTGGCCTGGGTGCGATCCCAGCCCCAGTGGCCCAGCTGCGGCGAGGCCTGCCATCGCATCGACGAGGTGCCCCTCAACGATCTGCTGCCGGTGGCGGCGGGGCGGGTACGCCTCGGCAAGCAGGACGCCACCTACGGCTGGGACAACGAATACGGCGAACGCCACATCGAGATCCCTTCCTTCCAGGCCAGCCGCATGCTGGTGAGCAATGCCGAATACCTCGCGTTCGTCCAGGCCGGTGGTTACCGCCAGCAGGCCTGGTGGGATGACGAAGGCTGGGGCTGGTGCCAGTATGCCAAAGCGCAGATGCCCAGCTTCTGGCTCGGCTCCCCGGCCGAGCCCGAGCAGCTGCAACTGCGGCTGATGACCGAGCGGGTGGCCATGCCCTGGGACTGGCCGGTCGAGGTGAATCAGCTGGAGGCCGCCGCCTTCTGTCGCTGGAAGGCGGCCCAGACCGGCCTGCCCATCCAGCTGCCGAGCGAGGCGGAGTGGGCGCTGCTGCGCGAGTCGCTGGCGGGGGATCAGCCGGACTGGATCGAGGCACCCGGCAACCTCAACCTGGCGCGCTTCGCCTCCCCCTGCCCGGTGGATGCCTGCCCGCAGGCCGGCTTCTTCGATCTGGTGGGCAACGTCTGGCAATGGACCAGCACCGCCATCGATGGCTTCGACGGCTTTCGGGTGCACCCGCTCTACGATGACTTCTCCACCCCCACCTTCGATGGCAAGCACAGCCTCATCAAGGGCGGCAGTTGGGCAAGCACCGGCAACGAGGCGCTCAAGTCGTCCCGTTACGCCTTCCGCCGCCACTTCTTCCAGCATGCGGGCTTCCGCTATCTGGTCTCCCGCTATCAGGAAGCCATCACAGTGAATCCTTACGAAACCGACACCCTGGTCGCCCAATACCTGGACTTCCAGTACGGTCCGACCCACTTCGGGGTGGCCAACTACGCCAAGACCCTGGCCGATCTGGCTGGCGAGCTGTGCGGCAACCACCAGCGGGCGCTGGACATCGGCTGCGCCACCGGCCGCGCCAGTTTCGAGCTGGCCCGCCACTTCCAGCATGTGGACGGGGTCGACTACTCGGCCCGCTTCATCGACGTGGCGCTCTCCCTCGCCAGCCAGGACAGCTTCCGCTACGCCATGCCGGTGGAGGGGGAACTGGTGGAGTATTGCGAGGCGCGGCTGTCGAGTCACGACCTCGGGCCTGCGCAAGCGGATCGCGTCCACTTCAGCCAGGGGGATGCCTGCAACCTCAAGCCCAAGTACGACCACTACGATCTGGTGCTCGCCTCCAACCTGATCGATCGACTGCGCGAACCCGCCCGCTTCCTGCGCGACATAGCCCCCCGCCTGCGCAGCGGCGGCCTGCTGCTGCTCACCAGCCCCTACACCTGGCTGACCGACTACACCCCCAAGGCGAACTGGCTCGGCGGCATCCGGGAAAATGGCGAGGCGCTGTCCACCCATCAGGCGCTGCAGCGGCTGCTGGCGGCACAGTTTGAGGAGCTGTGCCCACCCCGGGACGTCCCCTTCGTCATCCGCGAGACCGCCCGCAAGTACCAGCACACGGTGGCGCAGCTGACCGTCTGGCGCAAACGCTGAGGGCGCCCAGCCGGGGAATGCAAAGAGGGAGGCCTATGGCCTCCCTCTTTTTTCACCGCGGCGAAATCACTGCTCCCGCTCGGGGACCAGGGGGCGGGCCCCCTGCTCGTGATAGCGGCGCGCCAGCACGGCGCACACCATCAGCTGGATCTGGTGGAAGATCATCAGCGGCAGCACCATGACCCCGACGCTGGCGGCCGGGAACATGACGTTGGCCATGGGCACCCCGTTGGCCAGGCTCTTCTTGGAGCCGCAGAAGACGATGGTGATCTCGTCCGCCTTGTCGAAGCCGAGGCGGCGGCTGATCCAGACGTTCCAGCCCAGCACCAGCGCCAGCAGCACGCAGCTGAGCAGCACTATGCTGGCCAGATCGTACCAGCCGACCTGGTGCCAGATCCCCTGCACCACCGCCTCGCTGAAGGCCACATAGACCACCAGCAGGATGGAGCTCTGATCCAGCTTGCCGATCAGCGGCCTGTGGCTGTCGACCCAGCGGCCGATCAGCGGCCGTGACAGATGACCCAGCACGAACGGCAGCATCAGCTGCACCATGATGGCCTGGATGGAGTGCCAGGTGTCTATGCCTTCCCCCTGCACGTTGATCATCATGCCCACCAGCACCGGCGAGAGGAATATGCCGAGGATGCTGGAGGCCGAGGCGCTGCACACCGCCGCCGACACATTGCCCCCCGCCATGGAGGTGAAGGCGATGGCCGACTGCACTGTGGCGGGCAGCGCGCACAGATAGAGGAAACCGAGGTAGATGGCCGGGCTCAGCCATTGCGGCACCAGCGGGCTGAGCAGCAGCCCCAGCAGCGGGAACAGCAGGAAGGTGCTGGCCATCACCACCAGGTGCAGCCGCCAGTGGCCCAGCCCCGCCAGCAGGCTCTGGCGCGACAGCTTGGCGCCGTGCATGAAGAACAGCATGGCCACCGCCAACTTGGTCAGCAGCGCGAACCAGACGGCCACCTGACCCTCGCAGGGGAAGAGGGAGGCCAGGGTGACCACCAGGATAAGCACAGAGGTAAAGGGATCCAGACGCACGAGCGGTCTCCATCAGCAAACGGACCCCGCCCTCGCGAGGAGGTCGGGACAAGGGACGACAAGCAGCAGAGCGGGAGATGTCTGGCACCTCCCGTCGAAACGGACCCAGCTTACCCCGATAACGGGGAGGCGCAAAGTTGAGGGAGACCGCCGAAATTAAACGCCTTCGGCTTGCTGCTGAGCGAGCTGGCACAGCCGGGCTCGCCACCAGGCGCAGATGGCACAAAAAAACGGGTGGCCCCTGGGCCACCCGTGCTGTTTGAAAACCGCGGTGCGGTGTTACTTGGCCAGGCTGGCACCCTGGCCAGGGGCCTTGTCGCCGGTGGCCAGCTTGCGAGCCTGACGCTTCTCGAAGCGGGAGATCCACCAGTAGGCCAGCGCCGAGAACACCGCCGTCATGAAGACGTTGATGAAGAAGGCGCGCACCAGATCCACCCCGGTCGGGAAGGCGGAGGCGCTCATGCTGATCACGAAGATGGCGATCAACACAGACACCACGCTCATGCCGAACCGGCGCGAGCCCATGCGAAACTCGCGGGGGGTGTCATCGTGTTTCCAGCGGAACACGAAGTAGGCCACCATGATGAAGATCGGCGGCAGCATGGCGGTGCCCGCGGTGAGGTTGATGGCGGTGTTCATCATCTGCTGCACCGATTCGGAGCCGAAGCCGTTGACCACCAGCATCACGAACACGAACACGAACTGCCACCAGGCGGCGCGTACCGGCACCCCATGCTCGTTGAGCTGGGTGGTCTTCTCGCCATAGACGCCCTGGGGAATCTCGGAGAAGTGGATCTTCACCGGCGCCGAGGTCCACATCATCATGGAGCCGAACATGGCGATGAACAGCACCACCCCGACCGCCCGGCCGACCAGCGCCTCCGACAGCTGGAAGTACTGCGCCATGCCGGTGAAGATCTCCACCATGCCGCCGGCGTAGGTGAGGCTCTCCCGCGGCACGAAGACGTTGACCAGCACCGAGCCGATGGCATACATGGCACCTATGATCACACCGGCGGTGATAATCACCCTGATGAAGGACTTCTGGCCGCCCTTGACGTCATTGAGGTAGGCCGCCGCCGTCTCGGCGCCACCGGCCGCCTGGAAGATCCAGCACATGATGCCGAGCGTCGCCCAGTTGATGGTGGGGGTCATGGCTTCCAGCGTGATGGGCTGGGCCGGCACGTGATCGCCCCCCAGCGCCATCAGGGCCCCCAGCACATAGATGGCGAACAGGGCGAACACCCCGTAGGCCACCAGCTCGGCAATCTTGCCGAGCCAGGTCGCCCCCTTGGTGGAAATATGGGTCGCCGCCGCGAACAGCGCTATGGAGATGACCGAGGTCACCATGGGGGAGAAGCTATATTCATACCCCAGCATGGCGTAGGAGGCGTAGGCGATGACGTTCGGCAGCAGGGAGACGAACCAGAACAGGTTCACGAACCAGTAGAGGAAGGAGCCGAGGTAGGCCATCCGGGTGCCGAGCGGTTTCTTGAGCCAGTCATACATGCCCGATTCCGAGTGCTTGTTCGCCGAGACGAACTCGGAAATGATGAACACGAAGGGGATGAAATAGACGATGGTGGCCAGCAGGAAAACGGGGGCCGAGCTCAGCCCCAGTTCGATGTTGTTGTTGACGATGTTGCGCACGTTGAACACGGCGGCAAAGGTCATCGACAACAGGGCAAACTTGCCTATGGTGCCGCGTACTGATTCAGACATATTGTCCTCCGGTGGGTTCACGCCCCTTCGCATGAGGGCGCCATGACTCTGAATGTGTTCGGCGCCTGCCTGCTGGCCGGGCCGTTTACTCTCTTGTTATTGTTGGCCTGGGCACCGCAAGCTGGCCCGGGCTGGCGTCATCCCGCCCTCACACTATCGGGGTGCCCGGCGCCATCGGCACCCGGGGCTGCAACAGCACGCTCTGGCTCTCGTCCTGGGTCTCGGCGCAGAGCAACATGCACTCGGATCGCTCGCCGCGCATCTTGGTCGGCTTGAGGTTGGTCAGCACCACCACTTCGCTGCCCATCAGCTCCTCTTCGCTGTAATGGGGCACCAGACTGGTGACCGTCTGCAGCGGCCGCTCGCCACCCACATCTATCTGGACGATATAGAGTTTGTCAGCCCCGGGATGGCGCACCACCTCCAGCACCCTGCCCACTTTCATCTCGACCCGTTTGAATTCGGCAAACTCGATCGTCTCGCTCATTCCATTCTCCTTGTGCTCTGTGGTTCAACCGGTAACGGGTGGCCGCCGCCACCCGGTTTATCTCTTTCTTGGCCACTCAGGCCGGTTTGGTCAGGGGGGATATGGCGACCTGCGCGGCCGGCTGGGCTTCTTTTGCGCGCGCCTCATCGCTCAGGGAGGCTTCGTATCTGTTGTATTTCCACCAGGCGAAGCCCAGGAAGATCACTATCCCGCCCACGTTGTAGAAGACGATGGTCATGATGTCGGCGCCGGTCGGGAAGGTGGATGCGAGGAAACCAACCGAGAAGATGGCGATCAGCACCGAGACCACGGCGATCCCGGTTGCACGTGAGCCCATCTTGAAATCCCGTGGCAGGTGATCCAGCTTCAGGCGCAGGTTCAGGTAGGCCAGCATGATGAACAGGGGGGGCAGCATGGAGGCGGCCGCCGTCATGTTGATCACCGTATTCATCAGGTCCTGGGCCGTGTTGGAGCCCAGGGTCGGGATCAGCATCAGGGGCAGCACTATCAGGTACTGGATCCAGGCCGCGCGGGCCGGCACGCCGTTTTCGTTCAGCTCGACCGTCTTCTTGCCGAAGATGCCGGCCGGGATCTCGGAGAAGAAGATCTTCACCGGGGTGGCGGTCCACATCAGCAGGGAACCGAACATGGCGGTGAAGGAGACCAGCCCCACGAAGCGGTTCATCAAGATGGCGGGCAGACCAAAGTAGGAGGCCAGCCCTTCGAATACCTGCACCGAGCCGCCGGTATATTTCAGAGTGCCGCTCGGTACGAAGACGTTGATCAGCAGGGAGGCGACGGAGTAGAGCACGCCGATGAAGATCCCGGCGATGATGATCACCTTCACGAAGGATTTGGAGCCGCCCTTGACGTCATTCACGTAGACGGCGACCGATTCCGCGCCACCGGCCGCCATGAAGATCCAGGTAGTGATACCCAGGAAGGCCCAGCTGAAGTCCGGGATCATCGCCTCTACCGTGATGGGGTCCGCCGGCTGTACACCACCGATCAAGGCCGCACCCGCCAGCAGAATGTAAGAGAGGGTCAGCAGCAGCATCAGGGAAGAGGTCACCGAGGTGATGGGACCGAGCATCTTGGCGCCGTTGGTGGAGACATAGGTGGCAAAGGCGAACAGCACCATGCTCAGACCCGTGGTGGCCAGCGGGGTGAGTATGTATTCGTAGCCGAGGAAGGCATAGGAGGCGTAGGCGATCACCCGCGGCAACAGCGAGGTGAAGAAGAACAGGTTCACGAACCAGTAGGTGTAGGCTGAGATGAAGGCCCAACGACCGCCGAGGGAGCTCTTCACCCAGGCATAGACGCCGGCTTCGGAGTTTTTATTCAGTGACACGAATTCCGCGATGATGAGGCAGAACGGAATAAAGTAAAAAATGGTGGCCAGAAAGAACATCGGGCCTGACGCCAGACCGATCTCAATGTTGTTGTTGATGACATTGTTAAAGCTGAATACGGCCGCAAAGGTGAGCGACAGCAACCCGAACTTACCTATCGTATTCCGTTTGGAATCAGACATCGTGCATCTCCGGCGTGTAGTTATTGTGTGCGGAAGGGCGGGGCATGAGGTGTAGGGGAGCCCCGTCCCTTCCGGCTTTTATCAGTACAGAAGCAGCTGGTTGTTATTTGTTCTTGAAGTAGCCGCCTTCGATGGTCACCTTGATGATCAGCTTGCGCACAGACCCATCGCCGACGAAGCGATAGGCCTCGTCGTTCTCGAAGATCACCAGCTGACCGTTGCCGACCCGCTGGCGCTGTTGCACCTCGCCGGCCAGCCACTCGCGGTCAGTGGTGTCGTCGTAGGCCTGCTCGGTGCACAGTTTGCGTTTCTCGGCCCACTCCACCGTCTCTTCCCCTTCCAGGTAGTAGTGGATGTCGAAGTAGCGGCGCTGCCCCTCGAACAGGGCGGTGGCCGGGCTGGCCCCCTCCTGCAGGCGGTAGGTGAGGGAGTCACCGATGGAGTGGCAGACGCCGGGCTTGAGGTTCGGCAGGTTGTCGATGGCCTCCACGCAGCGGCCCCACTTCTTTCCCTCCCGGTAGATGTTTTTGAACAGGGTCAGGTTGTCCAGGGTGATCATGCGAGCGTCCTCCCGCCGTTGATGCTGAGATCGATCCCGGCCAGCGCGGCCGGATTGAGGTTGCCGCGGGCGATGGGCAACAGGGTCAGGCCGAAGCTGAATGGCTCGAAGCGCACCCGCCAGGAGTCCAGCACCTCGGATCCCCAGGAGTTGGAGCCCAGCCCCAGCACCCTGTGATCCAGGTTGAGGGTGAGATGACCGCAGGGCTCCAGCTCGTTGATGTGCTGGGCGGCGTGGATATGCTCCCAGCTGTAGGGCCAGACGCTCAGGTTGATGGGGGCATCCGGTCGCACGTAGAGGCCGGCGCCGTGGCGGTTGCTCAGGGTCGCCCAGCGCACCTGCTGGCGGTTGCCGTTGTCCTGCGGGAAGGGGTAGTGCTCCCACATCTCGGCCACAGTGCTCTGGAAGCAGTCGATCCAGTTGCTCTGGCGGCTGTCCTGGTAGTTCTCCCCCGGCCCCATGCCAAAGTAGTGCACCCGATCGAGGTCCTGGCGGATCCCCAGCTCGAAGCCGATCTTGGGAATGATGTCGTCATAACCGCCATAAGGCTGGCCGCTGAGGGCCACATGCAGCTGGCCGTTCGGGCTCAGGGTGTAGACGTAGCGGCAGCGCATGCCAAAGTCGAACACCGGCGGCGCGATCAGGCTCTCCACCGTCACCTCGACCGCCTCACCCAGCTGACGCCAGCTCAGGGTGCGGAAGTGCTCCTGCATGATCTGCAGGTGGTTCGGGTGCCACAGGCTCTCGTACTCCTGCTTGTGGTTGTCGATCATCGGCTTGAAGAAGGTGAGGCGCGGCGCCCGCTCAATCAGCTCCATGCCATCCTGCTGCCAGCTCACCAGCTTGCCGTCGAGGCGGGAGAAGCGCAGGGCGAAGCCGCTGCCGGTCAGGGTCAGCGCGAGCCGCTCGTCGGCGATCTTCAGCGCCGTAGCGTTGGGGTTGGCAAAGGGCTGCAGCTGGCGAGTCGACTCCTTGAGCCGGAACTGGTACTGGCCGAGTTCATGACCCGCCGGGCTATGGCGGGTGGCGCTGGCCTTGATGACCCTCAGCTGGACGAAGGCCTCCCGACCGTCGAGGGATGGCAGATCAAGCTGCAGCGGGGTGATGGCGCCGGGGGCAATACCCTCCAGCCGGAGCTGCTGGCTGGCCAGCAACTCGCCCTCGGCCTTCACCTCGATCAGCAGGCGGATGTCGTCCAGGTTCGAGAACCAATGGCGGTTCTCCAGCTCCAGCCGGCCGCTGGCCGCATCCAGGGCGCGGATCTTGACCGGGCAGATCACCTGCTTGTATTCGCGCAGGCCAGGCCCCGGGGTCTGATCCGGATAGATGAGGCCATCCATGCAGAAGTTGTAGTTGTTGGGGTAGTCGCCGTAGTCACCGCCGTACTTGTAGACGGCGCGACCCTGCTCGTCCTGGTCCAGGATGCCGTGATCGCACCACTCCCAGATGTAGTGGCCCTGAATGTGGGGATGACGATCGAACACCTGCTGGTATTCGCTGAGGCCGCCCGGGCCGTTGCCCATGGCGTGGGCGTATTCGCAGAGGATGCGTGGCTTGTCCATCGGGAACTCGCCGAAACAGTTCATCTGGGAGACACGGGAATACATGGTGCTGACCACATCCACCACCTCGGCGTCGCGATCCTCCTCGTAGTGCACCAGCCGGGTCGGGTCGATCGCCTTGCAGCGCTGGTACATGGCCCTGATGTTGCAGCCGTAGCCGGACTCGTTGCCCAGGGACCAGATGATGATGGAGGGGTGGTTCTTCTGGGCGTGGACGTGGCGCTCGATCCTGTCCACGAACACCGGCTCCCAGGAGGGGTCATCGGTGATGCGGCTCAGATCGCCGACGTTGGCGAAGCCGTGGGTCTCCACGTCGGTCTCCGCCATCACGAACAGGCCGTACTGGTCGCACAGCTCGTAGAAGCGCGGGTCATTCGGGTAGTGGGCGGTGCGCACCGAGTTGAGGTTGTGCTGCTTCATCAGCACTAGGTCGCGCTCCACCCGATCCATGCCGACGGCCCGGCTCTTGAGGTGATCGTTGTCGTGGCGGTTCACCCCGTGCAGCTTGAGGTAGCGACCGTTGACGTAGAAAAGCCCGTCCTTGACGGTGATCTCGCGCACCCCGACCCGCTGGGGGATCACCTCCAGCAGCTCACCTCGCTCGTTATAGAGCGACAGCTGCAGCTGGTAGAGGTAAGGATCTTCGGCGTTCCACAGATGGGGGTTCACCAGATCCAGGCTGAAGCGACAGTCGAGCTTGCCATCTATGGTCAGGCTGTCGAGCGCGCCGCTGGCGATCTCGCTCCCCTGATCCAGCAGGGACCAGACCAGCCGGTGATCCCGAGCCGACTCGCCGAGATTCTCAAGCGCGATGTCGCAGCTCAGGGTGGCGCTCTGGTTGTCGTCGGCCAGCGCTGTCTGGATGAAGAAGTCCTGTACATGGACGGCTGTCTTGCCCACCAGGTAGACGTCGCGGAAGATCCCCGCCATCCACCACATGTCCTGATCTTCGATGTAGGTTGAATCCGCCCACTGCATCACCCGCACCGACAGCAGGTTCTCGCCGGTTTGGGCATGGGCGCTGATGTCGAACTCGGCGGTGAGGCGGCTGCCCTTGCTGAAGCCCACATACTGACCGTTCACATAGACCTCGAAGTAGGTCTCGACCCCATCGAACTTGATGATCACCTGCTCGCCCGCCCAGGCCGGGCTCAGCGTGAAGCCGCGCTGGTAGGCGCCGGTGGGGTTGTTGCTCGGCACGAAGGGCACATCGATGGGGAAGGGAAAACCTTCGTCTGTGTATTGCAGATGGCCGTGGCCTTCCATCTGCCACATGTTGGGCACCGTGATCTGACCCCAGTCGCTCATGGGGCTGTGATAGAAGGCCTCCGGCACCTGCAGGGGATGTTCGAAGTAATGGAACTGCCACTGGCCGCTCAAGGAGAGGAAGCGGCGACTCAGCTCCCGTTGCAGGGTGGCGGCCGCAGAGCTGTCGGCATAAGAGAAGAAGTAGGCACGGGGTGCCAGTCTGTGTTCACCAACGAATTGAACGTTTTCCCAGTTATTCACATGTCCTCCCGGAACAAGGCAAGGTAGCTGGGTAAACTCTAGATAAACATTTACTAAATATCAGATGATAATCGGTAAAGTTTTAACCTGATCACATAAGATAGCCCAATTTGTGAGCGGGATCAGAAGCAGGAGATAAAAGAGGGGGCTGTCTGCCTGAATGGCATAGATATTGGCGGGGTCAGCAAGAGATAGATGTATAGTATTTAAAAACAAATACTTAAGTTTTTTTCTTGATGGTAGGAGTCAATGCAGGAGGGAGGAAGGCCGTTGCTCCATAGGGATATGGAGCAACAGGGGAAGGATAATTTTACTAAAACTACCGAGTGGTGCCGCGCAGGGTCAGTCGGCTGGGAACCAGCACCCGCAGCGGCACTTCCCGCTCGTCGCGCAGCCGCTCGACCAACAGATTGACCCCCTGGGAGCCCATCAACTCGGAGTGGATCCGAACCGTGGAGAGCGGCGGGAAGGTAAACTTGGCGGTCGGAATGTCGTTCACGCTGATCAGCTCGATCTGCAGGGGAATGGCCAGCCCTTTCTCGTGGATCGCCCGCAGCACGCCGATGGCGATGGAGTCAGAGGCCACGAACAGGGCACGGGGCCAGTCGCCGGCCAGCATCTCCTTCGCCAGCCGATAGCCGGAGGCGCTGGAGAAATCGCCGCGATAGAGGTCGTTCTCCCGCACCACTCCCAGTCGCTGGCCATAGTCGAGGAAGGCCAGCTCCCGCAGATCCGGTGCCTCGTCCTGACCACCTATGTAGCCGATGCGGCCATGCCCCTGGGCGATGAAGAAGTCCACCACCTGCTGGCTGATCAACGCCAGATCCACGTCCACCGAATCGAACTCCCCCTCGGAGCGGCAATCCACGAACACCAGCTGGGCAGAAAGAGAATACAGCGCAGCGAGGCGCTCCGGCGGCAGATGACCGATGACCAGGATGCCGTCGACGGCGGAGAGCTCACGCCCTTCGGCACCGTTGTAGAAATGGGTCAGCTCGATGTTGAGGCGGGCACACTGGGTCTCGATGCCGTAGCGGATGGCGAGATAATAGGGGTCGTTGACCTCGGTGCTCTGCGGGTAGGCATAGACCGCCAGAAAGTGCAGCTTGCTCTTGTGCACCCCCTTGCGGGCGCTGCTGGTCTTGTACTCCAGTCGCTCGGCAATCTCGAAGATCTTCTGCCTGGTCTCTTCCTTGACGCTCAGCGTCGGATCCTCATTGAGCACCCGTGACACCGTGGCCTGGGAAACCCCCGCCTCCAGCGCTATTTCCTTCAATGTGGCCATGCATACTCCTCTGGCGATGACTCGCGACAATACCAGTCCAAGAGTAACGGGCAACATGCTGGCAGCCCAGCATTTTTACTAAAAGAAACCCATCAGAACAGGAAAAAACACCAAAGCAAAAAGGCCTCCCGCATGGGAGGCCTCTTCTAAATAGGTGCCTGACAGTGTCCTACTCTCGCATGGCGAATGCCACACTACCATCGGCGCTACCGCGTTTCACTTCTGAGTTCGGCATGGGATCAGGTGGTTCCACGGCGCTATTGCCGTCAGGCAAAAGCTGTATCACTAACTTAAAACTGGTGCTGATACCCAGAGTCGAACTGGGGACCTCATCCTTACCAAGGATGCGCTCTACCAACTGAGCCATATCAGCACACTAACCGGTAAAGAACACACTGTGTGCGTTATCTAAATCTGTTGTCCGCAACAACCTTACGTCGCTGCACGACCAATCACATCGCTGTGACCGTAATTAGGAGCCTGGCAGTGTCCTACTCTCGCATGGCGAATGCCACACTACCATCGGCGCTACCGCGTTTCACTTCTGAGTTCGGCATGGGATCAGGTGGTTCCACGGCGCTATGGCCGCCAGGCAA